>NZ_JBARYB010000220.1:0-7764 GCF_049647645.1 Achromobacter sp.
GCCCAGGCCTTGCGCGCGCGCCTGGACGCCCTGGCCGCGCGCTATGCCGGCCGCCGCCCCGTGCGCGTCTTCGTGCAGGCGGGGCTGGACCCCATCTACACCCTGAACGACAGCAGCATCGTCAGCGACGCCCTGCGCGTCTGCGGCGGCGTCAATGTTTTCGGTCAGGCACCGGTGGTGGCACCGCAGGTCACGCTGGAAAGCGTGCTGGCGGCGCGGCCCGAGGCCGTGCTGGCCGGCATCTCCCGCCCCGAGGACGCCGCCCGCAACCTGGCCGCCTGGCAGGCGCTGGGGCTGCCCGCCGCCCGGCTGGGCCACGTGTACGGCGTCGACGCCGACGCCCTGTATCGCCCGGGTCCGCGCCTGATCGACGCCGCCGAGGCGATCTGCGCCGACCTGGACCGGCTGCGCTGATCTTTGTGCGCGCATGCCGCGATCTTCAATTAGTGGAACGCCGCATTTCATCTTGCGCATCTGCCGTGCGGCGTCGTGCTTTATCATTCGAGCAACGAATCGCCAGTCCCCGCGGGCCTCGCATCGTGCGCACCCGCCCTTTGAACCTCCGCCATGACCACTCAAGACACTCTCACCATCGCCGGCCGCGCCTACTCGTCGCGCCTGCTCGTCGGCACCGGCAAGTACAAGGACTTTGAACAGACCCGCGCGGCGCTGGATGCCAGCGGCACCGAAATCGTCACGGTCGCCATCCGCCGAACCAATATCGGCCAGAACCCCGGCGAACCGAACCTGCTGGACTACGTCCCGCCGTCGAAGTTCACGCTGCTGCCCAACACCGCCGGCTGCTACAGCGCCGACGAGGCCGTGCGTACGCTGCGCCTGGCGCGCGAACTGCTGGACGGCCACGACCTGGTGAAGCTGGAAGTGCTGGGCGACCCGCAGACCCTGTTCCCCAACATGCCCGAAACCCTGAAGGCCACCAAGACCCTGGTGGACGAGGGCTTCAAGGTGATGGTGTATTGCACCGACGATCCCATCCAGTGCCGCATGCTGGAAGACCTGGGCGCGGTGGCCGTGATGCCGCTGGCCTCGCTGATCGGCTCGGGCATGGGCATCCTGAACCCCTGGAACCTGCGCCTCATCATCGACCAGGCCCGCGTGCCCATCGTGGTGGACGCCGGCGTGGGCACCGCGTCGGACGCGGCCATCGCCATGGAACTGGGCTGCGACGCCGTCCTGATGAACACCGCCATCGCCGGCGCGCGCGATCCCATCCTGATGGCCAGCGCCATGAAGAAGGGCGTGGAAGCCGGCCGCGAGGCCTTCCTGGCCGGCCGCATGCCCAAGAAGCTGTACAGCGGCGCCCCCAGCTCGCCCACCGATGGGCTGATTACCGCCGGCGCCCCCAAATGAGCAGCCGCCAGCAGGCCGCCAGCGGCCGTCCCATCCCCAACGCGCTGACCATCGCCGGCGTCGACCCGTCCGGCGGCGCCGGCATCCTGGCCGACGTCAAGGCCATGAGCGCGCTGGGCGCCTACGGCTGCGCGGTGATTGCCGCGCTGACGGCGCAGAACACCCAGGGAGTCACCGGCATTTCGGCGGTCGCCCCCGCCTTCGTCGGCCAGCAGATCGACACGCTGTTCGCGGACGTGCGCATCGACGCGGTCAAGATCGGCATGCTGGGCCAGCAGCCGGTGATCCAGGTAGTGGCCGAAAAACTCGCCAAATGGGCCCCGGCCCACGTGGTGCTGGACCCGGTCATGGTGGCCAAGAGCGGCGACCTGCTGCTGGAACGCGACGCCGTGGGCGCCATGCGCGAGGCCCTGCTGCCGCAGGCCACCCTGCTCACGCCCAACCTGCCCGAGGCCGGCGTACTGCTGGAAGAGCGCCCGGTGGAAACGGTCAAGGAAATGCGGCGCGTGGCCGAGCGCCTGCGCAACAAGCTGGCGCACTCGGGCGAACGCTGGGTGCTGGTCAAGGGCGGCCACCTGCCCGGCAACGAGACCATCGACCTGCTGCACGACGGCGACCGCATGATCGAACTGCCCGGCCACCGCATCGAAACCGTCAACACCCACGGCACCGGCTGCACCCTGTCGGCGGCGCTGGCCGCGCTGCTGCCGCAAACCGGGGACGTGCCCGAGGCCGCGCGCCGCGCCAAGGCTTACCTGACCGAGGCCATCCGCCATGCCGAGCGCCTGTCGGTGGGTTCCGGCCACGGCCCGGTGCACCACTTCCACGCCTGGTGGTAGACGCGAGCGGCGCCTGAAACATCTGTCGGCCGGGCGCCGCGTCACATGACGCTACGAATCGGTACAATGGTCTGTTGATTCCTCTGTTTTTTCTGACCGTCATGAACGCTTCGACCCTGCCCGACGTAGAACAAGCCCGCTTCAACATGGTGGAACAGCAGATCCGCCCCTGGGATGTTCTGGACACCACAGTGCTGCAAGCGCTGTTCGATGTGCGCCGCGAACAATTCGTTCCGCCGGCCCTGCGCGCGCTGGCGTTTTCCGACCTGGAACTGCCGCTTGAGATCAACGCGGTCAATACCCGCCAGAACATGCTTTCGCCCAAGATGGAAGCCCGCCTGGCGCAAGACCTGCAGCTGACCAAGTCCGACTGCGTGCTGGAAATCGGCACCGGCTCCGGCTACCAGGCCGCGCTGCTGGGCTACCTGGCCCAACAGGTCACCTCGGTCGAAATCGACAGCCGCCTGGTGACATTCGCGCAGCAGAACCTGCAGATGAACAACGTCACCAACGTCAAGGTCGAAACCGGCGACGCCCGCAACGGCTGGGGCTCCACCGAATACGACGCCATCCTCGTCACGGGTTCCGTGCCGACCGTCCCCGACGCGCTGAAGTACCAGCTGCGCGTGGGCGGCCGCCTGGTCGTGGTCGTGGGCCAGGCCCCCGTCATGACCGCCTGTCGCATCACCCGCACCACCGCGGCCAGCTTCGAAACCGTGAACCTGTTCGAAACCGTCATCAAGCCGCTACGCGGCGTCGCGGTTTCGCAGTTCAAGTTCTGATCCCCAACCCTGCGGCCGGGCGCCTGCCCCTCTGACGGGGCAGCGGCACCCCGGGCGACCCGGCGTATCGTTGATCATCATGCGTGTCCGATTGCTAACGGCTTTACTGGTTTTTACCTGCGCCGCAAGCGTCGGCCCGTCGCTTGCGCGTGCGCAAAACCTGATCCAGATCTGGCAATCGGCGCTGGGCAATGACCCGACCTACGCCGCCGCGCGTGCCAACTACCGCGCCGGCCTGGAAAAAGAGCCCCAGGCCCGCTCCCTGCTCCTGCCCCTGATCTCCGCCGAGGCGGGCGGGGCCTATCAGGAAACGCGCAGCACCCGCGGCATGGGCATCGCCTACAGCGGCGGACGCGGCGTCTGGGACCTGTCGCTGACCCAACCCCTGTTCGACTGGGGCCGCTGGCAGAACTTCGAACAATCCAAGCTGATCGTCGCCGACGTCGAAGTGCAGCTGCAACAGGCCTACCAGGACCTGCTGCTGCGCGTGGCCGACGCCTATTTCAACGTGCTCTACGCCCAGGACACGCTGACCGCCACCGAAGCCGAAAAGGCCGCCGTGGCCGGGCAGCTGGAGTCCGCCAAGCGCAACTTTGAACTCGGCAACGCCACCATCACCGACACCTACGAGGCGCAATCGCGCTACGACCTGGTGGTGGCGCAGGAACTGCGCCTGCAGAACGACCTGGAAGTCCGCCGCGACGAGTTGGCCAAGATCATCGGCACGGCGCCGGGCGCGCTGGCCGAACTGCCCTACGGCGTGCAGTTGCCGGCGCCGCAGCCCGCCCGCGTGGCCGACTGGAGCAACCAGGCCGAGGCCTCCAGCCTGGACGTGCTGCGCGCGCAACTGCTGACCCGCATCGCCGGCCGCGAAATCCAGATCGCCAAGAGCGGCCATTACCCCACCCTGAACCTGCGCGCCACCAGCGGCAGCGCCAGCGACGCCGTCATGCGCAATGCCGCGCCGGGCAAGCCGATAGACAACACAATTGGCGTGGTGCTGTCGATTCCGCTATATGCGGGCGGCGGCGTCTCGTCGCAAGTGACCGAAAAGGTCCAGCTGGAACAGAAGGCGCGCCACGACTACGAGGCCGCGCGCCGCCAGGCCGTCCAGGCCGCGCGCCAGTACTACACCGGCGTCACCAGCGGCCTGGCCCGCATCCAGGCGCTGGAGGCCGGCGAGAAATCCAGCCGCGCCGCGGTCGAGGCTAACCGCACCGGCTACGAGGTCGGCGTGCGCATCAACCTGGACGTGCTCAACGCCCAACAGCAGCTTTACGCCACCCAACGCGACCTGGCCCTGGCGCGCTACAGCACCGTGCTCACCAGCCTGCGCCTGAAGGCCACCAGCGGCATCCTGGCCGAAGCGGACCTGGAAGCGATCAACCGCTTGCTGCGCGAACCGCGCTGAGCCCGCCGCGGGGCGCTGCTTACTGGTTCTGGATCTTTTTCACGAGCGCGGTAGTGGAGCGCTCGAACTCGAACGGAATCGCCACCGCGCGGCCGCCCCAGGTCTTGACCAGGGCGGTCTCCGGCAGCTTTTCCATGTCGTAGTCGCCGCCCTTGACGATCAGGTCAGGCTTGAGCTGGCCGATCAGGGCCTCGGGCGTGTCTTCATGGAAGGACGTGACCACGGTCACGAAGCCCAGCGCGGCCAGCAAGGCGGCGCGGTCTTCCATGCGATTCAGCGGGCGCTCGGCGCCCTTGCCCAAACGGCGCACCGACTCGTCGGTGTTTACCGCCACCACCAGGGTCGCGCCCAGCTGGGCG
This sequence comes from Achromobacter sp., assembly GCF_049647645.1. Lineage (GTDB taxonomy): Bacteria > Pseudomonadota > Gammaproteobacteria > Burkholderiales > Burkholderiaceae_B > Achromobacter. Next base: position 4,763 of record NZ_JBARYB010000220.1, read on the forward strand.
GCCTGGTCGAGGTAGGTCGCGTGGCCCCGGTGCAGGATGTCGAAGACGCCGTTGGTGAACACCAGCGGCCGCGGCAAGCGGCCGGCGGCGACGGCAGCGACGCATTCGTCGCGGGACAGGACCTTGGATTCGAAACGGGCGGCAGGCATGCGGCGATTGTATCGCCCCGCCTCAGGCGCCGCCCAGGATGATCTGCTTTTCCTTGGGCACGATCAGGGCCGTCATTTCCTTGCGGTAGCGGTTCAGGTCCTTCACCGTTTCGAAGCTGCGGTCCATCAGTTTGGAGAGGATGTGCAGGATGCGGGTGGCGACCTTCTGCTCCCACACGCCGTCGAAACGGATCTGCGTGTCCAGCCAGTGCTCCAGCCAGCCCGGTTCCGGCAGGCGCGACTGCACCGTGTCGTTGGGGAACAGGTCCTTGTTGACGTGCAGATTGGTCGGGTGCAGGGCCTGCTGCGTGCGGCCGGCGGAGGCCATCAGCACGCCGATCTTGGAGAACGCCAGGCGGGCCTGCTCGCTGGTGTCCTGGCCGCGGTCGTGCAAGGCCCGGCGCATGTATTGCAGGTAGGCGCCGGCATGGCGAGCCTCGTCCTGGGCCACGGTTTTGTAGATGGCCTTGATGACCGGCTCCGTGTGCCATTCGGCGGCGCGGCGGTACCAGTGGTTCAGGCGGATCTCGCCGCAGAAGTGCAGCATCAGGGTTTCCAGCTCGGGCGCGGCGTCGAACTCGAAGCGCACGTTGTGCAGCTCTTCCTCGGTGGGTACCAGGTCCGGACGGAAGCGGCGCAGGTATTCGATCAGCACCAGCGAATGCTTCTGTTCTTCAAAGAACCACACCGACATGAACGCGCAGAAATCGCTGTCGCCGCGATTGTCGCGCAGGAACATTTCGGTGGCCGGCAAGGCTGCCCATTCCGTAATGGCGTTCATCTTGATCGTGTGAGCCTGCTCGTCCGAGAGCTTGCTGCGATCGAAATCGCCCCAGGGTATGTCATGAGCCATGTTCCAGCGCACGGCTTCCATGGTCTTGAAGAGTTCAGGATAAAGCATGGTCTGCCCTTGTATTCGTCCCGCTAGTGGGGCTATAGATATAGAAATTAAGAATGGCGCGCGCCTTGCCGGCGAGGGCGCTGCATTCATCCACCGCAGCGCTATTTTTCGCCGTATACCGCGAAGCTATGATGACTGTTTCATGAATGAAACATGACAGATACCGTCTAGATCATCGCGCCGCCTACCGAGTCAAGGCCCATATCGCGACCCCGATGGCGACAGCCGCCACCCCAACCAGCGCTGCAACCAGCCGGTTGTTCTGTTCCTGCGCCCGCCGCAATTGGATCATCTCGGCCAGCAAGGCGGGCGAGACATTCGGACGGCTCAGGTGGTCATGGACCAGCCTGGGCAAAGCGGGCAGCATTTGCGACCACTGCGCGGCTTCTTTTTCCAGGCTTTGCCGCAAACCCTTGAATCCGACACGCTGACGCATCCAGCGTTCCAGATAGGGCTTGGCGGTTTTCCAGAGATCCAAGTTGGGATCGAGCTGGCGGCCCAATCCCTCGACGTTCAGCAAGGTCTTCTGCAACAGGACCAGCTGCGGCTGGATCTCCACATTGAACCGGCGCGAGGTCTGGAACAATCGCAGCAGCACCTGCCCCAGCGAGATCTCCGACAACGGCCGGTCAAAGTACGGTTCGCAGACGGCGCGCACGGCGCCTTCCAGTTCTTCTTCACGCGTATCCGGCGGCACCCAGCCCGACTCGATGTGCAACTGCGCCACGCGCCGATAGTCGCGGTGGAAGAAGGCCAGGAAATTCTGCGCCAGGTAATTCTTGTCGAACTCGGACAGCGAGCCGACGATGCCGAAGTCCAGCGCGATGTAGCTACCCAGCGTGTCCGGGCGATCCGACACGTAAATGTTGCCGGGGTGCATGTCGGCGTGGAAAAAGCCGTCGGTGAAGACCTGCGTGAAGAAGATCTCCACGCCGGTGCGCGCCAGCGTCGGGATGTCGATGCCAGCCTGGCGCATGCGCTCCACCTGGCCCACCGGCATGCCGTACATGCGCTGCATGGTGAACACCGTGGACGCCGTGTATTCCCAGATCACCTCGGGCACGATCAGCATGTCGCCGCGGCCGGATTCGGGGCCGAAGTTGCGGCGCAGCTGGCTGCAGTTTGAAGCTTCGCGCACCAGGTCCAGCTCGTCGTGCAGGTATTTGTCGAACTCGGCCACCACTTCGCGCGGCTTGAGCCGGCGGCCGTCGGCGCCCAGGCGCTCGATGATGCGCGCCACCACCTTCAGCAGCGACAGGTCTTTCTCGATGATGCTCAGCATGCCCGGGCGCAGCACCTTGACCGCGACCTCGCGGCCGTCGTGCAGTACCGCGAAGTGCACCTGGGCGATGGAGGCCGAGGCCACCGGGTCCACTTCGAACTGGGCGAACAGCTTCTCGGGCGGCGCGCCCAGCGCGGTTTCGATGCAGGCGGCTGCCTGCGCCGAAGGGAACGGCGGCACGCGGTCCTGCAGCAAGGCCAGTTCGTCGGCAATGTCGGTGGGGATCAGGTCGCGGCGGGTGGACAGCACCTGCCCGAACTTCACGAAAATCGGACCCAGCGATTCCAGCGCCAGGCGCAGCCGCAACCCGCGCGGCTTGCGCGGACGCGTACCCAGGCGGATGACGCGCAAGAGGCAGGTGGCCAGCGGATGGTTCAGGCTGGAGAGCACCAGCTCGTCCAGGCCATAGCGCAGCGAAACCAGGATGATGCGAAAGAGGCGCAGCAAGGGAAACATGTATCAGGCGCCCCGCTTTGCGCTGGCGGACGCCAGACGGGTTTGCAGCGCGGCGGCCGAACGGGCCAGCGCGTCGGCGCGGGCATTCAGTTCTGCCAGGTCCAGGCGCCATTGCTCCAGCGCGGGGCGGCCAGCCAGCATGCCGCTTTCCTCGGACAGGTACTCAGAAACGTTCTCGGCCAGGCGCAGGCCGGCCGTACGCGCGCCGCCGGCT
>NZ_JBARYB010000221.1:0-37981 GCF_049647645.1 Achromobacter sp.
GTTGGCGGCGGTCGCCAGCGCGGCGCCCGTGGCGCTGACGCCGCCGGCCCGCATCGACGTCGCCTGGCTGCTGCGCAGCATGTTCCGCGACTCCAACCCTTCAGGCATGCCGGGCGGCGCAGGGCTGCTGCCGGCGGATTGGCTGGATCCGGAGATGGTGGCGGGGGCAGTGCGCGCCGTGGGGCGCTCGGTGCGCGGACACCTGGTCAGCTATGGCCATCCCCAGGGCTTTGCGCCGCTGCGCCAGCAGATCGCCGCCTTCCTGCAGAACGACGGCGTGCCGGCGCACCCGGAACTCAATCTGCTGACCACCAACGGCGTCACGCACGGGCTGGATCTGATCGCGCGGCACCTGGTCAAGCCGGGCGACACCGTGCTGGTCGAAGATCCCGCGTGGTTCGTGATTTTCGGCCGCCTGGCCGCCTTCGGCGCGCGCCTGATCGGCGTGCCGCGCGGCCCGGACGGTCCCGATACAGCGCTGCTCGAACAGTTGGCGGCCCAGCACAAGCCCAAGCTCTTCATCATCAACAGCTCGGTGCACAACCCTACCGGCCACAGGCTGTCGGCCGGCGTCGCCTACGACGTTCTGCGCATCGCCGAACGCCACGATTTCCTGGTGGTCGAGGACGATACCTACGGCGAACTGCACCCCGGCGGCGCCATGAAGCTGGCCGCGCTGGACGGCCTGAAGCGGGTGATCCTGGTGGGCGGCTATTCCAAGATGCTGGCGGCCAGCCTGCGCGTGGGCTATCTGGCCGCGAATCCCGACATCCTGCAGAAGCTGGCGGACCTGAAAATGCTGGCTGGCCTGACCTCGCCCGAACTGGGCGAGCGGGTCATCCACCGCGTGCTGATGGAAGGGCAGTACCGCCGCCACATCGAGCGCGTGCGCTTGCGGGTGGACGACGCCCGCCAGCGTTGCCTGAAAGGGCTGCTGAAGCTGGGGCTGACCGTGCACCACGAGCCGCATGCGGGGATGTTCGTCTGGGCCGACTACGGCCGCGATACCGAGGCGCTGGCGCGCGTGGCGGCTGATCACGGCATGCTGCTGGCGCCGGGCACGCTGTTTTCGCCGTCACAGGCGCCGTCGACCATGCTGCGCTTTTCGGTCACGATCGTCGATCATCGTGGCGTCTGGGCCGATCTGGAAAAAATCTTCGCGCAAAACGCCTCCAGCAATCAATAATAGAGAGCTATATCGTCGCAGCCATCGAAGGAATCGCCATGTCCGCACCCATCAAGCCCCTGACCCAGAATTTCGCCGTCGCGCCGCAGCTCGGACCGGACGACATGGCGGACGTCGCCGCCGCCGGCTACAAGAGCGTCATCATCAACCGTCCCGATTTCGAAGGCGGCCCGGACCAGCCCACCGCCGCGGACGTGTCCAAGGCTGCGCTGGCCGCTGGCCTGCAGATCGAGTACCAGCCCGTGGTGGGCAGCGCCATGACCGCTGCCGACGTGGTGCGTTTCGCCGAGTTGCTGCGCACCCTGCCGGGCCCGGTCTTGGCGTACTGCCGCACTGGCACGCGCTGCACCAATCTGTTCGCCGCCGCCCAGCAGCTGGGCTGAACGCGCGCTTGACGCGCGTCAAGGCGCGCTGGGTTCGGTTGATGTGAACCTGGCGCGTTTCCGGTAGCATGGAGGTACCTTACAGACAGGAGCAGGCAAGATGTTCAAGAAGATCCTGATTCCCACCGACGGTTCCCCGCTCTCGGCCCAGGCCGCCAACGCCGGTATTTGCTTCGCGCGCTCCGTGGGCGCTGAAGTCGTCGCCCTCTACGTGACCCAGCCTTTCGCTGCCACGATCGGTTTCGACGGCATGGCCGCCGCTTATGCCATCACCGACGAAGACTACGAAAAGGCCTCCGCCGAGCAGGCCGACAAGTACCTCAAGCAGATCACCGATCGCGCCGACACCGCCGGCGTGAAGTCCGAATCGCGCGCCGTGTCCAACTTCAACGTGGCCGACGGCATCGTGCAAGCCGCCGCCGACGCCGGTTGCGACCTGATCTTCATCGGCAGCCACGGCCGCAGCGGCCTGTCGCGCCTGCTGCTGGGCAGCGTCACCGCCAAGGTCCTGTCGCTGGCCAGCACGGCAGTGCTGGTGTATCGCGTCAAGGAAGAAAAGAAGTAGCCTGCACTGATATGCCCCCGCGGGCAGCCCCAGAGGCTCGCCCCGGGCTGGTGCATGGCGAACGAGCCCCTCCTGTTGGAGGGGCTTTTTTTATCCTTGGCTCTTGCAGGGACTAGGCTTGTTTCTTGCCGCGCCGCGCGTAATATTTACGCATCAGTGCGGGCGCGATTTCGCCATTCTCAAGCACCCTACGCGGCATGGCGCCCGCCGCGGCAAGGCCCGGTCGGGCTTGCCGTCTTCGCCCGGTAGTTCACTGCAAGGGAAGAGGCCATGACTCGCAAGACGCGTATCGAGCTATACCGCAATATCGGCATCAGCGCCCATATCGACGCGGGCAAAACGACCACCACCGAGCGCATCCTCTTCTACACCGGCATCACCCACAAGATCGGCGAAGTGCACGACGGCGCCGCCGTGATGGACTGGATGGAGCAGGAGCAGGAGCGCGGCATCACCATCACGTCGGCCGCCACCACCGCCTTCTGGAAGGGCATGGCGGGCAATTACCCCGAACACCGCATCAACATCATCGACACGCCGGGCCACGTCGACTTCACCATCGAGGTCGAGCGCTCCATGCGCGTGCTGGACGGCGCGGTCATGGTCTACGACGCCGTGGGCGGCGTGCAGCCGCAGTCCGAAACCGTCTGGCGCCAGGCCAACAAGTACAAAGTGCCGCGCCTGGCCTTCGTCAACAAGATGGACCGGGTCGGTGCCGACTTCCTGCGGGTGCAGCGCCAGATCGCCGAACGGCTGAACGGCGATGCCGTGCCCATCCAGCTGCCGGTGGGCGCGGAAGACCATTTCGAAGGCGTGATCGACCTGGTCAAGATGAAGGCCATCATCTGGGACGAGGCCAGCCAGGGTGTGCGTTTCGAGTACCGCGACATTCCAGCGGCAATGCAGGAGCAGGCGCAGGAATGGCACGACAAGATGGTGGAGAAGGCCGCCGAGGCCAATGAAACCCTGCTGGAAAAATACCTGTCGGGCGAACCGCTGACCGAGGACGAGATCAAGCAGGGCCTGCGCATGCGCACGGTCGCCAACGAAATCGTGCCCATGCTCTGTGGCAGCGCCTTCAAAAACAAGGGCGTGCAGGCTATGCTGGACGCGGTCATCGACTACATGCCTTCGCCAGTGGACGTGCCTGCCATCAGGGGCCACGACGTGCGCGACCATGAAATCGAACGCCATCCCACCGATAACGAGCCGTTCTCGGCCCTGGCCTTCAAGATCATGACGGACCCGTTCGTCGGCCAGCTGGTGTTCTTCCGCGTCTATTCGGGCGTGGTGAAATCGGGCGACTCCGTCTTCAATCCCATCAAGGAAAGAAAGGAAAGGCTGGGGCGCATCCTGCAGATGCATGCCAACGAGCGGCGCGAGATCACCGAGGTCTACGCGGGCGACATCGCCGCGGCCGTGGGCATCAAGGACGTCACCACGGGCGACACGCTGACCGATCCGGCCCACATCATCATCCTGGAACGCATGGTGTTTCCGGAGCCTGTCATTTCCCAGGCCGTGGAGCCCAAGACCAAGGCCGACCAGGAAAAAATGGGCATCGCGCTGGGCCGCCTGGCGCAAGAGGACCCGTCCTTCCGCGTGCGCACCGACGAGGAATCCGGGCAGACCATCATCTCCGGCATGGGCGAGCTGCACCTGGAAATCCTGGTCGACCGCATGAAGCGCGAGTTCGGCGTCGAGGCCACCGTGGGCAAGCCCCAGGTCGCGTACCGCGAGACCATCCGCAAGACCTGCAACGAGGTCGAAGGCAAGTTCGTCAAGCAATCGGGCGGACGCGGCCAGTACGGCCACGTGGTGCTCAAGCTGGAGCCGCAGGAGCCCGGCAAGGGCTACGAGTTCGTCGATGCCATCAAGGGCGGCGTGGTGCCGCGCGAATTCATTCCAGCGGTCGACAAGGGCATACGCGAAGCCCTGAACGCGGGCGTGCTGGCGGGCTACCCCGTGGTGGACGTGAAGGCGACGTTGTTCTTCGGGTCCTACCACGACGTGGACTCGAACGAGAACGCCTTCAAGATGGCGGGCTCGATGGCCTTCAAGGAAGGCATGCGCCGTGCGGATCCGGTGCTGCTGGAACCCATGATGCACGTCGAAGTGGAGACGCCCGAGGACTTCACCGGCAACGTCATGGGCGACCTGTCGTCGCGGCGCGGCATGGTCCAGGGCATGGAGGACATCGCCGGGGGCAGCGGCAAGCTGGTGCGGGCCGAAGTGCCGCTGGCCGAGATGTTCGGCTATTCCACGTCGCTGCGTTCGCTGACCCAGGGGCGCGCGACCTACAGCATGGAATTCAAGCACTATGCCGAGGCGCCGCGCCAGGTGGCGCAGGAAGTGATGGCTGCCCAGGGCGCGGGCCGCTGAGCCGGCGTCGCGGGTGTTGCGCTTGTCAGGCGGGGGCGGCGGCCGTGGCCGCCGCCGCGCGCATGCGCGACGAGGCCAGTTTCACGCCCAGCAGGATCATCACGAAGCCGTAGGCATGGAACAGCTGCGGGGTTTCGCCCAGCAGCGGCCAGGCCAGCAGCGCGGCATAGACCGGCACCAGGAACATCGACAGCCCCGCCGTGGCCGGGCCGGCCTGGCTGATCAGGCGGCCATACACGTAATACGCGCCTAGGCTGGGCACCACCGCCAGAAACAGCAGTACTGCCGCCAGGCGCGGATCACCCCAGGGTGGCGTGGCGCCGGCCGCGGCCTCGATGGCGGCGAAGGGCGCCAGCGCCAGCACGCCGCCCAGCATCAGGGTCGCCAGCCGGGCGCTGTCCGGCACCGCCGGCAGGCTCAGGCGCTTTTGCAGCACGGTGTAGAAAGCCCAGCCGGTGGCGGCCAGCAGCACCCAGAGGTCGCCCTGGCCGAAAGCCAGCCGGGCCAGCGCCTGGGCGTCGCCGCGCGCCAGTACCACCAGCACGCCGCCCAGCGCCAGCGCCAGGCCCGCGCCGCGCAGGGCGGACAGCGGCTTGCGCCAGATGACGGCTTCCAGCAGCGCCACCAGGATGGGGCTGCACGAAAAGATCAGGGCGATATTGGTCGCACTGGTGCTCTGGGCGCCGATGTATTGCGGCGCCACCGCTACGCCCATGCCCAGCACTGCCAGCGGCGCCAGCGACGGCAAGGCGCGCCACAGTGTCTTGCGGTGCGCGCGCAGGGCGGGCGCGGCCAGCGGCAACAGGATCAGCAGGGCGATCAGCCAGCGGCCGAAAGCCAGGAAGACGGGTGGAAGGTTGGCGTCATGAGCCCAGCGGGCGGCCACCATGTTGGAAGCGAATAGCGCCGGAGCGGCGAAAAGCATGGCGGTGCCGGAGAGGCCCAGGCCGGTTCTTGCGGGTGCTGCTGCTGCGAGAGACATGGTTTCCTGCCGCGCGGATCGGCGCGCGGCGTGCTGCGTTGAGACTGCCGGGGCCTGCGCCGGGTTGTGCCGCAGCGTGGACGCCGAAATCGAACGGCCGGGATAGGTGGCCGCCTTGCAGGAAAGTCTACGGGCAGGAAAGCAAAATAGGTTTCCTGATTCACGCCTTATTGGCGAAATTTGGAAAATATCTGTCTTGTAGAATTCGTTTTTTAAGAGATATTCTCTTCAGATCAAGCCCGCCATGTCCACACCCCCCAAGATCGACGAAACCGACCGCAAGATCCTGCGCGCCTTGCGTGCGGACGGACGCCTCACCAATCTGAAGCTGGCCGAACAGGTCGGGCTATCGCCCACGCCCTGCTGGAACAGGGTCAAGGCGCTGGAAGAGGCGGGTGTGATCGAGGGCTACGCGGCCCTGCTGAACCAGAAGGCGCTGGGCTTGCCGGACACCGTCATGATCGAGGTGACGCTGGAACATCACGACGACGATACTTTGGCGCGTTTCGGCGAAGAGATCACGCGGCTGCCGGAAGTGGTCGAGGCCTTTCTCGTGACGGGCGAGTACGACTATTTGATCAAGGTGGCGGTGGCGGGCACCGAAGGCTACGAGGAATTCCTGCGCAAGCGGCTATATAAGCTGCGCGGCGTACGGCACAGCCGCTCCACCTTCGTATTGCGGCGCTTGAAGCACACGCCTTCGGTCGAGCCCTAGCCCAGGCGCTCCGTCGGCCGAGACCACGCTGTCGCGCTTACGGCCGCACTCCGGCGCGTAGCCGGACGCTGGCTCAGCCCGCGATGAATGTCTCGATGGCGCCGTTGAAGGCGCGGGGATTGCCCAGGTTCATGCCGTGCGACGATCCCGTGATCGTCACGCGTTGCGCTTGCGGCAGCCACTGCGACAGGGCGTCCAGCACGGCCGGGTAGGGCGTGGGGCTGAGCGCGCCGCCGATCAGCAGGGTCGGCAGCTTCAGCGTGCCGATCTGCGCCGGCGTCAGCGCTGCGGGCTTTTCCCCGGCCTGGCCGAACAGCGTGCCGACGTTGTCGCGCACCATCTCCTTGAACCACGGCACCATGCGCTGCCAGGTGTCGGGTCCGGTCACGGTATCGACGAACAGCGCCAGGCCGGTTTCGATCTCGCCGTCGCGGATGAGGGCCAGGGCGCGCTGGCGAAAGCCGCCGCGCAGGTCGTCGTCGCCTGGCAGGGGCAGGCCGGGGTCGGCCAGGGTCAGGCTGCGCAGCGCGTCGGGTTGCTGCAGCGCCGCTTCCAGCGCCACCCGGCCGCCGCGGGAATGGCCCACCAGATGCGCCGGGCCGCCCGCCACGGTATCGATGAACTCCAACACGTCGCCGGCATGCTGCTCGATGGAAAAGCCTTCGCCTTCGCCGTCCCAGCTCTCGGGCCAGTAGCGGCGCAGGCATACCGCCAGCACGCGGAACGACTTGCCCAGCGGCGCCATCTGCGACTTCCAGTAGCGGCAGTCGGACAGGGAGCCATGCACCAGTACCAGGGGCGTGCCGCTGCCGTACTCGGTATAGGACATGGCATAGCCGCCGATCAGCGCGGTTTGCAGGGGCAGGACGGGTTCGGAACGCATGGGTGTCGTATGGGAAAGCCAGGCCCGCATTCTAGCCCGCTGGCGTCCGCCGGCGGCGCTGATAAACTCGTTTCCGACCTGCCGGCGCGCTGCCCGCGCCGGCTTCCTACCCCAACGGAGCCGTCCCGATGTCCCCTGAGTCGCTTGCCGCCTTGCCCGAATCCGCCCAGCGCGTCGCCCGCCTGCTGCGGGAGCTGGGGCATGACAAACCCGTGGTCGTCCTGCCCCAAACCGGCAAGACATCGGCGGAAGCGGCGGCGGGGCTGGGCTGCGAAGTCGCGCAGATCGCCAAGTCCATCATCTTCCGGCGCGCCACCGACGACGCTCCGGTGCTGATCATCGCCAGCGGCGCGAACCGCGTCGACGAGGCCAAGGTGGCCTCGCAAGTGGGTGCGCTGGCCAAGGCGGACGCGAAGTTCGTGCGCGACATGACCGGTTATGCGATTGGCGGCGTGTGCCCCATCGGCCATGCGGTCAAGCCGGTGATGCTGTTGGACGCGGACCTGTTCAACTACGACAGCCTGTGGGCCGCCGCCGGGCATCCGCATGCGGTGTTCAATCTGACGCCGCGGCAACTGGCGGACATGACTGGCGCGCCAGTCGTGGATGTGGCCCTGCGCACCTGACACCACGCCCGCACGATCAGTGCGGATGCGCTTCCAGCCCGTCGATCAGCACCTGGCGCAGGCCGCGCGAGCAAGCCTCCACGCGCCCTGCCACCCCGTAAACCGCAGCCAGCGAGGCCGGCGTGATCACGTCCGCCGGCAAGCCCGCGGCATGCAGTCTGCCGTCATGGATCATGACGGCGCGGTCGGCATGCTGGAGCGCCACGTTGAGGTCATGCAGCACGATGATGCTGATCAGACCGTGTTCCCGGGTCTCCTGCCGCAGCAGCCGCATGACGTGGAACTGGTAGTTCAGGTCCAGCGCCGACAGCGGCTCGTCCAGCAGCAGCACGCGGGGATGTCGGATCAATGCCTGCGCCAGTCCCACCAGTTGCTTCTGTCCGCCGGATAGCGAATCCAGGTACTGCAAGGCCAGATGGGCGATGCCCAGCCGCTCCAGCAGCCGGTCTATGGCTTGCATGTCCACAGGCGTGGCCAGGCCGTCGCCGGCCTTGGCCGCCACCAGCACGGACTCGAACACCCGCAGGTGCACGGCGGCAGGGAGACCCTGGGGCAGGTAGACGACATGACGGGCGCGCTCGCCGAAACTCTGGCGGATCAGGTCCCGTCCATCTAGCGTCACGTCGCCTGTGCGCACGCGGATCAGGCCGGCCAGCGCCTTGAGCAGGGTGGACTTGCCGCTGCCGTTGGGGCCGAGCAGGGCGGTCACCTGGCCGGTAGCCAGTTCGGGTATCGACAGCCCATGCAACACGTCCGCGCGGCCATAGCCGGCCGTCAGGCCGTGCACGGTCAGCGCCGACGAGGGGCCGGTCTGGGGCGCGGTCATGGCATTTGCCGGCGCAGCACGACCGACGCGAAGAAGGGTATGCCGACCAGAGAGGTCACGATGCCGATCGGCACGATCACGCCAGGCATGAGATTCTTGGAAGCGATCGACGCCAGCGACAGGATCACGGCGCCCACCAGCGCGCTGCCCGGCAGGAAAAACCGGTGATCCTCGCCAAACAGCCGCCGCGCAATATGCGGCGCGACCAGTCCTATGAAGCCTATGGTGCCGACAAAGGCCACCGCCAGCGCCGACAGCAGGCTGACCCGGGCCAGCGCCGCGACGCGCAAGCGGCGCACGTCCACGCCGAAGCTCGCGGCGCGGTCTTCGCCCAACCGCAGCGCGGTCAGTTTCCAGGATTGGCGCATGGCCAGCGGCAGCGCCAGGGCGAAGGCCGCCGTCAGCACGGCCACGGTGGTCCAGCTGGAGCGCGACAGGCTGCCCATGGTCCAGAACACCAGGTTCTGCAGCGCCTCGGCGCTGGCCATGAACTGCACCAGCGACACCAGAGCATTGAAGGTGAACAGCATGGCAATGCCGAACAGCACCACGCCCGAGGTGTTCATGCCGGCCCAGCGGGTCACGGCATCCAGCATCAATGCCGCCAGCAAGGCGAACAGAAAGGCGTTGCCCGCCACCAGCCAGGCGGCGGGTATGCCAGGCACGCCCAGCTGCAGCACGATGGCCAGCGAGGCGCCGAAGGCGGCGGCCGAAGACACGCCCAGCGTGAACGGGCTGGCCAGCGGGTTGTTCAGGATGGTCTGCATTTCGGCGCCCGCCATCCCCAGCGCCATGCCGACCAGCGCGGCCATCAGTGCGGAGGGCAGGCGGATGTCCCACACGATCACGCGAGAGGTCGGATCGGCCGCCGCGGGGGCGGTGAGTGTCTGCCAGAGTTCACGCCAGGGCAGGCCCGAGGGGCCCACGGTGAAATCGATCAGCAGTGCAATGAAAAGCGCCGCCAGCAGCAGGGCGATAAGCCCTGCCCGGCGGCGCAGGATCTGCCGATAGGCGGCAACCGCGCTGGCGGTTGGCGGCATTACTGCAGCAGCTGCAGACGGCTCTTGGCCGTGCTCGCGGCCGGCGTGGTCGGGTAGTCGCGGACGATGCGTTGCAGCGTGGTCTTGGCGCCGGCGCGGTTGTTCATTTCGATCTGGCTGCCGGCGATGACCAGCAGGGCGTCCGGCGCGCGCGCGTTGTCCGGGGCCTTCTGCACCATGGCGTTCAGTTGTTCGATGGCGCCCTTGAAGTCCTTCAGCGCGTAGCGGCTGCTGCCCAGGTAGAACTGGGCGCTGGGCGCGAGCTGGCTGGCGGGGTACAGGGCGGTGAACGCGGCCAGCGATTCGGACGCTTCCTTGTACTGACCCTTGCGGAACAGGTCGATCGCGCCATCATAGGCCGCCTGTTCCTGGGGATCGCCGGCGGAGGCTCCCGGAGGATTGGCGCTGCCCGCGGCGCCGCCCGGCTTGGCCGAGGGCTGCTGGCGCGATACCAGCTCCAGCTGGTCGCGCAATTGGGCGACTTCCTGTTGCAAGGCCTGGATCTGGTCGGCCAGTTGCAGCTTGGCGCGCTGGCTTTGTTCGTTCTGTTGCTGCACCTGTTGGCGCAAATCCAGGATGGCCCGGCGGGCTTCATCGTCGGAAAAAGCGTGGGCGGGCGCCGCCAGGGTCGCCAGCACCAAGCCGGTGGCCGCAATCAGAGGACGCAGGGACAGAACGTTATCGCGCATGAAAATTCCCGGGGTATAAAAACAAACGTCGGGACGGCCGGTTGACCGTCCCGACGCGTGGTAGGGCTCTAGACTATACGAAAAAGCTTAGCGGCGATAAACGATATCGGCGCGGCGGTTTTCCGCAAAGTCGGCTTCCGACGTACCCGTCGACTTCGGCTTTTCTTTACCGAAGCTGATGGTTTCGATCTGGTTGTCGCTGACGCCCAGCAGGGTCATCATGCGGCGCACGGCGTCGGCACGGCGCTGGCCCAGGGCCAGGTTGTATTCGGCGCCGCCGCGCTCGTCGGTGTTGCCTTCGATCTTGATGGTCTGCTGCTGATGCGAGGCCAGGTACTTGGCGTGGGTTTCGACCAAGCTGCGGTACTGGTCCGACACCGTGTAGCTGTCGAAGTCAAAGTACACCGAGCGCTGTTGCGCCAGGATGCTTTGGGGGTTGAAGGGATCAAGGATCTGGCCAGAGGCCGAGGATCCTTGGCCAGCGCCTCCGCCCTGACCCGCTTTATCGTCGAGAGGGACGGAGCTGCAAGCTGCCAGGGTGGCAGCTAGAGCGGCGATGGTTAGGCTTTTGGCAATGCGCGACTTCATGATAGTTCCTTTGCAAAGAGAGTCACACGTGTTATCGGGTAAATGGGCCCCAAGTCGGTTCACGTATTTCCCCATTCAGTACCGAAAGCGTCTGCCGTACGCGGCCATCGCTCGACACACCAGCAAGCACGCTACGTCCATTTTGGATGGCGGCGTAGAGGACTTGCATTCCATTCGGCGCAAAACTCGGGGACTGATCGTCACGACCATCAGTCAGCAAGGTCTCGGAGCCTGAGGACAGGTTCAGCGATGCGATACGAAACGCGCCGTCGCGTCTTGCAACGTACAGTAGCGTCGATCCATCGGGGGAAATTCGGGGTGATATGTTGTAACCACCATTAAACGTGAGGCGGCGTGCTTCGCCACCACTCGAGCCGGTCTGATAGATTTGCGGCCCGCCGCTGCGGTCACTCGTAAAGATAATGGAAGCACCGTCTGGCGTAAAGCTCGGTTCGGTGTCAATCCCGGGAGAACGCGTAACTCGCGTCGGATTGGAGCCGTCGGTCGCGCCAACGATGTAAATTTGCGACAAACCATCACGGGTCAAAGCCACCGCCAGCTTGCTTCCATCAGGAGACCAGCCAGGTGCGCTGTTGTTGCCCTTGAAGTTGGCGACAGGCGAACGGGCGCTGGTTGCCAGATTGTGGACATAGACGACAGGTTTGCCGGATTCGAAGCTCACATAGGCGAGCTTGGTACCATCGGGCGACCAGGACGGCGAAATGATGGGCTCGCGCGAACGCAGGGCCACCTGGGGGTTCTGGCCGTCGGCGTCTGCGACCTGCAGCTCGTAGGTAGCGCCTTTCTTCAGCACGTACGCGATACGGGTCGAGAACACGCCCTTAACGCCGGTGATCTTTTCGTAAATGCGGTCGGCGATCTGGTGCGCGACACGGCGCAGTTCCTGCTCGGTGCCCGAGAACGCCACGCCGTCCAGCTGGCTCTTCTTGACCGTGTCGGCCAGGCGGTAGCGGACGTCGTAGCGGCCATCGGCGCCGCGCGTGATGCTGCCGTAGGCGATGAAATCGGCACCCTTGCCGCGCCAGTCGTCATGGGCGATGGGGGAGTCCACATTCAAGCCGGAACCCGCGGCATTGATGAGGCGGAACTGGCCCGTGCGGGTCAGGTCGGCGCGGATCACTTCGGCCAGGGCGCGGCCATGAGTGTCATCAACCGCGAAATCGGCGATGGCCACGGGGTACTGGGTGGCGCCGGTGCCGGAAATATCGACACGCAGCTGCGCATGGGCGGGCTTGATGGCCATCAGGCAGGCCAGGGTCAGCATCAGCAGCCCGAGTCCATACGATCGCCAGAGAGCGAGGGGGGGTACTCGTCGGCTATAAGCGGGAGTCATATTCATCAATCTCCTGTCAATCATACATTCTGTACACAACGTCAATAATGGGTTCGTAGCGGCCCGTCGAGGGCTTCGGGAAGGGGTTGCAGCGGCGGATGCCGGTCTCGACCGCGCGGTCGAAGCCGACATTGCCCGAAGAACTGGTCAAGGTGACGCCATTGACCTTCCCGTCGGAACCTAACTGTACCCGGTATTGTGCCGTGGGATTTTCCGATCCGCTGCGGGCCGCGGGCGGATATGCCACCCCGGGTTGCACGCAGGCGCGGACCTTGGCGCCATAGCCGCTGTCGCGTCCGCCGCCCGCCTGGTTGCGGTCGGCGGTGCCGCCGGGGATGCCGGCAGCGCCCAGGGCGTCGTTGCGGAAAGCATCCTTCAGCGCCTTGTCGGCGGCTGCCTTCTTGGCGGCTTCTTCCTTGGCCTTTTTCTCGGCCGCGGCCTTTTTCTCGGCGGCAGCCTTCTCGGCGGCGGCTTTTTCAGCTTTTTCCTCGGCGGCCTTGTCGGCGGCAGCCTTTTCGGCAGCGGCCTTCTCCGCCGCCGCCTTCTTGGCGGCGTCGTCCTTGGCCTTCTTTTCCGCGGCAGCCTTTTCAGCCGCGGCCTTCTCGGCAGCAGCCTTGTCCGCGGCCTGGCGTTCCTGCTCCAGGCGCTTCTTTTCCTTCAGTTCGGCCTGCTTGCGCTCTTCCTCGAGGCGCGCCTTTTCCTTGGCGGCTTCGGCGGCCTGGCGCGCCTTTTCTTCCTGTTCGCGCTTCTTCTTGGCTTCTTGCAGCGCGATCTCCGGGTCGACTTCCTCGGTCTTGGGCTGGGCTTCAGGCTCAGGCTTGGGAGGGGGAGGCGGCGGCGGCGGCGGAGGCGGCTCGGGCGCTTTTTCAGGCTCGGGCTTGGGCTCCGGTTTGGGCTGCGGCTTTGGCGGTTCGGGTTGCGGCGTGGGCGGGGGGGAGTCGGGCGAATTGCCGTCAGCCCAGAGCTGCACCTGCACGGGGCCGGGGCTCTCCGAGCGCCAATTCACGCCAAAGATCAGGACGATCAGCAGCAGCACGTGCACCGCCACGGCCAGAATCAATGCCTTCCGGTTGTCGTGGTTGGGCGGGGTGGCCGGGGGGCCGCTGCGGTGTCGGATTATGGGTGGCGTCATGAGCGTTGCATGCCGGCGGCGCCGGCGGAAGGCGTCGCGTTAGCGTTTTTTCGCGGGTGCGGGCTGGGAACCGCCGGCGGACTGGTCCACCAGCAGGCCCAGGCGGGTGATGCCGTTGGTGCGAAGTTCATCCATGACCTTCACGACCGTCTCGTAGGGCACCTTGCCGTCGGCGGCGATGACCACCGGGGTTTCCGCGGTAATGCGCGAACGCACTTGCGCCACCAGCTCGGGGCGCGCGATGTCCTGCATGGTGGCGCCGGGTTCGCGCATGCGCAGGGCGATCTTGCCGTCTTCCGAAATCTGGACTTCCAGCGGCTTGACCGGCACGTCCGAAGCCGCGCCGACCGAGGGCAGCTGGATCAGGCCGGGCGTGATGAGGGGAGCGGTCACCATGAAGATGACCAGCAGCACCAGCATCACGTCGATGTACGGCACCACGTTGATGTCGGCCTTCATGCGGCGGCCGGACCTGCCGCGTGAGCTTACCGAGGGCATTAGCGCACCTGCCGTTGCAGAATGTTCAGGAATTCATCGACGAAGCTGTCGAAACGGATCGAGATGCGATCGATGTCGTTCGTGAAGCGGTTGTAGGCGACCACGGCGGGAATTGCCGCGAACAGGCCGATGGCGGTGGCGATCAGCGCTTCCGCGATGCCAGGGGCCACCGAGGCCAGGGTGGCCTGCTGCATGTTCGACAGGCCGATGAAGGCGTGCATGATCCCCCAGACCGTGCCCAACAGGCCGATGTAAGGGGACACGGAGCCGGCCGAAGCCAGGAAGTTCAGGTGCGATTCCAGCGAATCCATTTCGCGCTGGTAGGCGGCGCGCATGGCACGGCGCGGGCCGTCTAGCAGGGCGGTGGCGTCGCCGGAGGCGTTGCCGCGGCGGGCCTTCAGGAATTCGGTCATGCCCGCATCGAAGATGCGGGCCAGGGCGCCTTGCTCATCGCGGCGCGAGGCCACGGCTTGCTGCAGCATGGACAGGTCGCCGCCCGACCAGAAATCGTCTTCGAAGCGGCGGGTCTGGGCATGGGCCCGCTTGATCGCCAGCCGCTTGGCGAAGATATAGGTCCAGGACATGATCGAAATGCCCAACAGCATCAGCATGATCAGCTGGACCGGCACGCTGGCGTGCGAAATCAGCGAAAGCAACGACATGTCGTTGGTGACTTGCATGGTTATTCCTGAATGAATTCCAGTTTGGCGCGAACGTCAGCCGGCAACTCCGCCGGCCGCATGTGAATGGCATCGACGCAGCAGACTTGGATGTTGCCTTCGGCAAGCAGTTCCCCGTCGCGTTCCGCGCGTTGCGCGAAGTGTATCGAAGCGCGGCCCAGTCGTGTGACTCGGCTGCGTATGGTAAGTAAATCGTCCAACCTGGCCGGCTTGCGGTAGGCCATGTCCAGGGAGCGGACAACGAATATCCGTTGCTCGCTAACCGCCAGGTGGGACTGGTTGACTCCCAGGTCGCGCAGCCATTCGGTGCGTGCGCGCTCCAGGAATTTCAAGTAGTTGGCGTAGAAAACGACTCCGCCTGCATCCGTGTCTTCGTAGTACACACGGACTTGCAGGACGGATTCGGCGGACTTCGGATCGGTCACGATGGATAGCAAAGGGCGGTCGGGACGCGAAAAGTCCGTAGTTACTATAAGGTTTACAGCGTGTCGAGTTTCGTCAGCACGGCTTCAAGCGCGGACTCTACCGGAATCTTGGCCGCTTCGGTTTCCCGACGGGCCTGCAATTCCACCACACCATCGTTCAGGCCGCGTTCTCCAACTGTTACACGCAGCGGCGCGCCGATCAGCTCCCATTCAGCAAACATCACACCCGGGCGGGCATCGCGGTCATCCAGGATGACGTCCACGCCGCGCGCCAGGAGAGATTCGTAGAGCTTTTGCGCGGTGTCACGCACGGTTTCACTTTTGCCCCAGCCGACCGGGCAGATTACCACTTCGAAGGGGGCGATCGCGCGCGGCCAGATGATGCCGCGGGCATCGTGGTTCTGCTCGATGGCCGCGCCCACGATACGGGTCACGCCGATGCCGTAGCAGCCCATTTCCAGGACGGCCGGCTTGCCGGTTTCGTCCAGGAAGGTGGCCTTGAGGGCTTCCGAGTACTTCTTGCCCAGGTAGAAGACGTGGCCGACTTCGATGCCGCGCTGGATCGACAGGGTGCCCTTGCCGTCCGGCGAGGGGTCGCCGGCGACCACGTTGCGCAGGTCGGCCACCAGTTCGGGCTCGGGCAAATCGCGGCCCCAGTTCACGCCCTGGATATGGAAGTCTTCCTTGTTCGCGCCGCAGACGAAATCGGCCATGTTGGCCACGGTGCGGTCGGCGATGACGTGCACCGGACGGACGGTCTTGACCGGGCCCAGGTAGCCGGGCTTGCAGCCAAAGGCTTCGACGATCTCGCTTTCAGTGGCGAAGCGGAAGCCGGCCAGGCCGGGCAGCTTGCCGGCCTTGATTTCATTGAGTTCATGGTCGCCGCGCAGCAGCAGCAGCCAGATGTCGGCGCCCTTTTCACCGTCGGTGGCCAGCACGATGGACTTGATGGTGCGTTCCAGCGGCAGGCCCAACAGCTTGGCTACGTCCTCGCACTTGGCGGCGCCCGGCGTGGGCACGTCGGCCATGGCCTGGGCGGGTTCGGCGCGGGTGGCGTACAGGGCCACGGCCTCGGCCAGCTCGATGTTGGCGGCGTAGTCGGAGTCGGCGTTGTAGACCAGCAGGTCTTCGCCGGTCTCGGCGATCACCTGGAATTCGTGGCTGCGGGTGCCGCCGATCGAGCCCGTGTCAGCGGCCACGGCGCGGAATCCCAGGCCCAGGCGGCCGAAGATGCGCATGTAGGCGTTGAACATGTTGTCGTAGCTGGCCTGCGCGCCGGCTTCGTCACGGTCGAAGGTATAGGCGTCCTTCATGGTGAATTCGCGGCCGCGCATCAGGCCGAAGCGCGGACGGCGCTCGTCCCGGAACTTGGTCTGGATGTGATAGAAGTTCACCGGCAGCTGGCGATAGCTGTGGATTTCGTTGCGCGCGATGTCCGTGATGACTTCCTCGGACGTGGGCTGCAGCACGAAATCGCGCTGGTGCCGGTCCTTGATGCGCAGCAATTCGGCGCCGTACTGCTCCCAGCGGCCCGACTCCTGCCAGAGCTCGGCCGGCTGGACCACCGGCATCAGCAGCTCGATCGCACCCGCGGCGTTCATTTCTTCGCGGACGATGGCTTCGACCTTGCGGATGACTTTCAGCCCCAGGGGCATATAGGTGTAGATGCCGCCCGCTAGCTTGCGGATCATCCCTGCCCGGGTCATCAGCTGGTGGCTGGCGACTTCGGCTTCGGAAGGGGCTTCTTTGAGGGTGTTGATGTGGTAGTTGGATGCGCGCATGTTTAAAGGTGGCAGCAGATACGTATAATCGACCGTAATTGTATTGAATTCGGTGGGGGTGGCCCATGCTTGACCGCGAAGGCTACCGCCCCAATGTCGGCATCATTCTCGTCAACGGTAGAAACGAGGTCTTTTGGGGTAAGCGTATCAGGGAACATGCTTGGCAGTTCCCCCAGGGCGGCATCAAGTACGGCGAAAGCCCGGTGCAGGCCATGTATCGCGAACTCCATGAAGAGGTGGGCTTGAAGCCCGAGCATGTCCGTATTTTGGGGCGTACACGCGATTGGTTACGTTATAACGTGCCCGATCACTTCGTCCGGCGTGAGTGGCGCGGCCACTATAAAGGACAAAAGCAGATTTGGTTCTTGTTGCGCCTGGTCGGACGTGACAGCGATGTGTGCTTGCGTGCGACGCAGCATCCGGAATTCGATGCCTGGCGCTGGAGCCAGTATTGGGTGCCCCTGGATGCCGTGATCGAATTCAAGCGCGATGTCTACACCCAGGCGCTGAACGAGCTGTCGGCTATCCTCTTCCGGCGCCATCACGAAACCCGCTACCTGCGCCAACGGGTGCACGGGCAACGGGCGGCAGACAATCTGCCAGAAGGAACGGACGGTCATGCGCATATTGTTGGTTGAAGACGAACGGGACATGGCGTCCTGGTTGATGCGCGCGCTCGCCCAGAGCGGGTTCGTGCCGGACCATGCGGCTGACGCCCGCACCGCCGAAGCTTTCATGGCGGGCACGGAGTACGACGCCATCGTCATGGACCTGCGCCTGCCCGACAAGCATGGGTTGGTGGTGTTGCGCGAAATGCGCAATCGGGACGACCGCACCCCCGTGTTGCTGCTGACCGCCCAGGGCGCCCTGCAGGATCGCGTGCGCGGCCTGAACCTGGGCGCGGACGATTTCCTGACCAAGCCGTTCGCGCTCGAGGAACTGGAAGCGCGCCTGACGGCGCTGGTGCGCCGCAGCCGCGGCCGCCAGCATCCGCGCCTGCAATGCGGTTCGCTGTCCTACGACAGCGAAAGCCGCGCTTTCACCCTGGACGGCTCGCTGCTGTTCCTGACTCCGCGCGAACATGCCGCCCTGGCCGCGCTGCTGACCCGCAGCGGCTATCCGGTGGACAAGTCCCAACTGTTCGGCAAGGTCTTCACCCATGACAGCGAAGCCAATCCGGACGCCATCGAAGTCGTGCTGCACCGGCTGCGCAAGAAGCTGGCCGGCAGCGACGTGCGCATCGTCACCGTGCGCGGGCTGGGCTATATGCTGGAAAGCGTCGCCAGCGAGTCCGCGGAACCCTGAGTGAGCTTGCGGCTGCCCGGGTTGCCGCGCGTGGGTATCCGCGCGCTGCTGATCATCCTGCTGTTGCCGGGAGTGATCGTGTTGCTGGTCGTGGACAGCGTCAACGACTACCGCACGCTGGCCGAAATCACCAACGAAGCCTACGATAGCGCCCTGGTGGAACCGGCTCGGGTGCTGGAAAGCAGCCTGGAATTCACCCCGGACGGCAATCTGCAGGTCGCCACGCCGCTGTACGCGCAGGTGATGCTTGAGTCCCGCGCGGGTCTGCGCAAGTATTTCCGTATCGAAGAGATCGACCCGCCGCTGCCGGATGGCGCCGCGGTGCCCACGGCCCCGGGCAAGACCCTGCTGGGCATGCCGGAAATGCCGCGTCCGCCCAGCTGGCCGCGCTCCAACAGCCAGCCCATCTTCTACGACAGTGTCTATCGCAACGATCCCGTGCGGGTTGTCGCGGTGGTGCGGGACCTGTACTACCAGGGGCAGCATCGCCAGGTGCTGGTGGTCGTGGCCGAAAGCACCGGCAAGCGCATCGAAGCCGAGAACAACGCGCGGCGCCAGGAAATCCTGCGCGACACGCGCATGCTGGCTCTGGTGGCGTTGCTGGTGTGGTGGGGCGTGTCGTGGGCGCTGAAGCCGCTGCGCCGGCTGCGCAACGATATCCGCGCGCGCCGCCCCGACGACCTGACGCCGCTGGACGCCTCGCGCGTGCCCAGCGAAGTCGCACCGCTGGTCGATGCGGTCAATCACCATATCGCCCGTTACCGTCGCGTCCTCGATGAACAATCGCAGTTCCTGGCCGATGCTTCCCATCAGTTGCGCACGCCGCTGGCCATCATGCTGACCCAGGCGCAGTACGCCCTGCGTGAGCGCGATCCCGCCCGCGCGCAGGAAGGCCTGCGTGGCATCGTCGACCAGTTGGGCCGCACGCGCCGCCTGACTGAGCAATTGCTGTCCCTGGCCCACGCCAACCAGGCCGATCAGCTGCCGCGGCAGCTGCTGGACATGAACGCCGTGTCGCGCGAGGTGGTGCTGCAGTACCTGCCGCTGGCGCACGAAAAGCAGCAGGACCTGGGCTGGGTCCAGGCCAGCTCCGAAGAGGGGCTGGAAATCTCCGCGCCGGTTTCGGGCAACGAGGCCGAACTGCACGAGGCGCTGTCGAACCTGGTGCACAACGCCATCCATTACGCGCCCGCGGGCGCGCGCATCACCGTGTCCGTCTGCTGCCACGACAACCGCGCCGAGGTCGCCGTTTCCGATAACGGACCAGGGCTGGATCCGATACTGCGCCAGCGCGCCTTCGCGCGTTTCGAACGCGTAGGCACGGACAAGCCGGTCGCCTCGTCGGGGTCGGGCCTGGGGCTGGCGATCGCCCGCGCCTATGCCCGCCGCAACGATGGCGACATCGAACTGCGCGACGGCGAGCCGAACGCGCAGGGCGGCGTCGGACTGGCCTCCGTGCTGTGGCTGCCGCTCGCATCCACTGTCTCGCAGTATCCGCGCCCGCTCGATGTCGAGCTCAAGGGCGACCAATAGCTCTCCGCGCTCCGGCGCATCCGCTGATTCCATGCATATTTCGACTTCCTGTCAGGGATAACCCCTGGATTCAGGGTCGCGACAGCGCATAGAAAGCGAATTAGCAGCTTCCCTCCGTAATCTGCGTTCGGGCCTGTCGCCAGGAACCGGGTGTCGCTCGTTTCGAGCGGAGCATCCCGGGCAGGCAGAGGCCCCGCACCACGAAGGAGGATGAAGTGCAAAAGACAATCAATAGAAAGGACTATTACGGCGGAGCGCTGATGGTCCTCATCGGGCTGGGGGCAATCTACGGCGGGACCGACTATCACATCGGCTCCCTGAGCCACATGGGACCCGGCTTTTTCCCCGCCGCGCTCGGCGGCCTGCTGGCGCTGACAGGCGTGCTGATCGCCATCTCGGCGCGCTCGGGCGAATCGTCCGCGCCGCCGCCCGGCGACGGCCACGGCCATGGACTGCCGGACTTCCGCGGCGGCGCCTGCATCCTGCTGGGCATCCTGGCCTTCCTGCTGCTGGGCCATTACGGCGGCTTGCTGCCCGCCACGTTCGCCATCGTATTCATCTCTGCGCTGGGCGACCGCAAGAACACGATCAAGCAGGCCATCCTGCTTTCGGTCGCCATGACCGTCATCGCGGTCGTCGTCTTCTGGTGGGCGCTGCAGCTGCAGCTTCCGCTGTTTCGCTGGGGTTGATGCGCCATGATTTCCCAATCCTTGATGGACCTCTGGTACGGCTTTGGCGTTGCCTTCCAGTGGCATAACCTGATGTGGTCGTTCTTCGGCGTGCTGGTGGGCAACCTCATCGGCGTGCTGCCCGGCATGGGCGCGCTGTCGGCCATTTCCATTCTGCTGCCGCTGACCTACGTGATGCATCCGGTGCCCGCCATCCTGATGCTGGCCGGTATTTTCTATGGTTCGCAGTACGGCGGCGCCATCGGCGCGATCCTGCTGAATCTGCCTTCGCACCCGCCGCACGCGGTCACCTGCCTGGATGGCTATCCGCTGACCAAGCAGGGCAAGGGCGGAACGGCGCTGGGCATCACGATGATCTGTTCGTTCTTCGCCGCATCGGTGGGGATCATCGTCATGATCTTCGCATCGCCCTTGCTGGTGGAAGTGGCGTTCAAGTTTGGTCCGACCGAGATCTTCTCGATCATGTTGCTGGGCCTCCTGGCCGGCGCCACCATGTCGCGCGGTTCGCCGCTCAAGGGCGTGGCAATGACCTTGTTCGGCCTGATGTGCGGCGTGGTCGGTACGGACGTGAACACCGGCACCATCCGCTTTTCGTTCGGTCTGCTGGACCTGTCCGATGGCCTGGAGCTGGTGGCGATTTCCATGGGCCTGTTCGGCGTGGCCGACTTCCTGATGAGCGTCAACCGCATGACCATCATCGGCAGCGGCGCCAAGTTGCGCCTGCGCGACATGCGGCCCAGCAAGCAGGAACTCAAGACCGCTTTCTGGCCCATGGTCCGCGGCACGGCGGTGGGCACGCTGTTCGGCGCCATGCCCGGCACCGGTCCCACGATCACCACCTTCGTGGCCTATGCGCTGGAGCGCAAGATATCCAGGACGCCCGAGAAATTCGGCACCGGCATGATCGCCGGCGTGGCGTCGCCCGAAGCGTCGTCGCACTCCAAGACGCAGGTCGATTTCATCCCCACGATGAGCCTGGGCATCCCCGGCGACGCGGTGATGGCGCTGATCCTGGGCGCGCTGTTGATCCAGGGCATTCAGCCCGGTCCCCAACTCATCACCGAGCATCCGGACATCTTCTGGGGCCTGATCGCCAGCTTCTGGGTGGGTAACGTGCTGCTCATGGTGCTGAACGTGCCGCTGATCGGCGTGTGGGTGAAACTGCTGCAGGTGCCGTACCGCTATCTGTTCCCGTCGGCGCTGTTCTTCATCGCGGTGGGCGTGTTCAGCACGCAGAACAGCCTCTTCCAGATATGGGAAGTGCTGGCGTTTGGCGTGATCGGCGCGATCCTGATGACCCTGGAGTTTTCGGTGGCGCCCATCCTGCTCGGCTTCGTGCTGGGGCCGATGGTCGAAGAGAACTTCCGCCGCGCGCTGTTGCTGTCCCGCGGCGACCTGGCGGTATTCGTGGAGCGTCCGATCAGCGCCTGGTTCATCGGCGCAAGCGCCTTGCTGATCTTCCTGCAGGTGTGGGCATTCATGCGCCGCAACAAGAACAAGGACAAGGACAAGCCCGAAGTGCCGCAAGCGGCCTGAGCGCTGTTTCTCTCTGCCTCAACACGGCCCGGCCATACGCCGGGCCGTTTGATTTGTGGGGCGGCATCCCTCATGCTTGAGCCTTCCCGAGCCTGTACACAGAGTCATCATGCACATACTCTTCGCCTGTCCCCACCATGATCCCGCCGTCTGGGTTCCGCTCCTGGAAGCCGCCATGCCCGGCTGCCGCATTTCCGTGTGGAACCCGGACGGCCCGCCCTCGGGCGCGGAGGCGGCCCTGGTCTGGCGTCCGCCGGCCGAACTCTTCAAGCACGAGACCGGCCTGACGACGCTGTTCAATCTGGGCGCCGGCGTCGATGCTTTGCTGAAGATGCCCGAGATCCCGCCGCAGGTGCGCATCGTGCGCCTGGAAGACGCGGGCATGTCGGTGCAGATGGCCGAATACGCGCTGTACGCGCTGCTGCGCGTCTCGCGCGATTTCGAAGCCTTCGATCACTCACAGGCGCGGCAGCATTGGGATACCCGCGAAGGCACGCGGCAGGCGGACTGGCCGGTGGGCGTGCTGGGGCTGGGGCAGGTGGGTGCGCGCGTGGCGCAGATCCTGGCCCAATTCGGCTATCCCGTGGCCGGCTGGTCACGGTCGCCGCGTGAAATCCCGGGCGTGGAATCCTTTGCGGGCGAAGCCGCCTTGCCGGCGTTCCTGGCTCGTACGCGTTTCCTCGTGAACGTGCTGCCGCTCACGCCGGACACCGTCGGCATCCTCAATCGCGGCACGCTGTCGCAGCTTCTGCCGCATGCGCATCTGGTCAACGTGGGCCGGGGCGAACATCTGGTCGAGGACGATCTGGTGCAGATGCTTGAAGAGGGCGAGATCGACGGCGCCACGCTGGACGTCTTCCACACCGAGCCCTTGCCCAAGGACCATGCATTCTGGCGCGATGCGCGCGTGCACGTCACGCCGCATATCGCGGCGCGCACTTTGCGCGACGAAAGCATCCGGCAGATCGCGGACAAGGTCGCGCAGCTGCAGCGCGGCGAATCCATCAGCGGCGTGGTGGACCGCTCGCGCGGCTACTGAGCCGGGGGCAGCGGAGCCTTTTCCAGCCGCTGGTACATGGCGGGCAGGCGCTCCGACAGGAAATCGAGCAGGGCGCGCACGGCGGGCATCATGCCCCGCCGCGACGGATAGATGCAATGCACGATGCCCTCGGGCGATTGCCATTGCGGCAGGACCTGCACCAATTGGCCGCGCCGCAGCTGTTCATGCGTTGCGATGGAAGGCAGCAGGGCGATGCCGCGGCCGCGCACCGCGGCTTCGGTCAGCACGATGAAGTCGTTGCAGGACAGCTGCGGCTTCAATTCCACGTGCACCTCTTCGCCCTTGTCGTTGCGCAACGGCCAGCGCACTTCGTTTTGCGGATCGCTGAAGCTCAGCGTGGTGTGCGTGGCGAGGTCCTGCGGCGTATCGGGCGTGCCGTGGCGCTGCAGGTAGCTGGGGCTGGCGACCAGCGTGCCGCGCGCCGTGCCGAAGTGGCGCACGACCAGCTCGGCGTCGGTATCCAGCTTGGTGCGTACGCGCAGGGCCAGGTCCACGCCTTCGCGGATCAGGTCCACGCGGCGGTTGGTCACCAGCAATTGCACCGATACGGCGGGCCAGGCGTCCAGGAATTCCGGCAGCAGCGGCGACAGCACGTCCTGCGCGATGGATACCGGACAGCTCACGATCACCGGGCCGGTGGGCTCCGCCTGCAATTGCCGCATGGCGTCGTCGGCGGCGCGCGCCGAGGCGGCCATTTCCCGGCAATAGTGCAGATAGCGTTCACCGGCCGAGGTCAGGCGCAAGCGGCGCGTCGTGCGTTGCAAGAGGCGCACGCCCAGGCTTTCCTCCAGGTGCGAGATCCGACGCGACAAGCGCGATTTCGGAATGTCCAGCGCCCTGGCCGCGGCGCTGAAACCTCCCTGTTCGACCACCTGGGAGAAGTAATAGAGGTCATTGAGATCTTGCATGATTGTTCTATGCCTGGAACGAATAGTTCATCATAACCGTATTTATGTGAACAATTAACCCGTCTACAGTGACGCCATGCACTCGGGATCTGATCAAAGCTTACGGATCCTGACCGCCCGCAGCGAGCGGGCCCTCACTGGAGAAATTTGCAATGAAGACCCTGGTTATCCTTTCCTCTATTCTCGGCGATCGTTCCAACAGCAAGCAATTGGCCGATCACCTGATCAACCGCGTCAAGGCGTCCAACCCGGCCGCGGCGATCAAGGTCCGCGACATCGGCGCGCAGCCCATCCCGTACTTCGACGGCAACACCGCTGGCGCGCTGTTCACCCCGGCCGATGCCCGCAGCGTGGACCAGCAACGCCTGGTCGAGATGAGCGATGCGCTGGTCGCCGAATTGATGGAGGCCGATCGCATCGTCTTCGCCGTTCCGGTCTACAACTTCAACATGCCCGCCCAGTTCAAGAGCTATCTCGATCATCTGGCCCGCGCCGGCGTCACCTTCCGCTATACCGCCGAAGGCGTGCCGGAAGGGCTGGTCAAGGGCAAGCAGGTGTTCGTGCTGACTGCTCGCGGCGGCAAGGCTGAAGGCACGCCTTCGGACACGCTGACGCCTTACCTGCGCCAGATGCTGGCCTTCCTGGGCATGACC
Source organism: Achromobacter sp. (assembly GCF_049647645.1). Lineage (GTDB taxonomy): Bacteria > Pseudomonadota > Gammaproteobacteria > Burkholderiales > Burkholderiaceae_B > Achromobacter. Next base: position 24,420 of record NZ_JBARYB010000221.1, read on the forward strand.
GACGTCAGCTTCATCGCCGCCGAAGGCATGGCCATGGGCGAAGTGGCTGCGCTGGAAGGCATCGCGCAGGCCAAGCAGCGCATCGATGCGCTGCTGCCCGCCGCGCAACAGGACAGCCTGGCCGCGTAAGCGCAGGCGTCCAACGCAAAGGCGAGCCATGCGGCTCGCCTTTTTTTTGCCACGAGGGCAGGGCTCAGTCGCGCAGGCGCTTGATCAGGCTGGAAGTATCCCAGCGGCCGCCGCCCATCTTCTGGACGTCGCCATAGAATTGGTCCACCAGCGCCGTCAGGGGCAGGCGCGCGCCATTGTGGCGGGCTTCGGCCAACACCAGGCCCAGGTCCTTGCGCATCCAGTCCACCGCGAAACCGAACTCGAACTTGTCGTCGACCATGGTGCCGCCGCGGTTCTCCATCTGCCAGCTCTGCGCCGCGCCCTTGCTGATCACGTCCAGCACGAGTTTCATGTCCAGGTCGGCCGCCTGGCCGAAAGCCACGGCTTCAGACAGCCCCTGCACGATCCCGGCGATGCAGATCTGGTTGACCATCTTGGCCAGTTGGCCTGCCCCCGGCGGCCCAACCAGCGTGACGGCGCGGCCAAAGCTCTGCGCAACCGGCTTGATCGCGTCGAACACGGCTTGTTCGCCGCCGCACATGATGGTCAGCGCGCCATTGACCGCGCCCGCCTGCCCGCCCGATACCGGCGCGTCGATGAAATTCAGGCCCAGGTCCTTGGCTTGCGCATAGAGCTCGCGCGCCACGTCGGCGGACGCGGTGGTGTGGTCGACGAAGACCGCGCCGGGCGCCATGCCGGCGAAGGCGCCGTCCGGTCCCAGCACCACGCTGCGCAGGTCATCGTCATTGCCCACGCAGGCGAACACGATCTGCGCGCCGGCCACGGCTACGCGCGGCGTGGCCGCGCTCTTGCCGCCGAACTCGGCGACCCAGGCCTGCGCCTTGGCCGGCGAACGGTTGTAGACCGTGACGTCGTGTCCCGCGCGCGCCAGATGGCCGGCCATGGGCAGGCCCATCACGCCCAATCCGAGGAAAGTGACTTTCTGGGCTACGACAGCGTCGTAGCTCTTGGTACCGATCGTTGCCATGCAGGGAACTCCGCTTTATGAAGTTGGGGTCGTCAGGGGCGCTGGCGCCTGTAAACAGGCCCTAACCTTAACGCAATCAAAAGCCCGCGGCGAGTCCATCGCGCCGGCTGTCGCTGGCGCTGACATATCCGTCCACGGCCGGGTCGCCGAGGCGCCAAATGAATTGCCCCGATCCGAAATCCATGTAGGGGTCCGCCAAGCTTTCAAGCACGTGGCCGCGGGCGCGCAGTCCCTCGGCGACCGCTGGTGCCAGGCCGGCCTCCACGTCCAACGACAGCCCATGGTTCCATTTCCAGCGAGGCGCGTCGCAGGCGGCCTGCGGCTGCTGCCCGTAGTCCAGCATCCGCACCAGCGCCTGCACCTGTCCCTGGGGCTGCATATTGCCCCCCATGACCCCGAAACTCATGACGGGGGCGCCATTGCGCATCAGGAAGCCGGGGATGATGGTGTGGAAAGGGCGCTTGCCGCCCGCCACGGCATTGGGGTGGCCGGGATCGGTACTGAAGCAATGGCCGCGGTTCTGCAGGCTGACGCCCGTACCCGGCACCACTACGCCCGAACCAAATCCCATGTAGTTCGACTGGATGAAGCTGACCATCATGCCGCACTTGTCGGCCGCGGTCAGGTAGACGGTGCCGCCGCGCGGCGCATGGCCGCTGCCATGGGCCTGCGCCGCCTTGGGGTCGATCAGGCGCGCACGCTGCGCCAGGTAGTCCGCCGCCAGCATCTGTTCGGGCGTGACGCGCATGTGGCGCGCGTCGGCCACATGTTCGTAGACGTCGGCGAAGGCCAGTTTCATCGCCTCGATCAGCAGGTGCTGCGTTTCGGGATGGTCCACCGGGCGGGCCGCCACGTCGAAGTTCTGCAGGATGCCCAAGGCGATCAGGGCGGCGATGCCCTGGCCGTTGGGTGGAATCTGACGCAGCGTGTGGCCGCGATACGCCTGGCTGATCGGCGTGACCCATTGCGGCGCGTAGTTGCGCAGGTCGGCTAGCGTCAGAGCGGCGTCGTGGGCCTGGGCATGCGCCACCAGCTTGTGGGCGGTTTCGCCTTCGTAGAAGTCCCTGCCGCCGCTGGTCGCGATGCGCTTGAGCGTGGCGGCCGCGCCCGGCAGCACGAAGTGCTCGCCGACCTGCGGCGCGCGCCCGCGCGGCAGGAAATGCTCGGCGAAGCCCGGCTGCGGTTGCAGGACATCGGCTTGCGCCGCCCATTTTTCCTGCACCACGGGCGACACGGCAAAGCCGCGCTCGGCATATTCAATGGCGGGCGCCAGCACGTCGGCATAGGCCAGGCGGCCCAGTCTTTCATGCAGCGCGGCCCAGCCTGCCACGCAGCCCGGCACCGTCACGCTGTCCCAGCCCCGGGCCGGGATGGCGCCCTGGTGCTTGCGTCGGAAGTAATCCAGGTTCCAGCCGGCCGGCGCCGTGCCCGAGGCATTCAGTCCATGCAGCTTGGAGCCGTCCCAGACGATGGCGAAACAATCCGATCCCAGCCCGTTGCTGACTGGCTCCGTCAGGGCCAGCGTGGCGGCCGCGGCGATGGCCGCGTCCACGGCGTTGCCGCCTTGCGCCAGGATCCGCAGGCCCGCCTGGGCGGCCAGCGGTTGCGAGGTGGCGACCACATTGCGCGCGAACACCGGGCGCCGGGTGGTGGGATAGGGGTTGTTCCAGTTGAAATTCATCTCGAATCGTCGCGTGGGGTAAACCCCTAGCTTAACGCACGCGAACTGCGTTTGAACATAATCCGTATTGGATGGTATCGATCCGTAGCGTTTGTCGGACGGATTCCACGCGCGCAAAGAAAAACCCCCGGGCGGAACCCGGGGGTTTTCAGGGCGAGACTGCCGCAGGGCGGCAGGCTGCGCTTTACTCTTCTTCGACGAAGGTCTCTTCGCGCTTCTTGCGGATCGCGGGCAGGGCCACCAGGATCACCAGGAAGACGGCGATGGCCAGCAGCGACGCAGACAGCGGACGCGTCACGAAGGTCGTGAAGTCGCCGCGCGACAGCAGCAGGGCGCGACGGAAGTTCTCTTCCATCATGGGACCCAGCACCAGGCCCAGCAGCAGCGGTGCGCCTTCGCACTTCAGCTTGGACCAGACGTAGCCGATGACGCCGAAGATGGCGGTGGTGAAGATGTCGAACGTGTTGTAGTTCAACGAGTACACCCCGATCGTGCAGAACACCAGGATCGCCGGGAACAGGATGCGGTAGGGCACCTTCAGCAGCTTGACCCACAGGCCGATCAGCGGCAGGTTCAGCACCACCAGCATCAGGTTGCCGATCCACATCGAAGCGATCAGGCCCCAGAACAGCTCCGGGTGGCTCGTCATGACTTGCGGGCCGGGCTGGATATTGTGGATGGTCATCGCGCCGACCATCAGCGCCATCACGGCGTTGCCTGGGATGCCCAGGGTCAGCAGCGGGATGAACGAGGTCTGGGCCGCAGCGTTGTTCGCCGATTCCGGGCCAGCCAGGCCGGCCGGGTGGCCCTTGCCGAAGCGTTCCGGATTCTTCGAGATCTTCTTTTCCAGCGTGTAGGAAGCGAACGACGACAGCACGGCGCCGCCGCCCGGCAGGATGCCCAGGGCCGAACCCAGGGCCGTGCCGCGCAGCACTGCCGGGTACGATTCCTTGAATTCCTGCTTGTTGGGATACAGCGAACCGATCTTGTCGGTGATGTCGACGCGGTTTTCCTTCTGCTCGAGGTTGGTCATGATTTCGGCGAAGCCAAACACGCCCATGGCCACGATGGCGAAGTCGATGCCGTCCTGCAGTTCGGGGATGCCGAAGTCGAAGCGGGCAACGCCCGAGTTCACGTCGGTGCCGACCATGCCCAGCAGCAGGCCCAGCAGGATCATCGCGATAGCCTTGGGCAGCGAACCCGAAGCCAGCACCACGGCGCCGACCAGGCCCAGGCACATCAGCGAGAAGTACTCGGCGGGGCCGAACTTGAACGCGACTTCAGCCAGCGGAGGCGCGAAGGCGGCCAGCAGCAGCGTGGCCACGCAACCCGCGAAGAACGAACCCAGCGCGGCGATTGCCAGTGCGGCGCCAGCGCGGCCGTTGCGGGCCATCTGGTGGCCGTCCAGCACGGTCACCACCGCGGACGTTTCCCCTGGCAAAGCTACAAGAATTGCCGTCGTGGAGCCGCCGTATTGGGCGCCGTAGTAGATGCCTGCCAGCATGATCAGGCCGGCCACCGGGGGCAGCACGTACGTAATCGGCAACAGCATTGCGATGGTCGGGACGGGGCCGATGCCCGGCAGCACGCCAATCAGCGTGCCCAGGATGCAGCCCAGCAGTGCATAAAGCAGGTTCTCGGGCGTGAACGCCACCGAGAAGCCCAACATCAGGTTGTCAAACAATTCCATGACCGGTTGCTCCTTAGTTCATGCCCAGAAACGACGGCCACAGCGGGAAAATCAGCCCCAGCCCCTTGACGAATGCCAGATACGAGAACACCACCAGGAAGATGCCGTTGGCGACGGCGACTTTCAGGCTGAACTCATGGCTGGCCAGGCTGCTGACGACAACCAGTACGAATACCGAAATGTAGATGCCCAGCAGTTTGAGGATGAAGCCGTAGAGCACGACTGATCCGACCACCAGGAAAACGATGCGCCAGTCGAACTTGTCGACGTGGGTATCGTGCGCTTTCTTGGACATCGAGCCAAGCAGCACGATGGCGCCCAGCAATGCCAGAACAATGCCTAGCCAGAAAGGAAAATACCCTGGGCCCATTCGGGCGGCAGTACCCATTTGGTAGCTGCTGGCCTGCCAGGCGAATCCCAGTCCAAGGGCGATGAACATCACCCCCGACCAGAAGTCCTGTCGATTGCGTAGCTGCATGATTGGTTGGCTCCTGTTTACAGCATGTAGATAAAAAAGGTCTGTGGCCATCCCGCCGACAGGCGAGTGACAGGCACAAAAAAGGCACTTCGGGGTGCCGTTTGTTCTTATGAAAGGTAAGGCTGGGATTCTTGAAAGGGCGAATGGTAATGGACGCCCGCCACGCTGCAAACCCTGTAAGGTCGGTGAAAGGCTGGGGTTTTCCCTAAAATTCGGGAACTCCCGACCCCGAGTTGTAACGGGTCAGGAAGTTTGAGGGCTTTTTGAAAGCTAAGTGAAAGTTTATAGAAAGAAAGACGAAAGCAGGATCGGCCGGATGCGTGGCTTTCGAATGAGTGAGGGATAAATCCTACTGAATATTGCCGGGTTTCTCACCTTGCGTGAAGAGACCCAGTTCAACTCAGGATGGTTTACGATAGCGCCCATGCTGCAAGATCTAGACCAACTCGCCGCCCGCATCGGGCAACTGGTGCAACGCACCCGCCAACTCCACGCAGAGCGTGACGCGTTGCGCCAACGCTTGAACGACACCGAAGCTGAGCAGCGTGTGCTCAAGCAGCGCGCCGCCGAGCGCGAGGCCGAGATCGTCACGCTGCAGAGCAAGCTTCAGGATCATGACGGCGCGGTCACCGCCATGCTCGAGCAAGCCCAGCAGGCTGAAGTCTCGCTGCGCGAACAACTGGCCCGCGAAACCTCCGAACGTCAGTCGCTCGAATCGCGTTTCTCTGCCCGTGAAACCGAATTTCAAGGCAGCCTGCAGACCCGCGACACCGAATTACAGCGCTTGCGCGTGGCCGCCGCATCGGCCCGCGAGCGCATTGACGCCGTGCTGGCCCGCCTGCCGGGCGCACCGTCTGGAGAGCAACACTGATGGAACGCGTAGATGTCACCATACTGGGGCGCGACTATTCCCTGGCATGTTCCGCCGAAGAGAAACCGACCTTGTTGGCAGCCGTTCGTCACGTGGACCAGCTGATGCTGCGCATCCAGGGCACGGGCAAGGTTTCCAGCAACGAACGCATTGCCGTGATGGCCGCTTTGCAGGTCGCGGGCGAGCTGCTCGCCATGAAGGCGCCCGATGGTCCCCTGGGCGGTTTGGCGGTCGGCGACTTCAAGCGTAGAATTGAGGACATGAACGCAGTACTCGATGACGCCTTGTCGGGTCAGGAAAAACTGCTCTAACAGTTCATAAGCAGCATTCAAGTATTTTCAGTTTGTCCCTGCCGTGTCCGTGACTAGGCCATACATTCTCTGAACCTATGTCTTTTGGCATATTGGTTGCGGGAGTGCAGAGCTGGAGTGATCGTCTCCCGTAGACGAACCCGACGCTCTTCGGAACGCGACCACCTTGAACCTCAGGGTTCGAGATGCCGGCCTTGACGGCACAGGCGGGGCATCTATCCCAGCGGGCCTGCCATAAGAGCAGGTCCGCCCCGGGCGCCTCACCACTCCCCCCTTCGTCCTCCCTCCTAGGACCAGTCCATGTTCAAACACCCTGTTTTCTCGCTGACCAAACTCGGTGCGGCGTGCGCAACCGTGGCCGCTCTGAGCGCTGCGCCGCTCGCGTATGCGCAGGCCCAGGCGCCTGCCGCCGCCACCGAAGCGGCCGCCAGCCGTGCGCCGGAATTGACCCTGCAGGCTAACGCGTCTTCCGAGGTCAAGCAGGACACAGTCCGTATTTCCTTGTCCGCCGAAGTCGAGGCGCCCGACCAGCCCGCCGCGGGCAAGAAGCTGAGCGCCGCTCTGGACGACGTGGTCAAGCGTGCGCGCGATGTCAAGGGCGTGGAAGTGCGCACTGGCGGCTACAACGTCTGGCCGAACACTTCAAGCAAAGGCAAGATCGGCTCCTGGCGTGGCCAGGGCGAAGTGATCCTCGAATCCAAGGACTTCGAAGCCGCCGCCGCATTGGCTTCGAAGCTGTCCGACAAGACCGCCATTTCCAACATCAGCTTCCTGCTGTCGCGCGAGGTGCGCGAAGCTGAAGAGCGCAAGCTGCTCAAGGAAGCCGCGCAAGCCTTCAAGGATCGTGCGCTGGCTGCAGCCAACGCCTTCGGTTTCTCGGGCTACCGCCTGTCCAAGCTGGAACTGGGCGGTTCCGGCGGCCCGGTGCCGATGCCGCGCATGATGGGTGCCGCGGCGATGTCCAAGGACGCCTCTGGCGGCTACAGCCCGGACGTGCCGCTGGAAGCGGGCAACGTCACGGTCAGCATCGCGGTCAACGGGACGATCGTTTTGCAGTAAGGCTGAACATGATGGCGCCCAGGGCGACCATCGGGACGGACAGCCACTGTCCCATGCTCAAACCGCCCGCGAGCAGGCCCAGGAAGTTGTCCGGCTCGCGGGTGAATTCCACCAGAAAGCGGAACGTTCCGTAACCCATCAGGAAGAGCCCGCTCACCTGTCCCAGCGGGCGCGGCTTGCTCGAAAACCACCACAGCAGCGCAAACAGCACGATGCCTTCGAGGCCCAGCTCATAGAGCTGCGACGGGTGGCGCGCGAGGCCGTCGCCGCTGCCCGGAAACACCATGGCCCACGGCACGTCGGTGGGCCGGCCCCAGAGCTCGCCATTGATGAAGTTGCCCAGGCGGCCGAAGCCCAGCCCCAGCGGAATCAGCGGCGCGATGAAATCGCTGACCGCGAAGAACGGCAGCTTCTTTTTGCGCGCGAACAGCAGCATCACCACGATCACCCCGATCAGGCCGCCATGGAATGACATGCCGCCCTGCCACAGGTACGCCACTTCCAGCGGATGGGACAGGTAATACGACGGCTTGTAGAACAGCACATAGCCCAGCCGTCCGCCCACCACCACGCCGAGCACGCTGTAGAAGATCAGGTCTTCCAGATCCTTCACGTTCAGCGAGGTGGTGTGGCCACTGGTGATGCGCCGCCGTCCCAGCAGGTACACCAGGGCAAAGCCCACCAGGTACATCAGCCCGTACCAATGGATGGCAAGCGGCCCGATCTGCAGGGCGACGGGATCAAATTGGGGATATTGCAGCATGTTCTGCCCGACACAATGAAGTTGAATGATAATAACCGGCGAGCATTGAAGATTCGCGCGCAAGCGAGCCAGCTTCCCCCGGGGCGGTCGTCATGTCCGAGCCCCGGCGGCCGACAGGAGACAGACCATGCCGCACAATGAACGTTCCCGCCATATCACCCACGGGGTTGCGCGCGCGCCCAACCGCGCCATGTACTACGCGCTGGGTTATCAGGAAGCCGACTTCGAAAATCCCATGATCGGCGTGGCCAACGGCCATTCGACGATCACGCCATGCAATAGCGGCCTGCAGCGCCTGGCCGACGCCGCCATCGACGCCATCCGCGCCTCCCGCGCCAATCCCCAGGTGTTCGGCACGCCCACCATTTCGGACGGCATGTCCATGGGCACTGAGGGCATGAAGTACTCGCTGGTATCCCGTGAAGTCATTGCGGACTGCATCGAGACCGCGGCGCAAGGGCAGTGGATGGACGGGGTGGTGGTGATCGGCGGTTGCGACAAGAACATGCCGGGCGGCATGATCGCGCTGGCGCGTACCAATGTGCCCGGCATCTATGTCTATGGCGGCACGATCAAGCCAGGCCACTACAAGGGCAACGATCTCACCATCGTCTCCGTCTTCGAGGCGGTGGGCGAATACACCATGGGCCGCATGCCTGAAGAAGACTTCAAGCAGATAGAGAAATGTGCGATTCCGGGATCGGGATCCTGTGGCGGCATGTATACCGCCAACACCATGAGTTCCGCGTTCGAAGCCATGGGCATGAGTCTGCCGTACTCCAGCACCATGGCCAACGAGGACGAGGAAAAGGTCGTTTCCGCGGCGGAGTCCGCGCGAGTGTTGGTCGAGGCGGTCAGGAAAGGCCTGCGCCCGCGCGACATCATCACGCGCGAGTCCATCGAAAATGCGGTGTCCGTCATCATGGCTACGGGCGGCTCCACCAATGCCGTGCTGCACTTCCTGGCGATTGCGCATGCCGCGGAAGTGCCCTGGACCATCGATGATTTTGAACGCATCCGCAAGCGCGTGCCGGTGCTGTGCGACCTGAAACCGTCCGGCAAGTACGTCGCCACGGACCTGCATCGCGCTGGCGGCATTCCGCAAGTCATGAAGCTGCTGCTCAATGCCGGCTTGCTGCATGCGGACTGCCTCACCATTACTGGCAAGACCATCGCCGAGACCCTGGCCGGCGTGCCCGATGCGCCCAGGGCGGACCAGGACGTCATCATGCCGCTGGACCGCGCGCTGTATCCACAGGGCCATCTCGCCATTCTGAAAGGCAATCTCTCGCCCGAGGGCTGTGTTGCCAAGATCACCGGCCTGAAGAACCCCGTCATCACGGGCCCGGCGCGCGTCTTCGATTCCGAGGATGACGCCATGACAGCCATCATGGCGCGCGAAATCCGCGATGGCGATGTGGTGGTCATCCGCTACGAAGGCCCCAAGGGCGGTCCCGGCATGCGCGAAATGCTCGCGCCTACCTCCGCGCTGGTCGGCCAGGGGCTGGGCGAAACCGTGGGGCTGATTACCGACGGACGCTTTTCCGGCGGGACCTGGGGCATGGTCGTGGGTCATGTCGCGCCCGAGGCGTTCGTGGGCGGCCCCATTGCGCTGATCCGCGAGGGCGATTCGGTTACCATCGATGCCCACAAGCTGCTGTTGCAGCTCAATATCAGCGACGAAGAAATGGCGGCTCGTCGCCAGGCCTGGGTGCAGCCCCGGCCGCGTTATACACGCGGTGTGCTTGCCAAATTCGGCAAGCTCGCCAGCACCGCGAGCCGTGGGGCAGTTACCGATGCATTTGAAGAGTAGTCTGTTGTTGGCCGCCGCCTGCGCGCTGGGCGCGGGGGCGGCGCAAGCGCAAACCACCGGCTTGGACCTGGCCAAGAACAAGGCCTGTATGGCCTGCCACCAGGTCGAAGCCAAGCGCGTGGGGCCGCCGCTCAAGAGCGTGGCCGAACGCTATGCGGGGCAGGGCGACGCCATGGTCGATTATCTGGCGGGCAAGATCCGCGGCGGCGGCCGCGGCGCCTGGGGTGCGGTGCCCATGCCCGCGCAAACCCAGGTCAGCCCGGACGACGCCCGCGCGCTGGCCGAATGGATCTTGTCGCTGGCGCCGCCCAAGCAGTAGTCTCATTGTCTGCGCCCCGCTCATGAAATCCGGGGGCGCCAGGCCGCACTCCGCGGCCGTCTATCAAGAAGGAATCGTCATGGCAGAACAACCCTCTCCGGGCAACGAAGTCGCCGTACTCGGCGGCGGCTGCTTCTGGTGCGTCGAAGCGGTGTTTACCGAGCTGCGTGGGGTCAAGAGCGTGCTGCCCGGCTACAGCGGCGGGCATGTGGACAACCCCAGCTATGAACAGGTCTGCGGCAAGGGTACCGGTCACATCGAGGTGGCCCGAGTGGAATTCGATCCCGCCGAACTGTCATACAGCGATTTGCTGCGCGTGTTCTTCGCGACCCACGATCCCACCACCCCGGGCCGCCAGGGTAACGACGTCGGCCCGCAATACGAATCCGCCATTTTCTGGCAGAACGAATCGCAGCGCGAGCAGGCGCAAGCCGTCATTGCCGAGGTCGAGGCACAGCAAGTCTATGACGCGCCCATCGTGACCCGCCTGCTGGCGCCGGCCAAGTTCTGGCAGGCCGAGGATTATCACAGCAACTACTTCGCCCTGCATCCCGAGCAAGGTTATTGCCAGTTCGTGATCGCGCCCAAGGTTGCCAAATTCCGCAAGCAATTCCAGGACCGGCTGCAGAAGTAGCAGGCGAAAAAAAACCTCACCAAAGGTGAGGTTTCAAAGCCAGCGCCGATGCCTGAGCGCCGGGCGCTGGCGGGGGAAGCTTTTACTCGACGGTCTTCACTACGCCGCGACGCATCTGGTCCAGCTCGATCGATTCGAACAGGGCCTTGAAATTGCCTTCGCCAAAACCATCGTTGCCCTTGCGCTGGATGATCTCGAAGAAGATCGGGCCGATCTGGTTTTCCGTGAAGATCTGCAGCAGCAGGCCGCCGCCGGGGGCGCCGTCCAGCAGGATGCGGTTCTTCTGCAGGCGCGCCACGTCCTCGCCATGGTTCGGCAGCCGGCGGTCCAGCAGTTCATAGTAGGTTTCCGGCGTGTCCAGGAACACCACGCCGTTCTGGCGCAGCGCCTCGATGGTGCCGTAGATGTCTTCCGTGGACATGGCGATGTGCTGGATGCCTTCGCCGCGGTACAGGTCCAGGTATTCCTGGATCTGGCCTTTCTCCTCGGTGCCTTCTTCGTTGATCGGAATGCGGATGTTGCCGCAAGGCGAGGTCATGGCCTTGGACTTCACGCCCGTCACCTTGCCCTCGATGTCGAAGTAGCGCACTTCGCGGAAATTGAAGAGGCGTTCGTAGAACTCCGCCCACTCAGCCATGCGGCCTTTGTGCACGTTGTGCGTCAGGTGGTCCACCAGCGTCAGGCCGGCGCCGCGGTGATTCAGGTCAGCCTGGGCGTTCTGCGGATCCACGGGCACGAAGTCCACGTCATAGATGCTGATGTCGCCGATGCCGCCGTGGCCGTCCTTGCCGCTCCAGCGGTCCACCAGATAGATCAGCGAATCGCCGATGCCCTTGATCGCCGGGATGTTCAGCTCCATCGGACCGCTGTGCGAGTCGAAACCCCACGCGCCCAGTTCCAGTGCGCGCTTGTAGGCGGCATTGGCGTCCTGTACGCGGAAGCCGATCGCACAGATCGACGGGCCATGCAGGCGCGCGAAACGTTGGGCGAAGGAATCCGGCTCGGCGTTGATCAGGAAGTTCACGCCGCCCTGGCGGTACAGCGTCACGTCCTTGTGGCGGTGCTTGGCGATGGCCTTGAAGCCCAGCAGCTCGAACACCTTGCGCAGCGCGACGGGGTCCGGCGCGGCGTATTCAATGAACTCGAACCCGGCGGTGCCCATCGGGTTGTCCCAGGGTTGGAAAGCGCTGCTCATAAGTCTGCTCCCTTGCATCGTTTTTTAAGGACGACTTGTTGTTCAAGTCTAGACGGAGATTGTAGGAAGGAACGACGAGCAGACAATTGCAAACATGTCGCGAAAGCCGGTAGATTGAGCAATAATATTGCTGTAAAGAAAACATTCAGGGCTGAAAATGTCTGACATTGAGCTAGATAGGACAGATATACGGATTCTGGCCGAATTGCAGCGGGATGGCCGCCTGAGCAACCAGGAACTCGCCGACCGCGTGTCGCTGTCGCCCAGTCCGTGCCTGCGGCGGGTCCGGCGGCTGGAAGAGAGGGGTTTCATCAAGAAGTACGTCGCCCTGATCGACGCGGGTAAGGTCGGCCTGGGCCTGCTTGCCTACGTCAACATCCGCTTGAACAAGCACAGCGGATCCAGCCACGCGCCTATGAGCGACTTCGCCCGCGACGTGCAGCTCTGGCCGGAAGTGGTCGAGTGCTACGCCATGTCTGGCGACATGGACTACCTGCTGCGCATACAGGTTGCAGACCTGGCGCATTTCTCCCGCTTCGCCATGGACACGCTGATGCGCCACCCCGCGGTGATCGACATGCGCTCCTTCTTCGCGCTTCAGCAGATCAAGGAAACGACAGAACTCAGGCTCTAGCCGCTGGGCATGTGGCAAACCTGTGATGCGCGCTCTATATAGGGAGACGGGAAGGTGTATGGCCGGCCCCTTCTCGCTGGCAGAGGCTTTTCCCTATGGAGTGCTCCCTGTATATATAGAGGCTTCTCCGATGCCGCCCGATTCTTGCGGACATGAGGCGAGGGTGGCTTGAGCGCCATCTGGTCCGACCCTCTATATATAGGCAGTGGGGGGCGGGGCGGCTTGATTACGCTAATGCGTCCCCTGAAATCTTCATGTCTTTGAAAAATAGGTGTCACCTTCCTGGTGCAGGCAAAATTCCGTGCTATAGTCTCGCTCCTTCGCGATTCGGGCAGTTTTCGAGACGCGAAGCCAAGCAAGCGCAACAGGTCAGCACGGGCAACCAAGCCGGCCTGCCGCCAGGGGATCAGAAATGAAAGCCCGGCGGTTATTGCAAGGATTGCAGCAAATCAGGCAGAGGCCAGTTGCGCAATTCGCAAAAATCGTGCTATAGTCTTGGGCTTGGCTGGTGATGCAAACAAAGGGTTTGCCCTTGTATCGCTAGCCACCTGAGCGGTAACCGACCCCTGGATTTCAGGGCTGCGCCAGAAGCGAAAGCAGACGGCTGCGGGGTTGCAAGATGGGATGCAAATTAGGCAAAAGCCGGTTGCATAATCTGCAAAAGTCGTGTTATAGTTTCAGGCTTGGCAGTTGCCGAAAACTTGGGGTTAACCCTGATATTTCGATAGCTGCTAAAGAGGGGCGGACCTGAAGAGGTCGCAGGCAAGAAAGCGTAACGATGGATGTGACGCTGACTTGACAAGCGATAAAAACTTCTTCATAATCTCATTTCTCTGCTGCTGACAAAGCAGCGCCAGCGAAAGCGGCGCCGCGAAGTGGGCAGGCAGTAAGTAGTACCGAATTTAGCAGTACCGCTCTTTAACAATTAAACAACCGATAAGTGTGGGCGCTTGATGCGAGTGCATAGTGACTGGGTTGGGTTTTAAACCCCGCCCCGGCCACAAGCACAATGAAA
>NZ_JBARYB010000222.1:0-9532 GCF_049647645.1 Achromobacter sp.
GGCCAGCAGCAGCGCGTGGCCATCGCCCGGGCGCTGGCGCCCGCGCCGCGCGTGCTGCTGTGCGACGAGCCGACCTCGGCGCTGGATCCGGGCCTGGCGGCCGAAGTGGTGGACGTGCTGCGCCAGCTCGCGGCCGAAGGCATGACCATGCTGATGGCCACCCATGACCTGCGCCTGGCGGCCAGCGTGTCGCGCGAAGTGGTGTTCCTGCTGGACGGCAGCGTGGTCGAATCCGGCGATTCCCGCACCCTGTTCACCCAGCCGTCCGACCCGCGCACCGCGACGTTCATCTCGACACTGACGCAGGAAGCGGCGCTGTAGGGCGACCGGGCCGATCGCAGGCGTCTCCGCCTGCTCCTCCGTCCGTGTCGCGTCAGTCCTGGCCTTCCGTCACGAGAAAGTCGAACAGCGATTCGGGTTCGGCCGCGATGACCCGCGCGGCGATGTCGCGCCGCAGTTCGGCGTGGACGCGCTGGGCATCCGGCGCCGGATTTCCCAGCAAATCAAAAAATTCCGGCGGCAGCACGCCGGGACGCAACACGCCCTGGACGCTGCGCGCGCCGCGGCGCAGATGGAAGCTGTACGACTTGTCCGCACCGCGGCTATAGCGCGCCTCGGGCAGCGTCAGATCCACCGTATAGCAGCCGCGCGTGACGGCGCGCGTGACGAATTCGAACGCATCGCGCACGCCCGGGCCGGGATGCCCGCTGATGACGGACAACTCCTTGCGCGGCGCCGGCACACCGTCTTGCTCCAGCTTCGGCAGCGCGCCGCGCAGGCCCTGGAAGGTCAGCGCCAGCATGGCCAGCGCCCCATGGCCATGGTAGGCCTGGACGGCGTCGAAACAGATGGGCAGCGGTCCTTCCTCAGCCGTCACGGTCAGGGAGGAAGCGCGTTGTTCGGGGGTGGTCATGGGATTTCTCCGGGTGATGCGCGGCCACGAGCCGCCGCCATGGCGGCCCGCTGGCGCAAGGGTGGGTCTAGGGTTGAAGGACGCGCCAGCGCGCGTCCAGGCGGGCAAGTGGATTCAGAAGCGCGTGCGCAGCGTCAGGCTGAAGCTGCGGCCAGGTTCCAGCAACGGATTCAGATCCGTCATGGCATAGGCCACGTTGGATGAGGTCGCCGCCGTGCGGTAGGCGCGGTCGAACAGGTTGTTCACGCCCAGCACGACCTGGGTGTTGCCGGCCTGCGGCAGCCCCAGGCGGTCCAGCTGGAACTGGGCATACAGATTGACGACGCCGAAGCCCGCGGCCGGATATTCGGCGCGCTCGGCATAGCGGCTCTGGCCCTTGGCCCATTGCAGTTCGCCGCTGAGCGCATAGGCTTCATTGGGGCTCATGTACTGCACGCCCAGCAGGCCGCTGAGGGGCGCGATCGATTGCAGCGGCGTGTCCGTCGTGCGGTTGGTGCCGTGCAGGTAGCTGGCGTTGCCGTACAGATTGACCTCGCGGCTCAGCTGCCAGCGCCAGTCCAGTTCCAGGCCCTGGATCCGTGCCTTGCCCACGTTGCGGCGTTGCGTGGCGGGCAGGCCTTCATAGGAAGTGGTGACGTTTTCCAGGAAGTCGCTGTAGTTGCTGCGGAACGCGGTCAGGCCGACGGTGGCCTGCTCGAAATGCAGCCGGGTGCCCGCTTCCACGGTGACGCCGCGTTCCGGCTTCAGGCCTGGATTCGGAATGGTGTAGCTGGTTCCGGTGTAGCCGCTGCTGAACATTTCCGAGGTCCACGGCATGCGGAACGAGCTGCCCACGCTGCCCAGCAATTCCACGACGTCGGTGGCGCGGTAGGCCAGCCCCAGGCTGCCGGTGGTGGCGGTTTCGGTGGTGTTCTGCGCGGCACGGAACGCGGGCAGCAGATTGGGCGAGGGCAAGGGTTCCAGCCCGACGTCGGACTTGAACCAGTCAAAGCGGCCGCCTGCCGTAACGGTCCATTTTGGCGCGGGCTTCCACTCCGTGGTCAGGAACGCGCCGACGTTGGTCTGGTACTGGTCAGGCCCCGTCTTGGCGTAGGAGGTGCTGGTGGTCGTGGTGACGCCGTTGGGACGGCGCACGGTGATGTCGCTGCGCGATTCCGATCCGGGGCGGCGCTCGTGCATGAAGTCCAGGCCGAAGGTCGTGTTGGTGTCGGCCCACGGCACCGTCGCCGCAACGCTGCCGCCCCACACCACCGGGCCGATCACATTGCTGCGCGAATCCACCACGCGCGCCGGGTTGGTCTGGTTGTGCGTGGCCATGACGGTGCCGAACTCGTTCACATAGACGCTGGCCTTGAGCGCGCTGATGACGCCATCGAACTCGCCGCTGTAGGCCAGCCTGCCCTGCTTGACCTTGAGCGGATCGCGGCGGCTGTAGCTCAAGGGATATTGCGGCACCGTGCCGGCCGCGCCATCCTTCACATAGGCCACTCGCGCGCTGGCCTCGATGCGCTGGCGGGCGTCGGGCATATAGCCCAGCACGATGCCGCCGCCCGCGCCGCGGTAGTCGCTGTTGGGCACTTCGGCCGCCGCGCTGTCGTAGTTGCTGGCGCGGCGTCCGGTGGCATAGACGCGCAGGTCGAAGCCGTCGCCGGCGCCTTCCAACGCCACATTGCTCTGCACGCCGTCGCCATTGGTGTTGTACGTGACCGAGGCTTCGCCGCCGTTCAGGCCGAAGGGCTGGCTCAGATTGCCATGCGCGCGCTTGGTGACGAAGTTGACCAGCCCGCCCAG
The DNA here is from genome assembly GCF_049647645.1 of Achromobacter sp. Classification (GTDB taxonomy): domain Bacteria; phylum Pseudomonadota; class Gammaproteobacteria; order Burkholderiales; family Burkholderiaceae_B; genus Achromobacter. Next base: position 2,705 of record NZ_JBARYB010000222.1, read on the forward strand.
GCCGTCGCTGCCGAAGCGCGAGGAGTTCGGCCCGCGCACCACTTCGACCTGTTCGATCTCGGTCGGACTGATGAGCATGAACTGCAAGGTGTTGCGGCCGCGGAAGCGGTCGCCGTCGATGAACATCGGCACCCGCATGTCGTTGGTATTGAGCCCGCGCAGGAACAGCGTGCCGGCGATGCCGCCGCTGCGGCTGACGGTGGCGTTGGGCACGCGGCCCAGCAGGTCCAGCGTGCTCATCGTGTTCAGGCGATCGATGTCCTGGCTGTCGACCACGCTGATGGCTTGCGTGACGTTGTGGTCGATCGAGGCCGCGGGCGGCGTCGCCCCCATGGGCCGCAGGCGGCCATCATCGGGTTGGCCGTCGGCCGTGACCTGGATCGACGGCAATTGCGGTACGTCGGCCGCGGCGCTGGGCGCGGCGATGGCGGCGGTCAGCAGTCCGGCGCCGACCAGGGGGGCATAAAGATAGGAGCGTTGCATACATGCACACAAGAGAGAGGGGGCAAAATCGGAATGGGCGCGGCGGTCCGCGCCACGTCAGGCGGGGGCCAGGTCCTGATCGATGGCCGGCGTGGAATCCTTCAGCCATGGCAGAAAGCCGCGCAGGAACCGGCTGGAAGCGGGCATGAAGTAGCTGCCGTGGTGATACATCGGGTCCAGCGAAGTCACGATCAGCCGGCCCGGCGTGCTGTGCCTGTCCTCGTACAGCACCGACCCGACGCCGGCCTTGTCGATCAGGGACTGCGCGCCTGGCGGCGGTTCGAAAGAGCCGTGCTGGTGCCAGGTGGCGTCGGCCAGCGTCAGGTAGCTGAACAGCGGATGCGCCGGCGCCGCCAGGCGCAGGCCGGAATCGGCGCCCGGCTCTTTCCACCACCAGAAATTCACCTCGGACGGGGTCCAGCGCACGCCGTCCAGCCAGCGTTCGGAATGTGTTTCGCCCATGGCGACGAGTGTCTTGCCCGCGCCCAGGAAGCGGCGCCAGAGATCCCGGTGCGGTACCAGCAGATCCGGATTGCTGCAGCAGGACACGATCAGCGCGTCGCAGCCTCGCAGCGCGGCCTCGTCCAGGTCGCGGAGGTATATCGTCCGGTCGATGTGAGGCATCAGCTCCGGCGTGCGGAAGGTGCGATGGTGGTAGTAGGTGCCGGCGTCCAGCGCCGCGATCACGGGGGTGCGTCCTGCGGTCATGCCGCGTCTCCCTGCAGCCAGTCGAACAGTTGGGGAACGATGCGGCCGGCGCTGTCGGCGCTGCCCGCGTACATCCACAGGTCATTGCCGGAATGCACCAGCAGGCGTCCGCCCCCCGGCAATGCCAGGACCCAGTCGATGGGCTGGGCCTCAGGCCCCAGCGTGTTGAGCACCAGCGCGCCGGCCGGCGCGGGGTTGCCGCCGCGCGCATAGAAACCCGCCACGCCGCGCCGGAACGTCAGGTGTTCGGGGTCCACACCGTCGAACACCGGATGGGGCGCGGCACGCTGCACCCGCAGGCCCGCGATGCCTGCGCCGGATCCCGGCACGAAGGGCGCCAGCCAGCGCAGGAAGGGATAGGCGACATGGCCGTTGCAGACCAGTGTGCCGCCCGATTCCAGATAGGCTTCCAGGAGCGCGCAGTGCTCCAGCAAGTAGCGCTGGTCGGTGTGCGCCGGGACCAGCAGCGCGCGGTATCCGGAAAGATCGCTCTCGTGCAGCTGATACAGCGGCAGGCAAGCGGCGCGCGGCGCGGGGCCGCCGGTCAGCGCGGCGGGGCCGTCACCAGTCCAGTTGTTCAGGTAGGCAATGATGTTTTTCATGGTTCAACGGAAGACGGGGATCACGCCCAGGATGTCGCCGGACTCGCCGCGCAAGGTGGCCACGCGCACCGGCAGGCCGTACAGCCGGCTCAGGCGTTCGTCCACGCATATGCCGGCGGTGGGACCGGCTTCGCAGCCATCGGCATGCATGAGCAGGGTCTGGTCGGCGATGTGCTGCGCGTGCTGCGGCTGGTGCGTGGTGAAGACCACGGCCAGTCCCTGTTCGCGCGCCAGCCGGCGCAGCAGCGACAAGACCACGTCCTGATTGCGCAGGTCCAGGGCCGCCGCGGGCTCGTCCAGGATGATGAGGGGACTGGCGCTAGCCATGGCGCGCGCGATGCAGGCCAATTGCTGTTCGCCGCCGCTCAAGGCGTGGAAGGGGCGGTCCGCCAGATGCGCCAGGCCGACCTCGCCCAGGCAGTCGCGGGCGATGCGCCAATCGCGGGCGCCGGGCGATGCGTACCAACGCAGATGGCGCGCGCGGCCCATGCTGACCATGGTCAGCACGTCATAGGCGTAAAGCGTGTCGCTGCGCTGGGGCACGTAGGCGGCGTGGCCTTGCAGGCGAACGCTGCCTGCGGCAGGCCGGTTCAACCCGAGGATGGTGCGCAGCAGCGTGGTCTTGCCGCGCCCGTTCGGTCCCAGCACCGCCAGGATCTGCCCGGCGGACAGGCTTAGCGACAGATCGCTCAAGAGGCGGCGGCCACCGGCCTGCACGGCCAATTGCTTCAGCTCAAGCATGCTGCGCTCCCCCGCGCTGGGCGCGGCGCAACAGCCATGCGAACAGCGGCGCGCCGATCAGCGCGGTAATCACGCCCAGCGGAATCTCGGCGCTGGTGGCGCTACGGGCCATGGTATCGACACACACCATGTAGGTGCCGCCTATGAGAGCGCTGGCGGGCAGCAGCGCCCGGTGGTCGGGGCCGACCAGCATGCGCGCGATGTGCGGCACCACCAGTCCTACCCAACCCACGGTGCCCGATACGGCCACGCTGGCCGACACCACCAGCGTGGCGCAGCCCAGCAGCAGCCAGCGCAAGGGCTCGACGGCAATGCCCATGGCGCTGGCCTGCTCGTCGCCCAGCGACAGCACATTGATGCGGAAGCGCAGCGCGTACAGCAGGGCCATGCCCGCCACGATGGGGGGCACGGCCGCCGCCAGCTTGGTGTAGGTCGCGGTGGCGAAACTGCCCATCAGCCAGAACACGATGGCCGGCAGGCTGTCGTTCGGATCCGCGAAGTAGGTGGTCAGCGAGATCAGCGCGGAAAAGAAGGCGCTGGTCACCACGCCCGCCAGCACCAGCATCAGAATGGTCGTGCGGCCATTGGAGCGGCTCAACAGATAGACTATGGCCACCGCCAGCAGGCCGCCGGCAAACGCCAGGCCCAGCGTCGCCCACAGCGACGAGAACAGCAGGATTGCGACGCAGCCACCGAATGCGGCGCCCGAGGAAATTCCCAGGATCTGAGGACCGACCAGCGGATTGCGGAAGGCGCCCTGCAATGCCGCGCCGCACATGGCCAGGCTGGATCCGGCCAGCACCGCCAGCAGCACCCGCGGCAGCCGCACCTGCATGACGACGCGATGCTCCGTGGCGCTGACCGACGGCAGCCAGGCCGCCAGGCCGTCCGGCAAGGCAAGTCCGGCCAATACGCTGGACACCTGCGACAGCGCCAGGGGATAACGGCCCACGCATAGCGCCGCCAGCACGGACACGGGCAACGCCAGCGCCATCAGCAGCCACGGCCACGTCCAGGCCCCCTGGCGCATGGACATCGCCCTGTCCGGCGTGCGCGCCGTTTCAACGGAAGCGTTCATAGCCCGCAGCCCCCTGGTTCATATTCAGGCGCAGCACCGCGTCGATCTCGTCCGCGCCGGGCTGATATCCATAGAGTTCGCCGTAGGCCCGGGCGATGTTGTCCCGCAAGGGCCAGGAGAATTTTTCCGGGTGCAGCAGCAGGCTCAGCCACTGCCAATACAAGGGTGATTCCTGGCTGGGGGGATCCCACAGATAGCCGCCCAGCGGCACCTTGTAGACGCGGCGTTCGCGCACGGCGGGTATGTCGGCGAACAGCGGGTCGCGATACAAGGTCTCGGGCGTCAGTCCCGGCTCGAAATTGTTCAGCAGGATCACCGCGGGCGCCCAGGCCATGATCTGCTCGATGTTCACGGTCTGTCCGCTGGCAATGGATGCGGAGACGTTGCGTCCGCCCGCGAGCGTAATGTCATCCTCGAAGCTGGTGTTGCCGCCCGCTGCGCGCAGCTGCGGCGCATGGCGCGACAGATAAAGCACGCCCGGCCGCTCGCTGGCCGGAATGGCATCGGTGGCGGCACGGATCTCCGCGCGCACCTGATCGCGCCAGCGCAGCTGCGCTTGTGCGCGGGCTTCCTGGCCCAGCGACAGGCCCATCAGGCGTATCCATTCGCGGGTGCGGTCCTCGGTGCCGTACACCAGCGCCGCGGTCGGCAGTCCGGCATTGCGCAGGGGTGCGAGCAGGTCGTCGCCCATATGCCCCCATTGCCACACCAGGTCTGGCTGCATCTGCAGCAGCGTTTCCACATTGGGCACGAAACCGGAACGGGTGATGTCCGTGCGCACCGCGGCCGTGGCCGGGAACATACGCGCCAGCAGCCCGTCCTTCATCAGCCCGTAGGCGCTGGGATGCATGCCGGCAAGGTGCTCGGCGCCCCCGTCCAGCGAGATCAGCAGCGATCCGGCAGGCATGGGCAGCGTCACCGCGCGCTGCGTCGGCGCGGGCAGGCTGACGGGATTGCCCAGCATGTCCTGGAATGCGATGGGCGCCGCGCCGGCGGCGGACGACGAGAGAACTCCTGCCGCCAGCGCGGCGCGGAAGTACGCGGAAATAGTCATGTGGGAGTTGGCTACGCTGCGTAGGCCTGCCGTGGGTGCCGGCCGCCGCAATGGTACGATCACAAATAAGAATCAATCGCATTCATTTTATGAGCCACCGCCCCCAGACCAAATGACTATTGTCAATTCACGATCCGCGCCCTTGATGACGGCGCTGCGCCAGCACCCGTGGTTCGATGGCGTCGGCGATGCCGCCCTGCTCGCCCTGGCGGAGCGCAGCCGCTGGCTGGAGTTCGGCGCGGGCGATACGATTTTTTCGGAAGGCCAGGCGGCTTCCTCATGCCTGCTGGTGAGCGCGGGATCGCTGCAAGGCTTGCGCTACACCGCGGATGGCGGCGACAAGGTATTCGGCCATGTCGGCCCGGGCGGCTGGCTATCCGTGTCCTCGCTGTTCGAGGCTACTCCGCGGCATCTGCACAGCGTACGTGCGCGCACCGACGGCAGCGGCTGCCTGCTCAATGGCGAGGCCTTCCGCCAGCTCTGCCTGAACGATGCGCGCTTCGCCTGCCGCGTCATGGCGCACAGCGCCAACCTGATCCGCCATCACACGGACCAGATCGATTGGCTGACCTCGAGTTCGGCCGAAGAGCGCCTGGCCGAATACATCCTGCGCGCGGGCAAGCCGCAGGGCAGCCGGCCGGTGGTGCTGCCGCTGAGCCATTCGCAGATTGCGGTCAAGCTGGGTATGCGCGCCGAAACGCTGAGCCGGATATTCGCCAAATGGCGACGCCAGGGCTATATCTCGGACCGGCGCGGCGAACTATGCATCCTGAAGCTGGATTCGCTCAAGCAGCTGGTGCATATCTAGTCTCCTGCCCCGCATCTGCGGGACAGGACCATGCGACCTACTTCGACGGCAAGGAGCCCGCCGGATCGACCGCCTGGCCGTCGTAGCGCAGCTCGAAATACAGGCCGACCTGCTTGCTGTCGCTATTGCCCATTTCGGCAATCTTCTGGCCCTGGCTGACGCGCTGCCCTTCCTTGACCAGCAGCTTGCTGTTGTGCGCGTAGATGCTCAGGAAACTGGCGTTGTGCTTGACGATGACCAGATGGCCGTAGCCGCGCAGGCCGCTGCCGGAATAGGCCACCGTGCCTTGCGCCGCGGCCACCACCGGCGTGCCGGAAGAGTTGCTGATGACGATGCCGTTGGAGCCCGAGCCATCGTAGCCGCGCGTGACCTTGCCCTGGGCGGGCCAGACCAGCGAGATCGCACCCGGCGGGGCAGTACGGCGCTTGGCGGTCGAGGTCGACGACTTGGGCGAAGGCGCGGGCTTGCCGCGCGCCTTGCTGGGCGCGGTGGAGGTGCTGGCCTGCCCGGCCGGCGGCTCGACCCGCAGCAATTGCCCGACTTCGATCGAATTGGAATTCGACAGCTTGTTCCAGCGCACCAGATCGCTCACGCTGGCGCCCTGCTTGCGCGCGATCTGGGTCAACGTGTCGCCCGACTGCACCCGGTAGTAGCCGGGCTGGACCTTGGTGGTGCCGCAGGCGGACAGCAAGGCCAGCAGCGCCACGGCCAGCACACACAGCCACAGGCGGACGGACGGACCTTTCCAGCCCCCGCTGGCGGGCGCCGCGGTGGCGGACGAAACGGAAATGGGCAAGGCCGGGGCGGACAAGGAGAGCACTGAAACCTGGGGCACTGAGGTGGAGTATCGGAATCTGAGTGCGTTCAAGGGTACCAAGATTTTGGCGGATTGGTGTGGCGCGGGCGCTTCGCGCGCCGGCGCGGAGCGTGTATAACCCGCAGATCGGGGCGAACGGTTTTCGCCGTGGATCAATGCGCCTGCAAGGACCCTCATGGGAATGAAAGACTCGTCCAGAAGAAATCCGCTCTGCCTGCTGTGGGCCATCCCCTATCTGCTTTGCGGCTGGTTCTCGCACCTGCTGAACGACCCGGTCAGCCATGCTTCGTTCGTATGGCTGCCGCCCGGCGTGGCGGTGGGCGCCTACCTGCTGACGCGGCGCCGCGACTGGCCCTTGCTGCTGATCGGCTTCTTCTGCGCGCAATTGCTGCTGACCCTGGCCTGGCGCGGCCAGCCCATGACCGCGGTCGTGTTCGCGGTCACGGGCAGCCTGTCTTCGATGCTGGCCGCCTGGACGGTGCAGCGGCTGTCGCCGCGCAGGCACGGACCTGGCTTCGTGGCCGCGCTGCTTGCCGG
>NZ_JBARYB010000223.1:0-6307 GCF_049647645.1 Achromobacter sp.
GGCTTGGCCTGCTGCCCGGCGGCTGCGCCCTGCGCATCGTTGCGTCGCGGCTGGCGTGGGCGCGGGGGCTTGTAGCCCTCGGGGAACAGCACGTCCTGGCCCAGGGTTTCGCGCATGGCGGCGGCCAGCGCCACCGCATCGGTGCGGGCGTTGCCGGCGAGCAGCGCATTGGCGCGCAGATCGGCCAGCGATTGCATCGCCACGCGCAGGCCACCCACCGCGCGCACGGTCTTGGCCGTGAAGTCCTCGGGGTCGCGGTTCAGCGCTTCATCGGCCGCGACGATGGCCTCGCCGTACTTCTGTTCGTCGAAGCGGATCTTCGCGATGTACGACCACGGTTCTCCGCGCGCGGGATTGAGCAGGGCGATTTCCTGGAACTCGGCGACCGCCTGATCGTTGCCCTTGCCCGCCAGGGTCTGCGTGGCGTGCGTCATCGACTGCTTGTACTCGGCGTCGGTCTGCGGCTTGGGGGATGTGGCGCAGCCCGCGAGGAAGGCCAGCATTCCGCTGATGAGGAGAACCCGGGATATGTGCATTTTTTTGGTATGTAGGAGGGTGTAACCAAGGCCGCGTATTTCAACAACCTTTTGTTAGCGCAGCACTACAGTGCATTACGTCATGTAACTCGCCACGAAACTTCGCTCATCGTGCCGCGATCTGTATGTTGTCGCAGGCTTCCGGTATAAAGAGCCATGTCAAAACATCTCTATTTTTCTCGGTGCGTGGCAGCAGCAGCCGTCATCGCGGCAAGCCCCGTAATCAGCGGTTGCGCGGCGGTTTCAGCGATCGGAGCGGTAGCGGGAATGACCGGCGGAATGATGGATATGGCGGGCCTGAAAAAGGACCCGAATGCGCCAGTCGATGTGAAATTGGCGATACACGCCGGAGAAAATTTGAATGCGAGCAGCGGCCAGCCGATGGCTGTCGTTACGAAAATATACTATTTGAAGAATGCCGAGGCATTTCAACGCGCACCGCTCACGCAATTGGTTGATACTGACGCCGAAAAGGCGACGTTGGGTGACAGCATCATCGCGGCACGCGAAGTCACTCTGACGCCGGGGCAGCGTTACGAGCATTTGGAAAAGGTGCCGAAAAACGCTGCCTACATCGCTGTCGCGGGCTTGTTTTACGCGCCCGCGCCGCAGCGCTGGAAATACGTATTCGAAGTGAAGACCGCCGAGGACAGCGGCATCGTCATGGGCGCCCATGCCTGCGCGATGACCGTAGTCACCGGACAAATCGTGTTGCCACCGGGCATGCCCGGCTTCGACCCGGCCCGCCTCGGCTCGGTGCAATGCCCGAGCTGAATGCGAGCCGACCGCGTCTAGCCGACCGCGTCTAGCCGACCGCGTCTAGCCGCCATCATCTACGTCCTCTCTATATATAAGAAGCAAGAGCCAGAAAACGTGAGCCATTCAGCGAAGATATTGTGGGGAGAGGGGCTGTTCCTGCGGCCCCAGCATTTTCAACGCCAAGACGCGTACCACGAGGCCCGCCTCGCGGAAATGAGCCGCGCGCTGCATCCCTATGCGTGGGGCTTGCGCGCGGCGCGTTTCGACGCCGCGGCGCTTGCCAACGGCATGCTGCGAGCGACCGAGCTCTCCGCAATCTTTCCCGACGGCGAGATCTACAGCGCGCCCCACAACGACGACCTGCCGCCCGCGGTTGCGCTGGACGGCCTGGACGGCGCCAGCACGGCGGTGTTTTATTTGGCGCTGCATCCGATGAAGGACGTGGGCGGCAACTACCGCGACACGCGCCAGGAACAGGGCTTCGACACGCGCTATGCGCACCAGGACAGCCCGGCGCCGGATCTCTACACCAACGCCAGCACGGCCGAGCTCGCGTTCCTGCGCAAGAACGTGCGCCTGCTGTCGGAACACGAGCCGCGCGACGCGCTGCTGACCATACCGGTTGCGCGCGTGCGCCGCACCGCCAGCGCCGGCTACGAGCTGGACACCAGCTTCATCGCCCCCAGCGTCACGGTGCAGGCGTGCAGCGCGCTGTTCGAGCAATTGCGCCGTTTGCTCGACGCGCTGCAGGCCAAGGTCAACGCGCTCTACGGCTTTCACCGCGAGCCGAATAAAAACATCATCGAATTCCGCTCGGGCGACGTGGCCTCGTTCTGGCTGCTGCACACCTGCAACGAAGCCTATTCGGCGCTGTCGCACCTGTTCCACAATCCCCAGCTGCATCCCGAACGCCTGTTCCAGGAAATGCTGCGGCTGGCGGGCGCGCTCATGACCTTCTCCAAGGTGCACACGCTGGCGGACCTGCCGGCCTACCAGCACGATGCGCCTGGCGCGGCCTTCGCGCAGCTGGACGAGATCTTGCGCGACCTGCTCGACACCGTCATTTCGACCCGCTACTTCTCCATCGTGCTGGAAGAGCTGCGCCCCTCGTTCCACGTGGGCCGCCTGGACTCCGGCAAGCTCGACGAGACCACCGCGCTCTACCTGTCGGTGTCCGCCGCCACGCCCGCCAGCGAGCTAGCCGAGACGGTGCCGCTGCGCTTCAAGGTCGGCGCGCCCGACGACGTGGAAAAGCTGGTGCTTTCGGCCATGCCCGGCGTGCAGCTCGTCTACACGCCGCAGGTTCCTCCCGCCGTGCCCGTCAAGCCGGGCGCGTGCTACTTCACCCTGCAGACGCGCGGCTCGCTGTACGACCGCATGCTGCAGGCGCGCAGCATCGCCATTTATGCCCCTTCAGGCATACCCGAACTGAAACTGGACCTCATCGCCGTCACCCGCTAGAGCCTGCCCATGACCGCCGCCGCGCCTTCCCTGATGCCCGGAGCCTCGCTCCCTCCCCGAGCCGCCGATTTCTACGGCTCGCGCCCCGCGAAGTCCTTGCTGGACCTGCTGTACGACGGTTTCCTGATGCTGTTCCTGCTGAAAAGCGGGCAGGAACCCGTCGATGCCGCCTCGTTCTCGGCGCGCGTGCAGCAGTTCCTGGCGGACTTCGAGCGCAGCGCCAAGAAGATGGATATTCCTGCCGAGGATGTCTACGCCACCAAGTACGCCTTCTGCGCCGCGGTGGACGAAACCGTGCTGAACTCCGGCTTTTCCATCCGCGACGCCTGGATGCTGCAGCCGCTGCAGCTGACCCTGTTCGGCGAACAACTCGCCGGCGAGAACTTCTTTGCGCGCCTGGAAGACCTGCGCGCGCAGGGCGCGCCGCGCCTGCAATCGCTGGAAGTGTTCTACATGTGCCTGCTGCTGGGCTTCCAGGGCAAGTACATGATCGAAGGCCAGGAGAAGCTGGGCTATCTCACGGCACGGCTGGGCGACGAGATCACGCTGCTGCGCGGCAAGCGCTCGGGCTTCGCGCCGCACTGGCCCCTGCCCGACAAGATCGCGCACACGCTCAAGCGCGACGTGCCGCTGTGGAGCATCGGCGCGCTGTTCGCGCTGCTGGGCCTGCTGGCCTATCTGGGCATGAGCCACTTCCTGAACCGCGATATGCAGACGGCCATGGCTCCTTACCATGACATCGTCAAGATCGGGCCGCGCGCCGCGCACCTGACCATCTCGCTCCCCTGACTCGCTACCCTGACAGCCGCAGGCCGACCGCTCCACACCATGACCGACCGTTCCCAAGCGCCCGCCGGATTCAGCAGCCTGGATGTTGCCGCCCTCTCCCAGAACGCCCGCATGCTGCAGGTGCGCACGCCGCTGGACGCGGCGCTCGCGGTAGAACGAATGAGCCTGCGCGAAGGCGTCTCCGAACTGTTTGCCCTGACGCTGGACTGCCTGGCGTCCTCGGCCGAACTGGACGTACAGGCCCTGCTGGGCCGCGAGATCAGCGTCAGCGTGCTGCTGGCAGACGGCGGCAGGCGCCAATGGCATGCGGTGGTCGAAGGCGTGGACGCGCTGGGCGCCGACGGCGGCCTGGCGCGCTACCGGCTGCACGCCGCCCCCTGGCTGGCGGCCCTGAGCCTGCGCCGCGACAGCTTCCTGTTCCAGGACAAGTCGGTCACCGACATCCTGAGCGAGATCTTCGCCGATTATCCACAGGCGGCCTACTCGTTCGACATCGCCGAGCCGCCCGCACCGCGCCCGCTGCGCACGCAGTACCGCGAAACCGATCTGGCTTTCGTACTGCGCCTGCTGGCCGAAGCCGGCTTGAGCTTCCGCTTCGACCATCAGCAGGGCGAGCAGCAGGACGACGCCTCGGGCGGTGCGCGGCACCGGCTGGTGGTGTTCGACACGCGTGCGGCGCGGCCGGCCTGCCCCGACGCCACGCTGCGCTTTCACCGCAGCGACGCCACTGAAGCCGAGGACAGCATCACGCGCTTCGGCGGGGCCCGCGCGGTGCAGTCCAACGCCGTCACGCGCCTGGCCTGGGACGAGCGCAAGCTGCTCGCGCACGCGGCACATGCGCAGTCCGACGTCCAGGCCGGCGCGCTGCCTGGCCTTGAAGACTACGACTACGACGGCCACGGCCGCTATGCCGACGGCGACGCCGCGGAAGGCGCAGCCGCGCGCAGCCTGCTGGCGCACGAAGCCCGCATGGTGAGCTTCGACGGCGGCGGCACGGCCCGCCAGATGATGCCTGGGCACGACTTCACCCTGACGCAGCACAGCCGCTACGCGGCAGGCTCGGGCCAGGCCATCGACGAAATGGGCGGCAACCGCTACACGCTGCTGCACGTCGAACACGAGGCTGCCAACAACCTGGGCAGCCAGGCCGCCCAGGTGCTGGGCGGTTCCGATCTGGAACACGGCTCTTACCGCAACAGCTTCGCCGCCCTACCCGCCGCCGCGCCGCTGATGCCCGACTGGCGCGCCAAGCCCACCGCTCCCGAAGGCCTGGCGGCGGTGGTGGTGGCGGCGCAGGACGCGCCCATTTCCTCGGGCCGCGACCTGCGCATCAAGGTGCAATTCCCGTGGCAGCGCGGCGCGCGCCCGCTGCCAGGCGGGCTGGCGCACCGCAGCCATGGCGACGACACCGGCAATGCGCCTGGCGACGACAGTTCCGGCACCTGGCTGCGCGTGGCGGGGGCACAGGCCGGTCCCAATTGGGGCGCGCACCATCTGCCGCGCAAAGGCACCGAAATCCTCGTCGAGTTTCTCGACGGCGACATCGACCAGCCCGTGGCCTCGGCCCAGCTATACAACGACGCCGACCTGCCACCCTGGTCCGCTGGCGAGGACGCCGGGGCCAACCACCCCGGCACGCTCAGCGGCTGGCACAGCAAGGGCCTGGACGACGCGGGCCACAGCCAATGGCTGTTCGACGACACGACCCGGCAGATGCGCACGCGCCTGTCCAGTTCCATCGGCGCCACGCAGCTGGGCCTGGGCTATCTGGTCGAACAGGGTGCGGATGAATCCAGCCGCGGCGCGTGGCGCGGGACCGGCTTCGAGTTGCGTTCGGACGCCTGGACCGTGGTGCGCTCCGGACAGGGCATGCTCCTGTCCGCCAGCGCGCGCGAGGACGCCCGCTCCACCCAGGCGGACGCCCAGGAGGCGCTGACGCGGCTGCGAGGCGCCCAGCATGCCGCGCAGCGCCTGGATGCCGCCGGCACGAAGCGCCAGGCGCGCGCACTGGCGGCCACCAGCCAATATGACGCGCTGACCCGCGCCATCGACCCGAAGGGCGATGGCCGCTATCCCGGCAGCGTGGGCGGCCAGCAGGCGCTCAAGGCCAGCGGCAACGAGCGGAGCGGCGCCGAAGCCGTGGAACGCATCGACGGCGCGCGCATGCTGATCGATGCGCCGTCCTCTCTCAACTTTGCCACGCCTGCCTCGGCCATCCTGCACGCCAGCGAGAACCTGCACGTCACCGCGCTGGCGGACGGCCACGTCGCGGCGCGCCAGACCTTCGCCAGCGCTTCCGGCCGCTCCACCAGCCTGTTCGTGCAGGACGGCGGCATCCGCGCCGTCGCCGCCGAATCGCCGGTGTCGATCCACGCGCATACCGACATGCTGGAGATGCTGGCCGGCCAGGACATCACCGTCACCTCCACCTCCGACAGCATCGAGATCCTGGCAAACAAGAGCATCACCTTGCAGGCGGCGGGCGCCAGCATCGTCATGAATGGCGGCGACATCCTGTTCAAAGGGCCGGGCATGTTCTCGGTCAAGGGCGCCTCGCACAACCTGATCGGGCCGGCCAGCGATGCGGCCGCGCTACCCGCGCTGCCGTCCACGCAGGTGGGCGACCCGATGCTGGTCACTGCCGAGCTGGTGCACCGCCCTAAAGCCAAGCTGCAAGCGCAGGCCGGTTCTGGCCAGGCGCTGAATGCGCCAGGCGCGACTGGCGCGGTAGCCGCCACCGCTCCTGCCGCCGCAGCCCCCAC
>NZ_JBARYB010000224.1:0-5230 GCF_049647645.1 Achromobacter sp.
CGCCGGCGGCGCTGAACGGCCTGGTGGGCTTCAAGCCGTCCACCGGCGTCATCAGCCGCGCCGGCTGTCTGCCGCTGTCGGACACGCTGGACGTGCTGGGTCCGATCACGCGCAACGTGGCCGACGCCCGCCTGCTGACGCAGCTGCTGGCCGGCCCGGACATCGACGACAACGCCACGCTGAGCTTTCCCGCCAGCGCCATCGCCGCCCTGCGCGTGCCAGCCGCGCGCGGCCCGGGCCCGGTCGCGGTACTGGCGCCAGAAGCCTGGCCCGCCCCCCTGGCAGACGCCGGCCTGCGGACCTGGCGCGAGGCCGAGGAGAACCTGGCGCGGGCCGGATATACACCCACGCCCTGGCATCCGCCCGCGACCCTGTCGTTTGCCCGCATGGCGGACGACAACTCCGTGGTGCTGGCCTACGAGGCCTACCGCTACTACGGCGCACTGGCTGAAGACCCCGCGCAGCCGCTTTGGGACGTGGTGCGCAAGCGCATCGCGGCCGGAGGCCGCATCACGCAAGCCGACTACGAAGCCGCGCTGCAACGCCGCGCCGCCGACATGGCCGCCTTCGCGCAGGCCATGGAGGGCCTGGACGCCCTGCTGATGCCCGCCTGCGACCAGGCCGCGCAAGCGCTGGACGCCGACGACGCCCGCCATGCCGGACTGGGCAAGCTGCTGCGCCCCGCCAACTTCCTGGGCGCGGCCGCCATCTCGCTGCCCGCAGGATTCGATGCCAATGGCATGCCCATGGCGGTGCAGCTGCTGGCGCCCGCCGGCGGCGATGCCGCACTGCTGGACTGCGCTACGGCGCTGGAGCCGCTGCTGGCGCCCGCGCCGCGCCGGCCCGACCTGTCGAGCTGGGGGCTGTAAGCCCTTGCGGCCATGAAAAAGCCCCCGCGATGCGGGGGCTTTGCTTGCAGAACCCGAAAGGCTTACAGGGCCTTCTTCAGTTCCTGCACCTTGTCCGTGGCTTCCCACGAGAATTCCGGCTCGGAGCGGCCGAAGTGGCCGTAGGCGGCGGTCTTGGCGTAGATCGGGCGCAGCAGATCCAGCATGTTGACGATGCCCTTCGGACGCAGGTCGAAGTGCTCGCGCACCAGCTTGGCGATCTGGTCGTCAGGGATGACGCCGGTGCCTTCCGTGTAGACGGTGATGTTGATGGGCTCGGCCACGCCGATGGCGTAGCTGACCTGCACTTGGCACTGGCGCGCCAGGCCGGCGGCCACGATGTTCTTGGCCACGTAGCGGGCAGCGTAGGCGGCCGAACGGTCGACCTTGGACGGATCCTTGCCCGAGAACGCGCCGCCGCCGTGCGGGCATGCGCCGCCGTAGGTGTCGACGATGATCTTGCGGCCGGTCAGGCCGCAATCGCCTTGCGGGCCGCCGATAACGAAGCGGCCGGTCGGGTTGACCAGGAACTTGGTTTGCGGCGTGATCAGGCCTTCGGGGAAGCTGGGCTTGATGATGTCTTCGATCACCGCTTCGCGGATGGTCTCTTGCGAGACTTCCGGCGCGTGCTGGGTCGACAGCACCACCGTGTCGACTTCGGCCGGACGGCCGTCGATGTAGCGGAACGTCACTTGCGACTTGGCGTCGGGACGCAGCCACGGCAGGCGGCCGTCCTTGCGCAGTTCGCTCTGGCGCTGCACCAGGCGGTGCGCGTACCAGATCGGGGCGGGCATCAGGTCAGGCGTTTCGTCGCAGGCATAGCCGAACATCAGGCCTTGGTCGCCCGCGCCCTGGTTCAGGTAATCCTCGGAGCTGCGGTCCACGCCTTGGGCGATGTCCGGCGACTGCTTGTCGTAGGCGACCAGCACCGCGCAACCCTTGTAGTCGATGCCGTATTCGGTGTTGTCGTAGCCGATGCGGCGGATCGTGTCGCGCGCGACCTGGATGTAGTCGACGTTGGCGGTGGTGGTGATTTCGCCAGCCAGCACTACCAGGCCGGTGTTGCACAGCGTCTCGGCTGCGACGCGCGCATTCGGGTCCTGCGTGAAGATCGCGTCCAGGATCGAGTCGGATATCTGGTCGGCAACCTTGTCGGGATGCCCTTCGGAGACGGATTCGGAAGTAAAGAGAAAGTCGTTATTGGCCACAGATGCGTCCTTGGTGGCCGGCTTAGCCGGCGCATAGGTTCACGAGGCGCGTTGCACCCCCGACCGCATGACATACGCAAATCTGGGCGCGACGCTTTAGCGGATTTGGCAAAAGGCGCGCAAAGCGCTACACCCTTGCCGTCGCCCCGCAAGTTGTCGGTTAACTCGGCGACTGCGCTATTTTAAGCGAAAATGCGGTTCTGCCGCCAAAGCCAGGGGTGTAAGCATATTCCCACGGCCCAGGCGCACTTCCCGTCCGTCCCACTTTCCCGCCGCATGCTGCTCTTCCTGTTCAGACTATTCGCCGCCCTGCCCCTGTCCGTCGCGCACGCCGCGGGGCGCCTTGCCGGGCGCGCGATCTACGCCTGGCCGGGCAAGTACCGGCGGCGGCTGCAAGCCAATGCGGTCCAGGCAGGCTACCCCGATCCGGCATTCGCGCGGCGCGCGGCGGGTGAAATCGGCGCCATGATCCTGGAAAGTCCGCGGGTCTGGTTCCGCAATGAACAAAGCCTGGCCCAGGTAATCTCGGACGACAACGACGTGGTCAGCGCGGCCCGCGCAGAAAACCGCGGCATCCTGTTCCTGACGCCGCATCTGGGCTGCTTCGAGATCACCGCGCGTTACTTGGCCCGCCAGATGCCCATGACGGTCATGTTCCGGCCGCCGCGCAAAGACATCCTGGCCCCGCTGCTGGAAACCGCGCGCAACACTTCGGCCGTCAACGCCGTGCCGGCCACCATGCAGGGGGTGCGCGAGTTCGTGCGCGCCCTGCGCCGCGGCGAATCCGTGGGCATGCTGCCCGACCAGGCGCCCAGCGTGGGCGACGGCGTCTGGGCGCCGTTCTTCGGGCGCATGGCCTACACCATGACACTGCCGGGAAAACTGGCCACGCAGACGAACGTACCCATCATCCTGACCGCGGGCGAACGGCTGCCGGGGGGCCGGGGCTGGCGCATCCACTATGTGCGCGTGGCCGAACCGCTGCCCGTCGACGCCTCAGCGCAGGCCGCGCTGCTGAACGCCGCCATGGAAACGCTGATCCGCCGCTGCCCGGAGCAATACCTCTGGAGCTACAACCGCTACAAGACGCCGCGCGGCGCGCCCCCCGCCCCTGGCGCCGACGCTGCGCCCCCGGCCAACTGAAGCCCCCCGTGCTCCCGTCCGCCCCACTTTTCTCACCATGACTGACTTCAAAACGCGCGCGCTGGTTTCCCTGTTGAAATGGTTCTCCCGCATCCGGCCCTCCACCCGCCTGCGCGTCGGCGCCTGCCTGGGCTGGCTGGGGTTCCGGCTGGCCAAGTCACGCGCGCATATCGTCCGCCGCAACCTGGCCCTGTGCTTTCCGGAGCAGCCGGAGGCGGTCCGCGAACGCTGGGCGGCTGAACATTTCCGCGCCTTGGCGCAATCCATTGTGGACCGAGGCGTGCTCTGGTACGGATCGGCCGACGCTGTCCGCGAACTCGTCACCCAAACCGGCGCCGAACAAATCAACGCGCTGATTGCCCAGGGCCGCCCCGTCATCCTGCTGGCGCCGCACTTCATCGGACTGGACGCGGCCGCGACCCGGCTGACGCTGGAACTCCCCAGCGCCGCCACCATGTACACGCCGCAAAGCGACCCTCACATTGACGCGATCGTGGCTGCCGGCCGGGCCCGCTTCAACGAGGTCTTCCTGGTCAGCCGCAAGGACGGCGTACGCGAACTGATCCGCCACCTGCGCGCGCCCCGCCCCGTCTATTACCTGCCCGATATGGATTTCGGGCGGCAGGGCGCGGTCTTCGTGCCGTTCTTCGGCGTTCAGGCCGCCACCTTGCTGGCCACCGCGCAACTGGCCAAGAAATGGGACGCCGCCGTCATGCCCATCCTGGGATTCTGGAACCCGGAAACTGGCCGTTACCACATGGACGTCCTGCCCCCGCTTGCAGACTTTCCGGGCGAAGACTCGCTGGAAGAAGCCACCGCCCGCCTGAACCGCGAGCTGGAATCCTGGGTGCGCCGCTGCCCCAGCCAGTACTACTGGGTCCATCGCCGCTTCAAGACCCGTCCGCCGGGCGAGCCCAAACTCTACTGAGTCCGCGGCTCGCGCCCCAATATGGGCGATAATCCGGTGATGAACTGGAACTTCACCAAAATGCATGGCGCGGGCAATGATTTCGTCGTGCTCGACGGGGTCCGCCAGACCATCGACATGACGCCCGAGCGCGCCCGCGCCTTGGGCGACCGGCATTTCGGCATCGGCGCCGACCAGATCCTCCTGGTCGAGCGCTCGACCCGGCCCGACGCCGATTTCCGCTATCGCATTTTCAATTCCGACGGCAGCGAAGTCGAACACTGCGGCAACGGCGCGCGCTGCTTCGTGCGCTTCGTGCACGAGCAAGGCCTGTCCGACCGCAACCCGCTGCGCGCCGAGATCGCCACCGGCATCCTGGTGCTGGACGAAGGCGACGACGAACAGGTCACCGTCGAAATGGGCGGCACGCGCTTCGAGCCCGAGGCCCTGCCGTTCGACACCGCCGGCCTGGCCTCGCGCGCCCAAGGCCAGGACACGCTATGGGAACTGGAGCTGGACGCCCCCGCTGGCGTGGCACGCACAGTCGCGCTGTCGGCCGTAGCCATTTCCAACCCGCATGCCGTGCAGGTCGTGGACGACGTCGACACGGCGCCCGTGTCGGTCCTCGGACCGCTGATCGAAACCCATCCGCGCTTCCCGCGCCGCGTCAACGCCGGCTTCATGCAAGTCGTGGACCGCAACAACATCCGCCTGCGCGTGTTCGAACGCGGCGCCGGCGAAACCCTGGCCTGCGGCACCGGCGCCTGCGCGGCCGTGGTCGCCGGCATCCAGCAGGGTTTGCTGGATGCGCGTGTCGATGTACAAACCCGGGGGGGCTTGCTGACGATCGCCTGGGAGGGCGGCGCGCAAGACCATGTGTTCATGACCGGCCCGGCCACCACGGTGTTCGAAGGCCAGATCGAGATTCCTGACGCTTTATGACTTCCAACGTCTCCACCATGAATGACGACAGCATTGCCGACTACCTGCGGCAGCACCCCGAATTCTTTGAACGCCACGCCGAGCTGTTGTCGACCGTGCAGCTGAGCAGCGGCCACGGCGGCCGTGCCGTCAGCCTGCAGGAA
>NZ_JBARYB010000225.1:0-3762 GCF_049647645.1 Achromobacter sp.
GCGTCCGGCCACGCGTTCGCGCGCGCGCAGCGCGGCCTCGGCAAAGCGTAGAAGCGGCGGCCAGGGGCGGGGCCGCCAGCCGTCCATCCAGGCCGGCAACTGGCACACGGTGCAGGCATAAGCGCCCAGGAGACCGGCGGCCGAGAACACCGCGGTCTGCGTCAGCGCCGGAAACGGCGTGAACGCCAGCGCGACGTAGCCGACCAGGCTGGCGGCGAGGCTGATGGTGAGCCCGGGCAGGACCCGCCGCAGCGCGGGCCAGGCTTGCCAGTCGGCCATGCCGTAGCTCTTGCCCAGCCAGTGCATGGGAAAGTCCACCGCCACGCCGATCAGGCTGGCGCCGATCACCAGGGTCAGGACGTGGATGGAGCCGAACACGGCCACGCAGGCCACCGCGCCCGTCAACAGTCCGACCGCGACTGGCACGAAGGCCAGCAGCGCGCGCACGCGCCGCAACGCCAGGAGCAGGACCAGCACGATGCCGATGGTGGCGCCAGTGCCGATCCAGCTGCTTTCCGCCACCGCTTGCGCCCGGCCCGCGGCCGCGTACAAGGGACCGCCCGCCACCAGCAGTTCGGCGCCGGCCGCGCTCAGGGCCTGGCGGTCCAGTTCGAGTTGGGCGGCGATCTGCTGGGGGGCTGCGGCGTCGAAGGCGTCGCCGCGGGTTTCGGCGCGCACCAGCACCCAGCGCCTGCCGGCGTGTTCGGCTTGCAGCGTGCCCGTGCCCATGTCGTACTGCACGGCGCCGCCCGGGCGCAGCGCCTGTTCGGCGCGGCGCGTGAGGCCCAGCCAGTCCTGGTCCACCGGCACCAGGCCGGAGGACGAAAACGGGTCCGACAGTTCGCGTGCGCGGCGTTGGGCGTAGGCGGCAGGGTCGGTCTCAAGCTGGCGCCGGTCCGCCGCGGGCAACATGGCCAGACGGCCCGATAGCAATTGCGCGCGCAGCGCGGCCACATCGACCCGTAGTTCCACCTGCACGGAGGAGTACAGGCCGCTGTCCGTCCAGCGCTGCGCCAGCAGGCGCGCGGGCGTGACGGAGTCCGCGCCGGAATCCGCGGCGACCAGCGCGATCAGCTGGCGCGACAAGGGTTCCTGGATGCGGGCCTCGGCCAGCTGACGGGTGGCGTCGGCGCCGGCTTGCGGCACCAGCTCCATCAGGTTGGCCGACACCGGCCAGCCGTGGCGGCTTTGCCAGGCGCCGGCGCAAAGAATCAGCAGCAGCCCCAGCTTGAACAGCCGCGGCAGCCAGCGCTCAATCGGCGAACGCACGTTGCTCCTCGGCGCTCAGGGCCTGCGCGGCTTGCGCATCCGTCATCTGCAGCACGCTGCGGTCGCCCTGCGTCTCGCGCAGTTCGATGCGGTCCACCAGCGCGCCGCCGTTGATCTGGATGTTGTCGAAGATCTGGCGCAGCAGGACCGAGCGCGGCGTCAGCAGCAACTGCCATGCATCCGCCTGGCCGGTGAGCGTCAGGTCGAAGTTCTCGCGCAGTCCGGCGGTGTCTCCCGCCAGCACCGACAGGAACAGCCGGTTCTCGCGGCCGGCGCCGGAATGCTGCGGCAACGCCTGCCATTTGCCGGCTTCATCGCGCCGGAAGATGCCGTTGGCGTTGATGCGCAGGTCCTGCGCGATCGGCGTGCGCAGCAGCCACAGCAGGCCCTTGCCCGCCGCCAGGGTGAAGTCGCCTCGGCTGGTCAGCGGCTGCGGCAGCGAGCGCAGGAACTTCTGCTGCACGAAGTGGCCGCGCACCACGGGCGTGGCGCTCAGCTGCCGCTGCAGGTCGGCCAGGTCGAAGGCGCTGGCGGCAAAGGGCAGCAGCGACAGGGCCAGCAGGGCGCACAGGCGGCGCATGAAAACCAGGCGGCGCTTCATGCCGGCGTCTCCATCGATTGCAGCTTGCGCTGCACGGCGTCGACCAGCGCGGCGGGCGAGGCCAGCTGCATTTCGCGGGTCTGGATGCAGACCGCCACCTGTTCGGACGTGGCCCGCGTCAGGCGCTGGCCGCTGGCGGCGTCCAGGATCAGGTAGTTGATTTTCAGGCGGTGTTCCCATTCCACCAGTTCGGCGCGCACCAGCAGGCGCTGGCCGAACTGCGCGGGCTGCGCATAGCGCAGATGCAGGTCGATCACCGGCCAGGCGTAGCCGCTGGCGCGCATGGCGTCGTAGTTGTGCCCCAGCCGGTCCAGCAGTTCGCAGCGGGCCTGTTCCAGGTACTTCACATAGTGGCCGTGCCAGACGACGTGGAGCGAATCGACGTCGAAGAAGGGCACGCGGATTTCGACTTCAGCGCCGATGACGCCCCGTTTACGCATCGTCTTTCCAGAAAGGATAAAAGTTGAACCATTGCAGCGGCGCCAGGCGGCAGTGCGCGGCAAGTCGGTCGGCATAGCGCTGGGCCAGCTCGGCGATCCGGGCCTGGCGCGTGGCGCGCGTCCATTCGATGCCGTCGGACAGGCGTTCCATCGCCACGCGGTAGCGCGCGCCGTGGCGCGTGCAGAACAGCAGGTTGACGGGGCAGCGCAGCAGCCCGGCCAGCAGCCAGGGACCTTGCGGGAGCAGGGCGGTGGCGCCCAGGAAATCCACGGGCGCGCAGCGGTCGCCCTGCAGCGGCACGCGGTCGCCGGCGATGGCCAGCCATTCGCCGCGGTCCAGGCGCTGCGCCAGGTCCAGCATGGCGGGAGCATCCAGCTCGCTGACCTGGATCATGCGCAGCCCGCCGCCGGCGTCATGCAGCAGGCGGCTGAAATGGGCCGCGTGTTTGTCGTGGACCAGCACGTTGAGATGCAAGGTGCCGCTTTGTTCCGCCAGCGCGCGGCAGACCTCGATATTGCCCAGGTGCGAGCCGACCAGGATCTGGCCGCGGTTCCTGCCCATCTGCGCGTGCAGGCCGTCGGGATCGGAGATGTCCAGGTTGGCCATGGTGATCTTGCCCTGCCAGACGTCCAGCTTGTCCAGGATGGCGTTGGCGAACGCGAGGTACTGGCGGTAGACGGGCATGCGGCGCGGCAGCGGTTCGGCCAGCGCCCCGGATTGCGCCAGCCGGCGCTGGTAGGCTGCGATCGAGCGCCGGGCGCGGCCGCCGGAGACATAGAAATACAGCACGACCATCCAGACCACCGGCGCCACGAGGCGGCGTCCCAGGGTGCGCGCCGCCCAGGCGGTCAGGCGCATCAGCACGGCGCTGCCGCGCTCGGGCTGGCCGGCCCAATGCTGATCGGCGGCGCTCATGGGCGCGGGCCTGCGGCAAGCCGCCGCCACAGCAGGGCGGGCGAGCGAGCCAGCATGCCGAAGAAGAGGCGCGCGTGCATGCGGCTGATCAGCAGGTTGTCGCGCAGGCCCTTGAAGTGGGAGATGCCGCCTTCCGGGTAGGCCACGCGCGTCGGCAGCCACACCATCGCCACGCCGCGCCAATGCAGCCGCACCAGGACGGCGATGTCGAAGTCCATGCGCCGGCCCACTTGCGCGCCGTCGATCACGGGCAGCACCCGGGCCAGCGGGTAGACGCGGAAGCCGCACATGGCGTCGGGGATATCGAGTGAGAGCGTATTGATCCAGACCCACACGCGCGTCAGCCAGCGGCCGTAGAGACGGCTGCGCGGCACGTCGTCGCCATAGACAGGCGCGCCGCAGACCAGGGCGTGGGGCTGGGCGCGGGAGACTGCCGCGAAGGCGGCCGCGTCGACCAGGGCGTGCTGGCCGTCCGCGTCCACCTGCAGGGCATGGGTATAGCCCAGCGCGGCTGCCGCGCGCAGTCCGTCCTGCAC
>NZ_JBARYB010000226.1:0-5995 GCF_049647645.1 Achromobacter sp.
GCCGCGCACGCGGCGCCGGGCCTGCGCATCCTCAATGCGGGTGACGGCTGCCACGCCGACCCCTTGCCGGCGCTGGCGCTGGTGCAGGCCATGCTCGACGCCCGGCAGGATCTGACCAACCTGGCCGTGACGCTGGTGGGCGACATCCGCCATTCGCGCGTGGCGCGTTCCATCATCCATGCCATGACCACGCTGGGCGTGCCTGAAGTCCGCGCCGCCGCGCCGCGCACCCTGTTGCCCGACGGCCTGCCGCAGCTCGGCGTGCGCGCCTGCGCCTCGCTGCGGGAAGGGATGCAGGACGCGGATGTCGTCATCGTGCTGCCCTTGCGCGTGGAAGGGATCAGCGGCGCGCTGCTGCCGTCGGCCCGCGAATACGCGCATGCCTACGGCCTGACGCCGGATGCGCTGACCGCCGCCCGCGCCGATGCGCTGCTGCTGCCCGCCGGCGCGCTTACGCCCGGCATCGAGACCGACGGCGACGTGTCGGCCAGCCTGACGCCCATCGAGGCGCAACTGGCGGATATCGAACAGCATCTGCGCCTGGCCGCCCTGGACCTGCTGACGAGAGACGCGCCATGAGACTGCATATCGCCAAGGGCCGGCTGATCGATCCCGCCAACGCGGCGGACGGGCAGCACGACCTCTACATCGCGGACGGCCGCGTCGTCGCCGTGGGCCGCGAACCCGACGGCTTTCACGCGGATCGCGTGCTGGACGCAAGCGGGCTGGCGGTGCTGCCGGGTCTGATCGACTTGTCCGCGCGGGTATCGCAGCCCGGCGCGGCGGCGTTCGCGCCGTCGGAATTGCGCGCGGCCCTGGCCGGCGGCGTCACCCAACTGGTATTGCCACCCGACCCCGGCGCGCCGCTGGATGAACCCGGCAAGGCCGAGGCGCTGATGCGCCACGCCGAGCCGGGACAATGCCGGATCCATCCGCTGGGCGCGATGACGGTGGGACTGGCCGGCGAAACGCTGGCGGAAATGGGCTTGCTGGCCCAGGCGGGCTGCCTGGCCCATGCGCAGGGCGAACAAGGCATTGCCGACACGCGCGTGCTCTGGGGCGCGATGCGCTACGCCAGCGGCATGGGCCACGCGCTGTGGCTGCGGCCTCATGACCCATGGCTGGCGCGCGGCGCCGTCATCGCCAGCGGCGCCTATGCCGAACGTCTCGGCCTGGAAGGGCTGCCGCCGCAGGCCGAAACCGTGGCGCTGCACACCATATTCGAACTGCAGCGCGCCACCAGGGCGCGCGTGCACCTGACGCGGCTGTCCACGGCCGCCGGGCTGGAACTGTTGCGCGCCGCCAAACGCGAGGGCCTGCCGGTCACGGCCGACGTGTCCGCCCACAGCCTGCACCTGACCGACGTGGACATCGGCTTCTTCAACACGGACTTCCGCCTTAACCCGCCGCTGCGCGGCCAGCGCGACCGCGACGCGATCCAGGCCGCGCTGGCGGATGGCACGGTCGACGCGCTGTGCTCCGATCACACCCCGCTCGACGCAGCGTCGAAAGCCGTGCCATTCCCGGCCGCCGCGCCTGGCGCCACGGGGCTGGAGCTGCTGTTGTCCCTGGCCCTGAAGTGGTCGCGCGACTGCCGCCGGCCCCTCGCGGAAGCGCTGGCGCGTGTTACTTGCGGCCCCGCAGCGGTCCTGGGCAAGATTGCGCCGCAGGTTGCAGTGGCAGGCCAATTGGGCGTCGGAGCGCCGGCAGACCTCTGCCTGGCCGACCTGGAAGCCGAATGGCTGGTGCTGCCCGGCGCCCTGCAAAGCCGCAGCGGCCATACCCCGTTCGCGGGTATGATGCTGCCCGGCCGTGTACGCGCCACCGTGGTAGGTGGCAGCCTGGCCTGGGAGACCCCGGTTTGAAGCTGCTGCGCTTTGTCCTTAGGCTGTTCCTCGTGGTGCCCTGGATTCTCTTAGGCCTCTTGTGCGTGGGCCTGGTATATCCCTTGATCGGCCCCAAGTCGCGCGCCTGGCTGAACCGCCGCTGGTCGCGCTGCCTGATGGCCTTCTGTGGCCTGCGGGTCGTCCTCAAGGGCGAGCCGCGCCTGACCGGTCCGGTGTTGCTGGTGGCCAACCACGTGTCCTGGATCGACATTTTCGTGTTGAATTCGGCGCGCGCCACGTCTTTCGTGGCCAAGAGCGAAATCCGCAGCTGGCCAGTCATCGGCTGGCTGGTGGCTGGGGCCGGCACGCTGTTCATTGAGCGCGGCCAGCGCCACGCGGTGCATGCGATGGGCGAATCCATGCAGGCCCGCTTCAAGCAGGGCGATGCGGTGGGACTGTTCCCGGAAGGCACGACGACCGAAGGTTTCGAGTTGCTGCCTTTCCACGCCAGCCTGTTCGAACCGGCGCGTTCGGCCGCCATCGAGATCCAGCCCGTGGCCTTGCGATTCCTGCAACATGGCAAGCGCAGCGGCTATGCGGCGTTCGTGGGGGAGGAGTCTCTCGTGGCGAACCTCTGGCGGGTGCTGGGAGTGACGGGGCTGGCCGTCGAAGTGGTGTTCTTGCCGCCCTTGGCGGCTCGGCATCCGGATGGCAGCCTGCCTACGCGGCTGGAGCTGTCTCATCAGGCGCGGGATGCGATTTTGAGCGTGCTGTAGCTGTAGCGCTTCGTAGGTCGTCCGTCGCCGCGGGCGGCGTGGCGGCTCGCGCCCACGATTGCGGTCCGGAGCGTTCGCTCCGGACTCCCCCGTCGTCATCTTCGTCAAGGCCTGCGGCCTTTCCTTCAGATTCCCTCGGGCGCATCGAGGTTGCGAGCCGCCACGCCGCCCGCGACGACGGACTGCTGTCGTCGTGGCTTGCCGCGTTGCTGGAGCCGTGGTTGGGGGCGAGTTTTGCGTGGCCCGCTGCGCGTGGCCGCGCGGGCGGCCACGCGCAGCATACGTTGTGTGGGGCGTCGGCTGGGTGTGTCTATACAATCGACTCACAAATCAAGGAGCCAGCATGTCCCTGAATTCTGACGCGCTACGCCTTTTCCTTGGCGTCGTGGACGCCGGATCCCTCAGCGCCGCCGCCGAGCTGCTGGGGCATACCGCGTCGGGTGTCAGCCGGGGCCTGTCGCGACTGGAAGAAGAGCTCGGCGTCACCCTGCTCAACCGGACCACCCGGCGCATGGAGCTGACCGAAGAGGGCAAGCATTTTCTCCCCAAGGCCAGGCACATCGTCGCGTCGTTGGACGAAGCCGAGGACTGCATGCGCATGGTGCATCAGCGGCCGGCGGGCCGCTTGCGGGTGGATGCGTCGGTGCCGGTCATGTTGCATTGCGTGGTGCCGCTGGTGGCGGAGTTTCGGCGCGAGTATCCGGCGATCACGCTTGAGCTCACCAGCAACGACCGCATCGTCGACCTCATGGAACACCGCACCGACGTGGCGCTGCGCATGGGGCCGCTGACGGATTCCACCTTGCATGCGCGGCCGTTGCGGCCGTCGCCGCGCTGGGTGATGGCCAGTCCGGACTATGTGGCCCGGCGCGGCGCGCCGGAGACTGTTGAGGATCTGGCCGCGCATGAGGTGCTGGGCTTCACCCAGCCTGAAAGCCTGAACGTCTGGCCCTTGCGCCACGCGGGCGGGTCCAGCTATCTGGCGGTGCCGACGCTGGCGACTTCCAGCGGCGAGACCCAGCGTCAGCTGGCCGTGCGAGGCGTGGGCATCGCCTGCCTTTCCGACTTCGTGGTGCGCGAGGACGTCAAGGCCGGCCGGCTGGTGAAGCTGATGGAAGCCGTGCACACGGACTATCTGCAGCCCATGCATGCGGTGTATCACCGCAACACGCAGCTATCGCGGCGCATTGCCTGCTTCCTGGACTTCCTGGCGGCGCGGATCTGAGTCCGCGCCGCGTTGCGGTTTGCGCCTGGAGCCTGCGCAAGCAGGCCCCGGGGCAGGCAGGTCCTAGGCGTGCAAGGCGCGGCCGAAAGCCGACAGCACCGATTCGTGCAGCGTTTCCGACAGGGTCGGGTGCGCGAACACGGTGTGCATCAGGTCTTCCTCGGTGGCTTCCAGCGATGCCGCCACGCCATAGCCGGTGATCAGCTCGGACGCTTCGGGGTGGATGATGTGCGCGCCCAGCAGTTCGCCGCTTTTCGCGTCGAACACCGTCTTCACCAGCCCCTGGTCCTCGCCCATGGCGATCGCCTTGCCGTTGCCGGCGAAGGTGAACTTGCCCACGCGGATGTCGCCGCCGGTCTTGGCGGCGTGTTCGCGGGCGCGCGCTTCGCTCATGCCGATGCTTGCGACCTGCGGATACGAATAGGTGCAGGCTGGAATGCACAGTGGATCGATGGGATGCACGGGCTTGCCGGCGATGGCTTCCACGCACAGCACGGCCTCGTGGCTGGCCTTGTGCGCAAGCCATGGCGCGCCGGCCACGTCGCCGATGGCGTAGACGCCGGGCTCGCCCGTGCGGCACATGCCGTCGGTGACGATATGGGTTTTCTCCACTTTGACGCGAGTCTGCTCCAGGCCCAGGTTCTCGACGTTGCCGACGATGCCGGCGGCGACGATGACTCGGTCCACTTCGAGTTCGCTGCGCTTGCCCTGCTGGTCCAGTGCCACCTTCACGCCGGTCGCGGTCAACGAGGACGCAGTCACCGCGCACTGCGTCAGCACGCGGATGCCTTGTTTCTCGAAAGCCTTGCGGGCCAGCGCCGATACTTCGGCGTCTTCCTGCGGCAGGATCTCCGCGGTCATGTCGATCAACGTGACTTCGGCGCCCACGGCGCGGTAGAAGCTGGCGAACTCCGCGCCGATGGCGCCTGCGCCCACCACCAGCAGCGACTTCGGGATTTCGGCGGGGACCAACGCCTGGCGGTAGGCCCAGATGCGTTCGCCCACGGGCAGCGCCGGCAGTTCGCGGGCGCGCGCGCCCGTGGCCAGGATGATGTGCTTGGCCGATAGCGTGCCGCCATTGTCCAGCGCCAGGCGGCCGGCGCCGGCCAGCTTGGCGCTGGCGGCGAACACGGTCACGCCGTTCTTCTTCATCAGGTGCGCGACGCCCTGGCCCAGGCGGCCCGCCACTTTGCGCGAACGCGCCACCATGGCGGTCAAATCAGGACGCGCGTCGCCCGCGCCCGCCACGCCGTAGTGCGCCGCTTCGCGGCAGGCGCGCAGCACGGTGGCGCTGTGCAGCAGCGCCTTGGTGGGAATGCAGCCCCAGTTCAGGCAGATGCCGCCCAGTTCGGCGCGTTCCACCAACGCGACGGACATGCCCAGTTGCGCCGCGCGGATGGCGGCGACGTAACCGCCGGGCCCGCCGCCCACCACGACGAGATCAAACGTAGTCTTGGTCATGGCGGGGCTCACAGCAGAATGCGCACGGGGTTTTCGATCAGGGTGCGGAAGGCGACCAGCCAGCGCGCGCCCACCGCGCCGTCCACCACGCGGTGGTCCGCGGACAGCGTCACGGTCATGACGGTGGCGGCGGCCAGTTGGCCGTCGCTGTCCACCACTGGACGCTTCTCGGCCGCGCCCACTGCCAGGATGGCGGCTTGCGGCGGATTGATGATGGCGGCGAACTGGCTGATGCCGTACATGCCCAGGTTGCTCACGGTCAGCGAGCCGCCGGTGAATTCCTCGGGCTTCAGGCGGTTGATCTTGGCGCGTCCGGCCAGCTCGACGATTTCGCCGGCGATGGCGGACAAGGACTTCAGGTCCGCGTCGCGCACGATGGGCGTGACCAGGCCGCCATCGGTCGCCACTGCGACCGAGATGTCGGCGCCGGCGTGGTACTCGACCGCGTCCTCGTGCCAGCTGGCGTTCACTTCCGGCACTTCGCGCAGGGCCAGCGCCGCCGCGCGCACGATGAAGTCATTGACCGACAGTTTTACCGTGCCGCCCTGATTGGCTTGCGCGCGCAGGGCCAGCAGCGCGTCCATCCTGCAATCCACCGTCAGGTAGAAGTGCGGCACGTTCTGCTTGCTTTCGGTGAGGCGGCGGGCGATGGCGCGGCGCATGCCGGTATGCGGCACGCGGCGCGCGGCGGCGCGGCCGGCCTGGGG
>NZ_JBARYB010000227.1:0-36474 GCF_049647645.1 Achromobacter sp.
CCGCTGCCGATGCCCGCGCCGGCGATGCCCGTTGTTCCTGTCGAGGCCGCGGTGGCCGCGGCGCCAGCCGCGCGCGAGCGCAGCCTGGGCAACGCCACGGTGGAACCGGTGACGGCTCAGGTGACCATGAAGGCCATGGTGATCGACGTGGTGATGGTGCTGGCTTGGGGCGCGATCATCCCCGGCCTGATGTGGCTGGGCGCCGCCGCCGGGTTCTGAACGGTGCCAGACGCGGTGGAAATCGGTTAAGGGAAACCGGCTCGCGCAATACGCCAACCGAGCGTCGGCCTGGAGGCTGTCGGCCAACCGGAACCGTTCGGCCGAATCTCGGTCAGCTCGAACCCAGCAGGATGACCCCTGCAAGGATGGACAGACAGCCAGCCAGGCGGCCGATTCCGACTTTTTCCCGCAGCAGGAACATGCCGGCCAAGGTGCCCAGCATCATGGACATTTCGCGGGCAGGGGCCACCAGGCTCAGCGGCGCGCCGTTGCGCAAGGCGTACAGCACCAAGATGTAGCCCAACGGCGACAGCAGGCCCACCGCCAGCGCCAGATGCCAGTGTCCGCGCATGGCCTCCCAGGCCTGGGGGCGGCGGCGCAGCATGTGGGGGGTCATCATGGTTGTGCGGGTCACGCAGGTGAACCAGTCGAACAGCACGGGGCTGATCAGCAGCACCTTGACGCCATAGGCGTCGACGACGGTGTAGGCCGCAATGAACAGGCCGATCACCACGCCCCAGCGCACCCCTATCCATGCCTGCGCCTGCTTGAAGATGGCCAGCCGGCCCTGGGTCGCGATCAGCAGCACGCCGGCCACCACGCAGAGCATGCCGATGATGCCGGTGCTGGTGGCGGGTTCGCCCAGCAGCAGAAAGGCGCCGGTGGTGGACAGCAGCGGTCCGGTGCCGCGCGCAATGGGGTAGACCACCGACAGGTCGGCCACCTGATAACCCCGTTGCAGGCACAGGCTGTAGCCCAGATGCAACAGGCTGGAGGTCAGGATGGCGGCGACCACCGGCCAGGTCCAGGTCATGCCGTCGTGTACCAGTACCCAGATGACCCAGGGCGCATACAGCACCGAGGCGCACAAACCATAGGCGAAGACGAAGGGAGCGCCCACCA
This sequence comes from Achromobacter sp., assembly GCF_049647645.1. Lineage (GTDB taxonomy): Bacteria > Pseudomonadota > Gammaproteobacteria > Burkholderiales > Burkholderiaceae_B > Achromobacter. Next base: position 1,123 of record NZ_JBARYB010000227.1, read on the forward strand.
TGGCCGCGCGCTTGGCGAGCAGATTCCACGTGGCGTGGGCCATTGCCGCCAGGACGACCAATATCAGGGACGAGTACGACATGAGGGAACAGCGTCAGATGACGTGTTTGTTACAGAAGACGGAAGGGTACTCCAAACCGCGAGAACCGGGGCCATGTTACCCGAAGCCCAGAGCGATTTTTGGTGTAGAATCATTGGTTTGCCAAATCTCATCCTCTGCTTGCGGCACATGCAACGGGGGCTGGCCTCAGGGCTAGCTGGCCATGCACACGCGACGGATGCGGGCTACGCGCATAGCGCAGTCTTGCAAAAATCGCGTGAACAACATCGAACGGCAAAAGTTTTAGTCCGCAAAGACAAGATGATCTAGGAGTTCTCATGAACCTTATCGCTATCCTGGAACAGGAAGAAATTGCCCGTCTGACCGGCGGTCAAGCCAAGCCTGAATTTGCTCCTGGTGACACCGTCATCGTGAGCGTGAACGTCGTTGAAGGCACCCGCAAGCGCGTGCAGGCTTTCGAAGGCGTCGTCATTGCCAAGCGCAACCGCGGCCTGAACTCCGCGTTCACCGTGCGCAAGATTTCGTCGGGTGAAGCCGTGGAACGTACGTTCCAGCTGTACTCGCCGCAAATCGCCGGCATCGAAGTCAAGCGCCGCGGCGACGTGCGCCGCGCCAAGCTGTACTACCTGCGCAACCGCTCGGGCAAGTCGGCGCGTATCAAGGAAAAGCTGGTCAGCAAGCAAGCCTCGGCGGCTTGATCGCTTATCGGCACACGGCCCTACCAGTGTCGGACGCACACGCCATCCAGCGTTTTCGTTCGGCACGGGTTTCCGGGTTAAAAAGGCACCTGCGAGGGTGCCTTTTTCTTTTTGCAGAGCCGTATGTCTGATTCCTCGTCTTCCCCGCGGCCCCGGCGGCCGCTGGCGCGTCCCGGCTTCGATCCGGCGACGCAACCCTGGGTGGTGGCCAATGAGTCCTTGCCGGCCGTGCCCAGCCGTCTGCTGACCCCGGATTCGCTGCGGGGCACGCTCAGCCAGCCGTCCACCTGGACGCTGGAGCTTTCGCGCGACACCGATCTGCGCTATCCCGGCCGCGAAGGCGCGCCCGTGCCGGCGGCGGTGCTGATTCCGCTGGTGACGCGCGACAACGGCGTGCACATCATGCTGACGCAGCGCGCCGCGCATTTGCACGACCACGCCGGCCAGATCAGCTTTCCTGGCGGGCGCATCGAAACCAGCGATCCCACGCCGGAGGCCGCGGCCTTGCGCGAAGCGCAGGAAGAAACCGGGCTGCCGGGCAATCACGTGGAAGTGCTGGGCAGCATGCCGCCCTACCTGACGGCGACGGGTTTTTCCATCATCCCGGTGGTGTCGCTGGTGCGTCCGGGCTTCGACCTCGCGCCTGACGCATTCGAGGTGGCCGAGGTGTTCGAGGTGCCGCTGTCGTTCCTGATGGACCCCGCCAACCACCGGCTGTACGAAGCCCGCCTGGACGATGGCCGGGTGCGCCAGTATTACGGCATGCCCTATGGCAAACATTTCATCTGGGGCGCGACGGCCGGCATGCTGCGCAACCTCTACCATCTGCTGCGCCACGGCTTCACGCCGCGCTGATCTTGCCCGGCGCGTTACGCCGCAATGAATACGGCCCCATCGAGGGGCCGTATTCATTGCAGGACTGCTGCCGGGATCCGGCGTCTGGCTACGCGCCGCACGCCTTTACCGAACAGGGCGCCTAGTAGCGCTGCTGCCCCGCCAGGTTCTCTTCCAGGATGCGCTGGTACAGGGCGTAGCGCGCCGGATCGATCGCGCCAGCCTGCAGGGCTGCCACCACGCCGCAGCCAGGCTCTTGCCGATGGGTGCAGTTATAGAAGCGGCACTGTTCGATGGGTTGGGTGAATTCCGGGAAGCCGCGGATGATGTCCTCGCGGCTCAGGTGCTGCAGGCCGAAGGCCTGGAAGCCCGGTGAGTCGATCAGGTCGCCGCCCGGGGCGGGCAGGTGATAGAGCCGCGTGCTGGTGGTGGTGTGCTTGCCCATGTCCAGCGCGGTGGAGTGCTCGCGGGTCGGTGCGGCGGCGTCCGGCACCAGGGCATTGAGCAGCGTGGACTTGCCCATGCCGCTCTGGCCCAGCAGCAGGCTGGTATGTCCGGCCAGGCGCGGCGCAAGCAGCGTGTGCACCTTCTCGGGTTCCAGCGCGCTCAGTTCGATCACGTCCACGCCCAGCGCCGCGATCGGCGCCAGCCGCGCGCGCGCCGCCGGCAGCTCGTCAGCCAGGTCGGTCTTGTTCAGGATGATGATGGGCGCGATGTCCGCGCTCCAGGCGCCGGCCAGGGCGCGCCCGGTCAGGTCGTCGGAAAAAGTGGGCTGCACGGCGACGACGATCAGCAACTGGTCGACGTTGGACGCGAACTGCTTGGAACGCATTTCGTCCGAGCGGTACAGCAGGTTGCGGCGCGGCAGGATGGCGTCGATCGCGCCTTCGTCCTTGCCCTGCGGCGTGATGCGCACGCGGTCGCCCACGGCGGCGCCTGCCTTCTTGCCGCGGGGGAAGCACTTGCGCAGCGTGCCGTCTGCCAGTTCCACGGTGTAGTGGCGCCCGTGGGCGGCGATGATGCGGCCTTCGTTGGGTCCGGTGGCGGGTGCGCTCATGCAGCGGCCGCCGTCAGGTGGCGGATGCGCACGGCGGCGGGCGGGTGGCTGTCGTAGAAGGCGGAGTGCACGGGGTCGGGAGTCAAGGTGGCGGCGTTGTCGTCGTAGAGTTTGACCAGCGCGGATACCAGGCGTTCCGGCGAGCTCTGTTCGGCCGCATAGCGGTCCGCTTCGAACTCGTCACGGCGCGAATACCAGCTGGCCACGGGCGTGAGCATGAAAGTGAAGACGGGGATGACCAGGAAGAACAGCAGCAGCGCCATGGCGTCGTTGCGTCCGCCCAGCTGCGGCATGACGCCCAGCCCCACGTAGAACCAGGGTTGCTGCGAGATCCAGCCCAGGATGGCGAAGAACGCCAGCGCGGCGGCGAAGCTGAAGACGATGCGCTTGACGATGTGGCGCTTGGCGAAATGGCCCAGTTCATGCGCCAGCACGGCTTCGATCTCGTCGCCGTTCAGTCGCGCCAGCAGGGTGTCGAAGAACACGATGCGGCGCGAGCGGCCGAAGCCGGTGAAATAGGCATTGCCATGGGCCGAACGGCGCGAGCCGTCCATCACGAAAAGGCCGTTGAGCGCAAAGCCGCAGCGCTGCGCCAGGCGCTGGATGCGCCCGGCCAGTTCCGGGTCGGACAATGGCGTGAATTTATTGAAGAGCGGGGCGATGAACATCGGGTAGATGATCAGCAGCGCCAGGTTGAATGCCGTCCACAGCGCCCAGGCCCAGACCCACCAGTAAGCGCCCGCGCTGCCCATCAGCCAGAGCACGGCGGCCGCCAGCGGCAGGCCCAGCACGGCGGCCACCAGCAGGCCCTTGAGGGCGTCGGCCGCGAACAGCGCGGGCGTCATGCGGTTGAAGCCGAAATGCGCTTCCAGCTTGAACTGCCGCCACAGCGTGAAGGGCAGGCCCAGCAGGCCCAGCAGCAGCGCCACCACCACCAGCAGCAGCATCTGGCGCAGGAAGTCGTTGTCGGTAAGCTGCGCCACCATCAGGTCGATGAACTGCAGTCCGCCCATCAGGGTCAGGCACACCAGCAGGATGGCGTCATAGGTGCGTTCCAGCATGCCCAGCTTGACCCGCGCCACCGTGTAGTCCGCCGCGCGCTGGTGGCTGGCCAGCCCGATACGGTGGGAAAACTCGGAAGGCACCTGGTCGCGGTTGCGCGCGACGTGGCGGATCTGGCGCGTAGCCAGCCACAGGCGCACGGCAATATCGGTCAGCAGGAAGGCAACGAACAGCAGTGTGAACATGGGCGATGCGGCTTACTCAAGTGGGTATGTGCGAAAATCGCGTGTTTTACCGCCGGGCCGCCCCTAGGTAAAAAGCGCCCCTTTTTGGGGGCAGCAAGCCGAAGGCGCAGCGTGGGGGTATTCTTTACCGCCGGGCCGCCCCTAGGTAAAAGCGCCCCCTTGGGGGCAGCAAGCCGAAGGCGCGGGGGCATTCTTATAGGCAAATTATATGGCTGTGAACGAAAACCGCCTGGTTTGGCTGGACATGGAAATGACCGGCCTGGATCCTGAGAAAGAACGCATCATCGAAGTTGCCGTGGTGGTGACCGAACCTGACCTGACGGTCGTGGCCGAAGGCCCCGTGCTGGTGGTGCATCAGGCCGACAGCCTGCTCGATGCCATGGACAGCTGGAACAAGTCCACCCACGGCAAGAGCGGCCTGATCGACAAGGTCAAGGCCTCCACGATTTCCGAGGAGCAGGCCGAGGATACGCTGTTGGCGTTTCTGGCGCAGCACGTGCCGGCGGGCAAGTCGCCGCTTTGCGGCAACACCATCAGCCAGGACCGCCGCTTCATGTTTGCTTACATGCCGCGCCTGGAGCAGTTCTTCCACTACCGCAACCTGGATGTGAGCACGCTGAAGGAACTGGCACGCCGCTGGGCGCCCGCCGTGTACAAGGGCTTCGAGAAGAAGAGCCGCCACGAAGCGCTGGCCGACATCTACGAATCGATCGACGAGCTCAAGTACTACCGCGAACACTTCCTGAAGCTGTAAGCGGTTCGCGCCATGCCTGCCGCCCTGTCCGCCTGCGAGCCGCTCATCGGGGATCACCCATCGATGGCGGCCTTGCGCGATCTGGTCGGCCGGGTCGCGCGCAGCAAGGCCAGCATCGTCCTCATCTACGGCGAGACCGGCACCGGCAAGGGTCTGGTCGCCCGCAACCTGCATGCGCAGTCGGCGCGCGCGGCCAAGGGCTACACCGAGATAAATTGCGCCGCCATCCCGGGCAATCTGCTCGAATCCGAACTGTTCGGCCATGAGCGCGGCGCATTCACCGGGGCGGTGGCGCGCAAGACCGGGCTGCTGGAAGCCGCCAACGGCGGCAGCGTGTTCCTGGACGAAATCCGCGAACTGGATCCGGTCATGCAGGCCAAGATCCTGACCCTGCTGGACAGCCGGCGCTTTCGGCGCATCGGTTCAGTCCAGGAAGTCTCGGTCGACGCCCGCTTCATCGCCGCCACCAACAAGATTCTGCTGGGGGAAGTGCAGGCCGGGCGCTTCCGCGACGACCTGTATTACCGCCTGCAGGTGGTGTCGATCAACCTGCCGCCGCTGCGCGAGCGGGGCGACGACGTCATCGTGTTGGCGCAGCGCTTCCTGGAGCGCTACAACGCCACCCACGGCAGCCGCTTCACCCGCATCGACGACGAGGTGCGGCGCATCTTCAAGGCTTATGCCTGGCCGGGCAATGTGCGCGAACTGAGCAATCTGCTGGAGCGGATCTGCATCCTGGAAGACGGCGATACGGTGCTGGCGCGGCATTTGCCGCAGCGCATCCTGCGCGAAGCGGGCAAGCCCGCGTCGGCGGCCGCGCCCTCCAGTGCCGGCAGCTATGCCGAACAATCCGCGCAGTTCCAGCGCGGCCTGATCCGCGCGGCCCTGCAGGCCCAGGACGGCAACCTGGGGCGCGCCGCCGAGTCGCTGGGCCTCACGCGGCACGCCCTGCGTCACCAGATGCTCAAGCTGGGCCTGGACGGCTGAAGCCTATTCCGCGCTGATGTTGTGCTTGCGCGCGATGCCTTGCCACAGGGCCAGCTCCTCGCGCACGCGCGCGCCGAACTCGGCGCTGTCCATGCGGGAAGGCACGGTGCCGTCCAGATCGAGCAGCGCCTTCATTTCCGGCGAGGCCGAGATCTCGATGAGCGCGGCGTTGAGCTTGTCGATGTAGGGCTGCGGCGTGCCCGCCGGCGCGAACACACCCACCCAGATCTGCACCGAGTAGCCCGGCAAGGCTAGTGCGGCAGGCGGCAGGTCGGGGAAGGCCGGGGAGGGACCCTGCGCCGTGGTGGCCAGCAGCTTGACCTTCTTGCCCTGCACCACGGGGGCCAGCGTGCTGTAGTTGGACAGCATGACGTGGATCAGGCCGCCCGCCAGGTCCGAGGCGGCGTTGGCGGCGCCCTTGTAGGGCACGTGGGTCATGTCAGTGCCGGCCGCGTCGTCCAGCATGACCGTGGCCAGATGCGCCAGCGAGCCGACGCCGGCGCTGCCGTAGTTCAGGGCGCCCGGCTTGCCGCGCGCCGCTTCCAGCAGCTGCTTCAAGGAGGTGTAGGGCGTCTGCGCCGAGGCGGCGATGACCAGCGGACCCTGTCCTATCATTGCCACCGGCGCGAACTGCTTCAGCGGGTCATAGGGCAGGTGCGGCTGGGTGGCGGCTGTAGTGAGGAAGGTCGACGAGGTCAGGAGCAGCACCGAGCCGTCCTTGGCCGAGCGGGCGACGTACTCGGAGCCGATCGCGCCGGCCGCGCCGCCGCGGTTTTCCACGATCACGGTATTGCCGAGGCGGGCCGCGAGTTGCGGCGCGATGGCGCGGGCGATCGCGTCATTGCTGGCGCCGGCGGTGAATGGCACCACGATCTTGACCTGCTTGGGCACTTCCGTCTGGGCCGCTGCCGCGCCGGCCAGCAGGGATGCCGCCAGGAACAACGTTGTTTGCATTAGCGCTTTCATGATCGATTCTCTAGGAGAGCGGAGGTTGAAGCGGGCGCCGGATGCGGCGCCCGCGGCGTTCAGTCCGGCATGGAGACTTCGACGTCCAGCAGCGGCGCGTACTGCTGCGCGCCGAAGATGTCGCCGTCGCCCGCGGAGCCGCTGGGAGCCAGCCGGTAGATCGTGAACTTGATGGCCAGGCCGGGATCGTAATGCACGAAGTCGGAGATGCGGCCGTCGTCGATGCGGTACAGGGCCGCCATGCTGGCGCGGGTCAACGCGCCGGAGCGCTTGACCGCCTCGTAGGTCGCGGGCTCGCGGAAGATGATGTCGAAGGTGATCTTGTTCACGCCCGCGTTCTTGCTGCGGATGGTCTTGGCCAGGGTGCTGAGTTTCTGGGTGCTCATGGTCTTGCCGGCTCAGGCGCCAGCCTCGGTGAGGTGGGTCGGGAAGAGTTCGCCGGCGTCTTTCACCGGCAGCGTGTGGTTCAGGGTCCAGCGGTAGGCGGCGCTGGTGCGCACCACCTCGTCCAGCGGGAACGACACTGAACCGGCCGTGCCCTTCACGTCGGGCAGGCGGGCGTAGAACATCTGGCGCAGGCCTGTGAGCGTCAGTTCCTCGGCCATTTCGGCGGTCGGGGCCACGCCCTGGACCATGACGCAGAGCTCATGGCCGGGCTGGTCGCGCAGCGGTTCCAGGTCGCCCATGACGCCGTCGCGTCCGTAGACCTTGTAATGCAGTTCATAGCCCGAGTCGCCGAAGCGCTCGCGCACCTTGTCGCGCGCCCAGGCGATGACGCGGTCGACGTTGGCGATGGTGTAGGGGTCGCGTATGCCGCAAAGCCCCATGTAGCGTTCGCCGACCTTGCCCGAGCCTTCCAGCTTCACGCGCACCTGGGCGGCGGGCTCGAAGCGCGAACCCGTGATACGGGTGGTTTTTTCGCTCAGTTGCTCGTAGCGGCATTCGGCCATGTCCAGCCGGCCGCCCGCGAAAAATTCTTCGTAGGGATTGGAGCGTTCGTACATCGCATGGCCCGCGACCGAGGCGATGGTGCAGCGCTGGTCGGGGTGCATGGCGGTGACGCGCACGTCCTCCGCCGAGATTTCTCCCATCACGGTTTCCTTGCCGCCATAGGGCTCGGCGCAGAACGAAGCGCATTCCAGCACCTTGCCCAGGTAATAGGCGCGGTCGGCGTCATAGCCCTGATGCAGGGCGGGGGCGGCGAACACCGCGGCGTCGGAGCTGCGCCCGCCGATGACCACGTCCGCGCCGGCCTCCAGCAGCTTGATGTAGGGATGCACGCCGGCGACCGCCACGATGCGGTCGCTGGCGTCCAGTTCGGCCTCGGTCAGGTCGGCGTAGCCGTCCAGGCCCGCCACCTGCTGGCCGTCGCGCAGCGCGCGGCGCACGCGTTCCTTGTCGACTTCCGAGTAGAAGTAACCGACCTTGAACGGCGGCAGCTTGTGTTCGGCGGCGATTTCCTTGATCAGGCGCACGTACAGGTCGACGCGGCTGTTGGAGCCGGTATCGCCGGCCGACCCGATGACCATGGGCACACCCAGCTTGCGCGCGGCCAGCAGCATCTGCTCCAGGTCGTGGCGCTGCCAGGCTTGGGGGCTGGTGGACGTATCGGAACCCAGCGGCACGGGACCCACGTCGTCGCTGCCCGAATCGGCGGCGATGCAGTCCGGCCCGGCGGCCACGCCGAGCTGGAAGCTCTCGGTGCGCAGGGGGGCGAATCCTAAGTGCCCGTTCGGGCAGATGATGCTCATGGAACGCATTGGTGTAGTCTCTTCAGTTGAGTCGTCCGGTCTCGCTCGTACCGGCCATGACTACAACGCAAGATGCGTGCCAACTACCAGGAAGCGAAAATCCCGCGGATTTGCTGCGCCTGGGGCGCGGTTCTTCCTGATTTGCGCGTAAATTTTCACGCAATGCGTGAATTTCACGCATAAAGCCTATGCCATCTTCCTATTCCGTAGCCCAGATCCGCGACGCCGAACGCCAGGCCCTGGCTGCGGGCAGGCGGTTGATGCCGCTGGCGGGGGCGGCCGCGGCCCGTTACGTCGCGGCACGGATCCGGCCCGGGACGGTGGTGCTGGCGCTGGCGGGCCCAGGCAACAATGGCGGCGACGCGCTGGAAGCCGCGACGGGCCTGCGCGCAATGGGTCACGATGTGCGCGTGCTGTTGCCCTCGGGCGCGCAGGGCCTGCCCGCCGATGCCGCCCGCGCCTATGCCGGCTGGCAGGCGGCGGGCGGCGAAACATGGTCCGCGCTGGAACCGGGTTTCGTGCCGGGACTGGTCATCGACGGCCTGTTCGGCATCGGCTTGAATCGTCCGCTGGGCGCCGATTGGCAGGCGCTGGTGGACACGGTCAACGGCTGGAACGTGCCCGTGCTGGCGCTGGACGTGCCCAGCGGCATCGACGCGGATAGCGGCGAGGCTCTCGGCCGTCCGATCCGGGCGCGCTGGACCCTGTCGTTCATCGGCCGGGCGCGGGGGCTGGAGCGCCCGGGGCCGGGACGCGACGCCTGCGGCATATCGGAAGTGGATACGCTGGGGGTAATCCTGGCCCCGGCGAACTGACCCGCCGTACTGGCTTGCGCGTTCAGGCGGGCTTGCCGCCGAAGCGCGAGGCGATGTCGGCCGCCAACGGCGCATAGCGCTCGTTGTCGCGGCCGGCCAGCGCATCCAGGTGCGCTTCCGACGCGTCGAACACCTGCCAGTAGACGCGTCCGCAGATTTCGCGGGCGGCATGGCCGGGCCAGTCCTCGGGCAGCATGGGGCCGGGCAGTTGCGGGTCGTGCAGGACGATGCGGCGCCAGCTGTGCAGCAGCATCACCCGCACGATGAAGGCTTCGGCGGGCGCGGGCGGGGTCTCCAGCAGCTTTTCCAGCGGGCCGAAATTCTTGGAGAACTGGCGGTACTGCTCGGCCAGCTCATCCAGGTTCCAGCATTGCGAGGCCAGGCTGGCTATCGGCAGCCCGCCGGCGCCGGCCAGGTCGCGGGCCGACAGCACCAGCGCCCGGTCCGGGATGCCCAGCTTTTCCAGGATGTCGTGCGCGGCGCTCGCCTCGGTGTGCGGATGCGCGAACAGGCCCGGCGCGATCATGCCGAAACCCTCCCAGACCAGTTCCCGGCGCAGTTCCGCGCGTTCGGCCAGCCCGTTGCCGGTGCGCGGCAGGGCGACCAGCGTCCATTCCCCGTTCCATTCCTGGGGCGGGCCGACATAGATGCGCTGCGAGGCGTGCGCGGTATGGCGCAAGCCTTGCTCGGAAATCAGGTAGAGGCTGCGCCGCCCGTGACGTTCCGATTGCAGCCAGTTCTGGGCCACCAGGCGGAAGACGCTGGTGCGCAGCAGGCGTTCATTGATGCCCAGCGGGGCCAGCAGCTCGATCAGGTCGCCCAGCCAGATGGCGCCGCCGTGCGGCGCCAGGGCGTCGCCGAGCAGGCTGACGCAGAGCGATTTCGCGCGCGGCGGATCGTTCTTGATCAGGCGTGACAGGAAGCGGTCCAGGGGCGACTGAGGGTTTGCCATTAGAGGGGGCGCGGGCGGCTGATATCGGGATCCGCAATATGATACATAAATCCAATGTGATACAGATTTTAGTTTGACAATGAAATTTTTGTATTAAATAATCCGCCTATGACATGACGGCACTGCGGAACGTTTGCTTTGCGTTTTCGCAAACCGTCTTCAAGGAGACAAACATGTACGCTCAACTCGTCGAAACCGGCGTCAAGCAGGTCAAGACCGCGGACCAGCTCGAAGGCCGGGAACAGACGTTCCAGCGCCGGATCGACGACGGCGTCCGCATCGAGGCCAAGGACTGGATGCCGGAGGCCTACCGCAAGACGCTGGTGCGCCAGATTTCCCAGCACGCGCACTCCGAAATCGTGGGCATGCTGCCGGAAGGCAACTGGATCACCCGTGCGCCTTCGCTCAAGCGCAAGGCCATCCTGCTGGCCAAGGTCCAGGACGAAGCCGGCCACGGCCTCTACCTGTACAGCGCCGCCGAAACCCTGGGCGTGTCGCGCGACGACCTGATCGACGACTTGCACGCCGGCCGCGCCAAGTACTCCAGCATCTTCAATTACCCCACGCTCAGCTGGGCCGACATCGGCATGATCGGCTGGCTGGTCGACGGCTCGGCCATCATCAACCAGATCCCGCTGTGCCGCTGTTCCTACGGCCCCTATGCGCGGGCCATGGTGCGCGTCTGTAAGGAAGAGTCCTTTCACCAGCGCCAGGGCTACGACCTGCTGATGCAGATGTGCCTGCACGGCACGCCCGAGCAAAAGGCCATGGTGCAGGACTCGCTGAACCGCTGGTGGTGGCCCGCGCTGATGATGTTCGGCCCCTCGGATGCCGACTCGCCCAACAGCGCCCAGTCCATGGCCTGGAAGATCAAGCTCTTCTCCAACGACGAACTGCGCCAGAAGATGGTGGACCAGACCGTGCCGCAGGCCGAATACCTGGGCCTGACGGTGCCGGATCCCGACCTCAAGTGGAACGCCGAGCGCGGCCACTACGACTTCGGCGAGATCGACTGGAGCGAGTTCTACGCGGTGCTCAAGGGCAACGGCCCCTGCAACCGCGAACGCCTGGCCGCGCGCGTCAAGGCGCACGAGGACGGCGCCTGGGTGCGCGACGCGCTGGTCGCCTACGCCGACAAGCAGGCCGAGCGCAAGGCAGCCTGAACTCGCTTCCGGGCTCCACTCTTCTTCACCACCATTGCAAACCGGAGCGCGCGGCGCGCGCCCGGCACTCGAGGATATCCATCATGAGCAAAGACTGGCCTTTGTGGGAAGTGTTCATCCGCAGCCAGCACGGCCTGGCGCACAAGCACGTCGGCAGCCTGCACGCATCCGACGCCGAAATGGCGATCAACCACGCCCGCGACGTCTACACCCGCCGCAACGAGGGCCTGAGCATCTGGGTGGTGCGCGCCTCCGATATCGCGGCCAGCAGCCCGGGCGACAAGGATCCGCTGTTCGAACCGGCCAACAGCAAGGTCTACCGGCATCCGACGTTCTTCCCGATGCCCGAAGAAATCAAGCACATGTAAGACGGCGGGGGAGACATGGACAAGACTCTGTTTGAATACCTGCTGCGCCTGGGCGATTCCTCGCTCATCCTGTCGCAGCGGCTGGGCGCCTGGACCGGCCACGGCCCCATCCTGGAAGAAGACCTGGCGCTGACCAATACCGCGCTCGACCTGCTGGGCCAGGCCCGCATGTGGCTGACGCTGGCAGGCGAAGTCGAAGGCGCCGGCCGCGACGAAGACGCGCTGGCCTATCTGCGCGACGCGCACCAGTTCCACAACGTGCTGCTGGCGGAACGCCCCAACGGCAACTATGCCGACACCATGGCGCGCCAGTTCCTGTTCGACGTCTGGCACTACTTCCTGTTGCAGCGCCTGGAGCAGTCGAGCGACGAACGCGTCGCCGCCATCGCGGCCAAGGCCATCAAGGAAGTGACGTATCACGTGCGCCGTTCCTCGGACATGGTGGTGCGCCTGGGCGACGGCACGGCGGAAAGCCATGCCAAGATGCAGGCGGCCATCGACGACGCCTGGCGCTTCACCGGCGAGCTGTTCGCCGACGACGCCATCGACCAGGACGTCGCCGCCCGCGCCATCGGCTGTGAGCTGTCGGCCCTGCGCCAGCCCTGGCTGGCGCATGTGCGCGAAGTGCTGGAAGAAGCCACCCTGACCGTGCCTGACGAGTCCGCCGCCAACCACCTTGCGTATCGCGGCGGCCGCCAGGGCAGGCACACCGAGGAACTGGGCTACGTGCTCGCGGAAATGCAGTTCCTGCCGCGCGCCTATCCGGGAGCGACGTGGTGAACGCGCTTGCGCCCGTTTCCGCCGACCAGGTGTACGCCTGGCTGCAGGAGGTTCCCGACCCGGAGATCCCCGTGCTGTCCGTGGTGGATCTGGGCGTGGTGCGCGACGTGTCCTGGGATGGCGACGCCTGTGTCGTGGTCATCACGCCCACGTATTCCGGCTGTCCGGCCATGCGCGAGATCACCCAGGACATCCAGCAGACGCTGGCCCGCCACGGCGTCGACGAGGTCCGTGTGGAAACCCGGCTGGCGCCGGCCTGGACCACCGACTGGATGAGCGAAAAGGGACGCGAGGCGCTCAAGGGCTACGGCATCGCCGCGCCCGCCGAACGCGCCGTCGACATCTCGGGCATCAGCCGGCGCGCGGCCGGCCCCGCCATCGCCTGCCCGCGCTGCGGTTCGAAAGACACGCGCCTGGTCAGCAACTTCGGCTCCACGTCGTGCAAGGCGCTGTATCGCTGCGTGTCTTGCCGCGAGCCCTTCGATTATTTCAAGACTCACTGAGAGCGGTTTCGCAATGAGCCAGAACCAATTCCATGCCTTGACGGTGGCCTCGGTGGCGCGCAACACGCGCGACGCCGTGGTCGTGACCTTCGACCTGCCCGAGACGCTGGCGCAAGAGTTCGCCTTCCAGCCGGGCCAGTACCTGACGCTGCGCACCGAGCTGAATGGCGAGGAACAGCGCCGCTCCTACTCCATCTGTTCCGCGCCGCATGACAAGCTGTTGCGCGTGGCCATCAAAAAGGTGGACGAGGGCGTTTTTTCCAGCTGGGCCAACCATGAGCTGCAACCGGGGCAGACCCTGGAAGTCATGGCGCCGGCCGGCAACTTCACCGTCGATTTTTCCCCCGAAAACAAGCGCCACTATGTGGCGTTTGCCGTGGGCAGCGGCATCACGCCCGTGTTCTCGCTGGTCAAGACCGCGTTGTCGACCGAGCCTGACAGCACGTTCACGCTTTTCTTCGGCAATCGCGCCTCGTCGGCCGTGCTGTTCCGCGAAGAGATCGAAGACCTGAAGAACCTCTACATGGAGCGTTTCTCGCTGGTCTACATCATGAGCCGCGAGACCCAGGACATCGAACTTTTCAACGGTCGCCTCGACGGCGACAAGGTCGACCAGCTGATGGCGGCCTGGATGAGTCCCGAGGATATCGATTACGCTTTTGTCTGTGGCCCGCAGACCATGACCGAAAGCGTGGTCGAGCGGCTGCAGGCCCGCGGCATTCCGAAGTCGAACATCAAGTTCGAACTGTTCGGCGCGCCCAAGGGGCCGCGCGCATTGCGCACCGGCCAGGACGCCCGCCAGGCGCCTGGCAAGGGCCAGTGCGAGGTGACCGTGGTGCAGGACGGCCACAGCCGTATGTTCGTGATTGAAAAGAATAAAGACAGCGTGCTGGATTCGGCGCTGGCGCAAGGCATCGAACTGCCGTATTCGTGCAAAGGCGGAGTGTGTTCCACCTGCCGCTGCAAGGTCATCGAAGGCGAGGTGGACATGGACGCCAACTTCGCCCTGGAAGACTACGAAGTGGCGCGCGGTTTCATCCTGAGCTGCCAGAGCTTTCCGGTCAGCGACCGCCTGGTCATCGACTTCGACCAGGAAACCTGACCCGGCCCGCGCCAGGCAGAAAAAACCATATCCATTTGGAGAGACGCAGTGTCCCAACAATTCTTCGAACGCCACCAGCCCCTGCTGGAACAAGCCATGGCCGCCGCCTCCTTGCGCGGCTACTGGAGCCCTTTCGCCGAGTCGCCCAGCCCCCGCAACTATGGCGAGACCGCCAACGACGAGGGCCGCGCCGCCTTTGAAGCGCTGCAAGGCAAGCCTTTCCCGCTGAACCTGCATGACGCCGACGGCACCGTGGGCGGCGAGCAGTCGCCCTTCGGCTTCGACCTGGGCATCACCTATCCGCGCGTGCCCGCCGACAAGCTGATCGCCGCTTCCAAGCGCGCGCTGGAAGACTGGCGCCGCGCCGGTCCGCGCGCCTGGGTGGGCGTGTCGCTGGAAATCCTGTCCCGCCTGAACAAGCGCAGCTTCGAGATCGCCTATGCGGTCCAGCACACCACCGGCCAGGGCTTCATGATGGCCTTCCAGGCCGGCGGCCCGCACGCGCAGGACCGCGGCTTCGAAGCCGTGACCTACGCCTGGCAGGAAATGTCGCGCATCCCCGGCGTGGCCGTTTGGGAAAAGCCGCAGGGCAAGAATGATCCGATCCGCATGGAAAAGCAGTTCACCGTGGTGCCGCGCGGCGTCGCGCTGGTGATCGGCTGCTCCACCTTCCCGACCTGGAACGGCTACCCCGGCCTGTTCGCCAGCCTGGCTACCGGCAACACGGTCATCGTCAAGCCGCACCCCGGCGCCATCCTGCCGCTGGCCATCACCGTGAAGGTGGCGCGCGAAGTGCTGCAGGAGGCGGGCTTTGACCCGGACGTGGTGCTGCTGGCCGCGCATGCCGCCGGCGACGACACCGCGCAGAAGCTGGCGCTGGACCCGGCCGTCAAGATTGTCGACTTCACCGGCAGCACCGCCAACGGCGACTGGCTGGAGAACAACGCCCGCCAGGCGCTGGTCTACACCGAGAAGGCCGGCGTCAACCAGGTCATCATCGATTCCACCGACGACCTGAAGGGCGTGGCCCGCAACCTGGCGTTCTCGCTGGCCCTGTACTCGGGCCAGATGTGCACCGCGCCGCAGAACATCTACGTGCCGCGCGACGGCATCCAGACGCCGGAAGGCCGTGTCAGCTTCGATGAGGTCGCGGCCGCCCTGGGCGCCGCGGTCGAGAAGGTCGGCGCCGATGCCGCCAAGGCTGTCGAGCTGACCGGCGCGATCCAGAACGAAGGTATCGTCGAGCGCATCGAGAAGGCCCGCGCGCTGGGCCTGCCGGTGGTGGCCGACAGCAAGGCGCTGACGCACCCGCAATTCGAGAACGCCCGCGTCCGCACGCCGCTGCTGCTGCGCACGGAAGCCGGCAACGCCGCCATCAGCCAGGAATGGTTCGGCCCGATCGCCTTCGTGGTCGCCACGGATTCCACCACCCACAGCATCCAGCTGGCGCGCGACAGCGTGATCAAGCATGGCGCGCTGTCGCTGTCCGCCTACACCACCAGCGACGCCGTTGCCGATCAGGTGCAGGACGCGGCGGAAGTCTCGGGCGTGTCGCTGTCGCTGAACCTGACGGGCGGCGTGTTCGTCAACCAGACGGCCGCCTTCAGCGACTTCCACGGCACCGGCGCCAACCCGGCCGCCAACGCCGCGTTGTCGGACTCGGCCTTCGTGTCCAACCGCTTCCGCGTGGTGCAAACCCGCCGTCATGTTTGATCCCACCCCGAAGCGCTGCGCGCTTCCCCCTCGAGGGGGAAGCTGCGGCTCGGCAAAGCCGGCTCCGCGCGGCCCGGGTTGGGCGTTGCGCATAATCTCTGATGCGAGTGACGTGCCCGCTATGGATAACTGATATGACCTATCAAGACATTCAATTTGACCTGTCCGGCGGCATCGCGCGCCTGACGCTGAACCGTCCCGACAAGCTGAACAGCTTCACGGCCAACATGCACGGCGAAGTGGCCGACGCGTTGGCGCGCGTGGAAACCGAAGGTGCGCGCGTGCTGCTGCTGACCGGCGCGGGCCGCGGCTTCTGCGCCGGCCAGGACCTGAGCGAGCGCAAGCCCGCGGCCGACGGCACGCCGCCCGACCTGGGCGAAACCGTCGACAAGTTCTACGGGCCGCTGGTGCGCCGCGTGAACGCCTTGCCCATGCCGGTCGTGGTGGGCGTGAACGGCGTGGCCGCCGGCGCGGGCGCCAATCTGGCGTTCGCTGGCGACATCGTCATCGCCAAGGCTTCGGCCATGTTCATCCAGTCGTTCTGCCGTCTTGGGCTGATCCCCGACACCGGCGGCACCTTCGTGCTGCCGCGCCTGGTGGGCCGCGCCCGCGCCATGGGTTTGGCCCTGTTGGGCGATAAGCTCAGCGCCAAGCAGGCCGAGGAGTGGGGCCTGATCTGGCAATGCGTGGCGGACGAAGAATTCGATGCCACGCTGGAACGCTTGGCGCAGCACTTCGCCAAGGCGCCCACCAAGGGCCTGGCTTTCACCAAGCGGGCCATGCAGGCCAGCCTGGGCAATGACCTGTCCACGCAGCTGGACCTGGAGCGCGACATGATGCGCGAACTGGGCCGCAGCGCGGACTACGCGGAAGGCGTGGCCGCCTTCCTCGGCAAGCGCGAACCGCAATTCAAGGGGCAATAAGAATGAACGCACACGTTCCCGCGGTCGAAGTGCCGGCCGATCCCCAGGAACTGGCGCAAGCCGTCGGTACCGCGATGTACGCGGACGACGCGGCGTCGCAGGGCCTGGATATGAAAGTCGAGGAAATGGCGCCGGGTTTTGCGCGCCTGACGATGCGCGTGCGCGCCGACATGCTGAACGGCCACAAAACCTGCCACGGCGGATTCATCTTCGCCCTGGCGGATAGCGCCTTTGCTTTTTCCTGCAATTCGCGCAACGTCAGCACCGTGGCCTCGGGCTGCACCATCGATTACCTGGCCCCGGGCTTCGAAGGCGACCTGCTGACCGCGGTGGCCCAGGAACGCTCGCTGGCCGGCCGCACCGGCGTCTACGACGTGACCGTGACCAACCAGGATGGACGCAACGTGGCGCTGTTCCGCGGCCGCTCCTATCGCATCAAGGGGCAGATCGTCGGCGTCCCCGCGGACGCTTGAGCCAGCCATCCAACCAAAGATACGGCCGCGGGCCGGGCCGCGAGCGGGCAGGGCTTCCGCCCGTCGCGCGACCGGGCTCCGCGCAGAGAGAATTTCAGGAGAGAGATAACCATGTCCAACACCATGAGCAAGCCGGGGCTGGACCCCATCGAGCATGCCAGCGAGGATGAGCTGCGCGCGCTGCAACTGGAGCGCCTGAAGTGGTCGCTCAAGCATGCCTATGAAAACGTGCCGCACTACAAGAAGGCTTTCGATGAAGCCGGCGTGCACCCCGACGACCTGAAGCAACTGTCCGATATCTCGAAGTTCCCCTTCACCACGAAGAAGGAACTGCGCGAGAACTATCCCTTCGGCATGTTCGCCGTGCCGCGCGAGCGTATTTCGCGTATCCATGCCTCCAGCGGCACCACGGGCAAGCCGACGGTGGTGGGCTACACCAAGAGCGACCTGGACAACTGGGCCAACCTGGTGGCGCGCTCGATCCGCGCGGCGGGCGGCAAACCCGGCGACACCGTGCACGTGGCCTACGGTTACGGCCTGTTCACCGGCGGCCTGGGCGCGCATTACGGCGCGGAACGCCTGGGCTGCACGGTCATCCCGATGTCGGGCGGACAGACTGAAAAGCAGGTGCAACTGATCAACGATTTCCGTCCGGACATCATCATGGTCACGCCCTCCTACTTCTGCAATATTCTGGAGGAACAGCGCCGCCAGGGGATTGATCCGCGTCAAAGTTCACTGCGCATCGGCATCTTCGGCGCCGAACCCTGGACCGGACAGATGCGCGCCGACATCGAGGCCGAAGCCGGCATCGACGCCGTGGACATCTACGGCCTGTCCGAAGTGATGGGGCCGGGCGTCGCCAGCGAATGCGTCGAGACCAAGGACGGCCCAGTGGTCTGGGAAGACCACTTCTACGCGGAAATCATCAATCCCGACACGGGCGAACCCGTGGCCGACGGCGAGCCGGGCGAACTGGTGTTCACCTCGTTGACCAAGGAAGCGATGCCCATCATCCGCTACCGCACCCGCGACCTGACGCGCCTGCTGCCGCCGACCGCACGCAGCATGCGGCGCATCGGCAAGATCACCGGCCGCAGCGACGACATGCTGATCGTGCGCGGCGTCAACATGTTCCCGACGCAGGTCGAGGAGCTGGTGCTGAAGATCGCCCAGCTGGCTCCGCACTATCAGTTGGTGCTGTCGCGCACCGGCAATATGGACGAGCTGGAAATCCTGACCGAATTGCGCGCCGAGTTCTCGACGCTGTCGGATGCGGAGCGCGCGAACCTGGGCAAGCAGCTGCAGCACGCGGTCAAGACGCACATCGGCGTCAGCGCGCGCATCCAGGTGTCGGATTCGGGCCACGTGGAACGCACGTTGACCGGCAAGGCGCGGCGTGTGATCGACAAACGGCCGAAATAAGGTCCCAAAAAAAGCAGCCGCAAGGCTGTTTTTTTTATTTGATCGTCCCGCGCACGATGCGCCGGTACCAGTAGTGCAGCAGGGCGGCCGACAGGCCCAGGCCGACCATGGCCATCAGCCACATGCTGCCCGCGCCCTGGGGCGAACCGGGAACCAGGATGGCGCGCACGCCGTCCAGGCCGCCGCGCCCCGGGCCGAAGCCGAACCACCAGCCGCCGACCAGCCCCACGCCCGCCAGAGCCACCACCTGCAGCAGCAGGGGCACCACCGCTACCTTGTGGGCGCGCAGCAGGTAGGAGTTGATGCACTGCATCGAATCGAACAGGTGGAACAGGGGCAGCACGGCCAGCAGCGTGGTCGCCACCGCGGCCACCTCGGGGTTGTTGGTGTAGGCGGCCAGGATGAGCGGCCTGCCGGCCAGCAGCACCGCCGCCGTGAGCAGCGCGCCCAGGATGCCCAGCGTCAGGCCCGCCATGCCGGTGCGGTGCGCATGGGCGAGATTGCCCGCGCCGATGGCCTGCGCAGTCAGGGCGGCCGTGGCCACGCCCAGCGCCATCGGCATCATGTAGCAGAGCGCGGCCAGGTTGGACATGATCTGGTGGCCGCCGGTCACGAAGGTGCCTTCGCGCGCCACCAGCAGGGCCATGAACGTAAAGGCCGACACTTCCACCAGATACGAGCCGCCCATGGGGATGCCCAGGCGCAACAGCTCCTTCAGCGTCTTCCAGTCGGGCTTGCCGACATGCAGCTTGAAGCGCCGGTAGTAGCGGTCATGGGTGATGACCCACAGGCCCAGGCCCAGGCTCATCCACGACACCACCGCCGTCGCCAGGCCGGCGCCTGTGGCGCCCATGGCCGGCAGGCCAAGATTGCCGTAAATCAAGAGCCAGTTGAAGAAGGCCTTGAAGCCGATCGCCGTGAGGTTGATGGCCATGACCAGCTTGGGACGCGAGACCGAGGTGCCCAGCGCGTAGATGGTGCGGAACACCAGCGCCGCGGGCAGGGCCAGCACCAGGGCCTGCAGATACGAGCCGATGCGTTCGCGCACGCCTGGGGCGACTTCGCCCGACATGGACAGCCACATGTCCGGGAACAGCAACAACACGGCGCCCACCACCGACAGTCCCAGCGCCAGCCACACGCCCTGGCCCCAGCTGCGTCCGACCTCGAGGTTGTTGCCGGCGCCGAAGTGCTGGGCAAGGATGGGAATCAGGGCGTGCACCACGCCCATCAGCCCGACAAAGATGGTGATGTAGATGGATGCGGACAAGGCCATCGCCGCCAGGTCGGCGGCGCTGGAGTGGCCCGTCATGGCGGTGTCGAGCACGCCGAAGGAGATGCCGGCCCATTGGCTGACCAGCACCGGCCACGCCTGCCTGGCGATGCCGCGCAGGGTGGCGCCGAAGCTCATCGGCGCAGCGGGCGCCGGCGTCATCGGGGAGAGCCGACCCTGAGCAGGCGGAACACTTCCTGGCGATCAGCGCGCCGGCCGCCTTGCCACAGCACCTCGGCGCCGTCGCTGTAGGCGGCGGTATTGTCCCGCAGGCTTTGGTTGCTGGTCTGCTGCAGCACCAGCGTGCACTTGGAGTCGAAGGTGAACGTCAGGTTATTGAAGATCAGGAACGAGGCGCGCTGCCCGCTGCCCAGGCTCAACCCGCGTACGCACTCGCCGGGGCGCACGTTCTGCTCCAGCGCCTGGGCCAGTTGGCCCGACACGGTGCGATAGCTGCGGGCGTAGTCCACCGCGGGCTGCCAAAGCAACACCAGCAGGATCCAGGTGACCGTCAGGCCGCCGGCCGACAGCACGGTGCCGCGCCACAGCGCTTGCGGCCGCCCCCGCAGCCGCCATACCACCAGCGCGATCCAGCCCAAGGTGAAACCCACGGCCAGCGCGAACGCCACCCAGGAGATCTCGGGCTGGTAGCCGGTGGTCTGGCGCGCGATATTGCGGGAAATCTGCGCCGGCCATTGGAAATGCAGCGCGACCCAGCCCAGCCAGACCGTGGCAGCCGTCAGGGAAAAACACATGACGGCAAACCAGTCCAGCGTGTTGACCACGCCGCGACGCAGCGTGGGCAGTGAAAACGCGCCGAGCACCGCGCAGGGCACGGCCAGCAGCACGTACTCGGAGTCCGTGGCTTCTTCCAGGCCGAACAGCACCAGCGCCGAGCAGACCAGCAAGGCCAGGGGCAGCCAGATGTGGGGCGCATAGAGCCAAGCGCGCCAGCGCCAGACCGCCAGCAGCGCCAGCGGCCAGGTTGGCCACAGGTACCAGGGCAGATCGCGCAGCGTGCGTCCCATGTCGTGCCAGGAGGGCAAGGCGAAGGAAGCCAGGTTCCAGGTCTTCCAGTTGCGGATCCAGTACTCGCTGCTGTGGCTGGCGGGAATCCACCAGGCCAGGATCAGGAGGGCGGCAAGCAGCGCGGCCCAGGGTAGCCAGCGCCGGCATTTCCATAGCTGGCTGCGGGGGTAGAAAGCCAGGGCCGCGCCCACCATGATGGGGAGGGCGCCGACCCAGCCACGGGTCAGGAAACTGGCCGCCAGGGCAATGCCCAGGGTGGTGCTGCCGGTGAACGGCCGGTCTATGCTGCGCGCCAGCGAATAGAAGGCTAGCGCCTGCCACGCCATGATGGCGGGCACGACAGTGGTTTCGTGGGTGCGCTGCAGGATGCCGACCGTGGCCAGCAGTAGCAGCAGCGCGGCGTCGGCCAGCATGCGCCCGTAGTCGCGCGGCTCGGGCTCGCCGCCGAAGGGCAGGGCCAGCGGTTGCGCTTCGGCGCGGCGTCCCAGCAGATAGGTGCCGTACCAGACGCTGGTCGCGGTGATGCCGAACCACAGCAGATTGGGCAGGCGGCCGGCGGTAATGTCGCCGATGAAGGGGCCGAACAGCCAGATGCAGATTGCACCCACCCAGGTGATCAGTGGCCCTTCCTCGGCGTGGGCCAGGTGTCCCACCTGCGGTAGCAGCCAGGTGATGCCGCCTTCGCGGATCGCCGTGAGCATGGTCGCCAGCCCCACCGCATCATCTGTTTTCCACGGGTCGCGCATGAACAGGCCGGCCACGATATAGGCCAGCGACAAGCCCAGCAGTATCAGTCTGGGCAGTTTCGCGGTAGCCACGGACGTGAGCCGGGCCGGAGTGGAAATGGAAAGTGGGGACACGGGCGTTAATGTAACCGAGTGGTCTGATTGCGCTAGTACCCAGCGTCATGAGCGGACGGCCAGGGAGAAAAAAAAGCAGCCCGGAGGCTGCCTTTTTGCTGCGGCTCCCGTGGGAGCGACAGGATCAGGAAGCGGACTTGACCGTGCCGGCAGTGCGGGCGAAACGGGCGCGGAACTTTTCCACGCGGCCGGTTTCGACGATGCGGGTCTGGGCGCCCGTGTAGAACGGGTGCGATTCGGAGGTCACGTCGCACTTGAAGAGCGGGTACGTCTTGCCATCCAGTTCGATGGTTTCGCGCGTGTGCAGGGTCGAACGGGTGATGAACTTGTTGCCCGTTTGCAGATCGGCGAAGACGACTTCGCGGTATTCGGGGTGAATGCCTTCTTTCATGGTGCTTTCCTAGGGCTCTTTCGAGCCTTGCAAGTTGTTAGGGTCGCCAGCCAGGATGCCCGGTATCCCGCCTGCTTGGTACCCGGCTGATATGCTCATCGGGTTTGCCTAGCGGCCGGACACTCGTGGGCGGTTCTAGCCACGTATCCAAAAAGTAACCCCAAATTCTAGCATGGGAATTTTGGCCAGGCCAAGAGGGAAAGGTGCCTGTTGCAGGGGCACACCCTTGCCAGAAATTGGGGGCGGATGCTTGTCGGCGTTCAAAGATCCGTGCGCAGCTTCCAGATTTCGGGAAACAGCACCACTTCCAGCATGCGCCGCAGGTAATCCACGCCCGACGTGCCGCCCGTGCCGCGCTTGAAGCCTATGACGCGTTCGACGGTGGTCACGTGGCGAAAGCGCCACAGGCGGAACGCGTCTTCCAGGTCGGTCAGCTTTTCCCCCAGCTGATACAAATCCCAGTAGCGGTCGGGCTCGCGATAGACCGTCAGCCAGGCGGCTTCCACCCCGGCCGACGCTTGGTAGGGCTGGGTCCAGTCGCGGTCGAGGTGGTCGGCCGGCACGTCCAGGCCGTGGCGTGCCAGCAGCCGCAACGCCTCGTCATACAGCGACGGGGCGTCATAGGCGCTGCGGACCTGGGCCAGCAGGTCTTCGCGATGCGCATGTGGCTTGAGCATGGCGGCGTTCTTGTTGCCCAGCAGGAATTCGACCTGACGGTACTGGTAGCTCTGGAATCCGCTGGAACGCGCCAGATAGGGGCGCAGCGCGGAGTATTCGGGCGGTGTCATGGTCGCCAGCACGTCCCAGGCATGGACCAGCTGTTCCATGATCTTGCTGACGCGGGCCAGCATCTTGAAGGCGGGCTGCAGCCGGTCGGCGGCCACGTTGGCGATGGCGGCGCGCAGTTCGTGCAGCATCAGCTTCATCCAGAGTTCGCTGGTCTGGTGCTGGATGATGAAGAGCATCTCGTTGTGCTCGGGCGACAGCGGATGCTGCGCGCCCAGCAGTTCGTCCAGATGCAGGTAATCGCCGTAGGTCATGTCGCGCGTGAAGTCCAACTGCGCTTTTTCCTCGCGGACGATGTCCTCGGGGCGTTCGGAGTGGCTCATGCGCGGCCTCCCAGGCAGGGCGGCGCGGCGCGGCGCGCGGAGGCGGGCAGGGCGCGCCACGAGGGCGCATGGGGGCGGGCGCTTGCAAGCGCCGCATGCAGATCGGAATGGTGTTTCATGGTCGTGCTTCCAGAACCGGCGGCCGACTTCGGATCGGCCGCCCATGGCCAGCGGACCAGCCTACAGTTCGCGCAGGATGGCGCGAACCGGGCTGGCATCGGCCTGGATCAGCGCCAACGGCAGGGCGATCAACTCGTAATCGCCTTCCGGCACATCGTCGAGCACCAGGTTCTCCAGTACCCGCATGTCATGCCGCAAGATCGTGTGATGGCTGTCCAGGGTCTTGCTGGACGCGGGGTCGATGCTGGCCGTATCCAGGCCGATCAGCATGACGCCGCGTTCGGCCAGCCATTCGATGGCCTGGGGCGCGTAGGCGGAAAAGTCGTCGGTCCACCAGTCCTGCGCCGCATGCTTGGCGGTGCGGACCAGCACGCGGGGCGGCAGGTTCAAGGCCGCATGGGCCAGGTGATCCACCGTGATGAGAGGGCCGCAATCGATGGCGTGTATGACGCGACAGGGCCCCAGGAACGGTTCCAGGGACACCGCGCCGATGGCGGCGGCGCCGTTCTGGTAGTGCAGGGGGGCGTCAGCATGCGCGCCGATGTGCGGTGACAGCGTGATTTCGCTGACGTTGACCGGGCAGCCGGGCGCAAGCGACCATTTCCATTGCTGGCGGTACGGCGTGTCGCCAGGAAAGACTGGCGACGCCGTGGAGACGGGCGGGGAAATGTCCCACAAGCGTTTCATGTCAGGCGGATCGGGTCGGGAGATGCGTTAAGCCTAAAACAATTGCGGGCGCTAGTCTAACGAATTCGGGCGCCGGCTGCAGCCCCTACACGCCGCCGAGTTCGGCCATGGAGATGACAGTGCCGGCGGCGACGATCAGATGGTCCACCAGCCGGATGTCCACCAGCGCCAGCGCCTGTTTCAGGTGTTGCGTGAATCCGCGATCCGCGGCGCTGGGTTCGGCCAGGCCGGAGGGGTGGTTATGGGCAATGATCAGGGCCGCCGCATGGTGCCGCAGCGCCTCGCGCACGACTTCGCGGGGGTAGACCGATGCCTGGGACAGGGTGCCGCGCGCCAGTTCGCCCGTGGCGATGAGGCGCAGCCGGTTGTCCAGATAGAGCGCAATGCAGTGTTCCACGTGGCGGTGCCCCAGCGCCATCTTGCAATATTGCTTTACCTGCAGCGGGTGGGCCAGGTTGCTATTGCGGGTCAGATCCTCTTCGATGGCGCGGCGGGCCAGTTCCAGCAGGGCGACCAGCATGCAGGCCTTGGCCGCGCCCAGGCCGGGGACCGTGGTCAGCTCTTCGGCGGTCGCGCCCAGGAGGCCCCGCAGACCGCCGAATCTGGCCAGCAGCTGGCTGCCCAATTGCACCACGTCCAGGCCGGGAATGCCGGTGCGCAGGGCGATGGCGAGCAATTCCGAGTCCTGGAGCGATCCGGCGCCGTGGCGCAGCAGTCGCTCTCTGGGGCGCTCGTGTTTGGGCAGCCGGTCGGACAATTTCATAAGAGGCTCTAAAATCAAGGATTATTCAATTGCATATACGGTGGCAGATCTTGAACATCGCCTCTAATGAAGTGAACGTTTTTGTCCGTCCGGATTCCTACCTGACGCTGCACTACCGCATCACGCTGGCCTCCGGACCGGGCAAGGATTCCGTGTTCGCCGACACCTTCGACGGCCGTCCCGGCACGCTGCAGATGGGCGGCGGCCAATGGGCGCCCGGCCTGGAGGCCGCGCTGGTCGGCCGCGCCGAAGGCGAACGCTTCAGCGTCACGGTCGAGCCGGCCGACGCCTACGGCGAACGCAACCCCGAACTCATCCAGCGTGTCACGCGCGCCATGCTGGCCGAGCACGCCGGCGCCGACGCCACCTTCGAGCCGGGCGACCTGGTGGAATTCGCCGCGCCCAATGGTGGACGGTATTCGGGCGTCCTGAAGGAAATCAACGACCAGTCGGCCCTGTTCGATTTCAACCACCCGCTCGCGGGCATCAGCTTGCGGGTCGACGTGGCGCTCTTGGGAGTTCTCTGATGAGCCAGGTTGTCACCGCCGCCGACGCCGAAGTCCTGCTGGCGCAGCCGCGCGGTTTCTGTGCCGGCGTGGATCGAGCCATCGACATCGTCGAGCGCGCGCTCGAGCTGCACGGCGCGCCCATCTACGTGCGCCATGAGATCGTCCACAACCGCTACGTGGTCGAAGACCTGCGCGCCAAGGGCGCCATCTTCATCGACGAGCTGGACGACGCGCCTGCTGGCGCCATCGTGGTGTTCTCGGCGCACGGCGTGTCCAAGGCGGTGCGGGCCGAGGCCGAATCCCGCGGGCTGCGCGTGTTCGACGCCACCTGCCCCCTGGTCACCAAGGTCCATATCGAAGTGGCCCGCATGCGCGCCGCCGGCCGTGAGATCATCATGATCGGCCACAAGGGCCATCCCGAGGTCGAGGGCACGCTGGGCCAGGCTCAGGGCGGCATGTACCTGGTCGAGACCGCCGAAGACGTCGCCGGCCTGCAGGTGGCCAACCCCGACAACCTGGCCTACGTCACGCAGACCACCTTGTCGGTGGACGACGCGGCAGCCGTGTCCCGCGCGCTCAAGCAGCGCTTCCCCAATATCGTCGAGCCCAAGAAAAGCGATATCTGCTACGCCACCCAGAACCGCCAGGACGCGGTCAAGGTCATGGCCCCGGATTGCGACCTGGTGCTGGTGGTGGGCAGCCCCAACAGTTCCAACTCCAACCGGCTGCGCGAAGTGGCCGAGCGCAAGGGCGTGGCGTCCTACCTGATCGATGGCGCGCAGTCCATCGACCCGGCCTGGCTGGTGGATCGCAAGCGCATCGGCGTGACGGCAGGCGCATCCGCGCCCGAGATCTTGGTGCAGCAGGTGATCGACCGGGTCAAGGAGTTGGGCGCGGTGTCGGTGCGCACCATGCCGGGCCTGGAAGAGAATGTGGCGTTTCCGCTGCCCAAGGGCCTGTCCCGCAAGTCGGCGCAGACGGAATCGCTGGAATAAGCAGGCGGGCGCCCCGCCGCAGCGCGCGGCGCCGCTTCAGAACATCAAGGAGACTTCATGCAGTTGTACAGCTACTTTCGCAGCTCGGCCGCGTACCGGGTGCGCATCGCTCTGAACCTCAAGGGCCTGCCCTATGAGTATCTGCCCGTGCATCTGCTGAAGGATGGCGGCCAGCAGTTGTTGGCCGACTACCGCAAGTTGAACCCGACCGCGTTGGTGCCCACGCTGATCGATGGCGACGCCGTCATCGGCCAGTCGCTGGCCATCATTGAATACCTGGAAGAAACTCATCCCGAAGTGCCGCTGCTGCCGGCGGACGCGATAGGCCGCGCGCGGGTGCGGGACCTGGCGCTGGGCATCGCCTGCGACACGCATCCCTTGAACAATCTGCGCGTGCTGAAGTACTTGAAGCACACCCTGGGCGTGGACGAGGCCGCCAAGACCGCCTGGTACAAGCACTGGGTGCATCAGGGCCTGGAAGCCCTGGAGGCGCAACTGGCGGGCTCCGCCGCCACCGGCCGTTTCTGCCACGGCGATACGCCCACGATCGCCGACCTGTGCCTGGTGCCCCAGGTGGCGAACGCCCAGCGTTTCGACTGCGATCTGTCGGCCATGCCCAACGTCGTGCGCATCGACGCCGCTTGCCGCGCGCTGCCGGCCTTCGAGGCGGCCGCGCCGGGCAAGCAGCCCGACGCGGAGTAGCGACAGCCCGGGGCGGACCGGCTCAGCCGATCTGCACCGGCACGAAGATCTTGTCTTCGCCGCGCTGTACCAGCAGGGCGACCGTTTTGCCCGCCTTGGACAGCGCTTCCTTGACCTGCGCGACGTTGTGCACGGGCACGCCGTTCAAGGACAGCAGCACATCGCCTGGCTCGATTCCGGCCTTGGCGGCAGGTCCGACCGAGCGTTCGATCAGCAGGCCCTCGGCGCCGGCCGCCTGCTGCTCCTGCGGGCTCAGCGGCCGCAGCGCCAGGCCGAGCTGGCCGCGCTGCACCTCCTGGTCTCCCGCCGAGGCCTGGGTCTTGTCCTTGGGTACGCCGCCCAGGGTGGCGACCAGTTCCTTCTGCGAACCATTGCGCCAGACGTCCAGCTTGATCTTCTCGCCCGGGGTGGCCAGCGTGATGGTGGAGGCCAGATCGCCTGACGACACGATGGTCTTGCCGTCGATCTTGCGCACCACGTCGCCGGGCTGCAGGCCGGCCTTGTCGGCTGCGCTGCCTTTCTCCACGCTGGACACCAGCGCGCCCGAGGGCGTATCCAGCTTGAAGGAGTTGGCCAGGTCCTGGTTCACTTCCTGCACCGTCACGCCCAGCCTGGCGTGCTGCACCTTGCCGTGTTCCAGGATCTGGTCCTTGATCTTGTAGGCCACGTCGATCGGAATCGAGAACGACAGGCCCTGGAAGCCGCCGGTGCGGCTGTAGATCTGCGAGTTGATGCCCACCACTTCGCCGCGGTCGTTGAACAGCGGGCCGCCCGAGTTGCCGGGATTGACCGCCACGTCCGTCTGGATGAAGGGCACCGAGGTGTCGTCGGGCAGCGAGCGGCCCTTGGCGCTGACGATGCCCGCGGTAGCCGTGTTTTCCAGGCCGTAGGGCGAGCCGATGGCCAGCACCCATTCGCCCACCTGCAGCTGGTTGACGTCGCCCACCTTCACCACCGGCAGGTTCTTGGCGTCGATCTTGAGGACGGCCACGTCGGTCTGCGGATCCGAGCCCAGCACCTTGGCCTTGTACTCGCGGCGGTCGGTCAGCTTTACCGTGACTTCCTTGGCGTCCTGGACCACGTGCGCATTGGTCAGGATGATGCCGTCGGCGCTGACGATGAAGCCGGAGCCTTCGCCGCGCATCGGTACTTCGCGCGAGGGCCGCTGGCCGCGCGCGCCGGGGATCTGGCCGAAGAACTGGGCGAAGGGGTCGCCTTCGTCGGCGGAGACCTTGCGGGTGCCGCTGACGCTGATATTCACCACGGCCGGGCCGAAGTCGCGCGTGATCTGCGCAAAGTTGGGCGGGCTGGACGTGCCGGGCGCCTGGAGGGATGACGTGACGGCCGGCGCGTTGGCCGCCATCGAAACGCCGCCGGTGAAGGCGGTTGCGCCCGCGCCGCCTATGGCGCCGGCAGCCAGCAGCGCCAGCACCAGGCGCGAGGGTTTCATTTGGGTGGTCTTCATGTCGGCTCCTGCGTTCATGTTGAAGGACATGGCGCAATCTTCGGGCCTGACACTTAGGCGAGCCTTAAGGACGAGTCTTAAGTCGGGAAAGCTACCTTCACGCGCAGGCCTTCGCCGGTCGGTGTGTCCTGCAGTTCTATGGTGGCGCCGTGCTGGTCGGCGATGCTGCGCGCGATCGCCAGCCCCAGGCCGCTGCCATGCTGCGCATTGCCTTCGACGCGGTAGAAGCGGTCGAACACGCGTTCGCGCTCGTCCGGCGCGACGCCAGGGCCTTCATCGTCGATCAGGAGGGCGGCCTCGTGGGCGGACTGTTCCAGATGGAGATGGATGCGCTTGCCGGCAGGCGTGTACTTGATCGCGTTGTCCAGCAGGTTGCGCACCAGCAGCGTCAGCGCCTCGCGCTGTCCTTGCACCCAGGCCTGCGGGGCGCCGTCCAGGTCGATGCTGATCGATTTGGCGTTGGCCTGGGGCAGCATTTCGGAGAGCGCCTGGCGCAGCACGTCGGCCAGGTCCACCGCAATGGCGGGTGCCTGCCCGGCCGCGCTTTCATGGCGCGCCATGGAAAGCAACTGCTCCACCAGGCGCGTTGCGCGGTCGATGCCGGCGGTCAGGCGCTGTTCGGCCAGCCGGCGCGCGTCCGAGTCGCCCGCGCGTTGCAGGGCCTGCAGTTGCAGGCGCAGCGCAGTCAGCGGCGAACGCAGCTCATGCGCTGCATCGCCCACGAACTGTTTCTGCTGCGCGAAGGCGCCGCGCATGCGTTCCAGGAGCAGGTTCAGTTCCTGGACCAGCGGCCGGATCTCGTCGGGCAGGCCCTGCACGCTGACGGGAGAGAGGTCCTCGGGCTGCCGCGCCGCGACCTGGGCGCGCGCGCGTTTCACGGGCCGCAGCGACCAACTGACCACGCACCAGACGATCAGCATCAGCAGGGGCGCCGCGGCGGCGATGGGGGCGATGGTGCGCAGCGCCAGCGCGCGCGCCATGCTCGTGCGCACGCCCATGTCCTGCGCCACCTGGATGACCTGGAAGGGCGTGGCCAGTGAATACACGCGATAGGTGCTGCCTTCCATTTTCGCGTCGGAGAAGCCGAGCACAATCTGGTCCGGCAGCGGGCGGCGCGAGCGGGAATTGAAGACGCGCACGCCGTCGGGAGTCCAGATCTGGATGATCAGGTCGTCGGCGATGGGGGAGCCCGCTCCGCGCGCGTGCGTCGGGCCTGTGCTGAGCAGCCCGTCGCCGGTGCCCAGCGACAGGGCGGTGCGCTGCAGCAGCGAATCGAAGATGTCGTCGGCTTGCGCCAAGGTGCTGCGGTAGGCGATGGCGCCTTGCACCAGCGCGCCGACCACGATGGCGGCCAACAGGAAAAAAAGCAGCCTGGCTCTCAGTGAGTAGCTAAGCGGAATGCTCATGTTTTGGGGATGACATAGCCGACGCCTCTGACGTTCTGGATCAGGTTCGGACCCAGTTTCTTGCGCAGGCCATGAATATAAACCTCAACCGCGTTGCTGCTGATGCTCTCTTTCCAGCTGTACAGTTTTTCCTCGAGCTGGGCGCGGGAGAAGATCATGCCGGGGCGCGCGATCAGCGGTTCGAGCACGGCCCATTCGCGCGCGGTGAGCGTCACGGGGGTGCCGTCCACCATGGCGGCGTGGGACTGGGGGTCTATGGTGATGCCCTCGTGCTCGAACACCGGCTCGGCACGGCCCGCGCTGCGCCGGATCAGGGCGCGCATGCGGGCCAGCAGCTCGTCCACGTCGTAGGGCTTGACCACGTAGTCGTCGGCGCCGGCGTCCAGGCCCGCGATGCGGTCGCTCACCGCGTCGCGGGCGGTGGCGATCAGGACCGGCGTGCGGTCCTTGCGCGCGCGCAGGTCGCGCAGCAGCGACAGGCCGTCGCGCTTGGGCAGGCCCAGGTCCAGGAGCATGAGGTCGTAGGTGTCGGTGCGCAGCGCGAGTTCCGCGGCGTTGCCGTCCTTGACCCAGTCGACGGCGTAATGTTCAGCGCGCAGGCAGTCCAGCACGCTCTCGCCTATCATGAGATCGTCTTCAACAAGAAGGATGCGCATGTCGTGTCCGCCAGGATGGTCCAGCAGGTTGGATGCGTGGTGGCGGGCGGGAGTTCCCTGGCGGGGATTCCGCGTGGAAGGGGGCGTGTAGAAGGGCGCGGAAATGAAAAAAGCAGCCCGAGAGGGCTGCTTTTTGAAATCTGGTGCCGGCAATAGGAGTCGAACCTACGACCTTCGCATTACGAATGCGCTGCTCTACCAACTGAGCTATGCCGGCAAGACCATTTGCTTCGTTCCCGCGATGCTGGAACCGCAAGCAAAACATCTTGATTTTTCCCGTCTCTTGGCCCTGATTTATGGGGTCCGATCTGGAAAGACCGAGATCATATCAGAGTTTTTTGGCCATGGGAAACCGTGCGAGCAAAACGCCGAAAAAACCCGGCGATTTGCACGGTCTGATTTTTTAGTTCATAATCTCGTTTCTTAGCAGTTCCCCGATAGCTCAGTCGGTAGAGCGACGGACTGTTAATCCGCAGGTCGCTGGTTCGAGCCCAGCTCGGGGAGCCAAAGAATTCAGGGCCATTCA
The DNA here is from genome assembly GCF_049647645.1 of Achromobacter sp. Lineage (GTDB taxonomy): Bacteria > Pseudomonadota > Gammaproteobacteria > Burkholderiales > Burkholderiaceae_B > Achromobacter. Next base: position 32,186 of record NZ_JBARYB010000227.1, read on the forward strand.
CGCAAGTGAGTGGCCCTTTTGGTTTTCCGCATCGGAATGGCGGGCACGGAGATCGGACATGGACGACAAGCGCATAGGCGTGATGGTGATTTCCGGTTTCCTGGGTAGCGGCAAGACGTCGTTGCTCAACCGGCTGTTGCGGGATCCGGCGTACGCCGACGCGGTCGTCATCGTCAATGAATACGGCGAGGTCGGCGTCGACCATCATCTGGTGCGCCAGGCCCGCGACAATATTGTCCTGGTCGAGGGCGGCTGCCTGTGTTGCGTCGTCAGCGGCGCGGTGGTCGACGCCTTGCGCGACTTGTTCATGCTGGCGCTCAGTCGCAAGATCAAACCCTTTCGCCGCGTGCTCATCGAAACCAGCGGGCTGGCCGATCCCGCGCCCATCCTGTTCACCCTCAAGCACGACCGCTTCCTTTCCGAGCGCTATGCGTATCGGGGAGCGATCGTCTTGGCGGATGCGCGCAACGGATTGCATCAATTGGAGCGGCAACCTGAGGCGTCGCGGCAGCTGGCCCTGGCGGATGTCGTGGTGTTCAGCAAGCCGGACCTGTCGGACGCGGCGAGCCTGGAGCGCCTGGAGCAGGCGGTCGCCGGTATCAATCCGGGCGCGCAGCGCTGCGTGCAATGGCCTGATGCGCCGCTTGCCGATGCGCTGCGGGCTGGGCTGGATGTGCAGGCCAGGCGCGATGGCGCCGCCCTGGCGAACTGGCTGCGGCCGTTTGCGCAGCCTCGGGCGGCCAGTCATGGGGGGGTGGGCAGTTTCTCCCTGGTTTTGGCTGCTCCAGTCGCGCGGGCGGCGTTTCTTGCTGGCATGTCGCGGATCCTGGAGCGCTACGGGCAGGGCTTGCTACGTATGAAGGGGCTGCTGTGCTTCGAGGGCGAGGTGCTGCCGTGCGAGGTGCATGGCGTCCATGGCGAGCTCTATCCGGTGAATCAGCTGGATCAATGGCCGGACGGGGGGCGGGAGTCGCGGCTGGTCTGCATCTTGCGCGGGCCTGAGGCAGCGGAGGTTCGCGCCGCCTTGGGGGCTGCACTTGGGCAGCCTGTCCCTTGATTGTTCTTGTCCGAGGGTCTGGGTCTTGCGGGCGATGGTCGCGATTTTGGTGTCGGCGTTGCACCGAAATACGGTATAACCGGAGCGGTCTGGTGCAAGAATCGAGACAATCATGGATCGTTTGAAAGCCATGCAGGTGTTCGTGGAAGTCGCTGACAGGGGTAGCCTGTCGGCGGCGGCGATTCATCTGGACATGTCGCGCGCCATGGTGTCGCGCTATCTGGCGGAAATGGAGCAGTGGGTGGGGGTGCGCCTGCTGCATCGCACGACGCGGCGCCTTAGTCTGACTCCCGCCGGCGCTGAAACGCTGCCGCGCTGCCGGCAGATGCTGGACATGGTGGGGGACCTGCGCAATGCGGTATCGACTCCGGACGATACGCCGCGGGGGCTGCTGCGCATCACCACCAGCATGTCGTTCGGCTCCCGCCATCTGGCCAGCGCCATTACCGACTACGTCAAGCTGCATCCGGGCACCTCGGTCGACCTGATGCTGGTGGACCGGGCCGTCAACTTGGTGGAAGAGCGCGTGGACCTGGCCGTGCGCATCACCAATGATCTGGATCCCAATCTGATAGCCCGCAAGCTGGCGGTCTGCCGCTCGGTGGTGTGCGCCTCGCCCGAGTATCTGCAGCGTGAAGGCGTGCCGGCCCGCATCGAGGATCTGTCCTTGCGCAACTGCCTGACCCATTCCTACTTCGGCAAGAGTCTGTGGCGCTTCGAGCGCGACGGCGAGCCGGTGGACGTGCCTGTCAGCGGCAACATCAGTGCGAATGAAGTGTCGGTGCTGTCGCGCGCGGCATTGGAGGGCGCGGGCATCGCCATGCTGCCAACTTACTACGCCGCGGACGACATTGCGTCGGGCCGCTTGCGGGCCATTCTGACGCAAAGCAAGCCTCAGGAATTGGGTATTTACGGTGTTTATGTCTCGCGCCGCCAGATGCCGCTGATCTTGCGGTCCATGCTGGATTTTCTGGTGGGCCGCCTCGAATCCACGCCATGGGACAAGCCTGCAGCGTAGTTTTCGCGCCGCGTTTGGCGTTGCGCAGGCTTGAGGGTGGGGTATATGGCGGTATAATCGAACAACTGCTTGAACATATCAGGCGTGGCGGGTTTTGTGCCTTTCAGCCTGTAGTCTTAGAAAACATCCAAGAATCGTGGTTGCAGCTCAGGTGAGCTGCGGCACTGCGGAACCCGTTTCCGCGTGCGCCAGGGGGAACGTATCGGGTTTATGGATTGCTGCGGTCCGTCCGCGCTGCCCGAACCTCGATGATTCAGGTCCTTGATATCGATTGCCGCGGGAAGATGGCGCCAGTTTGCTGGCGTGCTCCGCGGGCTGGTCGGCGATTTCTGCCGGCTTTTCCAGAATTTGCTTGAGTGTTTGCCGAGAGGGCCGCGGCAGGCATTCCGCCCAATCCCGATTGGCGCGGTCGTTTCAGCACATGTCCGGGGTATGCATATCCGGGGCGCATGGCGGTAAACACAGGAATCCAGTGAAAATTTCGCAAACCAATGCTGTCTGTTGCTGGCGAGCCGTCAAGGCTGCCGGTCTGGCGGCGGGTGCGCGCGCCGGCATGCGGCTGCGCGGGCTGGCTGGCTTGCCGCGCTTGTGGATTCTTTCCGGCGCCGCAAATGAAAAAGGCCTGGCGCGTGCGCCAGGCCTAGATCATCAATTTGGTTGCGGGGGCAGGATTTGAACCTACGACCTTCGGGTTATGAGCCCGACGAGCTGCCAGACTGCTCCACCCCGCGTCTGAGAAATGAATAGTAGCCTTATTTTCAACCTAGCGCAAGTTAGCCCTTTTTGAATTTGAATGTCGATGAACGATAGCGAGGCAATACTCGTGTTGGAAACCGCGCTGCTTTGCGCGGCGCAGCCGATGCACCTGTCCGATATGCGCAAGCTGTTCGGGGACGATGAACAATTCGACAACAGCGCATTGCGCACGTTGCTGGAAACGCTGCAGGCCAATTGGGCCGATGGCGGCCTGGAGTTGGTGCAACTGGCCACCGGGTGGCGCTTTCAGAGCCGCCCGCGCATGCAGCGCTACCTTGAACGCCTCAATCCGGAAAAGCCGCCGAAGTACTCGCGCGCCGTAATGGAAACGCTGGCCATCGTGGCCTGGCGCCAACCCGTGACGCGGGGCGACATCGAGGATATCCGCGGCGTCACCGTATCTTCCCAGATCGTGAAAGCGCTCGAGGATCGGGGCTGGATCGAAGTCATCGGCCATCGCGACGCACCGGGCCGCCCGGCGCTGTTCGGCACCACGCGCCAGTTTCTGGATGACCTGGGCCTGCGTGCGCTGGATGAATTGCCCGCGCTGGAATCCGCGCAGGCGGCCGCGGCGCTCGCCGGGCTGGATCTGGGCGAAGTGCAGCAGGTGCTGGGTGGAGAGGAAGGTGCGGCCGAGAGCGATGCGCCTGGCGAGGGCGAGGAATCAGCCGGCCAGCAGCCTGAGCTGGTCGCCGAGGCTGCGCTGGATGCCGATGGCGAAGCGGGTTCCGAGGGCGAGGCTGGCGTCGATGCGGGCGCGCGCTCCGAAGGCGCGGCTGACGCCATGGCGGGCGAGGGCGAGGAATCCGAGGTCAGTATTCCGGTTGCGGAATTGTCTGTTTCGGAACAGGATGTACCCATAGCTCCCGTCGATAGCGTAGAATCCGTGCTTTCGCGCACAGAAGAAGGCGCGGATCCCGCAGACGAATCCACCGTCCGGGAGCAAGCCGAAGGCTTGTCCAATACGTTAGCCATGTCCGGTTTTCCCGACGACGCGGCTGACAACGACATTTCCGATATGGCCGCCGATGCCCCAGAAGCCGGTGCTGCAAAGGAAAGCGTCGAGAACGCAAAACACGCGGAACCGACCGACCCGATTGACGAGACCGATACCGTGGCGCCTGGCGCCGCCGGGCATGAGCCCGCTTCCGGTCTTGCTGATCCTGTTCGGCCTGACCCGGATGCCGCCTCCCCGGAATCGGACGAGGCAGGCTTTGAGCGGCCCGAGGCTGATCGAGAGCCGGCATCCCCAGATGATGACGAGCCTGCCGCAGGCAGGCCTACCCAAGTTTGAAATTCGGAGCTGTCCCAGTGACAACGAATACAGCAATGCAGGACGACAATCCCCGTTCGGATGATGCCGTTTCCAACGGCCAGCCGGAATCCGCCGCGCGCGAGCCGGCAGCAGAAGGCGAGGCGGGCGCGCGCGGTCGAGGCCGCAAGCTGAGAACGCCGTTC
>NZ_JBARYB010000228.1:0-20220 GCF_049647645.1 Achromobacter sp.
CGAGGCCGGCCGAGCCTACGTGTCCTGCACCCTCGATGACCCTTCGTTCCCGGCGACGGTCTATGCCCGCCTGATCGAGGAAGAAGACGGCACGCACACCCTGATCTGGTCGCGCAGCAAGCCACAGTCGGCCTGAAGTCCGCAGCGCCCCGCCCATTGCGGCGGGACGCTGTGCTGCTGTGCCATTTCGACAGCCAGGAAGGTGTGACCTTCAAATAGCTGTTTCGGGATGATTCGACCTTTCGGCAAGACCATAGCTTGAGCTCGCAGAGGCAAATGCAGGGCGGGTCGGCGCCATGCGCCACCGGGCTTTTCGGGCTGCGCCCCGTGCCGTCTTCGCCGTCACGTGTCATTCGGCTGCAATCCCTCCCGCGGCTTCGCTTGCCTCCGGGGGATCGGCGCCAGGCCCATCCCCGCCGCGCTGTGCTTGGCGCCCCTGCGAGACCGCCGAACCGGCAACGCCGGATCGGCCGGGCCAGCGCCAACGCACCCTACGATTCGTCGCTGGCCTTCAGCACCGCCTCCAGTTCCTGTCGCACCTGCGCCAGAAGCTGGTCAACCTGTTTCGGGCTCTTGCCCGCGTAGGCCAGCGCCAGCAACGTGACGGGATGCACCTGCATGACCTCGCATAGCTCGGCCAGCTTGTTCAGGGTCGGGCTTTTGAGGTCGCGCTCCAGCGAACTCATGTACGTGCGGCTGGATACCTCGGAAAATGCTTCCTGGCTCAGTCCACGCGCCTTGCGGACTGTTTTCAATGCTGTTGCTAATGAGTGCTTTGCCTCCACCTTAGGTTCCCCCCAAAACCTAAGATGACATTCGATTGCGACCTATAGGACTACAATCTATAGGGCTCGTTTTGTGCTTTTGCGGAAATCAGTAAATCCGCATCTGTGTCTTTCGGCAGAACCGCAGAACCACATTCGTGTCTTTCCTGACTTCCACCGATGCGGTTTTGCGCCTTCACGCTTTGGCGGATTCGTGCACCGACGAAGGGATCACCACCATGAACCAACTCATCACCGAGGACGAGCGCGTGCAACTGCTGGCCAACGGCCAGGCCCGCGCCGCTGGCCGGGCCATCGACCCGCTGCCTGTGGTGCGGCTGTTCACTCCCGACGCGCACGCCACCTGGTTGCTGGCCGCGCTTGATCCCGCCGATGGGGACACGGCCTACGGCCTAATCGATCTGGGGATCAGCATGCCCGAGCTGGGCCACGTGAAGCTGTCCGATCTGGCCTCCATCGTCGGGCCGCGCCAGCAGTCCGTGATGCGGGATCGGTATTTCCAGGCCGTGCGACCGCTGTCAGAGTACCTGCGACTGGCGCAGGAAAACGGTTCCATCGTCGATTGAACCGTTCGCGCCCCGGCCAAGCCGGGCGCATTGAGACTATTTCAGTCTGGCATCAGACCTGGCCGGTCTGAATCCGCACTCTTGCTTCAAACCTGTGTATCCGTGACTGAAACAGTCACGATCTTTCATGCGGGTTGCGGCACGGTGTCCTGTACCGCGCGGCAATTTGGAGCCGTGCGGTCGTCGCATTCGGACGAATTTCGCAATGCACCGGAGCCAATCGGTCTTGACACTCAATGTTACAGTTCGCCCCGATTCTGATGGCAATTGGTCGTCTGCGATAGCCCTGTGTTGAACGCCCGTGACGACGTTCCTGATCTTCGACAGGAGCTTGCGTCATGGTCGATCCTCATCATCTCGCGCATTGGTATCCCACCGCCGCTTACCTTTACATCCTGGGTCTGGACGCGCTCGCGCTGGCCTGGGAGTACCTGCGCCGCCATCCCGAGTACCGGCTGGACTGGCTGCGCCGCTCGCGCAGGCCGCAAGCGGCACAACACGCGGCGCATCGCTGGGGCTTGCGCCTGCTGGAAGATCCGGCCTTGGATGCGCGTGACGCGCAGCCAGCCTGGCTTCCCGGCCACGATGCCGTGGTGCAGCTCTACCCGGATGCCGACCCGCCGCACGATGCCGTGGCTTTCGCCTTCTGGCACATCCCTGGCCACAAGCAACTGATCCACGACGGCAAGGGGCTGGCGCTGGTCGCGCGCAGCCCTGGACATTGCCTGCGCTTCGTGCTGGCCCCTGGCTTGGAGGACGGCATGGCCGTGGTCTATGCCCATCGCGACGGCGCTGCCGCGCCTGCGCGCAGCCATGCGCCCGATGCGGTTCTGGCCGATGCCAAGCCCAGACCAACACCGGCCGCGCTGCTGGAACTGCATACCTTGCAGGCACTCGACGCGACCCTGGCGGGCGCGTCTTTGCGCGAGGTGGGCGAAGGGCTGTTCGGTGTGGATGCCGTGGCCGACTGGTACAGCGACGGCGGCCTGCGCTCCAAGGTGCGCCGCCTGGCGCGGCGCGGCGATGCGTTGATGCGCGGCGGCTATCGCCGTCTAGCACAACTGCCGCCGCTTGAGAAGGGTCGTTTTGCAGGAGACGCAAAACGACCCTGAGCAGGAGAGCTTCGTTTTCTGAGACTGCCTCCATCCGGTTGCGCTGTGTGGCCGGAGCTTTGACACCGATGGAGGTTCACACCATGCGTCCTGCTCCCTTGCGGCCCGCCGCCGCTGCCGTCGCCACGACGGCACAACCCCAACGCTATCTGACCAACGACGAAGTCGCCGACTACTTGCGTCTGTCGCCGCGCACGCTGGAAAAGCAGCGCGTGATCGGTGGCGGCCCGCGCTTTCGCAAGTTCGGCCGGCGCGTCATGTACGCCGTGGCTGATCTCGACGCCTGGGCCGCCGATCGCAGCTTCGAGACGACTTCCGATCCCGAGTACGCCGAGCAGCACTCGGCGGACAGCCGTGCGCGCTGACCGCTGGAGCGCTGGAGGCCATCGCCATGTCCAGCCCATCGCAGCCGCTTCGGCCGCGACCGTCGCAGGAGCGCGAACAGCTCGATCTGTTCCGCGCCCTGCCGGGCGACATGGCGCCGCGCGACAGCCAGGATTTGATGGCCTTTCCGTTCTTCTCGCTAGCGAAGTCACGGCGCGTGGCACCGATCGACTTCCAGGCGGCAGGAATCACGATCCGCGTGGAGGGAACGCAGGAACACGGCATCGCCACCATATGGGATGCGGACATCCTGATCTGGGCGGCCAGCCAGATCGTGGAAGCGCGCGATGCGGGCCTGAGCCCGTCGCGGCTGATGCAGGCCACGCCTTACGAGATCCTGCGCTTCATCGGGCGCGGTACGTCGCTGCGCGACTACCAGCGTCTCAAAGCGGCCTTGGATCGCCTGCAATCGACCACGGTGGCCACGTCCATCCGGGAGACCACGGGAAGACGCTTGCACCGCTTCTCATGGATCAACGAGTGGAAGGAGCTGGCCGATGCCAAAGGCACGCCGCTGGGCATCGAACTGATCCTGCCGGACTGGTTCTATGCGGGCGTGCTGGATGCCGCCCTGGTACTGACCATCGACCCGGCGTATTTCCGGCTGACGGGCGGCATCGAGCGCTGGCTGTACCGGCTGGTGAGGAAACACGGCGGGCGTCAGGAAGCAGGCTGGCAGTTCGACTTCCGGCACTTGCACCGCAAGTCGGGCAGCACGGCCAAGCCCTACGACTTCGCGTGCGACCTGCGCGCGCTGGTGGCGCGGCAGTCGCTGCCCGGCTACGTCCTGGGCATCGAACGGATGCCGGACGACGGAGCGGAACTGCTGACGTTCCGGCCCGTGCCGCCCACGGCACGGGGATAACTGCGGGATGGCCTGTGGATGGGCTCGTGCTATCAGGCGTGCCAGGTATCGTGCTATCAGGCGTGGGACTATCGTGCTATCAGGCGTGTCAATCGCCCGCAAAGCCAATGCTGGCACGGGTTTCGGTCTCCCTTAACTTACCTAACTTAAATACTCTAACTTTTAGTAGAGGCACCGCGCCTCGGTGGACAACCGCCGAAAGACGAAAAGCGCATCAAGCCAAAAGCCCAAAGCAACCCCGCTTCGCAGTGCAAGTGCAGATCGGCTTTCCAGCATGGAGGGCCGCGCCATGATCGTCGCCTTGCTCAACCAGAAAGGCGGCGTGGGCAAGACCACGCTCGCAACGCACATCGCTGGCGAGCTGGCGATGCGGGGGCAATCGGTCATCCTGCTGGATGCCGACCCGCAGGGTTCATCGCTGGACTGGACACAGCGCAGAAGCCAGCAAGGTCTACCAAGGCTGTTCAGCGCCGTGGGCCTGGCACGCGAAACCCTGCATCAGGAAGCCCCAGAACTCGCCAGGCGGGCCGATCACGTCGTCATTGATGGACCACCCAGGATCGCGGCCTTGGCGCGCTCCGCGCTGCTAGCGGCCGAGCGTGTGCTGATCCCGGTGCAGCCGAGCCCCTATGACCTGTGGGCTTCGGCTGAGATGGTGGCGCTGATCCGTGAAGCGCAGGTGTTCCGGCCGCAGCTCCGTGCAGCCTTTGTCATCAACCGGCGTGTCAGCACCACCGTGATCGGACGCGAAGCACGCCAGGCGCTCGCCGACCAGCCGCTGCCTGCGCTGCGTTCGGAAGTGCATCAACGCATCGTCTTCGCCGACAGCGTGGCCGCTGGCCGGCTTGCACGCGAGACGGCGCCCGACAGCGCCGCCGCACGCGAAATCACCACGCTGGTGGACGAACTGCTGCGGTGGCCGACATGACAGCCAAGCCACCACCCAACAGCAAACGCCCGGCCAAGCGCGTCGGTATCGGAGCGCGCCCGCCAGCGAATCCGCACGCCGAGGCGTGGATTCGCCAAGGCGACGGCGATGCACTCAACAAGGGCGACACCTACACGGCTCGCCTCACGCTCGATATCACGCCCGCCATGCGCTCGCGCATCAAGGTATCGGCCTTCACGCAAGGCGTGACGGTGGCCGACCTGCTGCGCGCGCTGCTGGAGCGGGAGTTTCCAGAACACCGCAGGGAGAACACGCCATGAACGCATCCGCTTTGCCTACCACCGCACCTGTTGCTATCGCGGCCATGGCCACACCGTCGCCGTCGCTCGCTGTGCTCGTGGGCCGGCCTGACTCCACACCGCTGACGCGCGTTGCACTGGCCTACGTGGAGCACCGGATCAAGCTCTATCTGCGCTTTGGCGAGCCTGCGCGTACGCTGCGGCTCGACCGCTGGCGCAGCGTGGCCGTGTTCGTGCCGAACGCGGTGTTCTGCCGCATCCGCTGGCAGTCCAACGACTACGGAACGATCCGCTGGCAGCTCATGGTGATGCAGGCTTGCACGCCTTTGGATGCGGCGCAGCGCATTCCCGGCGTGCAGCCGGGCGCGCGCCTGCTGCTGCACGCCGAGGGCGACGGGCAAGTGCGCGCCGTGCTGGAGCGCATCGACACCATCGAGGCGCTGGGCATCGCGCCTGTCGGCGTCTCGCCCGCGTACTGGCGCACGCTGGGCAACCGGCTCGCGGCGCGCTTGCCGCTGCACGAATACACCGCCGAGCGACATGCCGCCTGGCTGGCCGGGAGGGTGTCGCCATGACCGCAGTAGCAGCATCCGTTTCTCGCTCGCCTGCGCACTCGCGTTTGCATGCTCGCCTCGTGCTGGCTGCACTGTCCGTCTGCAGCCTCGCTGCGCTGGCCTCGGCGGCTTTCGTGCAGCCGCTGCCGCGCCTGGTCTACAACCCGTCCGAAAGCGTGGCGGTCGGCTGGTACCGCGTCGATCCGACGGACCACGGTGCCGACTCGCTGCCACGTCCGCTACCACCTTCGTTGCGCGTGGGCAGCATCGTCCTGGCGAGGTTGCCGCCAGACGCTGCCGCGCTGGCTGCGCAGCGCGGCTACCTGCCAGCACGCGTGCCGCTGCTCAAGCGTGTGGGCGCCGTCGCGCCGCAGCATGTGTGCGTGTTCGATGCGCTGGTCTGGATCGACGGCGTGTCGGTGGCAGCCGTTCGGCCTGCCGACCGACTGGGCCGTCTGCTGCCGTCTTGGCCGCAGTGCCGGCAGCTTCGTCCTAGCGAACTGTTCTTGCTGAGTAGCACCAACCCGGCGTCGTTCGACAGCCGGTATTTCGGGCCGGTCAACGCGTCCGCCGTGATCGGCGTGGCGCACCCGGTCTGGCTGGAGTCACGCCCATGAGGGCCGCCAATTTGCTGCACGCAAACGTGCATGGCCTCGTGCTATCGGGCGTGTCGTCGCCATGTCGCTGCGCATGCAATGCCGATGCATTCGCATGGCACTTCGCGCTGCACCTCGAGCTGCATTCAGTGCAGTCGTCCAGTGCACTAGTCACTGCATGGCTGGCTGCTGACTCGCTGCGCATCGCCGTGCAGCCTGTCGTGCACTTAAGCGGGTCTTTCCGGCTGCATCGGCCGTGTCTCCGCGCATGGCGTGCCTGTGCTTTCGCACGGCACACCGCACAGCATGCGGCCCTGCATTCCATGCAGCCGTCTCACGTGCAGATGTCTTGCCTCGAACACGGTCGGCCTGTGGCCGTCGCGGTGTGCGCCGGGGCGCTGGCTGCCCGTGCAGCAGCGCCACCGGGCCGCGATTGCCAGGAGCGAATGCGGGAGGCAAATGCGGAAGGCAAGACAAAAGGACGCGGCACCTGGCCGCATCGAAAGTCAGTCTGCACGTGTGGGTGGCGCAGCACGGCGCGGCTTCGCCGCCGTGCCGCTTGTGGCGCGAAGCCCGCGCCAATGCAGGCATGTCCGCGTGCTTCGCACGACGGGACACGCCGGAGCTTGCAAGGAAAACGGTGATGACCGACCGCCGCGACGACGATTTCCGCGTGCGACCCGGCGCCCCGAAGAACCGGGGCAAAGGCCAAGGGCAAAGCTTCGTTTCCAAGGTGCTCAAGCAGGCGGGCAAGGCCAGCGGAGGCAAGTCGGCGATGCGCCATTCCGCAGGCAGTGACAACGGCGCACGCGCCGGTCAGAGGCCCGGCGCGCGTCTGGGGCGCGGCCACACGGCGGCGCGCTTCGCCGGGGCGAAGCTGACGCCCATGTCGCGGCGTGTGACCATCAAGACGCTGCTGGTCAATCACCAACGGGCCAGCCCACAGTCGCTCGCCAAGCACCTGCGCTACATCGAGCGCGACGGCGCGGGTCGCGATGGCGAGCCAGGCCGGGCCTATGGGCCGCAGGCTGACGAAGCCGACCTGGACGCCTTCAAGGAACGCTGCGCCGATGACCGGCATCATTTCCGCTTCATCGTTTCCCCGGAGGACGGGGCCGAGCTGGAAGACCTGCGCACCTACACGCGGCACCTCATGGGCCGCATGGAGGCCGACCTGGGCACGCGGCTGGATTGGGTGGCGGTCGATCACTGGAACACCGACAACCCGCACACCCACCTGATCGTGCGCGGGCGCGACGACAGCGGCAAAGACCTCATCATCGCGGGCGACTACATCGCCCACGGTTTCCGTCATCGCGCCGCCGAGCTAGCGACCGAATGGCTGGGGCCGCGAACCGAACTGGAGATCCAGCAGACCTTGCAGCGCGAGGTGGAGCAAGAGCGGTGGACGAACCTGGATCGCACCCTGCAGCGTGAGGCCGGCGACGGCTGCCAGGTGCAGATCGAGCGTTTCAAGGAACCGAATCTGCAACGCCAGCGCTTGCTGCTGATCGGTCGGTTGCAACGCTTGCAGCGCCTGGGCTTGGCTGACGAGACAAAGCCTGGCGCCTGGGCCATCCATGACGATGCCGAGAAGACCTTGCGTGCACTGGGCGAGCGCGGCGACATTATCCGCACCATGCAGCGCGCCATGAGCGGACAGCCACGCGAGCTGGCAGTGTTCGCGCCGAGCCAAGATGATGGAAGTGGCCGCACCGTCGTCGGCCGCGTGGCCGCCAAGGGGCTGGCTGACGAACTGCGCGATCGGAGCTATCTGGTCATCGACGGCGTTGACGGCAAAGCCCACTATGTCGCGCTCAATGCCCGCGACGAGCTGGCGAACTATCCCACCGGATCGGTGGTGGAAGTGCGCGGCGCAGCCGAGGTGCGGGCGGCCGACAAGTACATCGCCGCACTGGCGAGCGATGGCCTGTACCGCGCCGATCATCACCTGGCGATCGAGCAAGGCCGGGCCAAGGCTGGCCGCGACCCGCAGGAAGTCATCGCGGCCCATGTCCGCCGCCTGGAAGCCCTGCGCCGGGCCGGCATCGTGGAGCGCGTGGCCGAAGGGCTATGGAAGGTACCGGGTGACCTGCCCGAGCTAGGCCGTCGCTACGACGCGCAGCGCCTGGGCGGCGTTGCCATAGAGCTGAAATCGCACCTACCCATCGAGCGGCAAGCCCGCGTGATCGGGGCCACGTGGCTCGACCAGCAGTTGATCGGCAGCGGCTTAGGACTGAGCGACCTGGGTTTTGGCAGCGAAGCCAAGCAGGCGATGCAGCAGCGTGCCGACTTCCTCGCCGAGCAGGGGCTGGCCGAGCGGCGCGGGCTGCGCGTGATTCTGGCGCGCAACCTGCTGGGCACGCTGCGTAATCGGGAACTGACGCAGGCCGCCAAAGACATTGCCGCCGAAACCGGCCTGGAGCACCGGCCTGTGGCAGACGACCAGCGCGTGGCTGGGATCTACCGGCGCAGCGTCATGCTCGCCAGTGGGCGCTACGCCATGCTTGACGACGGCATGGGCTTTTCGCTAGTGCCGTGGAAGCCGGTGATTGAGCAAAGACTAGGGCTGCAGGTTGCCGCTACTGTGCGCAGCGGTGGGGTGTCGTGGGAGATTGGAAGGCAGCGTGCCCTGTCGGTATGACTTTCCGGTCTGGCGGATGACAGAGAAAAACTCGTAGGCGCGCAAAAACCGGGGCAGCAGAAATAGTAACATTCTGCATACGAAGTATCTCAGCACGCTTCCAAGCGCGTGATGCCAAGGCACAGAAATTCAAAAGCATCGATGCTTGACATCAGATATGTAGCCAGCTACATTACAGGAAAAGGAGACCCCAGTCCGATGTTCGAGCTCAAAGACCTGCCTAGCTATGACACCTTGGAACGCTTTGGTGCCCTGTACGGCAATACCGACGTGCAAGGTCTCCAGACGTGGCTGATCTGGGCCTCGGCAACCCAGGAGATGTTGTCGGCGTTCGAGGCCAACCTCGCGCATACCTGCGGACTGTCGCAGACCCAATTCTTCGTGCTACTGCTGCTCAAGCGCAATCCCGACGGGTTGGGAGTGGGGACGTTGGCCGATGGCGTGTCGGTCACCTCCCAAACTATGACCCGGATCATTGATCGCATGGTTGGCGCAGGCCTAAGCAGTCGTGATGTCGATCCGGTCGATGCGCGTGCCCGGGTGGTTCGTCTGACGAAGGCTGGCGACGACATGCTGGGCAAGGCACTTCCCAGCCACTATGCCTGGGTGGCCAAGTTGATGGGGCATTTCAATGCCGACGAGCGCCGGATGCTCAACCATCTCATGTTCAAGCTCACCCAGACGGGCGTGCTGGCCGGCCCTGCGGAAGCTGGCTGATTTTTACGGAATTTATGTAGCTAGCTTTTTTTTGCAGATTTATGTAGCTTGCTGATTATTTGGAGTCATGAAATGCCATCCACGCATCTACCGTCGTTCTCCTTGCGGGCCTTGCTGGTGCTGTGTGCCCTGGCAGTGGTGTCGCTGCTTTATCTACCGTTGCCAATCCTGCCGCAGTTGGCGCAGACCCACGGTATGAGCATTCCAACGGCAACGGGCGTGATCAGCGCCTTCGGTTTTGCCTATGCGGCGGGCTTTCTGATCTTCGGCACGCTGTCCGACCGGCTGGGGCAGCGCACTGTGATGATGTGGGGGCTGACCGCGTTGGCTCTCGTCACCGCATGGCTGGCAACGGTCGAAGCTGTGCCGCTACTGCTCGCAGGCCGAGCGGCACAGGGCTTGGCCGCAGCCACTTTTCCGCCAGTCGTCATCGCCTACCTTGCCGAACGCGGCACACCCAGGCAGCGGGTGTGGAGCGTGGCCTGGATGAGCACAGCCTTTTTGTCTGCTGGGTTGCTGGGACAGATTTACGGCGCGACGGTCGCGAGCCGCTGGGGGCTGGGCTCCGCATTGTTGCCGCTAGCCGCGGTTTTCGCCTTGACCGCCTGGCAGCTGTGGGCGACTCAGGCCGATTCCTCCCGTTCGCCAGCGCCATCGTTGTTGGCCGGCTACCGACCGATCGGGCGGATTCTGGCCAGCCCGCAGTTGCGTCGCGTTTATGGCCCGGCCTTGTTGTTGCTGATGTGCTTCGTTGCCTTCTACATGGGGTTGGACGATCACCTCGGACCGGCACTGCAGGCGCAAGGCATCACACCCTTGGTCGCGCGCGAACTGGCGCTGCCCGCTTTTTTAGCGCCCTTGGTCGTGGCGGTAGTGATGCCGCGATGGGGGGCCGAGCGTGTGGTGAAGATTGGTCTGGTGATCGCGACTGGCGGCCTGGCGCTGTGCGCCTGGGCCGGAGACACACATCTTTACGGACTGCTGGCTGCCAGCGTGGTCTTCGTGGCCGGGATCGGCATCAGCGTGCCGGGGCTGATTGCCCGTGTAGCCAGCGTGGCCGAAGCGCCGGTGCGCGGTTTGGCGGTCGCGTTCTACACCTTCGTACTGTTCGTCGGCGCTAGCCTGGGACCCTGGCTGGCGCAGCAAACCGCTCGCTGGCCCACCGGGCAGGCGTTTTTGGTGCTGGCCGTGCTGCTGGGAGCGGCGGCCCTGTATGCGATGACAGGGCGCCGCGCCATTGCGGCATAGCTCAATGGAAAACAACAGGCTTGAGACTTGGAGACAACTGGCAATCGCGCCTGCCAGCTTCGATGTGGTGCTTCATTAAACAGTCGAGGTTTACATGGAAGTCATGATCGTTATCCCCAGTGCATTCAAGCAGTTTTCGGAGAACCCGAATCTGATGCCTTACGACAAGCTGCTATCTCTCCTTCACCGGAACGGCGCTTCTGCGGACGAACTCGTTGGCCGTAGGTTGATTGCTGGCCAGGGTCTTGATGACATGCAGGTGGACCATGCTTGGTACGTGGGCACCAGCCGTGGTCTGGTCAATGAGTTCGCTGACTGGCGTGCTGCGCGCAAGGGCCGTTATGCGGACCGAACACTGTGCCATAAGCACCGGCAGGAAAACATTCTGATCTCTGTTCCTGAACAACAACCCGATGGGGCCTACACGGCCGACCTGCTCTTACACGAGCGCAACGAGTTCATGCTTGACCATCTGACGGGGCAGCACATCCAAGGCATGGTGTTGACCGAGGCATGTCGGCAGATGTTCTTGGCAGTCACGGAGCGCTATTGTCTCGACCACAACCAGGCAGTCAAGCGCTACTTCGTCATCAACTCGATGAATGTGCGCTATCAGGCATTCGCCTTTCCACTGCCTGCCCAGATTCGGTACCTGGTGATCGACCAGCAGCAACCCAAGCCTGAGCGCGTATCCATCCATGCGGACATGGACGTACTTCAGGCAGGACAAGTCGTCGCCGGAATGGAAGTGAAGTTCACCGTGTTCGACGACGCCTACATCAGCCGACGGGAGAGCAAGTTGGCAGCCGAGGCTGTGGGCAACTACGTCAACTGGCTGCGAAGCGAGCTGACAGGTCGGTCGGAAAACCTGCAGATCGACACGACCACCATGGTGGCCGCGCAAGCGCCATCTCCCGTGCTGTCCCTAGCCAGCCACCCCTGAGCGCGGTTCAGGATATACGCCGGGAGCCTGTGACTTCCGGCACTTCAAAGGAAAGGCCCCAATCATGACCAAGACTCGATATGCCTTTTTCGATGTGGACGAAACGCTGATAGGGATCAAGAGCATGTTCAGCTTTCGCGACTTCTATTTGCACTGGACGCTTGGCGCCGAACAGGGAACCGCCACGCAACGGCATGCCCGGATTCAGGTGCAGCAGCAAGTCGCCCGGGGCCTGGACCGAACGGAAGTCAATCTCCTGTTCTGGGAAAGTTTCCGTGGTTTCGAGCAAACCGATGTGCAGCAGGCGGCCCACGATTGGCATCAGCAGGTTCGCCGGCAACCTGGGTACTTTATCCAGCAGGCTCTGGACGCTTTGCAACAGCATCAGCAAGCGGGAACAGAGCCGGTCTTCGTGTCCGGCTCCTGCACCGAAATTTTGGTGCCATTGGCCGCAGAACTGGGGGTGAGAACCATGTTGACCAATCGCCTCGAAGTCGAGCAGGGCAGGTTTACCGGCAAGCTGCTGCCACCGCAGACCATCGGGGTTGGCAAACGCCAGGCCATGGTCGATTTTCTCGAAGAAGGCGATGCTTTGGCGTGCGATTGTTATGGCTACGGTGATCACCTCTCCGACCTGCCTTTGCTGGAGACCGTCGGGCATCCAAGAGTCGTAGCAGGCAATGCCGACCTGATGTCCATCGCCCGGCATCGCGGCTGGCCGGTGCTCGACGCGTCGGCGCAAGCGTGAGGAGCCGACCGTGAGCATACGTCTCATCGCTTTCAGTCGATTGGTCATTCTTCTGGGGCTCGCCGCCTGGCTGTCGATTGCCGTCATCAACAACCTGACTGATCCCGGCACGAACCGCATGCTGCTGGGCCATACGCTCTCAATGGACTTGGTTCGCACCGAAGAAGTCCTGGGCGCCGGACTGCTTTGGCGCGCTTGGTCTGCGCACTGGTCTCCCCTCGTTTTGTACCTGGTGGTCACGGTCCAGTTTGTCTGTGTCACTTTTCTTTGGTGGGCCGCCGTTTCCTACGCCAGAGCCTTTTCGTTCAAGGATGTCCAGATGCTTCGAGACGCCCGTATTCGTGCCGTGCTCGCCTTGAGCCTATTCGTGCTTCTGTGGATGTTCTTCATCTGCGGCGGACTGTGGTTTGGCTACTGGCTCAAGCAAGGCGCCGTCCAGATGGTGCACATGACGCTGATCCTGATCGGGATCGGCGCGCTGATTTTCGTTCAGGCACAACCCAATCCCGAGCTTCCCTCGGTGCCTGGCAACGACCCGGAGGTCGGCCGGCCTCCATCCACGCATGAGGGGTCGCTCGTATCCACCGGAGAGCAATCATGAACGCCATTCGCGCTATCGCCATCGCCATGTTCGCCGCCACAACAGTTGCCGCGACGACGTCGCACACCGTTTTCGCACAAAACCGACCAAAGGAGTCGATTTCCATGACCACCAAAACCTCTGCCCAGTCCCTTTCCCAATGGATTCCGCAAACCCACCAGGAGGTTGCTCGCCGCGCAGTGACCGTTGACGGCGCAGCCACCGAACTCACCCGCTACGAGCGCCGCGACGGCCGCAACGGTGGGCTGGAAGGCGAACACTTCAGCACCGTGGTGGCCGCCGACGGCACGCTCAAGGGCTTCGCCAACATCTCGCTGGACTTGGCCGGCCAGCCGTTGCCCAGCCGTGAACGCACCGAGCAGATCGCCCGCGCGTTCCTGCAGGAAACTGCGCCCGACCTGCTGACGCGCATGGAGATCAGTTGGATCGAACCACACGACGAGCCCATTCGGGTCGCACGCAATGGCCGAGTCGAGACCGTGACGCTGACTGGCATGAAGATGAAGGCCCGCAACTTGGCCGATGGCCGCTGGTTCTGGGTCATCGTCGGCAGTGACGAAAGGCCGCTGGTGTTCGAGCGCGACATCGTCTGGGTGACGTTCCCAGGCCATCGCAAGACCGAGAAGTGGCTGCATGACGGCTGGCTCAAGCAGCAGGCCGAGGTCAAGCAACATGTCGAAGTCAAGAGTGCCTGACGCTGTTCAACGCAAGCACGTACGTGAGCATCGTTCATGCGACCAAAGTACCTGAAAAACCTTTTGGCCTCTGCGTTGTTGGGTATGGCCGGGCTCGCGTCCGTGCCCGCCTTCGCGGCCGAGCGCATCACCGTCGAAAATGCGGGCTTGGCTGGCCCGGAATCGGTGGTCCACGACCCGGTGGACGACGTGTACTACGTCTCCAACATCGCCGACAAGGACGGCAACGGCTTCATCAGCCGCATCGCGCCGGACGGCCGAGTCCTCGCGCTCAAGTGGGCCGATGGCGCAGTTGCAGGCACCACGTTGCACGCGCCCAAGGGCCTGACGATCGCCGGCCGCACGCTGTACGCGGCCGACATCGACACCGTGCGCCTGTTTGATCTGGCAACTGGCAAACCGCTGGGTGATGTCCCGATCCCCACCCAGAGCGACCTTCCTCAACGGCTTGGCGGCACTGCCCTCGGGCGATGTCGTCGGAACCGAGAGCGCGTTGCAGGTGGAAGGGACGACGGTCACGCCGACGGGCCAGGACTTCGTATACCGCATCAGTGCCGACCGGAGCGTCACCACCGTGGCGCGGACACCTGCGCTCAACCAGCCCAATGGCATTTCGGTGCTGCCTTCGGGCGACTTCCTCGTCGCCACGCGGGGCGCGGCCGAAGTCTACGAACTAACGCCCGAGGGCCAGAAGCGCAATGTCCGCACGCTGCCCGGCAAGATCGTTGATGACGTCGGGCTGGCGCCGGACGGCCGGGTGTACGCCTCGTCCTGGGAAACTGCCGAAGTCTATGCGGTGGCACCGGACGGCAAGGTGTCCAGCCCTTTCGGCAAGCTCGCGGTGCCGGCGGCGGACTTTCATTTCGATCTCCAGCGCCACCGCATCCTGCTTCCGCTGTTGCGCGCGAACAGCGTCGTGTTTGCCACCATCTCCTGATCCCATGCACCGATCTTCAAGATGTCTCGGACCATGCAGCCCTGCCTTCACGTGAGCTGGCGCGAGGACGCGCGGCAACCTCAGGGCGTCGGCTTCGCCCGGCTCAACGGCTACGGCGCCTACGTCGCAGTCTGCGCGCAGGCGGCGGCGGGGCCAGATGACCGGGTGCGCGTTGTGCGCATAGTGGCCGCCGTCGATTGCGGCGAACTGGTCAACCCGGATGCCGTGCGTAACCAGATCGAAGGCGGCATCGTGCAAGCCACAAGCTGGACCTTGCACGAGAAGGCGCGCTTTGACCGCACAAGCATCACAAGCACCGACTGGAACCTATATCCAATCATGCGGATCACAGAGGCGCCCAATGTCGAGGTACATCTGATCGACCGTCCAGGAGAAAGCTATCTGGGCGTGGGCGAAGCGGCTCAGAGGCCTGCGGGCGCAACCGTTGCAAACGCAGCGGCCCGATTGCAGGGACCGCGCCGTCGAACGCTACCGCCAAATGAATCAAAGCAGGAATAGCGGATATGGAACTGCGCCACCTGCGCTATTTCATGGCCGTTGCTGAAGAACTCCACTTCGCCCGCGCTGCCGAGCGGCTGCATATCGAACAGTCGCCACTTTCACGCGCCATCAAGGAACTGGAGGAGGATCTTGGCGTAGTGCTGCTCGCCCGCACGACGCGCAGCACGCGGTTGACCCGCGCCGGGAAGCTGTTCTTGGAGCACGTTCGCCGCGTGTTTTGTGCCTTGGAACAGGCGCGCGACAGTGTGAAGGCAGCGGAAAATGGCTTTCACGGGCAGTTGCGCGTGGCGCTGTCTGACGGCATCACGCCTTCGCGCTTGCCGACGCTGCTGGCGCTGTGCAGACAGGAAGAACCGGAAGTTGAACTCCGGTTCTTCGAGGTGCCTGTGGCGCAGCAGATCAGAGGGCTGCATGACGACCTGTACGACGTGGGGTTCGCCCGATCCGACGAGGTAGGGGACGGCATCGCCACCATCCCTGCCTGGAGCGATGCGCTCATGGTGGCGGTGCCCGCACGGCATCCCCTGCTGGCCTACAAGCGCATTCCGCTGGACGAACTGCTGCGTTATCCGCTGGTGCTGTGCGACCCGCAAGCATGCGAAAGCCACGCCAGGCACGTTGATCGGGTGCTGCGCCGAGCCACCACGGAACCACTTGTCGCGGAGCGCGTCGCTACGTGCGATCTGATGATGGCGCTGGTATCAGCTGGCCTTGCCATCGGACTGACCGGCGAGGCTCATATCGCCACGAGCCGCGAACCTGGCGTGGTGGCACGGCCATTGGCAACGCGCGTGCCGCCGTTGACGACTTACCTTCTGCGCCTCGAAGGCAACTCGTCCGATGTGCTGGCGCGATTCATCGAACGCGTGCAGGCCATCGAGTCACCGGAGTCGCCCAGGCCCCCGCCGGATCGTCATCCCGACATACCAGAGGAACCGACGCCATGAAGAAGATCCTCCCCTTCCTGTTCGTGGCAGCCTTGACGGCCTGCGGCCAGTCCGAGACGCCTCAGAAGGCCACCGATTCCGCGGCGACCATCCCGACGGTAGAAGAACTGGCGGCCAATCCCGATCAGCTCAAGGACCTGCGTCAGCAATGCAAAACGGATCGCGCCAAGCTGGGCGACGTGCTGTGCAGCCGCGTGGCTGAAGCCACGCGCAAGCGGTTCTATGGCGACGGCAAGACGCCCTACACACCGCCCAAAGAGTCGCCAAAGTTCTGATCGTTGACCGTTCGCCGCATCACCCTCATTTTTCTGTTCAACACGCCGCAATGCGCCAGCGCTTGCGGCGTTTTTCTTTGGTGCGATGCAGAGCGCATTCTGTCTTCTTGCTCGACTTCTATGCCCTAAACGGTCTTTGACCGGCACTGACACGGCAACGATCCTGACGCCTGCGGCACGTCCTTGTGCCGCGCTTTCCACGGGGAATCAGCTCAGGAGAAATCGGAGGCCAGGTCATGCAAGGGACGAACGTGCTGTTCGGTCAGATCGCCGACGTGCTCGGCATCGTGATTGCCGGTGTGTGGGGCGCCACACAATGGACAGCCGCCGCCCTGGGCTACCAACTACGCCTTGGCTCGCCCTGGTTCGACATTCTTGGCACGCCGGTCTACCACCCGTGGAAGCTGTTCGAGTGGTGGTTCTTCTTCGATGCCTATGCGCCCCGCATCTTCGACACCGGCGGCGCCATCGCGGGCGGCAGCGGCTTGCTGGCGGTGGTGGTCGCCATCGGCATGTCGATCTGGCGCTCGCGCCAATCGCGCCTGGTCACAACCTACGGCTCGGCCCGCTGGGCGAACGCGGAGGACATTCGCAAGGCGGGCCTCACACAGTCGGCTGGCGTGTTCCTCGGTCAGCATGACCACCAGTACCTGCGCCATGAAGGGCCAGAGCATGTCCTAACCTTCGCGCCCACGCGCTCGGGCAAGGGTGTCGGCCTGGTGGTGCCGACGCTGCTGTACTGGCCCTCGTCCGCCGTCATCCACGACATCAAGGGCGAGAACTGGCAGATCACCGCCGGCTGGCGCAGCCGCTTCAGCCACTGCTTGCTGTTCAACCCCACGGATACGAAGTCGGCTGCCTACAACCCGTTGCTGGAAGTCCGGCGCGGCGCGCATGAAGTGCGCGACGTGCAGAACATCGCGGACATTCTGGTCGATCCCGAAGGCGCGCTGGAGAAGCGCAACCATTGGGAAAAGACCAGTCACGCGCTGCTGGTCGGCGCCATCCTGCATGTGCTCTATGCGGGCGAGGACAAGACGCTGCGCGGTGTCGCCAACTTCCTCAGCGATCCAGCCAGCCCGTTCGAGCTGACCTTGCACCGGATGATGACCACGCCGCACCTCGTGAACGAGGAAGGTGGTGGCCCGCATCCCGTCGTCGCTTCAGCGGCGCGCGAAGTGCTCAACAAGTCGGACAACGAGCGTTCCGGCGTGCTCTCCACCGCCATGTCGTTCCTCGGCCTGTACCGTGACCCCACGGTGGCCGAAGTCACCTCGCGCTGCGACTGGCGCATTGCGGACCTAATTTCCGCCGAGCACCCCGTATCGCTGTACCTGGTGGTTCCGCCTTCGGACATTTCGCGGACGAAGCCGTTGATCCGCTTGATCCTCAACCAGATCGGTCGGCGGCTCACGGAATCACTCGACGGCAGCGACGGCATCGCCCGCCACCACAAGCTGCTGCTGATGCTCGACGAGTTCCCTGCGCTCGGGCGCCTGGACTTCTTCGAGACGGCTCTGGCCTTCATGGCAGGCTACGGCATCCGCAGTTTCCTGATCGCGCAGTCACTCAACCAGATCGACAAAGCCTACGGCCAGAACCATTCGATCCTGGACAACTGCCATGTGCGCGTGACGTTCGCCACCAACGACGAACGCACGGCCAAACGAATTTCCGAAACCCTGGGCACCGCGACCGAGCTCAAATCCCAGCGCAATTACGCGGGCCACCGGCTCGCGCCGTGGCTGGGACATCTGATGGTGTCTCGCCAGGAAACGGCCCGGCCGCTGCTCACGCCCGGCGAGGTGATGCAACTCCCGCCCGACGAAGCCGTGGTGATGGTTTCCAGCATGGCGCCAATCAAGGCCAAGAAGCTGCGCTATTACGCGGACAGCAATTTCAAGCACCGCGTGCTGTCACCGCCCGTGCTTGCGGCGGGACGCTATGCCGACGTGCCTCCCTCGCGTGCAGACGACTGGAGTGCATTGGCGATTCCCACTGTGCCGATCGCCGCTGTTGCCGATGCAGCCGAAGGTTTCGCCGCCGCAGCCGATGACGGCGGCCCGCGCCGCCAGCCCGAGCTTTCCGAAGTCTGCGAATACCACCCCGATCTGAAGCTATCGGCCAACGACCTTGCGCTGCTCGATGACGACGACGCGCTGCTTCCCCTCCCGCGCCAGCTTGACCCAGCGCTGCAGCGCACGGCCCGGCTGGCATCCCTCGACCCTGATGACGGAATCGACCTATGACTCAGCACCGCCTCAATGTATTCATCCAGCCCGAGCACAGCAAACGACTCGATGAACTGGCCGCCAAAAAAGGCGTGTCCAAGTCATCCATCGTCGCTGCCGCTTTGGCATCCTGGCTGTCGCCCGACGCGGCCGACCAGCGCGAGGCGGCGATTGCCAAGCGGCTGGATCGCCTCTCGCGCCACGCCGAGCGCCTGGAACGCGACCAGAACATCCAGATCGAGACGCTGGCGCTGTTCATCCGCTATTTTCTGACCGTCAGCACGCTGGTTCCCGAGGCGCACCAGGACGCCGCTCGCGCCCAGGGCAAGGTGCGCTTCAAGCAGTTCGTGGAGCAGCTTGGACGTCACCTGCTGCGCGGGCGCAGTCTGGTACGGGATGTGGTGGAAGAACTGCATCCCCAGGGTCACGAGTTCGGTATGCGTATGGATGAAGCAGCAACGTTGGCCGAAGCGCAGGAGCGTGCCTGATGAGCGCCGTTCCCCAACTCCCGCCAGAACCTCGTTCATCCGCTGCAACGTCGCTGGATCGCCGCATCCAGATGTTGCGCACGGCGATGGGGCCGCTGATCGCCGCCGCTCTCGAAGACCCGGACGTGGTGGAAGTGATGCTAAATCCCGATCGGACACTATGGGTGGATCGCCTGTCTTCGGGCCGCGCTCCGATGGGCGTGGAACTGCCCGAAGCGGACGGCGAGCGAATCATCCGCCTGGTCGCGGCCCACGTCGGTGCAGAAGTCCATCGCGGCCAGCCGCTGCTGTCCGCCGAGCTGCCCGAAACCGGCGAACGCTTCGAGGGCATCTTGCCGCCGGCAGCGCCAGGGCCGGCCTTCGCGCTGCGCAAGCGC
The DNA here is from genome assembly GCF_049647645.1 of Achromobacter sp. Lineage (GTDB taxonomy): Bacteria > Pseudomonadota > Gammaproteobacteria > Burkholderiales > Burkholderiaceae_B > Achromobacter. The sequence goes on from NZ_JBARYB010000228.1 coordinate 19,424, forward strand.
GCCATCGGCGTGATTCCGCTGGAGCGGTACGTCATTGACGGGATGATGACCAGCGCGCAAGCGGGCTTTCTCGTTCGCGCCGTGCGCGAGTGGCAGAACGTGCTGATCGCTGGCGCCACCAGCAGCGGCAAGACCACGCTCGCCAATGCGCTGCTGGCTGAGATCGCCGCCACGGGCGACCGCGTGCTGGTGCTTGAAGACACGGTGGAGCTGCAATGTGCGGCCCGCGACCACGTTCCCCTGCGCACCCGCGCAGGCGTGGTGTCGATGACCGAGCTGGTGCGCTCGTCCATGCGCCTGCGGCCTGATCGCGTCGTCGTTGGCGAAGTGCGCGGCGCCGAGGCACTGGATCTCATCAAGGTGTGGGGCACAGGCCATCCGGGCGGTATCGCCACGATCCATGCCGGCTCCGCGCTCGGCGCGCTGCTGCGCCTGGAGCAACTGATTCTCGAAGTGGCGGTGAATCCGCCCTGTGCGCTGATCGCCGAGGCGGTCAACGTGGTGATCCACATCGCCGGACGCGGGCGCAAGCGCCGCATCGAGAGCATCGCCCGCGTCGTCGGCTTCGATGGCGTGGGCTACCAACTGGCGGACGCGCTGGAAACGCCGTTTCCCGAGCTGCCGCCACATCCCGATGCCGCACCCGCTGCGGCGACTTCCCCATCCCCTCACTCACTTGGAGAACTGCCATGACGCAGATGACCATTCCTGCTTTCCGTTTTTCTGCAAATCCGGCTTTGCGTCTTGCGCGGCTGCGCTGCCTGGCCCGTCCTGCAGGGCAAGGGCTGCTGCTGGCC
>NZ_JBARYB010000229.1:0-10285 GCF_049647645.1 Achromobacter sp.
ACGCCGGCCGCCTGCGGGCGGGCCGCTGCCAGCGCCTGCTCTCCGGGTTCCGGCAGCGCGGCCTGCCTGCCGTAGGCGAGTTCGCGGCCTGACAGCAGCCACTGCATGGTGCCGTTGCGCAGCGAGACGACGCGGTTGGGTATGCCGGCATCGATCAGCGTCTGCGCGCCGACGATGCTTCGGGTGCGCCCGGCGCAGTTCACCACCACAAAGGTTTTGGGATCCGGCGCCAGTTCGCCGATGCGGTAGAGCAGCTCCGCGCCCGGCAGGCTGTGCGCGAAAGGCAGCGTGAAATTGTGGAATTCTTCGGGGGTCCGGCTGTCCACCACCACGATGTCGTCGCCGCGCGCCACCCGTTCGTGCAGCTCGTCCACGTCTATCCAAGGGGTGTGCTTTTCGTGTTCGATCACTTCGCCGAAGGCCTTGCTGGGTACATTGGTGCCCGAGTAAAGCTCGCGGCCCTCCTTCTCCCAAGCGTCCGTGCCGCCGGCCAGCACCGCAATATCCGTCCAGCCCAGGCGCGCCAGCTTGGCGGCGGCCTGATGCGCCAGCGTCTCATCATCGTCCACCAGCACGACGCGGGCATTACGGCGAGGCACCAGCCTGTCCGCCAACTGTTCCAGCCGCCACAGCGGCGCCGGCACGGCATGCAGCAGATGTCGGCGCGCGTAGCGCCCCGCCTCACGCACGTCCAGCACGGCGATTTCACCCGCGCCGCGCAACTCGTCCTGCAAGGCCTGCGGCGGGATGCGCGCGTGATAGATGGCGGCGGGCGGAGAGAATGTGCGGTAGCTGCCGCCCGCGGTGCTCTCGAACACCACCCGGCCATGCAGGCGGTCCAGGGCCAGTCCGTAGAAATGCAGATGCGCGCCGGCCTCATCGCCTACCAGTTCGATGGTATGCACGTCCTCCGGACCCAGCACAATGGAGCTGCCCGGCCCCACGTCCACCCGCTGCACATGGGTCAACACGTCCCGCAGGGGATCGGCGCTGCGCTCGCGCGCATAGACCTCGTTGCGCTCATTGCCTTGCACGCCGGCGATGATGGCCCAGGTCGTGTGGTCGTGGGGCGGCTGGGCCTTGCCCGGCGCACCCAGGGACAGGTATAGCGCATGGCCGCCGTCCAGGTCCTCGGCCAACCGGTAGATGGCGGTGGGCCTGCCGGGGACCACGGCGAACGCCTCCTTCGGGAACAGCTCCCGGCGCCGCCCCAGCGCTTCCAGCAGCGCCGCCACCTGCCCCAGCTGCTCGCGCGTGGCGCTGGCCGCGTCGGGCGCAAGCCGCCGCGCCTGTGCAATGAATTCGCGCACGGCCTCTGCGCGTTCGGTGTGGATGCTCGCGGCTGCGGACGGATGTTGAGATGTGCTCATGAGATGACCCGGGATTCCGTATGGAAGAATGGGTCAGGCTACGTGCGCCCGACCTGCGCCGGCAACGAAGCGATGCAACTATGGATATGCGCGCGCTGCCGGGCGACGCGCCTGTCGCCGCGCGCCTCAGCCTTCGCCCTTCAATTCACGCTCGACGATTTCGCGCGTCAACGTCGGTACGAACATCTCGACGAAGTGAAAGGCATAGCCGCGCAACCATGCGCCGCGCCGTATCGCCAGCCGCGTCAGGTTGATCTCGAACAGATGACGGGCGTCGATGGCGCACAGGCGCGTGTCGCGCTCGGCATCCCAGGCCACGGAGGCCACGATGCCCAGGCCCAGGCCCAGTTCGACATAGGTCTTGATCACGTCCGCGTCCATCGCCGTCATGACGATGTCGGGCGTGATGCCGGCCCGCGCGAAGGCCTCGTCGATATGTGCCCGGCCCGTGTAGCCGCGCCCGTAGGTAATGAGGGGGTAGCGCGAGAGCTGCGACAGGGTGACGCCATCCGGCTGGCGCTCCAGCAGATGGCCGCGAGGCACGATGACGCTATGGCTCCAGCGGTAGCAAGGCAGGTTGACGAGCCCCGGATAGTCGGCCACGGCTTCCGTCGCCACCCCTATGTCGGCCTCGCCCTCCAGCAGCATTTCCGACACCTGCTTGGGCGAGCCCTGGTGCAGGTGCAGCACCACCTCGGGATAGCGTTCGCGGAACTCCTTGATGACGGGCGGCAAGGCGTAGCGCGCCTGCGAATGGGTGGCCGCGATGGACAGCACGCCGGTCCGGCTGTCCGCATACTCGGCCCCCGCGTGCCGGATGTTGTCCGCGCATTGCAGGATCTGCTCGACCAGGGGCAGGATCAATTCGCCAGGCGGGGTCAGGCCTATGAGCCGCTTGCCCGAGCGCACGAAGATATCCACGCCCACCTCTTCCTCGAGTTCGCGGATCTGGCGGCTGACGCCTGGCTGCGACGTATGCAGGCTTTCGGAGACGTCGGTCAGGTTGAAGTCCTGGCGCACGGCTTCGCGCACGGAGCGCAATTGCTGGAAGTTCATCGCCCGCCTCAGCCCAGGAAAGCCAGCTGATTGCCGGACGGATCTTTCACGTACATCACGCGCGGCTCGGCATCGGGCAGGGAACAAACCGGGTGGAGTCCCGCCAGGCGCAGACGCGCCAGGATGTCATCATAGGCGCGGGTCCTGAGAGCCAGATAGTCAGGCCTGACTGCCCGGCTGATCTCCTCCACGGGAGACAGCGACAAGGTCGCCTCGCCCAACGCGAACAACAGGCGCTGGCCGCCGGCCCCGGCCACTTCGTCCAAGCCGATGGTATGCCGATAGAACTCGCGTACCGCTTCCTGCCGTTGAGCAAGAAAAGGAAGCTGCACCGATCCGATGGAAAGAATAGTAGACATGCCCTGCCGCCAAACATGGAACAGGGCAAATTCTAGTGGCCGCGGGTACCAACGGACAAAGAGGTATATGTTGCTTCTACATAGCCGGAAACCCTAAAGAAAACCGCTCATTTGCATATGCCTCAAGCGCTGCGCCGCAGAGCCTCGCGCGTGGCCGCGAAGGCGCGCTCCAGGTCCGCTATCAGGTCGAGCGGACTTTCCAGTCCGATGTGCAAGCGCACCACCGATTGCGTCTGCGGACCGTCCCGCCAATGGCTGTGCTCGGCCAGGCGCTCGGGCGCGGCCTCCAGCGCAAGGCTTTCGTAGCCGCCCCATGAAGCGCCGATGGAAAAATAGCGCAAGGCATCGATGAAGCGCGCGGCGGCTGCGGCATCGGCATGCCGGAACGCGAACGACACCAGGCCGCTGGCACCGCTGAAATCCCGCCGCCACAGGGCGTGGCCCGGGTCCTGCTCCAGTGCCGGGTAATAGACTCTTGCGACGTCCTCATGCCGCGCCAGATACCCGGCCACGGCCAGCGCGTTTTCATGGTGCCGCGCCAACCTCACATCCAGCGTGCGCAGGCCGCGCAGGGTCAGGTAGGCATCGTCCGCGCCCACGGACAGGCCCAGGGCGTCGTGGGCCGCGCCCACTTGCCTGGCCAGTTCGGCACTGTCCACGGTGACCACCCCCATCATCACATCCGAATGCCCCGCCAGATACTTGGTCGCCGCCTGGATGGAAATGTGCGCGCCCAGCGCCAGCGGCTGGTAGTACAGCCCACCGCTCCAGGTATTGTCGGCCGCCAGCAGCACGCCATGCCGCCGCGCCACGGCGGCCAGCGCCGGCAGGTCCTGCACCTCGTACAGCAGCGAACTGGGCGACTCCAGATACAGCAGGCGCGTGTTCGGACGGATCAGCGGCTCCAGTTCGTCGCGCGTGGCGGAAAAATATTCCACCTCGATCCCATAGCGCTGCAGCAGCGCGCGGTCCACTTTGCGCACTGGCGAATAGACGCTGTCGGCCACCAGCGCGTGCTCGCCCGGCGCCAGCGTCGCCAGCAGCACCAACACAATGGCCGACAGCCCCGAAGGCGCCAGCAGCGTACGATAGCCGCCTTCCAGCGACGCCACCGCCACTTCCAGGGCCTGATGGGTATCCAGCCCATGGCGGCCATAGGTCGCCACGCGCTCGCCGGCCGCGCGCTGCCGGCCCATGGCCGCCTGCACAGCCGTGTCGGCGAAACGCACGGTGCTGGTGCGCACTACCGGCACGTTCACCGGTCCGGAGCCCTGCTTCAGATCGGGCGATCCCGCATGCACCAGCCGGGTCTGGACGCGGGCGTTTGCCAGGCTCATGCGCGCACCTCGGCATGGTTGGAAATCGAGGACACGAAAGTCATGTGCAACTCCATCATGGTTCACACTGCCAGGCGCAGTGGATCGAAATTCAGGTAAGCCTGCATGGGATCGGGAACGCTTTCCCGCAGCGGCGCCGCACCCACCGCGCGCTGCAGGAAGGCGCGCGTGCGCTCGCTGGCGGGCGCCCCGAACAGACGCGCCGGCGGGCCGGACTCGACGATGCGGCCGGCCTCCGTGAAATACACGGTGTCGCTGACCTCTTCGGCAAAGCGCATTTCATGGGTGACCAGCACGCAGGTCAGGCCGTCCTGCACCAGTTCGCGGATCACGGTCAGGACTTCACCGACCATCTCCGGATCCAGCGCGGAAGTCACTTCATCGAACAGGATCAACTCGGGCTGCAACGCCAGCGCGCGCGCAATCGCCACCCGCTGCTGCTGGCCGCCGGACAGCTCGCCGGGATAGGCGTCCTCCTTGTGCGCCATCCGCACCTTGGCCAGCAGCTCGCGCGCCCGCGCCTCGGCCTGCGCCCGCGGCAGCCCGGCCACCTTGATGGGCGAGATCGTCAGGTTCTGCAGCACGCTCAGGTGCGGGAACAGGTTGTACTGCTGGAACACGAAGCCCACGCGCCTGCGCAACCCAATCAGCTCGGACTCGGTCTTCAAGGCATCCACGCGCACGCCCCCGACCTGGATGCGGCCGCGCTGCGGACGCAGCAACCCGGTCATGCAGCGCAGGATGGTGGACTTGCCCGAACCCGAAGGTCCGATGATGGACACCGCCTGGCCCTGCTTGATCTCGACGTCTATGCCCTTGAGCACCTCGGTCTGGCCAAAAGCCAGGTGCACGTCCTGCAGGCTGACCAGCGGGGTCTGGGCGGCCGCTTGGAAAGCGGCGGCGCGCGCCTCGAATTCAATAGTGCTCATGGCGTCTTTCCAGATACCGCGTCCAGCGCGCGATGGGATAGCAATAGGCGAAGAAAAGCGCCAATAGCGTGAAATAGACCAGTATGGTGAAGTCGGTGCGCGACACCGTATTGCTGGCCACCGTGGCCACATCGACCAGATCGTGCACGCCCACCAGCGAGGCCAACGACGTGCTCATGGTGATGCTGGCGTACAGATTCATCCAGGACGGCAGCATCCGCCGCAGGCACTGCGGCAACACGATCATGCGGAAGATCTGCGAGCGCCGGAACGCCAGTGATTGCGCGGCCTCCCATTGGGCGCTGGGGATGGACTGGATCGCGCCGCGGAAAATCTCGGCCACATTGGCGCTGGCGGGCAGCCCCAGGCCGATCACCACCTTGATCCAGTCCGGAAACGGCAGGTTCCACCCGCCCAGCTTGAGCTCGAAGGGAAACACATAGGTGGTGAAGTACACCAACACCAGGATGGGCGCATTGCGGAACAGCAGCACGTAGGCGCGCGTCAGCCGGCGCAGCAACGGCGACGGCGACAGAGACGCCGCGCCCACCACCAGCCCGGCCAGCGTGCCGAGCGCCATGGCCAGCACGCTGAGCTGGATGTTCATCGCCAGCCCGCGCAACAAGGCGGGCGACCACTGCCACAGCGCCTGCACCGCGGCCGGCGCCGTGCCGGTGGCCGCCCAAGCCAGGTTCAGGGCCGCCAGCGCCAGGAATACTGCCAGCCAGGGATCGCGCAAAGCCGCCGGCGGCCGACGCCCCGATGCCCCCGCCTGCAACACCAGATCATTGCCCATAGCCCGGCATCCTCAAATGCGCTTCCAGCCATCTCCCGCCCAGGCCAACCAGCCACGTCAGCACGCCGAAATACAGCAGGATCAGCAGCAGCAGTTCCAACACGTTGTCGCGGTACGACCAGATCATGACGGATTCATAGGTCACGTCGCCCACCGCGATGGCCGAGGCGATCGCGGTCATCTTCACCAGGTCCACCAGGTTGTTGACCAGCGCCGGCAAGGCAAAGCGCAGCGCCAGCGGCAACTGCACCTGGGTCAGGATCTGGCGCCGCGAAAACGCCAGCGAGCGCGCCGCCTCCATCGTCACCGCAGGCACCGCTTCGATGCCCGCGCGCAGGGCCTCGGCATGGAACACGCCCTTGTGCAGCGCCACCACGATCACTACCCAGGCGAACGGCGCTATCGGGCTACCGCCGCCCAGTTTTTGCGTGATCAGCATGTTCAGCACCAGGAAGGCGCAGTACAGCTGCACCAGCGTGGGCGTATTGCGCGTGACCTCCACGAAGGCCTGCAGCGGCCGGGCCAGCCAGGCGCGGCCGCTGGTCAGGCCCGCGGCGATCAGGACGCCGAACAGCAGGCTGGCCGGTATGGTCCACGCGCATAGCTGCAGCGTGACCAGCAGTCCGCGGCCAAATGCCGACAGCTCGCCCGCGTCCAGCACAAAGCTGTAGTTCAGGCCCAGCGGCTTGAAGAAGCCGACCCAGGCTTGCAATGCCGATTCGAACATGCCCCGGCCCGCCTCAACTGCCCTGCTTGTACTTCGCGTGCAGTTCCTGCAGCAGCGGTTGCGGCGGGGCGATGCCCAGGCGCGTTTCGGTGGCGATCAGCCACCCCCTGCGGTGCCAGTCCTGCACCACCTTGTCCACGGCGGCGATGGTGTCGGCCTCGCCCTTGCGGGTCCAGACCACCGAGTTGGCCGGCAGTACCTCGGAGGCGATGGGCGCGTGGTAGTCCTTCCATTCCGGATTGCTGCGCAGCAGCGGCTGGATCAAGGTCGAGTCGTGCACGGCCGCGACGCACTGGCCGCCGCGCAGCGCCAGCAGCGAATCCGACGAACTCTTGTAGCCCTTGACCACCGCGCCGTAGTCCGCCGACAAAGGCCGCGCGAAGCTGCTGCCCTGCGACACGCACACCGGCTTACCGCGCAGGTCTTCCCATTTGGCAATGCCGCTGGTCTTGAGCGTGGCGGCCGTGCCGCCTACCCGGAAGAACGGCGTAGGCGCATAGCCCAGGATCTCGGCGCGCTCGGGGTTCAGTTCCATGGACGCGATCAGCAAGTCCACCTTGCCGGAAATCAGGAACTGCGTGCGCGTGGCGGTCTGCACCTGCACCAGTTCCGCCTTCACACCCAGATCCTTGGCGAGCTCGCGCGCCAACTCCGGATTCCAGCCCACCAGCTGCTGCGTGGCCGGATCCAGCGAGCCGAACACGCCGCCATTGGCCAGCACGCCTATGGTGATCGTTCCGCGCTCCTTGACCTTGTCCAGGGTGGCGTCGGCCTGCGCCGTGCCGGCGCCCAGGGCCAGCGCCAGGGAAATTGCGATGCGGGCGCCGCCCGGTGTCTTGCGAGTTGCCATGTCGTTGTCTATTGGAGAGCAGTGAACGGACCTCCATGCTGCTTGCCCACGCACGCCACGACAAAGAAGACTTTCAGATATGAATATGCGCGCCGCCCGATTCCGCTTGAAGTCCACCGGCGCGGCCGTGCCCGGCGGCGTGCCAGAACCACATCGCCGCGTACTCGGCAGAAACTGCTGCGGGGTGGAACAACGGCGCTACAGGCCAGGTACGGTCTCGAAGCCGGAAAAGAAAGCGCAATGACCCGGATAGCCCGGCCGCGCGTCGCAAGCCTTGAGGCAGCCCGGCTTGCCGCCGGGGAAACTTGCCGAGACCGACATGCCGAAGCCGTAGGTGGGCGTCGTCACGTCGAAGCTGCTGTCGCACGTGGTCTGGGCGCTATAGGCAAACGTCATGCCCTCGCGCCGGCCATTGATGGCGAACGACACCTGGAAGCTGTCCAGGCTGCGCCAACCGGGCCGTGGCAGGACCAGGAAACGATAGTGCCTGGCATCCAGGCGTTGGCCGAAGATCTTCAGCTTGACCGTGGACGCATCGGCCTTGGGCGAAGGATACGGCAATGCCAGCAACGCCCGCGGATCCCCCAGCACGCCCAGCTCGAAACCCAGGCCCTTTCGATAGAAGGGCACGTCGATACTGGGATAGCCCGAATACTCGACACGCTGCGCGGCGCCGCCGTACACATTCGACTTGGGATCATGGTCGGGCGCGCGGGCGAAGGTGACGTCCAGCGTCAGCGCGGCGTCCGCAGGGTTCGCGTCTTCGCTGCGCAGGTGCTTTTCAAAAACATCAGGTTGCGTCGCGCACCCCGCCATCAGCCCCGCCAGCAGCGCCGACGCCGCCAAGCGCGGCATGCTTCTTGCGGCCCGCCGGAACCTGGCGCGCGCCATCATCGGACCTCTCCGCGTTCCTGTGCCGGGACTGGCGATGAGTCCAGCCCCTGCCCCCGCAGTTGCCAGCCTTGCGCGGTCTCGTGCCAGCGGAAATTCCGGTTGATCCATTCGGCTTTCAGCTTGTCGTACAGACGGCGCTGATCGATGCGGCGTCCCTCGTCATGCGTCTTGCGCGCAGTCGCATAGCTCTCGTCCCATAGCGGCTTGAAGGCCTTGCCCTGCATCGCCCTCGTGAATGGCACGCGCGCGTAGACACCCTCGTCCGCCCTGCTCAGACGGATCTCGTTGTCCAGCAGCAAGGCGCCGCTGCCATTGTCCGGCGATACCGACACCAGCATGCCTCCCGACGGTTGGTATTCCTTGGGCAGCAGCAGATGCTCGAACCACAGCACTTTCCCGGTCGACGTGACCAGCGCGCGCGAGCCCGCCGTAAACAGCAGCAAGTCCTTGCGCCCGGGCTGCGGCAGGCCCAGATCGGGATCACGCGTGTCGATGGTCGGGCTCAGCACGCGCGCCAGCGGCGTGTCGTTCTGCACCGCGATCAAAATCGTGCCCACGCCCATGAAATCGTTCGACACGGCCAGCAACACCGGCTGGCCGCCCATCGTCGGGCCCAGCGCGCGCACGTGGATGAACTCGTAGGCATTCAACGGCCGATAGGTATTGCCGCGGTATTTGATCTGGCGCAGCCGCGAATCTTCATATCCCTCGATCCGGAAATCGCCCACGGCCTCGCTGACCTTGCCCGTCGCGGGCGCCGCACCCTGCGCCTGCGCGGCGCCGGCCATCAACAATGCGAGCGCCAGCGCAATGCTGGCGGGGGCTTTGGCGCGATAGCTGGCGGGTGAACGGACAACAGGCACGGATTTTTTTTTGCTGGCTGGACGCATGTCGGAGTCCGCATTCTATCGCCACGCGGAACCCCTCATCAGAAAACAGATATCCACATGCGAATTCAATCGTTTTGGCCCGACTTCGCATCGGCCAGACTGCCTGTTTCCGTCAAGAAAAATCAGGAAACACGATGTCCATACCCTCAGTCACCGGACTGGACCACTACATCATCCGGGTGCATGGCCTGCAGGCCGCAACCGAGCAATACCAGAAGCTGGGATTCGCCCTGGCGCCGCAAGGCCGGCACCATCGCGGCACGCGCAACCAGACGCTGATCCTGGACGCCAACTACCTGCAGCTGCTGGCCTTTCCCCCGGAACTGCGGGACCAGTCGCGCTTTGCCGGCTTCGACGACGCTTACGAAGGCCCGGTATCCGTCGCCCTGCAAACTACCGACAGCAGCGCCGTGCATGCCGAGCTGGCGCGCCTGGGCATAGCGGCCGAACCGCCTCTGCGCGGTGGCAGGCCGGTGCTCCTGCCCGAAGGCAGCGAGGACGCGGCCTGGAACAACACCCAGTTTCCCGCCGGACTGTTCGCGGTGCCGGACTTCTTCACCTGCGGCCATCTCACGCGCCACCTGGTGTATCGCCCCGAATGGCAGGATCACGCCAACGGCGCGCGCCGCATCGAAGCCCTGATCGCGGTGCATCCCGAGCCGCGCTCCCTGCGCGCCGCGTATGAACGCGTGTTGGGCGCCATCGCCATCAGCGAACTGCCGGACCAGGGACTGCAAGTGCGGCGCGGCAGCCTGCGCATCGACTTCCTGGCGCCCGCCGCGTTCGAACAGCGCTTTCCGCGAGTCCGCGTGCCATCTGGCCTGCCGGCCAGCAGCCAAGGCGGCTGGTTCGCAGGTTCCGTCATCGGCGTGCGCAATATCCGGGACACGCGCGCCTGGTTCGATACCCATCAGGTCGCGTACCACGCCAATGCGCAAGACGAACTAGCGGTGGCTCCCGAGCATGCCGCCGGCGCGTTGCAAGTCTTCGTGCAGGAGGCGTGATGGGCCAGCCCCTGCCCGGCTACTGGAGCTGCTTTTCCACCGATTACGCGGCGGCGCGCCGGGTCTTCCTGGC
>NZ_JBARYB010000230.1:0-6016 GCF_049647645.1 Achromobacter sp.
GGGCGGACGCGGCCGCCGCCGGGGCCGCCGCGTCCGCGCTCTTGGGCGCACGCGGGCTGGATGATTCAGGCATGTACGATTTGTCCGGTTAGCCCGGCATTATAAATTTCCGCGGGCTTCCTGCCGGCGCGTCGAACCCAAACCGGGAAATCCGGCACCAAATTGGCACTCTTTTCCTCCTGCGCCAGTGCGCGACGGTCATATAATTTCGCCACGCCGTCGCCTGACGGCGCCATGGCGCGGCACTGCGCCGCGTTTTGACCGACTCTCAGGAATCCTTCCGCCCATCATGCCCGACCTGGAACCAGACACCGTCTCCGCCCTCGAAGCCCCAGAATTCGCACCCGCCCAGTTCGTCCGATGGTTCCGAGAAGTGGCGCCCTATGTGCATGCGTTCCGAGGCAAGACATTCGTGGTGGCGTTCGGCGGCGAACTGGTGCAGGCCGGCGCGCTGAACGCGCTGGTGCAGGATCTGTCGCTGCTGTCCTCGCTCGGTATTCGCCTGGTGCTGGTGCATGGCTCCCGTCCCCAGGTCAATGAGCAGCTGCGCCTGAAGGGCTTTACCCAGCAGTTCGACCGCGGCCTGTCGCCCACCGACGCCGCCGCGCTGGAATGCGCCAAGGAAGCCGCCGGCGAAATCCGCCTGGACATCGAAGCCGCCTTCAGCCAGGGGCTGCCGAACACGCCCATGTCGCACGCCCATATCCGCGTGATCTCCGGCAACTTCGTCACCGCCCGCCCCACCGGGGTGCTGGACGGCGTGGACTACAAGCACACCGGCCAGGTGCGCAAGATCGACGTCGACGCCCTCAAGTTCGCCATCGAAAAGGGCTCGTCCGTGGTGCTGCTGTCGCCGCTGGGCTTCTCCCCTACCGGCGACGCCTTCAACCTGGCCATGGAAGACCTGGCCACCAGCGTGGCCGTGGCGCTGCGCGCCGAAAAACTGATCTTCCTGTCCAGCTCGCAGGGCGTGCTGAACGACGACGGCACGCTGGACACCGAGCTGGCCCGGGTCGACGCCGACGCGCTGCTGGCCGGCGGCGAACTCGACGAGGAAACCCATTCCTTCCTGCAATACGCCTCGCTGGCGGTCAAGCGCGGCGTGGCCCGCGCCCACCTGCTGCCGTTCGCCCTGGACGGCAGCGTGCTGCTGGAAATCTTCACCCACGACGGCGTGGGCACCATGGTGGTGGAAGACACGCTGGACGACCTGCGCGCCGCCACGATCGACGACGTGGGCGCCATTCTCAGCCTGATCGAGCCCCTGGAAGCGGACGGCACCCTGGTGCCGCGCCCGCGCAGCGTGGTCGAGCGCGACGTGGAAAACTTCACCGTGCTGGAGCACGACGGCGTCATCTACGGCTGCGCGGCCCTGCATACCTTCGCCGAAGAGCAAATGGCCGAAATGGCCTGCCTGATCGTGCATCCGGAATGGCAGGGCTCGGGCGAAGGCGAAATCCTGCTGCGCCACATGGAATCGCGCGCGCGCGCCAGCGGCGCCAAGCGCCTGTTCGTGCTGACCACGCGGACCTCGCACTGGTTCATGAAGCGCGGTTTCGTGCAAGGCGGCATCGCCGACCTGCCCCGCGAAAAGCAGCACAACTACAACCGTTCGCGCAACAGCCTGGTCTTCATCAAGAAGCTGTAACACCCGGCCTACCCGCAGGGTCCGCAGGGGCTTGGCGCCATCACGGCGCCAAGCCCGTTAAAATGCGGGATTACTCATTTCTTCCGGCAGCGAACCATGGCCCGTATCGTCAACTGTGTGAAATTGAAGCGTGAAGCCGAAGGGCTGGATTTTCCGCCCTACCCCGGCGAACTCGGCACCAAGATCTGGCAGAGCATTTCCAAGGAAGCTTGGGAAGAATGGAAGGGCATCCAGACCCGTCTGGTCAACGAAAACCGCCTGAACCTGGCGGACGCCCGCGCCCGCAAGTACCTGAAAGAACAGATGGAACGCTTCCTGTTCGAAGACGGCACCGTCGAAGCCCAGGGCTACGTTCCGCCCTCGGCCTGATCCTGCCGCGCTTTTCCGCCGGCGCCCATTAGCGGCGGCCGGCCCGATCCAGCCCCTCGCCCGCGAGGGGCTGTTCGTTTCAGGCCCCGGCTTCCGGCCGGGCCGCCCTTAAGATTCAAGCGCCGCTGGCCGTATCATCGCTGTCATGAAAGAAGAATCGCGCCCGTCCCCGTCCGCCGTCCCTTCCTCGCCCATCGAACGCGCGCTTGGCATTGCGCCCGACCGCCGCACGGGCACGTTGCAGGACGTGCGGCACGTGGTGATCCTAATGCAGGAAAACCGGTCCTTCGACCACTATTTCGGCACCCTGCCCGGCGTGCGCGGCTTTGCGGACCCGCATCCTGCGCCCACCTTGGCGGGCAATGTGCTGACGCAGGCAGACGGCGCGACGCAGGTCCGTCCCTATGCCTTGCAGGCGGAGTACGCCAGCGATGCGCAGGTGGGCTACATCACGCCGCACACCTGGGACGACGCGCAGCGCGCCTGGAATGACGGCCGCATGGACCAATGGCTGCCCGCCAAGAGCCGGCTCGGCATGGGCGCCTACCGCGGCGCGGAAATACCGTTCCAGACCGCGCTGGCAAACGCCTTCACCCTGTGCGACGCCTATCACTGCTCGATCCACGCCGGCACCAATCCCAACCGCCTGTTCCTGTGGACCGGCACCAATGACCCGCAGGGCCTGGCGGGCGGCCCGGCTCTGGTCAACACCTTCGACCGACTCGGGCCCGCCGGCGAAGGCTATGCCTGGACCACCTATCCCGAACGCCTGCAGGACGCCGGCGTGGACTGGCGCATCTACCAGGACATGGCGGACAACTACCACGACAACCCGCTGGCCGGCTTCCGGCAGTACCGCCGCCAGCATGCGGGCGCGTCTGGCAACTCTCCCCTGCGCGACCGCGGCCTGTCCACTTGCACGCTGGACCAGCTGGCCCGCGACGTCGCCGACGGCACGCTGCCGCAGGTGTCCTGGATCATTGCGCCCACGGCCGATTCCGAACACCCCGAGGTCTCGTCGCCGGCCCGGGGCGGCGCCTACACGGAGCGCGTGCTGGACATCCTGACCCGCAATCCGGAGGTCTGGTGCCGCTGCGTGTTCTTCGTCACCTACGATGAAAACGACTGCTTCTTCGACCACATGCCACCGCCGGCGCCGCCTGCCCGCGCGGCCGACGGACTATCTGGCGGCCTGTCCACGGTCGAGCTGGATGGCGAGTACCACGATGCGCGCCACGGGCCCAGCGCTGCGACGCCGGACGACCCGGCCGGCCTGCGCGGCCGCGGATTCGGCCTAGGGCCGCGCGTGCCGATGCTGGTGGTCTCGCCCTGGAGCCGCGGCGGTTGGGTCAATTCCCAGGTGTTCGACCACACTTCAGTGATCCGCTTCCTGGAGGCGCGCTTCGGCGTGCACGAACCCAACATCAGCGCCTGGCGGCGCGAGATCGCCGGCGACCTGAGTTCGGCCTTCGACTTCGCCACGGATCGCGGCGCGGACGCCGCAGGCCAACGCCGGGCCTGCGCCCTGCCCTATGCGCTGGAGGTCCAGGGCAAGATGGCCGCCGACGGCGGACATTACCGGCTGACCCTGCGCAACCCCGGCAGCGCGGGCGCGGTGCTGCATGTCTACGACCGCCGCGCGCTGCAACACGCCCCGCGCCGCTACACCGTGGGCGCAGGCGCGCGCTTGGACGATGGCTGGCGCCTGCACGATGGCGGCGCCTATGACCTGTGGTTGCTGGGACCCGACGGCCTGCACCGGCAGTTCCGCGGCGATGCGCGCGATGCCGGAACACTGGAGGCGCAAGTCACGCCGACGGCGACTGGCCTGAGCCTGCGTCTCATCAATCGCGGTGACGCGCCGCAGCCGGTGAAAGTGGAGTCGCGCATGGGCGACGGCTGGTGCGCCATGGCGCAGGTGCAGGCGGACGGTTCGCTGGAACTTGCCTATGGCGGTTGCCAGGGGTGGTACGACCTGGAGATCAGCGCGCCCGCCCTGACGGCCTTCGGCCGCAGGCTGGCAGGCCGCATCGAGGCCGGCAAACCTGGCCTGCCGGACCCGCGCCTGCAAGCTGGGGCGGCGCTGCCGCTGGACTGACGCCTGGCGTCTGACGGCGCCGCGACGCGGTCTTCGACGCCAGACGCCCGGCGAGGCCGCCGGGCGTCCGACAGCGATGATTACTCTTCCGTACCTTCCTCTTCTTCGCCGCGCGCCAGGCGCTCGGTGTTCTTCACGCCGGTGTGGCGCACGTCGGCGCCCTTGACCATGTAGATCACGCGCTCGGACATGTTCTTGGCATGGTCGCCGATGCGTTCCAGTGCGCGCGCGATGAAGATCATGTCGATGGCGCGCGAAATGGTGCGCGGATCTTCGATCATGTAGGTGATCAGATGGCGCAGGGCGCCCTTCCATTCCTTGTCCACTTCCTTGTCGCTGCGCACGACGGCGGCGGCCTGGATGGGATCAAGGCGGGCGAACGCGTCCAGCGCCTGATGCAGCATGGTGCGGACATTGGCGGCCATGTGGCGCAGTTCGATCACCGGGATGTGGCGCAGCTCGGCTTCGTGGATGCGGCGTGCGACGGTGGCGACCTTCTCCGCCTCATCGCCGGAACGCTCCATGTCGGTCAGCATCTTGGACACGGCCATCAGCATGCGCAGGTCGATGGCGGTGGGCTGGTGGCGCGCCAGGATGCGGCTGATGCTCTCGTCGATTTCGACTTCGTGGCGGTTGACTTCCTTTTCCCGCTCACGGACTTTCTCGACCAGCGACATGTCGCCGCTGGCGAGCGCGTCGATGGCCTCCTGGATCATGGCTTCCACCAAGCCGCCCATTTGCAGGAACTGCGAACGGACGCTTTCGAGGTCCGCATCGAACTGCTTGTTTGTATGCTCCGACATCCGGGCTCCCTGCGTGGTTGGTCTCATTGCACTGCCCTGAAAAGAGGAAATTACGAGGTGGGCCTGCACAACCCGCAAGGTTATGACCCAAGTGTGACAGGATTATGAATGCGGGCCCCGGCGCCTGCAAGGCAAGGCGGCCAGGGCTGGACCAGGGGCCGCGGCAGGACTCAGGCGCGGCGATCCAGGCGGCGGATGCCGTTCTGCGTGGCCAGCAGCGCCACGTCGGCACCCGCGATCGCGAACAGTCCGCAGGTCACCACGCCCGCCAGGTTGTTGACCTGGGCTTCGAGGCCCCGCGCGTCGGTGATGGACAGGCCGGAAACGTCCAGGATGATGTTGCCGTTATCGGTGACGAATCCCTCGCGCAGCTTGGGTTGGCCGCCCAGCGCCGCCAGGGCGCGCGCCACGGACTCGCGGGCCATGGGTATGACTTCGACCGGCAGCGGGAACTTGCCCATGGTCTGCACCAGCTTGGATTCGTCGGCGATGCAGATGAAGCGCTCGGCCACCGAGGCCACGATCTTCTCGCGCGTCAACGCGCCGCCGCCGCCCTTGATCATGTGCAGGTTGGCATCGATCTCGTCGGCGCCGTCGACGTAGATCGGCATCGTGGCGATGTCGTTCAGGTCCAGCACCTTCAGTCCATGCCCGGCCAGCCGGGCGGCGCTGCGCTCCGAGCTGGCGACCGTGCCGCCGATCCGGCCCTTGAAACGGGCCAGGCCATCGATGAAGAGATCGGCAGTGGACCCCGTGCCCACGCCGATGATGGTGTCCGGGCCGGCGACCTGTTCAACGAATTCCAGGGCCGCGTCGGCGGCTTGCTGCTTGAGTTCTTGCTGGGAAAGCATGGCGAAAAATGCGGGAAGGTTGGTCGAGCCAGGAAATTTAGCATGCGGCGGCGGGCCACGCCCGCGCCAGGATGGCCTGCGCGTCCGCGCCAGCCGCCAGTTCGCCGAACACCCCGCCGCCCGCGTGCAGGCGGCTGGCCACGAAGGCCTGCGCCACCGGCGCGGGTGCATGCTGGATCAGCAAGGCGGCCTGCCACAGCCGCGCCAGGCCGGCGGCGATGCGGCGCGCCTGGAACTCGGCCTGGGC
>NZ_JBARYB010000231.1:0-5244 GCF_049647645.1 Achromobacter sp.
GGCCAGGGCGCCGCTTGGCCGCCGCCAGCGCGCAGGCCGATGCAGTCGTGGCGCGCCAGGTCGGCGGGGCTGGCAGGCGTGCCGCGGGCCGCCAGATAGGCGGGCGAGGCGTAAAGGCTGGCATGGACCGCGCCGAGACGGCGCGCCACCAGCGACGAGTCGGGCAGTTCGCCCAGGCGGATCGCCAGGTCGCCGATCTCGGGCGGGTGCTCGGCGAACTCGGGGCCGGCCACGCTCATCTGCAGCCGGATGTCGGGATAGCGGCCGCCGAACGCGACCAGGGCCGGCATCAGGGCGTCCAGCGCGTATGCCGCCGGCAGCTGGACGTGCAGCGGGCCGCTGGGGTTTTCCAGCTGGTCGCGCAGCTCCTCGTGGGCGATATCGGCTTCGGCGACGATGCGGCGGCAGCGCTCGAAATACAGCCGGCCGGCGTCGGTCAGTTCCACCCGGCGCGTGTTGCGGCTGAGCAGGCGCAGGCCGACCGAGCGCTCGAGTTCGGCCACCTGGCGCGACACCGTGGAGGTGGGCATGCCGAGGGCCGCGGCGGCCCGGCTGAAGCTGTGAGCCTTCGCCACTTCGGCGAACAATTCCATGCCATGCAGGCGTTTCATGTATGCATCTCCCGCGCGGTCCGGACGGATCAGCGCCATCTTTCATTGCTGAGGGTGCGTGCTTCGGGCGGGCCGCAGCCCGCCGTCGCAGGAGTGCATTGTCGGCACGGGGTTTTAATAATTCTTTAAAGCGCCGCCGCCCCGGGGAATCGGGGCAGTCCGCGTGCCAGGTACGGCGGGGCCTGCCCCTGCTTCAGCGTATCTCGGGATAGCCGGCCGCCGCGGCGGCTTGCGCCATGTCGATCAGGACCGAGTACGACGCCGGGTCGGGGCGCGTGAAGCGCGCCACGTGGGCAGCGCGCAGCAGCGGCGCGTGTGCGGGATCCTCGTGCATGGCCAGCAGGACGTCCGATAGGGCCTGCGCGGCGGCCTGGTCCACGTCGGGCCCGGCCACCAGCAAGGGATTCGGCGTCCAGGGCGTATACGCCAGCGTGCGCAGTCCAGCAAGCGCGGGGGGATCGTGCGCCCGCAGCAGATCCAGATACCAGCCGTCGACCGCGGTCAGGTCGATCTCGCCGTCGGCCAGGGCGCGTAGCAGGCCTCGTGGGTTGCCGTAGGGTCCCTTGGACGCCGCGAACAGGGCGCCGCCGGCCGCGGCCAGCTCGGCCAGCGCCGCGCGCGGCGCGTTCCAGCCCGATTGCGAGTCACGCACCATCCAGCCATAGCGGCTGCCGGCCGCTTCTGCCAGCGACGCCCAGCCGCAGTCGGCGCGCACCAGGAATTCGCTGCGGTAACGCGGCAGGCCTTCGTAGGCCGGCCAGTCCGGCACCACCGCGGCGACGGCGCCAAAGGCCCGCCCCGCCTGCAGCGCCATGACGTAGGGCCAGCCGCATATGAAGACGCCGCACAGGCCGGGCCGCTCCCACAGTTCGCCGATGGGGGTAGGCCAGCCGTGCTCGACGAACCGCACGTCCAGTCCGGCGCGGGCATGCGCGGCCTGCAGCAGCGCATGCCAGGCTGCCCGCGCAGCGGGCGCCACGTCGTACATCCGTGTCGAAGTGATGAGATCCATGGGGCTGCGCCTAGGCAAACTTCAAGGTCTGGCCCAGGCCCATCTTGCGGGCCTTCTCGAGCATGGCGTGGCCCAGCGCGATGTCGGTGGTGGACAGGCCGCGGTGCCAGAACAGGATGGTCTCGTCATCGCGTTCGCGGCCCGGTTTCAGGCCCGCCACGATCTGGCCCAGTTCGGCGTGCAGGTTTTCCTCGGTGATGCGGTCGCTGTCGACGTGGGCGCGCAGCGAGCCATAGGGCAGGCCCTTGCGGCATTGGCCCCAGTCATCGACCACCACCTTGCTCATGATGTCGGTCAGGCTCAGTTCCACCGCGCTCATGGTGCCGTAGGGCATGACAAGCGCGCCGGGCTTGATCCACTCGGTCTTGAGCAGCGGCGTCGGTTCGGGCAGACGCGAGGCTTCGACCACGATGTCGGCGCCGCGCACGCAGGATTCCCAATCATTGACGACCTTCACCGGCTTGCCCAGATCGCGCGACAGGCGCTCGCCGAAGGCCTGCTGGCTTTCCGGGCGGCGCGAATGCACGCGGATCTCGTCGAAGTCGTAGAGGCTGTCGAGCAGGCGCACGTTCCAGTAAGAGGTGCCGCGCGAACCGATATGGCCCAGCACCTTGCTGTTCTTGCGCGCCAGGTACTTGGCGCCCAGCGCCGTCACCGCGCCGGTGCGCATGTCGGTGATGGCGGTCGCGTCGACCACGGCCAGCGGCTTGCCGTTGACGGGATCGAACAGGTTGAGCAAGGCCATCTCCGAAGGCAGGCCGACCTTGTAGTTGTCGACGAAGTCGCTGACCACTTTCACGCCCGCCACGTGCAGCGGCTCGATGTAGCCGCGCAACACATTGAAGTGTCCCTTGGCCGAAGACTCCGGCACCAGGTGCATGCGCGGTTCGATGACGGTCTTGCCCCGCCCCTGGGCGTCCAGCGCGCTTTGCACGGCGGCCAGAATTTCGGCGTCGGTCAACTCCAGCGCGCGCACGTCGGGGCCGTTCAGGTAGGTGATGTCTATGGATTGCATGATGTCTCCTCGGTTATTGGATAGGCTGGATGCCGGCCTGCTTGACGATGGCCGCCCATTTATCGGTTTCCTGCTGGATTGCCCGGGTGAAATCCGCGCGGTTCGAGCCGGCGGCTACCACGCCCAGGCCGGCGAACTTCTGGCGCACGGCTTCCTTCTGCAGCACGGCGGCGATGTCGGCCTGCAACTGGTCGAGGATCGCGGCGGGCACCTTGGCCGGCGCGACGAGGCCGTACCAGGAGGTCACGTCGAAGCCCGGATAGCCGCTTTCGGCCACCGTGGGCACGTCCTTCAATTGCGGCAGGCGCTGCGGGCCGGCGACGGCCAGCGCGCGCAGCTTGCCGGACTGGATGAACGGCAGCACGGTCGAGACCCCGGCGAACATCATGTCTACATTGCCCGCCACCACATCGTTGACGGCGGCAGCCATGGCGTTGTACGGGATATGGCGCGTGACGATGCCGGCCGACTGGTTGAGCAGTTCGCCCGCCAGATGGGCACCGCTGCCGGGGCCGGGCGAGGAATAGTTGAGCTGGTCCGGATGCTGGCGCGCATAGGCCACCAGTTCGGTGAAGGTCTTGACCGGCACCTTATCGTTGACCACCAGCACATTGGGCGAGGTGGCCAGCATGGTCACCGGCGCGAAGTCGCGGGCCGTGTTGAAGGGCAGCTTGGTATAGAGCAGCGGGTTGACGGTCAGGTTGCCGGCCGGCGCCAGGGCCAGCGTGTAGCCGTCGGGATTGGCGCGCGCGACATAGTCCATGCCGATATTGCCGGAGGCGCCGACCTTGTTTTCGATGATGACCGGCACGCCCCATTTGCTGTTGAGTTCCTGGCCGACGATGCGGGGCAGCGCATCGGCGATGCCGCCCGCGCCGAACGGCACGACGATGGTGACGGCCCGGGCGGGATACTTGCCTTCGGCGGCAGCCGCGGGTGCGGACAGCGTGGCGGCCAGGAGCGTACTGCTCAGGCACAGCGCGAGATACTTGTTCATGTTCATTCCCCTTGTTGTCGGTCAGGCTGCGGCGCCTACAGCGCGGCGTCGCGCTCTTGGTCCAGAAACCGGTCGGCGCGCGCGATGTCGTCGGCAAGTCTTCTGTCTTGCGAAAGAAACGGCACTTCCACCCGGAAGGCCGCGAGCACCGCGCCGGTTCCCTTGCCCACCAGGCGCTGGGGATCGGCGCGCGTGCGCAGGTCCACGGCCTGCGCCGCATGGATCAGCTCTATGCCCAGCAAGGTGCGCAACCGCCCGGTCTGCTGCCCCACGCGTTGCGCGGCCAGCGGGCCATTGGTGGCCACATCTTCGATATTGCCGGCGACCGCCAGCGCATCGGACGAGACGGGTTGCGACAGCGTACGGATCTCGGTGGCCAATAGCGACACGGGCTTCTGGATCGTGGTGTAGGCCAGTGTGGTGTCATTGGGCGACAGAAACCGCGGCAGCTTGGTGAAGGCCGGATCGCCCATGCGCAGCACGCGCTGCGCCGAAGACTGGGCAACCTGCGAAAGCGCTACGCCTACCGACTGCAACGGCACTACCCAGGCGGTGGGATCGAAGCCGGCGCTGGGCAGCACGGCGCCGCGCAGCTTGCCTGCCGTCACGTAGTAACGGGCTTCCTGCGGCGTGGCGCCGGCCGGCGGCGACACGTCCAGCGCCACGGTCGGGTTGTCATCCGAGCTGTTGATTTGCACCAGCAACTGCGCGTCCAGTTGGCGCAGCGCTTCACGTGCGGCGCCATGCACCTGGCTCACGGTACGGAAGCTCAGGGGGTCCTGCAGGGGCCGCTGCTCGTCCGTCTGCCACAGCGCGCTGCCTTCGAGCAGCGACAGGATGCGCCGGGCTACCTGCTGCTGGGCAGGATAGGGACGCTGGCCCTGGGTGGCGGGCAGCAAGGGCGCGATATTGCCGTTCAGGCCTTCGAGCGACAGGGCGGCCACCTCATCGGCGCGGTCCAGCACGCGGCTGGCGTCGTGCGCCGCGAGAATGGCCAGGGCCGCGCCATAGGCATTGGAGCTCAGCAGCGACAGGGAGTCCTTGGCGTAAGGCTGGACCGGCGCCAGGCCCGCCTGGCGCATGGCTTCGGCCGCTGGCAGGAGCTTGCCGCCGGTCTCCACCATGCCTTCGCCCATCATGGCCAGCCCGATCTGCGGCAGGATGGTGATGTCGGCCTGGCCGACCGAACCCTGGCCCAGCACCACCGGCGTCAAGCCCTTGTTGAGAAACTCGGCGTATTGGCGAACCAGGGGCGGGCTCATGCCGGTGCCGCCGGCCAGCGCCGTGTTCAACCGTATCAGCATGGCGGCGCGCACCGTGTCCGCCGCCGCCGGCTCGCCGTAGGCCACGGTGTGCGATAGCAACATGCGGTGGTTGAAGGCTGCGGACAATGCCCGGGCCTCGTCCGACAGCGTGTCGCCCGAGAAGATAGTCTGGTCCTTGTTCTGGCCCACGCCGCGATTCAGGCCGTATACGGGCTGTCCCAGGCGGCCATATTCCAGCAGCAGATCGTGCGAACGGGCGACGCGCTGCCACGCCGCCTCGGTGGCCGCCACGGGCTGGCCGCCGCGCGCGACGGCGACCACGTCAGCCGCGGTGAGCGATCGGC
>NZ_JBARYB010000232.1:0-1610 GCF_049647645.1 Achromobacter sp.
CCTGCCGCGCGTGATTGTCACGCACACTCGCCCGGAACCCATGCTTGGCATTCTGCGCCGCATTGACAGTGGCCCCGCCAAGACTCGCGCCCTTGGCTACATCAGCCGCGGCGGTACCTTCGATGTCTCTGGCATGCTGTTCGCCAACCGCTGCACCTGGGCACATGTGGTGGATGCAGCAGCGACCGTGGCCGCTTGGAGTCGCGAGGTGCTGCTCGACCGCGCACAGCGCGCTGCTGTCGATGGCACCGGTGATCCAAATGATTTGCTGAGCCCGTGAGTCGGACACGCGAGCGCTGTGCCAGTCACGAAGTGCGCCGACAGCGTTATCCGGCAATATGTCTCCGAGATGTCGCGGTGATCTTTCTCTTGGGGTAGATTCAGCCGATCGACATCCCCCGTCCACGCCGCCCTACATCCCACGACACACCGGCACCCCGGATCGTCGCGGCGATCTGCTGTCCCAGTCGTTGCTCGATCACTGGCTTCCACGGCACCAACCTGAACCCCATGCCGTCATCGAGCATGGCGTAGCGCCCGCTGGCGAGCATGACGGAGCGCCGGTAGATACCGGCCACGCGCTGCCCATCGGCCACCGGGCGATGCTCTAGGCCGGTGTCGGCGGCAATGTCCTTCGCGGCCTGCGCCAGCTCTCGGCTGCGCAGCGTGCCTAACAGGTTGCGTGCAAGGATCACGCGCTGGCCGCGCCGCTCGGCCAGACCCTGTTCGGCCAGGAAGTCGGCCCGCTTTTGCAGCGCATCCTTGACCTCGCTGCCAAAGCCCAGGTCACCCAGGCCCGAGCCGCCGCCGATCAACTGCTGGTCGAGCCAGGTGGCCCCGATCACGTGGGCCTGCCGTTCGATGGGTAGGTGCGATTTCAGCTCCACCGCCACGCCGCCCAGGCGCTGCGCGTCGTAGCGGCGGCCTTGCTCGGGTAGGTCGTCCGGCACCTTCCACAGCCCCTCGGCCACGCGCTCCACGATGCCGGCCCGGCGCAGGGCTTCCAGCCTGCGGACGTGGGCCGCGACGACTTCCCGCGGATCGCGGTCGGGCACGGCCCGACCTTGCTCAATCGCCAGGTGATGGTCGGTGCGGTACAGGCCATCGCTCGCCAGCGCAGCGATGTTGCTGTCGGCCGCGCGCACGTCGGCCGAGCCCTTCACCTCCACCACGGCGCCGGTCGGGTAGTTCGCCAGCTCGTCATGGGCGTTGAGCGCGACGTAGTGGGCCTTGCCGTCCACCCCGTCGATGACCAGATAGCCCCGGTCGCGCAGCTCGTCGGTCAGCCCCTTCGCGGCCACGCGGCCGAGAATGGTGTGGCCGCTTCCGTGGGCATTCGGGCCAGGCTCGAACACCGCCAGCTCGCGCGGCTCGCCGCGCATGGCCCGCTGCATGGTACGGATGATGTCGCCACGCTCGCCCAGGGCGCGCAGGGTTTTTTCCGCATCGGCATGGACAGCCCAGGTACCGGGCTGCATTTCGTCGGCCAGGCCCAGGCGCTGCAAGCGTTGCAGGCGGCCGATCAGCAACAGGCGCTGGCGTTGCAGCCGCGGTTCGTTGAAGCGTTCGATCTGCACTCGGCCGTCCTCGCCGGCCTCGCGTTGCAGGGT
>NZ_JBARYB010000233.1:0-5048 GCF_049647645.1 Achromobacter sp.
GCCGGCGTGCCCGGCGGCTCGGCCAGGCCGCCGGCTGCCGCAGGCGCGTTCAAGGGAGGCTCGGCCAGTTCGTTCGACGGCGGCTCCGCCAGGCCATCGGCGGGCGGTTCGCTGAACTCCGAATCGAAGCCGCCCGATCCCAACTGCAGCTCGGCGGGAATCTCGTACACCACCTCCGGACGCGTCGTCGCCTGGTAGACCACGCCCACCAGCAGCACCGTGACCGCCAGCGGCGCCAGCGCCAGCGCCATGTTGCGCAGCAGGAAGCCGAACGGCACATCCTGGTTGCGGCGCCCCTTGAACAGGGACGCCAGCATCCCGGACAGGGCTCGCGTATAGCCGCCGGAAGCCAGCGCCGCGGACTCCGGGGACAGCGGCACGCCGCGTTCTTCCTCGGGCAGGGGCGGCGCCATGTCGGGCCGCAGCTTGGCGACGATGATCACGTAGACCATGTACAGCACCGCCAGCATGATGCCGGGAAACAGCGCTCCGGCGTACAGCTGCACCACCGACACGCCGGTCGTCGCGCCGTACACGATCAGCATCACCGACGGCGGCAGCAGGATGCCCAGGCAACCGCCCGCCGTGATGGAGCCGGCGGTCAGGCGGACGCTATATCCGGCCTTGAGCATCGCCGGCATTGCCAGCAGGCCCATCAAGGTGACCACCGCCCCGACGATGCCCGTGGCGGTGGCGAAGATCGCGCAGGTCGCCAGCGTGGCCACCGCCAGCGCGCCGGGCAGGCGCGCCAAGGCCAGATGCATGGAGCGGAACAGTTTTTCGATCAGGTTGGCGCGTTCGACCAGGTAGCCCATGAATACGAACAACGGAATCGAGATCAGCGAGTCGTTGGTCATGGTGGCGTAAGTGCGCTGCACCATCAGGTCCAGCGTCTGCCCGACCGAACGGCCCGCGTCCGCACTCTGCATGTAGTACGCCAGGAACGTGAATAGCACCCCCATGCCCATCAACGTGAACGCCGTCGGGAAGCCCAGCATGATGGCCACCACGATCAGCGCCAGCATCAAGAGGCCGATGTGGCCGGTGGTCAGATTGTCCCAGGGCGTGAGAAACGCGATCATCAGCAGCACCAGCCCGATGCACGACAGGCCGAACCAAAGCGCCTTGTGGATCTTCATGAGCGCGGCCCCCCGGACGTGACATAGCGGTCCAGCTTGGCGATGTCCTCGTCCTTCACATGCACCATCTGCTTGAGCTTGTCGACGTCCACTTCTTCGACGTCCTCGGCGCGCGAGGGCCAGGCGCCGCGTTGCAGGCACAGCACGCAGCGCAGCACCTCCGCCACGCCCTGCAGCAGCAGGACCGCGCCCGCTATCGGGATGAAAGCCTTGAAGGGATAGATCGGCGGCCCGTTGGCCATCAGCGAGGAATGCTCGCGGATGGCGATGGAATAACCGGCGTAGTACCAGCCGGCCCACACCAGCGCGATCACGCCGGGGAAGAAAAACACGATGTACAGGATGAGGTCCAACCCCGCCTGCACACGCGGCGGCAGGAAGCCGTACAGGATGTCTCCGCGCACATGCCCGTTCTTGGCCAGGGTATAGGCCCCCGCCATCATGAAGAGAATGCCGTAGTACATCATCTGCATGTCGAACGCCCAGGCGCTGGGCTGGTTCCACAGGTAGCGCGCGGCCACCTCCCAACAGACGTGCAAGGTCAGGACTACGATCAACCAGGCAAAGGTCTGCCCGACAAAAGTGGAGATACGGTCTATGAAACGTACGATGCGGATCATCTCACTTCCAGGTCAAGACGCATGGCGTCCCGCCGCGCGCCGTTGAACGGCGCGCGGCGCGGAATACAGGTACCGGTCCTTCAGGCGGGTTTGGTTGAGCGCGAGAAGTAGTGGTTGTAGGCCATGCGGAAGTTGACCGAGGTATCCCCGTGCCAGCGCCCCACCCGCTCGGCGAAGGCGCGCTGCGACTCCAGCACCTTCTTGAACAACGGGTTTTCGGCCGAGCGCTTGGCGATCATCTCGTCCCAGATCTTCAGTTGCTGCTGCAGGATGGCGTCGGGCGTCTTGTAGAACTTGACGTTGTGGTCCTTCTGCAGCTTGACGTAGTCCTGTGAGTAGCGGTTTGCGGCCTTCCAGGACATGTCCGCGCTGGCAGCCTGCGCGGCGTTTCTCAGGATGTGCTTCAGGTTGTCGGGCAGCGCGTCGTACTTGGCCTTGTTGAAGAGGATTTCAAACTGTTCCGCGCTCTGGTGAAAGCTCTGCAGCATGCAGATCTTGGAAACGTCCTGGAAGCCCAGCGCCAGGTCCGACGACGCATTATTGAACTCCGCGCCGTCCAGCAGCCCGCGGTCCAGCGCCGGCACGATTTCGCCGCCCGGCAGCGCGTTCACGGCCGCACCCATGGCCGTGTACATATCGATGGCGAGGCCCACGGTGCGGAACTTGACGCCCTTCACTTCCTCAATCTTTGTGATAGGACGTTTGAACCATCCAAAAGGCTGAGTCGGCATGGGCCCGTACATCAGCGACACCACGTTCACGCCCATGGCTTTCTGGATCTCGACCAGCAGCTCCTTGCCGCCGCCGTACTCGTGCCAGGCCAGCAGCATGTTGGCGTCCATGCCGAAAGACGGTCCCGACCCCCACAAGGCCACCGCCGTGTTCTTGCCATACCAGTACGCAACCACGCCATGCCCGCCGTCCAGCGTGCCCGCGGACACCGCATCCAGCAGGTCGAAAGCCTTGACCACCGCGCCAGCCGGCAGGATCTCGATCTTCAACTGGCCGCCGGCCATGTCGTTGACCTTCTGCGCATAATCGCGGGCGAACTCGTGGAAGATGTCGTTGGCGGGCCAGGTGCTCTGGAAGCGCAGGGAAACCGGCGCGTTCTGCGACCGGGCGACTGCCGGAAATCCTAGTGCGGCGGCTCCGGCCACGGCAGCGCCGGAGATGAATTTGCGGCGGGGCTTTGTAACGTGTTGCATGGCTTGTTGTCTCCTGAATTAGGACTACATGGACCAGCTTGTAGTTACTACTCCTGCATGGACGCGGAACGATGAAGGCTGCTGCGTAGTCCCGCCAGCGCGGTTGCGGCTGAAACGCAAAGCGTGTGCTGATTAAACCTTTCTGACTAATCGCTGACAATCAGCTTCTTGTCAGGAATTACCCTAGAGGTAAGGATTACATCTTTTGGATGATGGCCAGGCAACGCGATACCATCGCGGAACCGCAACCGGCAAGGAAAGGAATGAACCAGAAGCAGCGCGCCACCAGCCGCCGCCGGATTCCACGCAAGGCCTGGGTCCTCGGCCTGATCGTCGCAGCAGGCGCCGGCTTTTATGCCTGGAAGGAATCGCCGTTGGGTCCGGGACTGACCGAAGACAAGATACGCAAGATCCTGATTACGGCCATGGCCACGCCCACCAACGCGCCAGGCAGCGCCTGCGTCAACGTGGTGGGCGTGCGGCCATTGCCCACCGATGTCTACACCGCATTCCTCGACGAACAGGACAAGATCGTGCAGGGGCTGATCAAGCACCAGCTCATCACGGTCAAGCGCGTCAGCGCCAGCGGCGACGGCTCGGCGCCGCAACCCGGCGAAAATCCCGAGGACGCGAGCAGCCGCATGGAACTGACCGAAAAAGGCCGGGCCTACTACACGGATGGCGAGGCGCGCATCGGCTCCAACCGGGTCTATACCGCCAAGTTCTGCGCCCCCGGCCTGCAGGTCGGCAAGATCCTCGACTACTCCAAGCCCGGCAAGAATCCCTTCGACGACAATCCCAATGCGGTCTCGGCGGTGAAGTTCGAATGGCGGCTGGACCGCGCCACCGCGGATTGGGCTGCGGATCCTGCCTTCTACCCTCAGATATCCGGCTTTCCGTCAGAGTATCAGCCAGACGAATGGCAGACCCGGCACATCATGCTGGAACGGAAAAACGGCGTGTGGGACCTGGGAGACGATCCCTATAAGATCCGTTGGTAGGGATGCCGGCGTCCGCGCGACGCCGGGTCTCCCTGCCCTGCAAGCAGCCGCCGGCTACGCGGCAGACGATTCCGCGGAGAGCTTCCCCGCAACCGCATCCTCGGTCTCTTGCACCGGGCGGCGCACCGCTCTCAGCTTGCCGCTTTCGCCGCCGCCGCAGAAAAAGCAGCCGGCGCCATCCGACTCCAAGCCGGACACGCCCATACCGGCCGGCATTTCCACGCTTTGCAGCACTTCACCGGTCCGCTCGTCCAGTTGGCGCAGGTCGCTGGCGCCATCCTCCCAGGTGCCGTGCCAAAGCTGCCCGTCGACCCAGGTCACGCCGGTGACGTAGCGGTTGGATTCGATGGTGCGCAGCACCCGGCCGGTGTCGGGATCCACCTGGTAGATCTTGCGCTGGCGGTACTCTGCCACCCACAGGCTGCCTTCGGCCCAGGCCATGCCCGAGGCCCCTCCGCCGCCCGGCGCGGGGATGCGGGTCAGCACCCGGCCGCTCTCTGGCTCCAGCTTGACGATGGCGCCGTCGGAGATCTGATAGAGATGCTTGCCATCAAAGGCCGTGCCCGCGTTGGCGACCAGGTCGATGGAGGCTTGCGTGTTGCCGCTGTCGGGATCCATGGCGATCAGCTTGTCGCCGGTGGCGAACCACACCTGCTGGCCGTCATAGGTCACGCCGTGCACCGCCTGCACGCCGGGAAAGGGACCGTACTCGCGGATGATCTGGGCTTGCGTTCGTTTCATGTCGATGTCCTTGAACTGGAGTTCGAGCATTCATGCTAGTCGGCAGCCAGCGCGGCCGGGAGTAACAAGGTTGTCGTGAATCCCGGCACCGGCGGCGTCATCCAGCGGCGGGCGCGGCCCTGGCCGCAGGCCTGCACCTTGCCCGCCACGGCCAACGCGTCCAGCGTGCGCTGCACCGTGCGCTGGCTGGCGCCCAGCGCCAGCGCCAGGGCGGAACTGGACCAGGCCTCGCCGTCGGCCAGACAGGCGAGCACGGCTCCCTGATCCCTGTCGCCCTCGCCAGCGGGCCGGGCCAGTACCGCGACCGGCCTGCCGGCCCGCGGCTTCAGGACGAAGCCGCCG
>NZ_JBARYB010000234.1:0-4311 GCF_049647645.1 Achromobacter sp.
CGCGCACATCGATACCGCCACCTTGCGCGCATTCGAAGCGGAGCAGGACGCGCGCACCCTCTACAAGTTCGACGTGCGCACGCGCGAGGAATACGAGACCGGCCACCTGGAGGGCTGGCGCTGGGCCCCCGGCGGCCAGTTGGTGCAGGCCACGGACGAGTACCTGGCCACGCGCCGCGCCCGCGTGGTGCTGGCCGACTGGGACGGCGTGCGCGCGTTGACCACGGGCGCCTGGCTGGCGCAACTGGGCGCGGTGGAGGTCTATCTGTACCGGCCACCCGCGCTGGCTGCGCTGCAGAGCGGGCCTGAGCCACGCAGCGTGCTGCGCCACCGTCCCGGCGCGCCCGGGTTGCGGCCGGAGGCCCTGCGGACCGCGCTGGAAAACGGCGAGGCCGTGCTGTTCGACGTGGATGCACGGATCGCCTATGAACGCGGCCACGTGCCGGGCTCCCGCTACGCGGCCCCCGACCGCCTGGCCGAGTTCCTGCCGGAGGATCGGCAGCGGCCCATCGTGCTGACGTCTGCCGACGGCGTGCTGGCCAGTATCGTGGCGGCCGAGCTGGCGTGGCGCAGCCAGCGGCCGGTGCGCTATCTGGTGGGCGGTACGCGCGGCTGGAAGTCCCAGGGCCTGGAACTGGCCCGTGGCGCCGACGGCGTGCTGACCGGGGACGATGACCAGAGCATCAGCCCCTATCTGTTCGCTGACGTGGCTGCCCGCGATCGGGGCTTCCGGGAGTACCTGGATTGGGAGCTGGGGCTGGTGGCGCAGCTGGAGCGCGAGGGAAGCGGGGATTTCCAGCTGATCGGGCAGGAATGAGTTGGCGGGCCTGCGGGCGGCGCTGTCCTCCCGCAGGCCTGGGCGTCAGGGCGTAGCGCCGTCGATCGCGGCCATCAGGTCATCCGGGTGCACCATCAGTTCGCGGGCCTGGCACAGGGTCGGATACTGCTGCAGCACGCCGGTCCATTGCGCCGATTCCAGCAGCAGGCGCCAGACGGGCTCCAGGGTTTCCAGGGCCGCGTCCAGGCCCTGCGCCAGGCGGCCGGCGTACTCCAGGCTGGGCTGCGCGGACAGCAGCTGCATGCGGCTGGCGGCGCTGAGCAGGCGGGGAATGGAATCGGCTGGGCCGTCGCAGAAATACAGCACGCTGGTGCCCAGCTGCGGGCCGTCGGCGGGCAGCGCACGCAGCGACGCGCCGCGCAGGGGAAAGCGGCCCTGGCGCGTGCTGAAGGCGTAGTCGGCCTGAGGGTCGGCATGCGCCAGCAGGCGCAGGCCGCGCAACAGGCGCGGGAAGTCAGTGGCGGCGGCGTCGGCCGAGGCCTTGGCCTCGAGCAGCAGGCACAGATCCCAAGCGGGCGGCGCATTAGCCCCCTCAGCCTTGCGCAGCAGGGCGGCGTCCCATTCGCTCTTGGCGCGTTCGGCATTGACAGGCAGCGATGGCGGCACGTGCATGGAGGACACGGCCTGGTAGTCCTCCCGCCCGTCCGCATCGTTGAGGCGGCGCGCCAGGGCCTCCAGCGCCTGCAAGGCCTGCGCTTCGACGGCGTCGCCGCGCAGCCGCGACGCGTTGCCTTCGGCGAGGGCAGTGGCGCTGCCGGGACGCGGGCCTTGTCGTTCCCACAGGGCGCGGTAGCGGCGCACGTCGGCGTCGGCGGCCAGGACGTCCAGTCGTTGCAGATGCTCCAGCGCCGGACTGGCAAGCAGGCGGTCGAGGACTGCGGAGCTTGCGGCTGGCTGCGAGTCGGCGGGCAGGTTCAGAAGACGGCGCGCGGCTTGCGGCAAGGTCGTCCATGATTCGGACGCCGCTGCCGCTTGCAGGGCGGCCATGGCCTCGCGCGCGGCGCCGGCTGGCGTGCGCTCGATCTTGGCCGGATGGGCGATGGCGTTGGCGGCGGCAATGATTTCGCGGCGGTCCTGGGCGGCGCGGGCGGCCAGGGAGGCGTACTCGCGCACGGGAGCAAGGCGGTGCCGCAGCAGCATGGCCTGGAACGCGGGATCGCCGTCGGACTCGCGCATGGCGTCGCGGATCAGGCGCGCCAGGGCATCGAGAAACGTCTGTTTGATGGCGGGCGGCGGGGCGCCGGCTTCAAGCGACAGGCGGGCCTGTTCGATGGCGACGGCCAGCGTGGTGGCGGGCGGGACGCCCTCGGCAGGGATCTTGGAAATGGGCGGCACGCGATAGCGCCGGGCAGTGCGGCGCAGCGTGGCGTCGAGCAGCGATAGAGAGGGGGACTGGGGCATGGCGCCCCAAGCCTACCGCGATGCCGCCGGCGCGGCAAACACGCCGCGCCCGGTCTGGCGGCGGCTTACTTGAACAGCGCGGCGTTCTCTTGCAGGGCGGCGTCGGCGCATTGCGCGTCCAGGTTGCCGCCGGGCGCACCGGCCACGCCGATGGCGCCGATCACGGCGGAGCCGGCCTTGACGGGCACGCCGCCGCCCAGCACCAGGAAGCCGGGGATGTCGGTCAGGGTGGCCGCGGCCGGGTTCTTCTGCACGTTTTCCAGCATCGTCAGCGTCGGGGTCTTGGCCGAAGCGGCGGTGAACGCCTTGGCGCGGCTGGCTTCGATGGTGTGCGGACCGGCGTTGTCCGAACGCGCGAAAGCCTTGAGCAGGCCGGCGCGGTCGACCACCGAGGCGCTGACGTTGTAGCCCTTGGCCTGGCAGGCGGCGACGGTGGCCGTCGCCAGCTTCTGCGCGTCGGCCATGGACAGGTTGCTTTCGTTGAGCACGGCGGCATTGGCGGCGCCGGCGCAGGCGAACAGGGTGGCGAAGGCGATGAGTTTGGGCGACATGTCTGTGTCCTTTGTGGGTCGGTGACAGGAACAGACAGCTTAAGGATGGCAGCCGATCCGCGGTATTCGGTCGGCTACGCTGGGGGCTCCGTAGGGCTACGGAGGCGGCCAGCCCAAGGTTGCTTGCGGCGTGGGCGGGCCTAGCCCAGCAGGCCCGCGTATTCGCGGATCAGCCCGGCCAGGTTTTCCGCTTCCAGCTTGGTGAAGACGTTGGCGCGGTAGGTCTCGACGGTGCGCGGAGACAGGTCGAATTCGCGCGCGATTTCCTTGTTGCTCAGGCCCTGCACGATGCGTTCCAGCACGTCGCGTTCGCGCCCGGACAACTTGTCCAGCCGTTCCTGCGCGGCCTGGGTCACCGCGAGCTTTTCGCGGCTGGCGATGTGGGTGCGCACGGCGGCCTGCACGGCGTCGAGGAAGACGTCGTCGTCCACCGGCTTTTGCAGGAACTCCATGGCGCCGCCCTTGAAGGCCCGGCGGCACAGGTCGACGTTGGCGTGGCCGGTCAGCATGACCACCGGCAGGTCCGATTGTTCGGCCAGCCGGCTCAGCACGTCCAGGCCGCTGATGCCGGGCATGCGGATGTCCAGGACCACGCAGCCGATGGACTGCGGCGGCAATTGGGCCAGGAAGGCCAGCGGGTCGCCGAAGCCTGCGCTGCGCAGGCCGACGCTGCGCAGGAGCAGGGCCAGACCGTCGCGCACGGCATCGTCGTCGTCGACCAGATAGACCAGCGGGGATTGTTCGAGCATGGGAGTGTCCTGCGTAGTCATGCGGCGGCGCCGGAGCGCGGCAGGCTTACCGTGAAGCAGGCGCCTGCCGGGCTGAGATTGCGCGCGGCGATGCGGCCGTCCATCGAGCCGGCCAGCGTTTCGCACAGCGCCAGTCCCAGGCCCATGCCTTGCGGCCGCGTGGTGTAGAAAGGCGCGAACAGGCGCGGCAGCGCGTCGGCGGCGATGCCCGGGCCGGTGTCGCTGACGCTGAACAGGTAGTCGTCGCCTTCGGCGCGGCCTTCCAGCGAAATCTGGCGCGGGCCCGGGACGTCGGCCAGGGCGTCGGCGGCGTTCTGCACCAGATTGTGCAGGATCTGCTCCAGCGCCACGCGGTCGCCCAGCGGCTGCGCGCCGGGGCTGGCGTTGTGCCAGCTCAGCCGTATGCCCTGCCGGGCCAGTTCGGGTTCGCGCAGAAAGCGCAGCGATGCCACCAGCGCGTCGGGATCCAGCGCTTCGCGCCGGGCAGGTGAGCTGGGCTGCACCAGGGCGCGCATGCGGCTGATGATGTCGGCGGCACGCTTGGCCTGTTGGGCGCTGGCCAGCAGCGCGTGGCGCACGGCGGGGCGTTCCTCTTCGTCGTCCAGCAGGCGTTCGGCGGCGCGGGTCTGGGCCAGGATGGCGGTCAGCGGCTGGTTCAGTTCGTGGGCGATGCCGGCAGCCATTTCGCCCAGCGTGCTCAGGCGCGCCATGGCGCCCAGGCGCAGCTGCTCCTGCTGGCGCCGGGCCTGGGCGCGCGAACGCTGCCAGGCCG
>NZ_JBARYB010000235.1:0-37674 GCF_049647645.1 Achromobacter sp.
CACCCAGACCCCGCCGCCGTGGCCGGCGGACCCGCTGCCCGCGGCTTTCGAGGGTTTCGAGGCGTCCGCCGCCCCCGTGCGCGCGCTGTGGCCCGCCGGTGAGGACGCCGCCAGCGAGCGGCTCGAAGCCTTTGCCGATGGCGTCATCGATGCCTACCAGGAGGAACGCGACTTCCCCTCGCTGCCCGCCACCAGTTGCCTGTCGCCCTATCTGGCAGCGGGCGTGCTGTCGCCGGGCCAGGCCCTGCGCGCGGCGCTGGCCGCCAATCACGGCGAGGTGGACGGCGGCAAGCGTGGCGCGGCCACCTGGATCAACGAGCTGCTGTGGCGCGAGTTCTACCAGCATCTGCTGGCCGCCCACCCCACGCTGTCCATGCACCAGCCCATGAAACCGGAGACCGCCGCCGTGCCCTGGCGCGACGCGCCGGATGACCTGCATGCCTGGCAGCAAGGCCAGACCGGCATCCCTATCGTGGACGCGGCGATGCGGCAGTTGCTGGCGCTGGGCTGGATGCATAACCGCTTGCGCATGGTGACAGCCATGTTCCTGTCCAAGAACCTGCTGATCGACTGGCGGCTGGGCGAAGCCTGGTTCATGGCGCAACTGGTAGACGGCGACCTCGCCGCCAACAACGGCGGCTGGCAATGGAGCGCATCCACGGGCGCGGACGCCGTGCCCTACTTCCGCATCTTCAATCCGCTGTCGCAATCGCGAAAATTCGATCCTGACGGCGTGTTCCTGCGCGAATGGCTGCCGGAATTGGCGCATCTGGACGGCCGCGCCATTCACGATCCCAGCCCGATGGAACGCGCGGAGGCTGGCTATCCGCTGCCCATCGTCGATCTGGCCCAGAGCCGGCTGCGCGCGCTGGAAGCGTTCGGCGGACTGCCCTCCGCCTGAGGCGCCCCGCCTGGGGCGCCCTGCCTGGGGCCTGCCTCGGCTGCGCGCGGCAACGGCCGCGCTTGACCTAGGTCAACGCCGTTTCCGTCGGCGTCCCGGATGATCGGTCTGCGACTCCCCGCCACCGCCGATCGCAGGACGACACAGCATGCGCGACCATCCGCAGATCCACGACCAGGAATACACGCTGCACGACGAGCAGTGCCTCATCACGCGCACCGACGCGCGCGGCCGCATCATCTATGCCAATCCCGCGTTCCTGGAGGTCAGCGGCTACACGCAAGCGGACCTGATCGGCAAGGGCCACGACACCATGCGCCATCCCGACATGCCGCTGGCCGCCTACGACGACCTGTGGCGCACCATACAGCGCGGCAAGTCCTGGACGGGCGTGATCAAGAACCGGCGCAAGCATGGCGGCCACTATTGGTCGCTGGCCAGCATCACCCCGGTGATGGAGCGCGGCGTGACCGTCTGCTATGCCTGCGTGCGCGTCAAACCGACGCGCGCCCAGATCGAGACCGCCGCAAGCGCCTACCGGCGCCTGCGCACCGGCATCACCGGCGGCTTGCGGCTGAACGCGGGGCGGATCCTTCCGGGAGGCCTGCTGGCGCGCCTGCGTGACTGGCCGGCGGCCGGCATACGCACTCGCATGCTGGCCTGGGCGGGGCTGTCGTCCGCGTTGTTCCTGGCCGCAGGCGGCTTCGCGCTGCACGGCATGGCGGCCGACCTGAACGGCGAGCAATTGGCCCTGGCGGCCGCCGTGCTGGCCGGTGGCGCCAGCCTGATCTTCGCATCGGGCTGGGCCTACGCCCGCACGCTTTCGGGCTTGTTAGCCACCGCCACCGACTTCACGCGGCAGATCGCTGCCGGCAATCTGGGCACGCCGCTGGCGCCCGGCAATCCCGATGATGAAACCAGCGCGCTGCGGTTTTCGCTGGAGGCCACGCGCAGGAACCTGGTCGGCCTGGCCCGCGATGTGCACAGCGGCATTGCGGATGCGCCTGGCGCGGCGCCAGAGCGCGGCGTGCAGCCAACCGGGACCGAAGACCTGCGCCATGCCATCGAGGTATTCCGGCTTGCGCGCACCCAAGCGCTGCCCGGACGTCAAGCCACCTAAGCCTCTTGCTGCAAAGGCCCCCGCGCAGGGTTTTCCGCGCCGTGCGCTCTAGCTGCCGGCCGCGGCCTCCTTGTCCAGGCGCTTGATGAAGACCTGCAGTTCCTTCACCACCTGTTGATCGCCGCGCGCCTGCGCGGCCTGCAGGCCCGATTCCCAGGCGGCGCGCGCGCCGCTCTTGTCGCCCTGCCCGAGGCAGGCCTTGCCCAGCCATTTCCAGGCCACCGAATAGGCAGGATCGAACGCCAGCGCCGCGCGCAGATGGGGTTCGGCGTCGGCGAAGCAATCCTGCTCCGCGTAGGCCTTGCCCAAGGAAAAACGCAGCAGCATGTTGTCCGTGCCCTTGGCCAGCATCGCTTCCAGGCGTTCGATCATTCCTTCCATGGCCAATCTCTCCTACAGGCGCGCGCATTTCGATCCGATGCCACATGATAGGACGGCGGCTCGCGAACCCGGGCAATGGCCCCGCGCGGCGCAAGCGCTTGGCGGCGAAGCGGCCGGCGCCGGACTTGCAGCGACGCCGTTCCGTACCCCGGGTATACCCTTATTCAGAATAGGGCCATCCGCAAGCGCCCGCGCGAGGCTGGCCTAGAATTCCGCCCTTGCCTTTTCTTTGCTGCCGGAGCATTCCTTCATGTCCCGGCCCCCTCTGCCATGCCCCTGCACCTCATCGCGTTGGCCGCTGCCGCTTTCGGCATCGGCACCAGCGAGTTCGTCATCATGGGCCTGCTGCCCAACGTCGCCGCTGACCTGCAGGTCAGCATCGACGTCGCGGGCCTGCTGATCACTGGTTACGCCATGGGCGTGGTGATCGGCGCGCCCATCATGGCCATCATCACCGCCAGGCTGCCGCGCAAGGCCACGCTGATCGGGCTTGCCAGCACCTTCGTGCTGGGCAATCTGCTGTGCGCGCTGGCGCCAAACTACGGGCTGCTGATGGCCGCCCGCGTGTTCACCGCGTTCTGCCATGGCGCCTTCTTCGGCCTGGGCGCCGTGGTGGCGGCGGACCTGGTGCCGCGCAACCAGCGCGCCAGCGCCATCGCGCTGATGTTCACCGGACTGACGCTGGCCAACGTGCTGGGCGTGCCGCTGGGCACCGCGCTAGGCCAGGTGGCCGGATGGCGCTCGACCTTCTGGGTAGTCAGCGGCATCGGCCTCGCCGCCGTGGCCGCGCTGGCCGCCTGGCTGCCGTCGCGCATCCCCATGCAGCCCGGCAACATCCTGCGCGAATTCAGGGTGTTGCGCGACGTGCGCGTGGTCTGGCCGCTGGCTGCCAGCGTGCTGGCCTCCGCCTCGCTGTTCTGTGTGCTGACCTACATCGCGCCGCTCCTGCGCGACGTGACCGGCGTGTCCGAGCGCGGCGTGACCGGCGTCTTGCTGCTCTTCGGGGTGGCGCTGACCGTGGGCAGCACCCTGGGCGGCAAGCTCGGCGACCGCAACCTGGAAGTGTCGCTGCGCCGCATCTTCCTCGGCCTGCTGCTGGTGTTCCTGGCGCTGAGCCAGGCCATCCACGCCTTGGCGCCCATGCTGATCATGACCTTCATCTGGGGCGTGCTGGGTTTTGCCGTGGTGCCGCTACTGCAGACGCTGATCGTGGACCAGGCGGCCGACGCGCCCAACCTGGCGTCGACGCTGAACCAGGGCGCGTTCAACCTGGGCAATGCGGGCGGCGCCTGGCTGGGCAGCGTGGCGCTGGGCCATGGCCTGCCGCTGACGGACCTGCCCTGGATGTCGGCCGGCATCGCCGCCGCCGTGCTGCTGCTGACTTTGTGGGGCACGCGCTACTACGGCCGCGGCGCCGGGGCTACACTCGCTGGACAACAAGCCGGCGCGCTGACGCCCTCGCGTTCGGACGCCTGACCCGAGGCCTGTCGACAGGCCTCAAGGAGCCCGCATGAGCACCCTCTACGATTTCTCCGCCCGCACCATCGACGGCACGGAACAGTCCCTGGACACCTATCGCGGCCGCGTGCTGCTGGTGGTCAACGTGGCCTCCAAATGCGGCTTCACCCCACAGTACGCCGGCCTGGAAGAGCTGTACCGCTCGTTCCACGACGACGGCTTCACCGTGCTGGGCTTTCCCTGCGACCAATTCGGCCACCAGGAGCCCGGCGACGAAGCCGAGATCCGCAATTTCTGCAGCACGCAGTACGACATCACCTTCCCGCTCTACGCCAAGATCAACGTCAACGGCGACGACGCCCACCCGCTGTACCGCTGGCTCAAGGGCGAAAAGCCGGGCGTGTTCGGGACCGAGGGCATCAAATGGAACTTCACCAAGTTCCTGGTGGGCCGCGACGGCCAGGTCATCAAGCGCTACGCGCCCACCGACACCCCGACCGGCATCAGGGACGACATCGAAAAAGCGCTGTCCGCGCCGGTCTAGCGAGGAGTCTCACGGCGGGGAAGCCGCGTCCGCGGCATGCCTCGCTTCGCGACTCGATCGGAATGTCCCTCGCGCTGCGCGAAATCGGCCGGCGGGCGGTCTGAGTTTGCGCTTCAACCGTTCCCATGCGCTTTCCGCTCGGCACTTCGGCTCCGAAAACCGAAAATCACTCAATTGGATTTTCATTAGAGAGCCATCTGCTGCCAACCCTAGCGCTAGCGTTGGAGCGACGTTGCACCAACGCTGAGCCTCCCCCCAACTCAGGCAAAAAATGCCCTGATCGGCGTCATATAAAACCTCCTCAATCGGCGCACATTCGGCATCGCCATGCTCTTCGAATGCCACCTGGATATAGGGCTGCATGAAATCCGCGGACACCGGAGCCAATGGGTGAAGAATCCAATCAGTGGCGTTAGTGAGGATATCCAAGTTGCTGAGACGCTCCTCCGCGTCAAGGCCCATCGACAAATGGCCGCCGAATATCATCCGGCGCGGCTGCGGGAGCGGCCATTGTGCGTCCAGCATGTCGCGCAGCGCCGTCGATTCGTGCTTCGAGCGGTCTCTTTCCGGATATTCGATCGTGCAATAAAGGTTCTGAACGTCCGCGTCCCAGAGGATCTCCACTCTAGCCGGAGAAATCGCGGGCCGGGGGATGACAGTGACGGCAGTCATTTTTTTATTCCTGCGTACATGAAGTGCGCGATGCTGTAGCCGCGTTCGTGAAGCAAGACCTCAAGCTGATAGGGCTTGCCCCGAACTTTGATGTTTGTCCGATACATGAAATACCCTACTTTGCCACGCGGATCGGACGCGCGTCTTCCATGCAGAATCGCCAGTCGGAGTATGTGCACGGGAACAAATCGATCTGGATCCTTCATGTGACCTAGCGGCGCAGCCATGAAACGCAGGTCTTTTTTAGCCAACGCATAGAACTTTACCCTCAAGGCCATCAAAGCCGTTGGGCTGATCGTTACCCCTGCCCGTGCCAGAACGGCGCCTCGAACCAGCCTTGAACCTAGCTTCCAGACCGTTCCTACGAGAAAAACGGCATCCAGCGGGTCTAGTAGCGGCGCCTCTAGGGGCCACTCATCAATGGATTGCAGTTGCCCAGAAAGATCGTAGGTTCGAAATACGCCGCCGAAGCCTGCCTGCTACCCAATGATTGCCTCCGAGACCTCATCATGAACCGGGGTCGCTCCTTCAGGCACGCCTGGCGGCAGAAATTCGAAAAGCGCGGGGGACAGCGGCGGGGCTGCATCCCAGACAAAAGAGGGTTCGAAGTCAAGTGTGGCGGGCTTATCCTGCATCGTGCGACCTCGCGACGCCCAAATCACCAATGATGCAGGAGCTGCCGGTCTTCGATCTATCAGCGGCGTCCGACGCGAAAGCTATTTCAAGTATGGAAGTTTCAGACCGGATCGACTTGCCAGCGGTCGCCTCCAGCGCTGCGAAGCGCGAAATCGAGCCCGTGGCGCAGCCCGTCGCGGGATGCATGACGGCTGGCTTGCCACAGATCAGCGGCAAGCCAGGCTGGGGCGACTAGCGCAGCGGCGGTAGCCGGCGGCGCACCGTGTGCGCCTTGACGATGGCGGTATTGGTTTCCGCGAACTCGGTCACGCGTTCCAGGATGCCGTCCAAGTGCGAGATCGAGCGCAGCACCACGCGGGCGATGAAGCAATCGTCGCCCGTCACCTTGTCGCATTCCACGAATTCCGGAATCTGCTGGATCAGGCCTTCCACGTGGCGCAGTTGCCCGGGCAAGGGGCGGATGCGGACGATGGCCTCCAGCGTGTAGCCCAGCGCCACCGGATCCACGTCCAGCGTGTAGGCGCGGATTACGCCCGACTCTTCCAGCCTGCGCAGGCGGTCCGCCACGCTGGGCGCGGACATCCCGACCTGGCGCGCCAGGTCGGCCGTGGTGGTGCGTGCATTGGCCGTCAGCGTCTCGACCAGGCGGCGATCGATACCATCCAGTACCGGGTTTTCACTTTTTAGGTCGTTTTGCATAAATTCCACCTAAACAAAGGTTTCGGAATCGATTCACCACATCAACATCATATAACCGGCTTGATCCGCCTGGGATAATTTCTCCATCGAACATCGTGGCCGCGAGGCCCCTGGAGAACCCTCATGAACCCCTCATCAGAACGCGTGGGCTTGGCCCAGATGGCCGCCGCGATGACTTTGTCCGGCACCCTGGGCGTCTTCGTGCTGGAGTCGGGCCAGAGCGCCTGGAACGTGGTTTTCTTCCGCTGCGTGTTCGGCGCCCTGTCACTGTTTCTGTATTGCTGGGCGCGCGGCCTGCTCAAGCCCGGCCTGTTCACCGCCAGGACGCTGGCGCTGGCCCTGGCCGCCGGCGCCGCGCTGGTGTTGAACTGGGTGCTGCTGTTTTCCGCCTACCGGCTGGCGTCCATTTCGCTGGCCACCGCGGTCTACAACGTGCAGCCCTTCTTCCTGATCGGCCTGGGCGTGCTGTTCCTGGGCGAGCGGCCCACACGCGGCAAGCTGGCGTGGTCAGTGCTGGCCTTTGCCGGCCTGATGCTGGTGCTGCGCCTGTCCGAAGCCGGCGGCGCGGACGGCCGCGCCTATCTGTCGGGGCTGATGCTGGGCCTGGGCGCGGCGGCGCTCTATGGCGTCACCGCCATCATCGTCAAGCGGCTCAAGCACATTCCGCCGCAGGTGCTGGCGCTGGTGCAGGTGACGCTGGGCGCCGTGATGCTGCTGCCCATGGCGGACTTCAATGCCCTGCCCGCCGCGCCGCTGCAATGGGGCTACCTGGTCGCACTGGGGCTGATCCACACCTGCCTGATGTACATCCTCATGTACTCGGCCATCCAGAAGCTGCCGACCACCTCCACCGCCGCACTGAGCTTCATCTATCCTGCCGTCGCCATCCTGCTGGACTTCGTGGTCTACGGGCATCGCATGGACGCCACGCAGATCGCCGGCGTGGCCATGATCTTCGTTGCGGCGGCGGGCGTCAGCCTGAACTGGACCTGGCGCCTGCCGGGCCGGCCGCGCGCCGGCGCGGCCTGAAATCCGCCGGCGGATCGCACTGGCAACCCAGGGGGACAAATCCGTACCCGCCCCCCGGTTATTGGGGCCGGCGCAAACCAAGCCCCGCTATCATGGCTTTTCCCTGCGCCGGCCGCCGCCGGTGCAACGCACAGGACATCCCATGATCGATCTCTACTACTGGACCACCCCCAACGGCCACAAGATCACGCTGTTCCTCGAAGAAACCGGCCTGCCCTACAAGATCCATCCGGTGAACATCGGCCGCGGCGATCAATTCAAGCCCGAGTTCCTGGCCATCGCGCCGAACAACCGCATTCCCGCCATCGTCGACCAAGCCCCGGCCGACGGCGGCGCGCCGATTTCCTTGTTCGAGTCGGGCGCCATCCTGCTGTATCTCGCCGAGAAAACCGGCCGCTTCCTGCCCGCCGACCTGCGCGGCCGCGCCGAAGTGTCGCAGTGGCTCTTCTGGCAAATGGGCGGCCTGGGCCCCATGGCCGGCCAGAACCACCATTTCTCGGGCTACGCGCAGGAGCGCATCGCCTACGCCATCGAACGCTACGTCAAGGAAACCAACCGCCTGTATGGCGTGCTCAACAAGCGCCTGGCGGACCGCGAGTTCGTCGCCGGCGACTATTCCATCGCGGACATGGCGGCCTATCCCTGGATCGTGCCGCACGCCAAGCAGGGCCAGGACCTGAACGACTTCCCGCACCTCAAACGCTGGTTTGACGCCATCGCGGCGCGCCCCGCCACGCAACGCGCCTATGCCCTGGCCGACACCATCAATACGGCGCCGTCCGTCGGCGACGAGGAATCGCGCCGCATCCTGTTCGGCCAGACCGCCCAGAACGTCGCGCGCTGAAGGAGCCGCCATGCCCGACCCGCAACTGGTTTTCCGCCGCGCGCGACTGGGAGATCTGCCGGCCATCGTCGCCCTGCTGGCCGACGACGAACTC
This sequence comes from Achromobacter sp., assembly GCF_049647645.1. Taxonomy (GTDB): domain Bacteria; phylum Pseudomonadota; class Gammaproteobacteria; order Burkholderiales; family Burkholderiaceae_B; genus Achromobacter. The sequence continues at coordinate 8,379 of NZ_JBARYB010000235.1, forward strand.
GGCGCCACGCGCGAGAATCCCGCGCTGCCGCTGGACCCGCGCTATGCTGCCGCCTTTGCCGCAATCGGCCAGGACTCCAATCAATTCCTGGCCGTGGTCGAACAGGGTCCGAACCTGGTCGGCTGTTTGCAGTTATCGTTCATACCCGGCCTGTCGCGGCTGGGCCAGTGGCGCGGACAGATCGAAAGCGTACGCATCGCTTCGTCGTCGCGCGGCGCCGGCCTCGGACGCAAGATGTTCGAGTGGGCGATCGAGCAATGCCGCATCCAGGGTTGTGGCCTGGTGCAACTGACCACCGACCGCGCCCGGCCCGATGCGCGCAGGTTCTATGAAAGCCTGGGCTTCAAGGCCAGCCACGACGGCATGAAGCTCAGCCTGTAGTTTTTGGTGCTGATACAGCAAGGAGCGCCCATGCATGGCGAATACAAAGTCCCCGGCGGCAAACTGGTCGTCGCGGATCTGGAAGTGCGCGATGGCCGACTGGCCGACGTGCGCATCAGCGGCGATTTTTTTCTTGAGCCGCCCGAGGCCCTGGACGCCATCAACCACGGCCTGAACGGCCTGCCGGCCGACGCCGGCGAACTGGAACTGGCGCTGGCCGTGCAATCGGCGCTGCCCGCCGATGCCGAAATGTTCGGCTTCTCGGCCGAGGCCATCGCCGTGGTGCTGCGGAGGGCGTTGGCATGACGCGCACCGACTGGAACGACTACGACTGGCAACTGATCCATGAAGGACCGCAGGAGCCGGCGCTGCACATGGCGCTGGACGCCGTCATCACCGACGAAGTCGGCGCCGGCCAGCGCCCGCCCACCCTGCGTATCTGGGAGTGGTCCGCGCCCGCCGTCGTGATCGGCCGCTTCCAATCCCTGAAGAACGAAGTCGATCCCGAAGGCGCGCGCCGCCACGGCATCGAAGTCGTGCGCCGCGTCAGCGGCGGCGGCGCCATGTTCATCGAGCCCGGCAACTCCATCACCTATTCGCTCAGCGCCCCTCAGGCGCTGGTGCACGGCATGAGCTTCCAGGAGTCCTACGCATTCCTGGACGCCTGGGTCTTGACCGCCTTGCAGGGCCTGGGCATCAAGGCCTGGTACCAGCCGCTCAACGACATCGCCTCCGACATCGGCAAGATCGGCGGAGCGGCGCAAGCCCGCCGCGGCGGCGCCGTCCTGCATCACGTCACCATGTCCTACGACATCGACGCGGATAAAATGGTCGAGGTCCTGCGCATCGGACGCGAAAAGCTGTCCGACAAAGGCACCACCAGCGCAAAGAAACGCGTCGACCCCTTGCGCACCCAGACCGGGCTGGCGCGGGAAGTCATCATCGACCGCATGGTGGAAACTTTTGCCGGCCTGCACCGTCTTACCCCCGGGCAGGTAGGCAGCGACACCCTGGCGCGCGCGCGAGCGCAGGCGGCCGAGAAGTTCTCCACGTCCGAGTGGACCGGCGTGGTGCCCTGAGCGCCCCGCCCCGATTTTCTGGAGGTAGTTTCAATGCGTCGCACATTCACGCCGCAAGGCGCGATAAGCGGTTTGGTCCTGGGTGCAGCCGTCCTGGCGCTGGCCGGCTGCGGCAGCACGCCGCCCGCCGACATCACACTGGCCACGCAGGCTCCGGCCAGGGCGTCCACGCCGGAAAAAGTCGGCGACCTGTCCACCGAACGCATCAAGTGGGCATCCAGCAAGCCCGGCTGCGAGGGTGATTGCCCGCGCATCGAAATCGACAGCGTCGCGTTCCCGGGCATCCCCAAGCTCACCGCGCTGGTGGACCACGTGCTGGCCTACATGACCGGCACCGACGCCAACCGCCGCGGCCCCTACGACACGCTGTCCCAGTACACGCAGTACTTCTGGTCGGTGGCGCGCGCGCGCGACGCCACCTATTTCAAGGCCAGCGTGAAGGATACGGTGGGTGACATCGTGGCGGTCGAACTGCATACCGAGCAGTTCCTGACCGGCGCCGCGCACGGCATCCCCGCCACCCAGTACCTGAACTGGCAACGCAGCCACGGCCGCGTAATGAGCCTGGAAGAAGCCCTGATACCCGGACGCCATCCGCAGTACGTTGCCGCGCTGCGGCAGGCGCATGCCAAGTGGCTGGCCAGCAATCCCGATGCGCGCCGCGATCCGGCGGCCTACAACAAGATGTGGCCGTTCCAGGAAAGCGACAACTATGCGTTGACGCGCGACGGCATCGTGGTCAAGTACGACGCCTATTCCATCGCGCCATACTCGCATGGCGAACCCGAGCTGAACATTCCGTATGCGGAACTGCGCGGGATCCTGAAGCCTGAGCTGCTGCCTGCTTCATGAGCTAGGCTGCACGCGGCAACGCCCGCGCTCTGCGCGGGCGTTCCGTACGGCATCAAACCGGGGTTCGGTTGAGCGGACTGAGGATGGAGCTAGGGAGGTGGCCGCTTTTTTCGCGTCTGTGGCCGGGTAAGACGCCCAGTCCGCTCAGTGCAACCGCGGCGGCAGGGCGACGCTGACGCGCCGCCCCTGCGCGCCGGCGTCTTAGAAGCGGTGACGCACGCCCACCATGGCCACGGTGCTCTTCACGCCGTCGGTGAACGCGAAGTTGGTGGCATACGAGCCCAAGGCGTACAGATTGGTGCGCTTGGACAGGTTGTAGGTGTAGCCCAGGCTGTAGATGTTCATGGTGGCGTCGTCGCCGGTCAGCTTGGTGCTGTCCGCATCGGCGCGCTGCCACGAAGCCAGGATGTTGCTGGCGCCGCCGATCGGCACGCTCAGGCCGACCAGGTACGAATTGGCCTTGAATCCCGACGCCGCCACGTTGGTGCCGAAGCCCTTGGCTTCGGGGCTGCCGCTGCCGAAGGCATTGGCGCCCTGGCCGGTGAACCAGCCGTCGCGGGTCTGGCCGTAGGCCAGCGCCAGTTTCAGCACTTCGAAGTCATACGAACCGCCGATCATCCACGACTTGGGCGTGGCGTCGGAGTTCATCTGGTTCGCGGGGTTCAGCTGGTCATAGGTCAGCGCCACGTTCACCGGGCCGCTGACATAACGCAGGCCGGCCGTGATGGCGCGGGTGTTGTCGGCGGTCTTGAAGCCGGTTTGCGCGGCGGTCGTGTCGGCGGCATTGAACGAGTAGCCGATGCCGAACTGCACGCCGCTGAACGACGGCGTCGAGTACTGCACCATGTTGTCGTAGCGGACCGTGTTGGCGGCGCTGAACGCCACGCCGATGTTGGCCTGGCCGTAGCTGCCGCCGAACGGATCGATCGCGGCGAAGTACTTCGAGGCGATGTTGGTCTGGCGGCCCAGTTCCAGCAGACCCCACGAGGTGCTCTTCAGACCGATGGTGGCTTGGCGGCCGAACAGGCGGCTGCTCTGGCCCGACACGCCGCTGGCCGAGTTGAAGCCGCTTTCCAGCGTGAACACGGCGCTCAGGCCGTCGCCCAGGTCCTCGGCGCCGCGCAGACCCCAGCGCGAACCGCTGGACACGCCGTTGACCATGCCCACCTTGGACTCGTGGTAGCCATCGCCCTTGATGCGCTGGTAGCCAATACCGGTGTCGATCAAGCCATACAGCGTCACCGAGGTTTCCGCTTGCGCGGTTGCGCCGAACGCGGCCAGCATCGCGGTGACGAACAAAGTCTTTTTCATTGCAAATTCCCATTGATTGAACAGACATGCGCATCCGGGCTGGCACGCATCGCGTGCGGCGCGCTCGGCGCATGGCAGGAACGAATTCTAGGGACGCAATGTGTCAGTTCTCGTAACGCAAGCTGGGAGATTCCCTAGGCCGCAAAAAAAGGGTTTGCTGTGGCGCCTGGCCGACACCGGCGCGGATTGACGCTGCGGGCGCAAGCATGCAACGCCGATGTGCTATTCATGCGCGATGCACAGGCGGGCGCGCAAATGGAAATCGCCCCTTGCGGGGCGATTTCCTTTTTTGTCTCACTGCCCTCCTCGGCGCGGCGTCCGGGAACGCCCCGCCGTATCGGGTATCACGGATACAGGCCGCGCACCTGGCGCGCTTGCAGGATGCGCGTGCAAGCGACGATGAACGCTGCCGTGCGCAGCGTGACCTTGTGCTCCTTGGCCACTTGCGACACCGCCGCGTAGGCTTCGCGCATGAGGCGCTCCAGGCGCTGGTTGATTTCGTCCTCGCTCCAGAAGAAGCTGGAGAAGTCCTGCACCCATTCGAAGTAGCTGACCGTCACGCCGCCGGCGTTGGCCAGCACGTCCGGCACCACATAGACGCCGTGTTCGGCCAGGATGTCGTCCGCTTCAGGCGTGGTCGGGCCGTTGGCGCCTTCCACCACGATCTTCGCGCGCACCTTGGCGGCGTTGGCGGCGGTGATCTGGCTTTCCAGGGCGGCCGGGATCAGGAATTCGGTTTCCAGCGTCCAGAACTCGTTCTTGTCCATGGCCTGGCCGCCGGAGAAGCCGCCCACGCCGCCATGCTGCGACACGTAGGACAGCAGCTTGTGCACGTCCAGCCCTTCGGCGTTGTGGACGGTGCCGGTGTGGTCCTGCGCGGCGATGACCTTGGCGCCGGCTTCATGGAACAGGCGGGCGGCGGTGCCGCCCACGTTGCCGAAGCCCTGCACCACCACGCGCGCCTTGGACACGTCGATGTTCAGGTCGCGCGCGGCTTCGCAGCCCACCACGAACACGCCGCGGCCGGTGGCCTCGACGCGGCCCAGGCTGCCGCCCAGCGCGATCGGCTTGCCGGTGACCACGCCGGTGGCGGTGGCGCCTTCGTTCATGGAGTACGTGTCCATCATCCAGGCCATGGTCTGGGCGTTGGTGTTCACGTCAGGCGCCGGGATGTCCTTGGAGGGTCCGATGATGACACCGATTTCCGAGGTGTAGCGGCGCGTCATGCGCTCGAGTTCGGAAGCGGACAGCTTGCGCGGGTCAACCCGCACGCCGCCCTTGGCACCGCCGTAGGGCAGGTTCACTGCGGCGTTCTTGATCGACATCCAGGCCGCCAGCGCCATCACCTCGGACAGCGTGACGTCCTGGTGGAAGCGCACGCCGCCCTTGCCCGGGCCGCGCGAGGTGTTGTGCTGGACGCGGTAGCCTTCGAAGTGGGCGATGCTGCCGTTGTCGAGTTCGATCGGCACATCGACGATCAGGGAGCGCTTGGGGCGCTTCAGGGTTTCAACCCACCGCGCCAGAGAGCCGAGATACGGGGTGACCCGATCGACTTGTTGCAGGTAATTACCCCAGGGGCCGAGGTCATCGGCATTCAGATAAGACGGCAAGGCGTGGGTGGGAGTTTGAGACATGAGCATGCTCTCCTGACTAAGTTGCGCCATTTTATCCACGAAAGTTATGACGTCCCCATTTAAAACAAAAATATTTTAAATAGGGACGCATAAATGCTGTGGCGACCGAACGGGTCACAAACCCGCGCCTGATGCTGCCCTTATCCTAAGCCGCGAAACCGCCAGCGTCCAGCCTGCCAGCCATGAGCGGGTGCGCTCGCGACCAGCCGTGAGGAGGATGAAAAACGGGACGGCTTCCAGCTAAGGAAAACGTCCCGTCGGGTCCCGCCATGCCGCATCCCGCTGGATGCCGCATCCGGTACGTTCAGTCGTTCAGCAACTGCCAAGCCAACCGCGCCGCCGCCCGCGCGCCATGACCGTCCTGGTCGAAACGCGGGTTGAATTCGGCCATGTCGGCCAGGCGCAGCTTGCCGCTGGCCTTGACCCGCAGCACGATTTCCTCGATCACCGTCAGCGGTACCCCATAGGGCGCCGGCGCCGACACTCCCGGCATGACCCCCGCCGGCAGCACGTCCAGGTCTATGGTCAGGTAGACGTGCCGCGCCCGCGCCAGCAAGGCGTCGACGTTGGCCAGGCGCGCAGCAAGATGGCGCTCCTGCATGTCGCGGTCCTCGACCCAGATGGCGCCGACTTCGGCGGCGCGCGCGTACAGCGCCGGCGTGTTGGCCAACCGTGAAACGCCCAGGCAGGCGTATTGCAAGGCCCGGCCGCGTTCCTCGCAGTACCGCGAAATCTGGTCGAACGGCGTGCCGGAACTGCCGGGCCGCCCGGTGCGCAGGTCGAAGTGCGCGTCCAGGTTCAGCACCAGCACGGGCTCCGTGTCGCCGCGGGCATCCAGCCAGCGCGCCAGGCCCTGGAAACTGCCCCAGGCGATCTCATGGCCGCCGCCCAGCACCAGCGGCCGGGCGCCCTGCTCCAACAGTTCCGCCACGCGCAGGCCGAGCTGTTCCTGGGCAGACTCCAGCTGGTCGCCCTCGCAGGCCACGTCGCCGGCGTCCAGCAGGCGCGCAAGGCCATGCGCCGGCAAGCCCGCCAGGAACTTGCGGATGGCCGACGGGCCTTCGGCTGCGCCGATGCGGCCCTGGTTGCGGGCCACGCCGGCGTCGCAGGCAAAGCCCAGCAGCACCGCCTCGCCCTTGCGGGCCTGGCCGGCGGCCGCTTCGACGATATGCGCCAGGCGGCGCGTATCGCCTTGTTCGGCGCTGTCGTCGCGGGCCTTCCACAGGCTTTTGTCGAATTGCGCAGCGCTCATGCAGCCCCCTGCCCGGCGTTCAGCACGGCCTGCAGGAATTCACGGGTGCGCGGCTCGCGCGGCTGGGTGAAGATCACGTCGGGCGAACCGGATTCCAGGATCACGCCGCCATCCATCACCGCCACCATGTCGGCCACGTCGCGGGCAAAGCCCATTTCGTGGGTGACCACCATCATGGTCATTCCTTCCTTGGCCAGCAGCTTCATGACCTGCAGCACTTCGCCCACCAGCTCCGGATCCAGCGCCGAAGTCGGCTCGTCGAACAGCATGACCTTGGGCTGCATGGCCAGGGCGCGGGCGATGGCCACGCGCTGCTTCTGCCCGCCCGACAGGCTGGCGGGCATGGCCGACATCTTCTGGCCCAGGCCGACCTTGTCCAGCAGATCCGCAGCCAGCGCGTGGGCTTCCTCGCGGCCCATGCCGCGCAGCTTGCGCGGACCGACCGTGACGTTGTCCAGCACCGACAGGTGCGGAAACAGGTTGAAGCCCTGGAACACCATGCCCACCTGCATGCGCAACTGGTTGAGTTCGGCTTCAGGCAGCAGCTTGCCGTGGTCCAGCAGGGTCTGGCCGCAGATGTCGATGGTGCCGGCTTGCGCCACCTCCAGGCCATTGCAGCAGCGCAGCAAGGTGCTTTTGCCCGAGCCGCTGGGCCCGATCACCACCACCACCTGGGACGGCAGCACGTCGAAGTCGATACCGCTCAGGACCTCGTGGTCGCCGTAGGACTTGCGCAGGCCGCGGATGCGGATCATTTCTTGCGGTGCCTCGGCCCGGGTCTTGACGGAGTTCATTGCGGAGTTCATTGCACCATCCCCCCCGCGCGCAGGCGGTGTTCAACCTTGCGCAGCACCAGCATGGTGGCGGTGGTCAGGATCAGATAAATCAGCGCCACCACCAGATAGGTTTCCAGCGAGCGATAGGACACGCTGATGATCTTCTGGCCTTCATGCATCAGATCGTGGATCGTCAAGAGCGACACCAGGGCCGAGTTCTTGATCAGCGCGATGAATTCATTGCCCAGCGGCGGGATCATGCGCACCACCGCCTGCGGCAGCACGATGATGCGCATGGCCTGGCCGGACGACATGCCGAGCGAGCGCGCCGCCTCGGTCTGGCCGCGGTCCACCGACTGGATCGCGCCGCGCACGATTTCCGACACGTAGGCGCCGGAATACATGCCCAGGCCCAGCACGCCGCAGGCGAACGCCGGCAAGGTGATGCCGAAATGCGGCAGGCCGAAGAACCAGATGAACAGCTGCACCAGCAGCGGCGTGCCGCGGAACAGCAGCAGATAGACGCTGCACAGGTTGTAGACGACGTAGCGCTTCGGGTTGAGGCGCCCCACGCCCACCAGCAGGCCGATGACGCAGGCCAGCAGCAAGGCGCCCGCGGTCACCTCGACGGTGACCACGGCGCCATTGACCAGCGCGCCGAAGTCGGCAAAGACGGGAGAAAAATCCAGGTTCATTTCGCGGGAGCCTCGAACCACTTGTTGACGATGGCCTGGTAGCTGCCGTCGGCCTTCAGCTTCTGCAACGCGGCATTCAGTTCACGGGTCAGCTCAGGCTTGTTCTTGGGCACGGCGATGCCGTAGTCCTCGGTGGTGATCTGGTCGTTCAGCACGGTCAGGTCGGTGGTGCTCTGGGCGAACAGCTTGGCGGCGGGCTTGCCCGTCACCGCGGCTTCGGCGCGGCCGATCTGCACCAGGTTGAACATCTCCTGGTTCTTCTCGACTTCCACGCGCTGCACCGACGGGTAGTGTTCCTTCAGGTAGTTGACCGACTTGGTGCCGACCTGTACCGACACCTTGCGGCCGTCCAGGTCCTTCAGCGTCTTGACCGGGCCGTCCTTCTTGGTCATGACGACCAGGCCGCCCGCGTAGTACGGGTCGGTGAAGTCCACGACCTTGGCGCGCTCGGGCGTGATGTAGATGGCGGACACGGCGATGTCCGCGCGACCGGCTTGCAGGGCAGGAATCAGGCCCTTGAAGTCGATGTCGATCCATTCAACCTTCTTGCCCATGGCGCCGGCCAGGGCTTCCACCAGTTCGATGTCGAAGCCGGTGCGCTTGCCGTCCTTGACGAACTCCATCGGCGGGAAAGTCGCGTCGGTCACGGCGCGGATGGTTTCCTGGGCGAACGCCGGACCGGCGCTCCAGGCGAGGCCCAGCGTCAGGGCGGCGGTCAGCAGTGTGCGGCGAGTGGTCATGGTGGGTCCTCTATGGAAAGTGGATACGGCGGTCGGAGGTGTACGGATACGGCGAGGAAAAAAGGAAAAAAGGTCGATTGCCGCGAGGCGCAGGCTTAGTGGGCCTGCAACTTCGCCGAGATGCGCCGGGCCGCGGCCACGGTCATTTCGGTCAATGCCTCGGGCCGCTGGGCGGCCCGGGTCGAAGGCGCCATCAGCGTGATCGAGGCCACGGCCTGATTGGCGCGTTGAAAGATCGGCACGCTCACGCCCCAGACACCCGCGTCGACCTCGCTGTCGGTCATGGCGTAGCCCTGGGCGCGGATGGTTTCCAGCTCGTGTCCGAGACGACCGGCATCCACGCCGGCCTCGGCCGCCAGATAGGCCAGCGCGGCCTGCAGCCGGGCCAGCGGCATGAAGGCCAGCAGCGACTTGGCGGAGGCGCCGCGCGCCAGCGGCAGGCCGCGCCCCTTGGTGAAGGAACAGCGCAGCGGATGCTGGCTTTCGATCATGTCCAGGCACACCGCCTGGTCCTTGACCGCCACCAGCAGGCCGATGGTTTCGCCGGAGGCGGCGGCCAGCGCGGCCATGTCGGGCTGCGCCTCATGGATCAGGAACGAGGACTGGTCAAAGCCCCAGGCCAGTTGCACGCACAGCGGGCCGGGGCCGTATTCGCCGTCGTGCTCGGCGACGAAGCCCCAGCGCTTGAGCAGCGCCACCTGCCGGTACAGGGTGCTTTGCGCCAGGCCGGTCTGTTCGGCCAAAGCGGCGATGCTGAGGGGGCCGTCATGCCTGGCCAGGGTGGCCAGCACATACAGCACGCGATCCGCGCCTGCCCCGACTGAGTGATCCGCTTTCAAGATTTGGCTCCAAGCTAACGGAGCGCAGATTATCAACTTTTGGTTCTTTTCTTATTTTTTATTCCCAAATTTTGAGAATTACTGGGGAAAACCCGGAAAATGAATTGGGGGGGGACGTCGGTACGCCCCCCCCCCAAAAAACCTCACCGACTCGCCGCGATGGCGAACGCAATGCCCCAGGCCTAATCCAGCTTTGTGCCTGTCGACTTGATCAGCGCCGCCCACCACTGCGTATCGTTGCGAATTTGCTCTGCGAATTGGGCAGGGCTGCCTCCAACGGGTTCCGCGCCAAGCTCCACCAGGCGCTTTTTCATTTCCGGATTCGCCAACGCCTGCGTCACCGCCTCATGCAGCCGCTCGACTACCGGCCCGGGCGTGCCGGCGGGCACCATCAAGCCCTTCCATGCGGTAACCACATAGTTGTCCAGTCCGGCTTCCTTGGCGGTGGGCACATCCGGCATGGATTCTGCCCGCGCTTCGCTAGCCACTGCCAAGGCCCGCAGCTTTCCCGACTGCACATAGGGCAACAAGGGCGGCATGTTGTCGATCATCATGGTGATGTGGCCTGCCAGCAGGTCTGTGATGGCCGGGCCGGTACCCTTGTAGGGCACATGCAGCAATTCGATTCCCCCCTGTTGATTGAGGAGCTCGCCCGCCAGATGCGCCGGCGTACCTGTACCAGGCGAGCCGAAACTCAGTTTTCCAGGATGGGACTTCGCGTAGGCAATGAATTCCTTCAGGTTTCTTGCCGGGATCGACGCGTTGATCACCATCAGGTTGTAGTCCTTGACCAATAGCGAAACGGGCGCAAGGTCCGTTGCCGGCTTGTAGGACATATTGGAGTACAGGCTGGGGTTGATGACTGTCGGCCCCGCCGAAGCCAGCAACAAGGTGTAGCCGTCCGGCGCGGCTCGCGCCACATAGTCACCGCCGATATTGCCGCTGGCCCCTGCCTTGTTTTCGACGATGACCGGCTTTCCCAGGTTCTCCGCCATTCTCTCCGCCAGCAGGCGCGCCAGGATATCCGCTGAACCGCCCGGCGAAAACGCCACCACCAGACGGATGGGTTTGGCCGGGTAGACGGCCTCGGCATGCGCAGACGGCCATGCAGCGGCAAGGCTGCACGCCAGCCCGAGCGAGCGTAAAAGTGCTTTCCACATAACGTTTCCTGTTCTTGTAAAAGGACTGTCCCACGCGCCGCCGACGACGGCATATCCCGAACGCCTTATTGCTCTTTCAGGGCGGCGGCATATGCCGCCCCAGCCTCGCTTTCGCTGTCCGTCGCAAGACTCACCGTCACTTTCAGTCCGTTCCCGTTGAACCGGAACGGCTTCTGGTAGGAAAAGCTCACGGGAGCGCCGGCATCCTGTCCGCAGTTCAGCCCCGCGGTCGTGCCGTGTGTCGGCCAGGTCTTGGGTATATCGACGCCGCCCAATTCCTTGCCATCCGCCAGCAGTACCGCTCGCCCGGCGTTCTTTCCGCTCCGCGTGAAATGAAGCTGGACGTTGGCATTGCCAGGCGGGGGCTGGTATGGACTCTCGATACGATGCGTCAGCGACTCGGAGTACACGTACTCATAGCAAAGCCGCCCGTCCTTCAGGTAAATCACGAAGCCGCCAAAATGGCTGCCCCAGGCCAACAGCACGCCGCGCGGCGGTTCGTCGCCCACGCTGAAGCGCGCTTCAATGGCATAGCTGCGATCCGTAATGTCGGGGGATTGCATCCTGTCCACCCGGGCCATATTGCTATGGAATTCATAGCGCAAGGTCTGATTCATCTTGAGCCGCTCGGCCGCCCGTTCCCAATCCCTGTCATCCAAAGGCAGCACGCCATAGCGGCCCGCCTCCTGCCACCATCGGGCCACCAGTTCTTCAAGCTTCGCCGGATACTGTTTGGCCAGATCGGAAGCCTCGGAGAAATCTTCCGACAAGTGGTAAAGCTCCCATTGGTCCAGGTCAAAGTCACGTCCCTTCGGGTGCCGTGAAACTGCCTTCCAACCTTGATGCCAGATGGCACGGTCTCCGAGCAGCTCGAAAATCTGGGAGTCTTTCTTGGTCGGCGCCCCCACATCGGCGAGCGTGTAATTCATGCTGACGCCGTGCACCGGCAATTGCGGCACGCCCTTGTATTGCTGGGGCGCCTCGATGTTCATGATTTCGTAGAGCGTGGGCGCAATGTCGATGACGTGATGATATTGATGCCTCAAGACCCCCGGATCGGCAATATGGCCCGGCCAATGGATGATCAACGGCGCGCGGACTCCGCCCCCATGCACGTTTTTCTTGTACCACTTCAACGGAGTATTGGAGACTTGCGCCCAACCGGTGGGGTAATGGTTGTAGGCCAGCTCACTGCCGATCTTGTCCAGATGCGCGATGCCGACCTGCGGCGATTCCGTCTCGTAGACCATGTGCTTGCGCAAGTTGATCGCCCCGGTCGGGCCGCCCTCAGGGCTGGCGCCGTTGTCGGACAGCAATACGATCAACGTATTGTCCAATTGGCCAATGGCTTCCAGGTGATCGACGAGCCTGCCTATCTGATCGTCGGTGTGCTCCAGGAAACCCGCATAGGTTTCTTGAAGGCGCGCCAATAGCTTGCGCTCGTCCGCCGGAAATTCCGTCCATGGACGGACCCCGGGATTGAGTGGCGCAAGCGCCGTTCCGGGCGGCACGACGCCCAGCTCCAATTGCTTCTGGTGCCTTTGGGCGCGAATGACATCCCAGCCGCCGTCATATTTGCCCTTGTGGCGGTCGATGTACTCCTGGGGTACGTGATGAGGCCAATGGCAGGCCCCGAACGCCAAGTACTGGAAGAATGGCCGTCCCCGGGCAGAACTGATGTGATCCTTGATGTCGGTAATCGCGTGGTCAACGAGATCCGTGCTCAGGTGATAGTCGTCCGTCTTCTCGAGCTGGATGGGACGGTTGTCCTGGCATAGCTCAGGATTCCATTGATCCGTCAGCGCGCCGTGAAATCCGTACCAGCGGTTAAAGCCCTTGCCTATGGGCCAGTTATCGTGCGGGCCCGCCGCGCCGTAATCGGCGATATTGGTCAAATGCCACTTCCCGACGGCGTAGCTGGAATAGCCATGCAAGCCCAGCACTTCGGGAACGGTGGCCGCATTTTTTCCGACTTGGCCCGCGTACCCTGGATAGCCGCTGGACCATTCGGCAATGATGCCCACCCCTGCCGCATGCGCGTTGCGACCCGTCAACAGGCAGGCCCGTGTCGGTGAGCACATCGAAGTCACGTGAAAGTTCGAATAGTGCGCGCCCTTCGCCGCCAGCCGGTCCATGCGCGGCGTCGCGATCTCGGACCCATAGCATCCCAGGTCGGCAAAACCCACATCGTCGAGCACGATGAATACGATATTGGGCGCATCCTTGGGCACGCGGACCTGCTCCGGCCACCAGGGCGTCGAGTCCCGATACGTGCGGCCTATTTCGCCTTTGAATCCTTCGGGTTTTTCCATTGCCATCCCTTGCCAAGTCGTCGAGTCGTCTCGATCACATTCCATTGAACGCGGCTGGAACCTTCCAGCCGCACCTGTCCCCGCGGCGCAATCTCGCGCCAGCGAGAACCGATCATCCGGTCACGAGGCCACCCCGGCGTAGGGCACCTCGGTGTTGCCGTAGCGGCGGATGCGGATGTTCGCCTGTTCGCCGTGGCCTACCATGCCTTCGATGCCGCACAGCCTGGAGCAATAGCGGCCGACCAAGGCAGAAGCCTCATCCGTCAAAACCTTCTGATAAGTGCAGGTCTTGATGAACTTTCCCACCCACAAGCCCCCGGTGTAGCGGGCAGCCCTGCCCGTGGGCAAGGTGTGATTCGTGCCTATCACCTTGTCACCGTATGCGACGTTGGTACGCGCCCCCAGGAAAAGAGCGCCGTAGTTCCGCATGTTGTTCAAGAAGTAATCGGGATCCCGCGTCATGACCTGGACGTGCTCGCTGGCGATAAGGTCGGCCTGCTCCACCATCTCCTCGTAGCTGTCGCACACAATGACCTGGCCGTAGTCGCGCCACGACACGCCTGCCGTGTTCGCAGTGGGCAAGATCTTCAGCAGGCGTTCGACTTCCTGCATGGTCTCGCGAGCCAGCGTTTCCGAGTTGGTGATCAGGATCGCGGGCGTGTTGTAGCCGTGTTCAGCCTGGCCAAGCAGATCGGTGGCGCACAGTTCGGCATCGACCGAGTCATCAGCGATGACCAGGGTTTCCGTCGGACCCGCCAGCAGGTCGATCCCGATCCGCCCGAAGAGCTGTCGTTTGGCTTCGGCCACGAACGCGTTGCCGGGGCCGATGACCATGGTGGTCGGACGAATGCTTGCCGTCCCGATGGCGAAGGCGCCGATGGCCTGCACGCCACCCAGGGTATAGATCTCGTCCGCTCCGGCCAGATGCATTGCCGCGACCACGGCCGCCGATGGCTTGCCGTTTACCACCGGCGACGAAGCGACCACGCGGGGCACGCCCGCTACCTTTGCCGTGACCACGCCCATATGCGCCGACGCAACCAGCGGAAACTTGCCCCCCGGCACATAGCAGGCCACACTTTCCACCGGAAGATTCTTATGCCCGAGGATGACCCCAGGAAGGGTCTCGACTTCGACATCGCGCATGGATTCCTTCTGCAGTTGGGCGAAGTTGCGTATCTGCGTCTGCGCAAAGCGGATGTCGTCAAGCTGACCCGCGCTCAATTGCGCCATGCATTCTTGAATCTGCGCCTCCGAAAGCTTGAATGATTCGGGCGCCCACTTGTCGAACTTGCGGGAGTACTCGAGCAATGCATCGTCGCCTCGCTTGCCGATATCGGCAAGAATGCCGCTGACCGTGCCTTGCACTTGCGCCGCGTCAGATTCCGATTGCTCTTCAGTGCGTCCTTGCTTCAAAAACCGAACCATCGCTTGCTCCCTATTGATGAAAAGTCAGATACCCAGCATTCACGATTGCGCATTGAATGCAAATCTTGCTATATTTTGCGTCACTAATTTGCATAAATTATGGTGCAACTTTTTATGCAAATGCAGTGCAAATAGTTGGTAAAAACCCTCACCAAAAGGTCCGCCATGCATGACAACGAGTCGGCGCCCCAAAAGAAAAAACTAAAGGACGTTGCGGATCGCGCGGGCGTCGCCGTGTCCACCGTCTCGCGCGCGTTGTCCGGCCACCCTGCAATCAGCGCCGCGACCCGCGATGCCGTTCAGGAGGCAGCCGCACAACTGGGATATCGCATGCCCATGCAGGGCAGAAAACTGCGCAAGGCCGCGACAAAAGTCATCGGAGTTGTGGTGGAAGCACTGCACAACCCATTCATCACGTCTTTGATCGCGCATTTGCATGATGCGTTCGACGAGGCCGGCTATCACATGATCCTCATCATCGATTCGATGAGCGAATCGAACGGCCTACAAAAGTTGCGTCCGCTAGTCGATGGCTATCTGGATGGACTCGTCCTGGCGACCGCAACGCTGGATTCTCCTATCGTCGCGGAACTGAAGCGCCGAGCCATTCCACTGGTGCTTGTCATCCGCTCAGTCGATGAGTCCAACGTCGATACCGTGGAAATCGACAACGTTCATGCCGGGGCGGAAGCGGCGCGCCATCTTTTTGAGCTGGGCCACAGGCGGATCGGGCTGGTCATGGGGCAACGCAATACTTCAACCAGTCGCGACAGATCGGAAGGCGCCTTGAGCTGGCTGGAAAACCAGGGAATTCACCGCCAGGACATCCCGCTGATTTTTGGCATGTACTCCATGGAAAGCGGCTACTCGAGCGCGATGACCCTGCTATCCGGACCGCAGCCCGTTTCCGCGATCATCGCCGGCAATGACACCATGGCGCTGGGGGTGCTTGAAGCGGCCAGACGCAAGGGAATCCCGGTGCCACAACAGCTGTCAGTCCTGGGATTCGACGATATGCCCCTGGCGGGCACGCACGTGATGTCTCTCACGACAATCCGGCAGCCAGTTGAAACGATGGCTCGCACTGCCGCGCGCAGGCTGCTTGATCGCATCAATGGACCCGTACCCGCGACAGGATCGCGCGACGTGCTGCCCATCCACCTGATCCAGCGTGAAACAACGGCGGCCTGCCTCGGCGCGCCGGTTGCTTCTCAAGGTCAAGGGAACAACGTACACACTCGGTGACCGGCCGCGCCGGACCATGCGCCGGCCCGTCCCGGGCGGTTCAGGCCAGGTGCGCGGTGGACCCGAGGATGCGCTCCGCGCAACGCGCCCAATACAGCAGCCGCGCGTCTTCCTTCACGAAACCGATCATCTGGAAGCCCAGCGGCAGACCGTTGGGGCCGCGCGCCACGGGCAAGGTGATGGACGGGTTGTGCAGCAGCGACCAGATGCGGATGAAAGCCGAGCTGCCGGTGGAGCTGGCAAGCGGCGCTTCGCCCAGCGTGGAAGGCATGACCACGGCGTCGACCTCGCGCGCGGCGTCGTAGAAGGCGCGGCGGCAGGCGTCGGCGGCGTCCAGCGCCCCGGCGTAATCGGCCGCGGACAGCCCTTCGCCCATGGTCAGGTAATCGATCAGGCCCGGATCGCACAGCGCCGCGTGGTCGCGCTTGATGGCCGCGTATTCGCGCGCCAGGTCGTAGGCCATGATCACGTCCTGCGCCTCGCCCATGGTGTCGAAGGCCGGCGGCATGGCCAGTTCAGTCACCTTCACGCCGGCGGCCGACAGCACGCGCAGATTGGCTTCGAAGCTCTCGCGCATGCAGGGCTCCGTGTCCGCCCAGTCCTTGGGACGCCACACGCCCAGGCGGAAATCGCTGCGCAGCGAAGACGCCGGATCGTAACGGGGATCGCCCGTGAAGGCGCGCATGAACAGTGCGGCGTCGTCGACCGAACGCGAGATGGGTCCGATCACGTCCAATACCCGCGAATAGCGCCGGATGGCCACATAAGGGATGGCGTCCAGCGTGGGCTTGAAGCCCACCGCCCCGCAGAATGCCGACGGCCGCAGGATGGAGCCCGCCGTCTGCGTGCCGATGGACAGCGGCGCCATGAAGTCGGCAACCGCGGCCGCCGAACCCGCCGAGGACGCGGCCGGCGTGCGGCTCAGGTCGTGCGGGTTGCGCGCCGGACCGGGCAGCATGATGGCGTGGCGCGACACGGTGTTCTTGCCCAGCAGGTTGAAGCCCAGTTCACGCGCCTGCGTCACCACGGGCGCGTCGGCCTCGGGCTGGCGGCCGGGAAAGATCTCGGGGTCGCCCAGTTCGGTAGGCATGGCCGCCGTGTCGATGGTGTCCTTGATGCCCAGCGGCACGCCGTCCAGCGCGCGCCGCCGACCGTGGCGGTCCCATTCGCGGGCGCGGGCCAGCGCGCCTTCGGCGTCCACCCGGACCCAGGCCTTGACGCCGCCGTTGCGTTCCTCGATGCGGTCCAGGCAGGCGCGCGCCCAGGCCTCGCAGGTCAGCTTGCCCTGCTCCAGCGCGGCCAGGCCCTGGGTGGCGGTAAGGGCGGCGATGGCGCCGGGCGCGGGGCGGCGGGCAACGGACGCCGGGGAAACCATGGTTTCGGAAGTAGGCAAGGAAGTAGACAAAGTACGGCTCCTGCAAAGAATCATGGAAAAGTAGACTTGCCGTCCGCGCCAACAGCCGCCGGCGGGACGGTCCAATCGGTTTCAGGCGGGGACATTGCCAGCGGACGAACGATCGCCCCCAGCGTGGCCGCCCCCCGCATGCCCTCCCCGCCCGATATACAGATCGCTCATATGCTGGTTGGCCAGCAGCGCCTGCCCCGTATCGGTCAGCACGATACGGCCGGAATCCAGGATGTAGCCGCGGTCGCTGAACGCCAGCGCCTGGCGCGCGCGCTGCTCGACCATCAGCACGCCCACGCCGATCTGCGGCAGGCGCCGCACTTCGGCGAACACCTGCTCGGTCAGCGCCGGCGACAAGGCGGCCGAGGGTTCGTCCAGCACCATCAGCCGCGGCGAAGACATCAGCGCGCGGGCAAACGCCAGTTGCTGGCGTTCGCCGCCGGACAGGTTCTCGGCATGCGTCTTGCGCCGCCCGGCCAGCGCGGGAAACAGCTCGAACATGTCGCGGATGCGCTTTTCGCGCGCCTGCACGTGCTCGACCACCTGCAGGTTCTCCAGCACGGTCAGCGCGCCGAACACATTGCGCACCTGCGGCACATAGGAGATGCCGATGCGCACGCGCTCTTCGACCGGCAGCGCGAGCAGGTCGCGGCCGTCGAAGGTCATGGTTCCGGCAATGCGCGGCAGCAGCCCCATCACCGCCTTGACCAGCGTGGACTTGCCCGCGCCATTGGTGCCGGCGATGGTGACGATTTCGCGCGGCGCCACGTGCATGTCGATGCCGGACACGATATCGACCTCGCCGTAGCCGCCGGACAGGCCTTGCATGACGAGCTGGCTCATATCACTCCCCCCATGTACGCTTCGCGCACCTGTTCATTGGCCAGGACGCTGTCTGGCGTCCCTTCGGCGATGACGCGGCCGCGGTCCATGACGTACATGCGCGGCACGATGCGCGACAGCTCTTCCAGGTTGTGCTCGATGATGGCGACGGTCAGGCCGCGCTGGTTCAGTTCCACGATGCGCGCCGACAGTTCTTCGATCAGCACCGGGTTGACGCCCGCGAACGGTTCGTCCAGCAGGATGCAGCGCGGCTCCAGCATCAGCAGCCGCCCCAGTTCCAGCAGCTTCTTCTGGCCGCCCGACAGCTTCCCGGCCGGCTCGTCCGCCACGCGGGTCAGGTTCAGGAAGGCCAGCAGTTCATGCACGCGCTCCGCGTTGCGAGCCTCTTCGCGCGCCACCTCGCGGCGGGCGAACACCAGCGCCGCCAGCTTTTCGCCGCGCTGGTCCGGCGCGGCGGCCATCATGTTGTCGAAGACCGTCAGCTGGCTGAACTCGCGCGGCACCTGGAAGGTGCGGGCCAGTCCGCGGCGCACGCGCTGGTGCACGGCCACGCCGGTGATGTCCTCGTCGGCGAAGCGCACCGACCCGGAACTGGGCGGGATGTAGCCCGTGATCACCGAAAACAGCGTGCTCTTGCCCGCGCCGTTGGTGCCGATTACCCCGACCATTTCGCCCTTGCGCACTTCCAGCGACACGTCATCCAGCGCCTTGAAACCGCCGAAGCCGGCGCTCAGCCCTTTGATGGAAAGCAACGTCATGCCTTATCTCCTGCGCGTGGTCGAGGTGTTGCCGAAAATGCCCTGGGGCCGGTACAGCACCACGCAGATGAGCGCCAGGCCGATGACGCCGATGCGCACGCTGGCCATCTGTACCTCCGAGATGCCGCCGACGAAGTCGCGCACGAAGCGCGAGCCTTCCAGGAAGCCGACCAGCAGCACCGTGCCGGCCACCACGCCGCTCAAGCGCCCCACCCCGCCCAGGATGATGGCGATCCAGATGTAGAACGTGATCAACGGCACGAACTGTTCAGGGCTGATGAAGGTCAGGTAGTGCGCCTGGAACGCGCCCGCCAGGCCGGCCAGCCCCGCGCCCAGCATCAGCGAACGGGTCTTGAAGCGGGCCGGGTCCTTGCCCAGCGCCCGCACCGCCACCTCGTTGTCGCGCACCGCTTCGATCACGCGCCCGAACGGGCTGCGTATCACCAGATGGATCAGCAGCAGCGCCCCGGCGTTGACCGCCACCAGCAGCAGCATGATCCACAGGTCCACGGTCTGCGGCGAGGCCCAGCCCGCGAACAACCGCGGGATGCCCGGCAGGCCGTGCATGCCGCGCGTCAGCCATTCCTCGGTCTGCAGCATCATGCGCACCGACTCCGAGAAGCCCAGGGTCACGATGGCCAGGTAGTCGCTGCCCAACCGCAAGGCGATCATGCCCAGCGGCCAGGCCGCCAAGGCGGCGACTGCGGCGGCCGCCACCATGGATATCGGTATCGGCACGCCCTTGAGCGACAGCAGCGCCGAGGTGTAGGCGCCGATGGCGAAGAAGCCGACGTGGCCGAAGTTGATCAGTCCGGTGAACCCGTAGTGCAGCGACAGGCCAAAGGCCAGCAGCATGTAGATCAGGATCCCGATGGCGATAGCAATCAGATAGGCTTCCATGACTCACCTCGCCGCCATCGGACGGCCGAAGATACCCTGGGGACGCAGCAGCAGCACGCACAGCAGCACCGCGAAGGCGAATACGATCTTGTAGGCCGGCCCGACCACCAGGCTGGCGACTTCCTGTGCAATGCTGAACACCATGATCCCGACGATGGCACCCACCGGATTGCCGATGCCGCCCAGGATCACGGCCGCGAACATGGGCATCAGCAGTTCCCAGCCCAGTTCGGGGATCACCACCGCCTTGATGCCCAGCAGCACGCCGCCCAGCCCGCAGTAGGCGCCGGCGATGCTCCACAGCGTGATCATCACGCGCCGTCCGCGTATGCCGCTGGCCGCGGCCAGCTCGGGGTTGTCCGCCACCGCCCGCATGCGCCGCCCGGTGGGCGTCATGTGCATCAGGGCGAACACCAACGCCAGCGCCGCCACCGCCGTGCCGACGATATACAGGTCGGTGGGCAGGATGCGCACGCCGCCGAAATTCCAGGCGCGCGTCAATGGCATGTCGAAGGTGTACTGGTCCTGCCCGGCGAAGAACGTGATCGTGCTGCGCAGCGCGAAGGCCACGCCGATGGAGGCGATCAGGCGCGACACGTTGGAGCGCGACTCCAGCGGCCGGAACACCCAGGCATAGAAAAACAGGCTGACCAGCGTGGTGCCGGCGACGGCCGCCAGGCCGCCCGCCAGCATCGAGCCGCCGGCAAGCGCCTGCGTGAAGACGGCGGCATAGGCGCCCAACGTCATGTAGTC
This sequence comes from Achromobacter sp., assembly GCF_049647645.1. GTDB lineage: Bacteria > Pseudomonadota > Gammaproteobacteria > Burkholderiales > Burkholderiaceae_B > Achromobacter. The sequence goes on from NZ_JBARYB010000235.1 coordinate 28,742, forward strand.
GCCGCTGGCGGCGTTGGGAAAGCGGGCGATGCCGAACACCAGCGTAATCGCCAGTGCCGGCAAGGCCAGCAGCATCCCGATCACAACGCCGTTGATCGCGGCGTTGATGACGGTGATTGCATCCATACTTGTGTTCCCCTAGTGTTTTTATCGTCAGACCTGGCCGGCGATGACTTCATTCAGCACCAGCTTGCCGTCGCGGATGTCGAAGACGCCAAAGTCCGGCACGGTCTCGCCCTGCTTGCCGAAATCCAGGCGCGAGGACGCGCCGTCGTAATCCACCGGCTTGCCGGCGCGCAGCAGCGCCTGGCCTTGCGCGAAGCCGCTGACCTTTTCGCCGCCGCCCTGCGCGGTCACGGCGCGGATCTTGCCGTTGATGGCCGCCACGTCCGCAGTCGCCCCAGCCGCCTCGATGGCCAGCGCCAGCGTGATCACCATGTCATAGGACTGCGAAGCGAAGATGTCCGGCTCGCGCTTGGTGCGCTTGCGGAATTCGGCGGCGAAGGTCTTGTAGGCCTGGTGCTCATGGGCGGCCACGTTGGAAATCGAGATGATGCCCTCGGTGGCTTCCTTGCCCAGCGCCTTCACCAGGTCTTCGTTGGCGGTCCAGCCCGGCATGATGAACTTGCAGTCCTGCCCGGTCTGGAACCATTCCTTGAGGATGATGGTGGCGTCGGGCCGGTAGGCGCTCAGCGAAATCACGTCGGGCTTGGAGGCCAGCACCTTGGTCAGTTCGGTGCGGTAGGTGGTCTGGTTGGGCTCGTAGATGGTGAAGGCGCTGACCTTGCCGCCCTTCTCCTGCCAGGCATCGCGAAAGTAGTTGGCCTGCCCCACAAAAGTGGAGTTATTGAAGGCCATGACCGCCGGCCGCTTGAAGCCGCGCTGGCGCGCCACTTCGGCGAAGGCGCGGCCGAACACCGCGTTGGACGCCTGGAACATCCAGGCCAGCCCCTGCTTGTTCTCGGTCAACATTTCCGGCGCGCCGCAGGTGTTCATGGTGATGAGCCCCGCCGCATTGGTGATGGGCATGGCGGCCAGGCCCACCGAGGACGGCCAGATGCCGATCACCGCCTCGACCTTGTTGATCTCGATCAGCTTCTTCACGGCCAGCACGGCGGCGTCGGGCTTGGTCTGGTCGTCTTCGGCGTAGAGCTGGATCTTGCGGCCGGCCGCGCCGCCAGCGGCATTGACCTCATCGATGGCGATCTTGATGGCTTCCAGCATGGCCGGCCCGTAGGGGCCGCCGACGCCGGTGATGGAATTGAGCGCCCCCAACCGAAACGGCTGGGTCGATTGCGCCCGGACCAGGGAGGGAACGGCGCCGCAAGCGGCCAGCGCGGCGCTGGCCGCGATGAAGCCGCGGCGGGAGAGATGGATGGGCTGTGTCATGAAGGTTCCTTGCGGCGTGAACATCTTTGTTCAACTTCGAATAGCCGCCGGCGTGCGTGACGCCGGCGTCCCCTTGTAGCTTGGATGCGACTTCGATACTGCCTGCTGCGGTTTTCCTGTTACGCGATCACTCCTCGGGCGCGCATGCCGGCAATGCGGTCGTCCGCCACGCCGAAACGGCGCAGCACCTCGTCGGTATGCTGGCCCATCAGCGGCGCCGCCGTGCGCAAGGCGCCCGGCGTCTTGGAAAACTTGGTCGGGATGCCCAGGGTCTTCATCCTGCCCAACGCGGGGTGGTCCAGTTCCTGCACCATGCCGCGCGCCAGGTAGTGCGGGTCCTGCATGGCCTGGCCGAAATCGTTGATCGGGCCGCAGGGCACCGAGGCCTTTTCGCAGCGCTCGATCCATTCGGCCGCGTCGGCGCGCGCGAATTCCGCTTCCAGCAGCGGTTCCAGTTCTGCAATGTTGGCCAGCCGGTCCGAATTGGTGATGAAGCGCGGATCGGTGATGAGTTCGGGGCGCTCCAGCACGTCGGCGCACAGGCGCTCCCAGGTGCGCTGGTTGGCGGCGCCTATCATGATGAAGCCCTGGCGCGTGCCGAAGGCCTGGTACGGCGCCGACACGCGGTGGCGGCTGCCGGTGCCTTCGGGCACGGTGCCGTCGGCGAAGTAGGCGGCGGCCTCCCAGACGAACCAGGGCAGTCCGCATTCGGCCAGCGCGATGTCGATGTGCTGGCCCTCGCCCGTCTTCATCTGGTGGATGCAGGCGGCCAGGATGGCGTAGACCGCGGTCAGTCCCGCCCCCACGTCATAGATGGCGATGCCCGACTTCAAGGGCCGCCCGCCAGGCTCGCCGGTCATGCTCATGATGCCGCTCATGCCCTGGGCCACCAGGTCGAAGCCGCCCTTGCCCGCCGAGGGGCCGGTATGGCCGTAACCCGAGATCGAGCAATACACCAGGCGCGGATTGATGCGCGACAGCGTTTCGTAGTCCACGCCCAGCGACTTGGTCACGCCCACGCGGTAGTTCTCCACCACCACGTCGGCCCAGCGGGCCAGTTCGTACAGCACCTCGCGGGCCTCGGGGTCCTTCAGGTTCAGCGCCACGCCCTGCTTGTTGCGGTTGATCTGCGCGAAACAGGTGGACTCGCCGTTCACATAGGGGCCCATTTCGCGGGAGTCGTCGCCGGCGCCGGTCTTTTCGACCTTGATGACCTCGGCGCCCAGGTCGGCCAGCACCATGGTGCAGTACGGGCCGGCCATGATCTGCGAAAGGTCCAGGATCTTGATGCCTGCCAGGGGGGATGCAGCTTGCGTCATATGCGGTCCGTTTCGGGTCGGTGGCCGGCTCAGCGGCCGATGAATTCGGGGATGCGCTTGGCGGCGAAGGCTTCGCGGCCGCGCCGGTAGTCCTCGGTGCCGAAGCAGGCGTAGGCTTCGTTGCGCTCGTCCTGGGTCAGCGCGCGTCCTTCGCGCAGCTGGCCGACGAAGCGCTTGTGCCAGCGGTTGACCAGTGGCGCGGCCGCGGCGATACGGCGGGCCGTGGCGTAGGCCTGCTCGGCCACGCGCTCGTCGTCCACCACGCGGCTCAAGAGGCCTTTGGCCATGGCCTCGTCGGCGCCGAAGATATTCCCTTCCAGCAGGATTTCCAGCACGCGCGCGGCGCCGACCACGCGGATCAGGTCAGCCAGTTCCTGGTGGTCCACGGTCAGCCCGATGCGGTTCACCGGAATGCCGTAGCGGCTGTTGCGCCCGCCGATGCGGATGTCGCACAAGGCGGCCAGCTCCAGCCCGCCGCCCACGCACACGCCTTCGATGCAGGCCACCGTGGGATGGCGCAGATGCTTGAGCGTGTCGGTCATGGACAAGGTGAAAAGCGCGTACTCGGCCGCCTGCGCCGCGCCGTCGCGGTCTTCCTCGAAACCGCCGATGTCGCTGCCGGCGCAGAAGGCGCCGCCTGCGCCGCGCAGCACCACGCAGCGCACCGCGTCGTCGGCGTCGAGTTCGCGCATGACCCGGCCGAACTCCCGATACATGTCCAGCGTGAACGCATTGCGCTTTTCCGGGCGGTTCATCAGCACGGTGGCCACGCCGTCGGCGTCGCGGCTCAGGTCTATGCTCATGCCGCTTCCTCCAGGCGCAGTTCGGTGCCTTGCAGCACCACCCGGCCATCCAGTTCCAGCGTCGCGTCGGTGACGATGGTGTCGTAGTGGGCGGCCGCCTTGACGGTACCGCCGATGTAGGCGCTGGTGCCCAGCGCCAGCTGGATCGAGCCGTAGACGGATTCGTCGGACAGCATGGTGCCGTCCAGCTGGCAGCGCGGATTCATGCCCACGCCCAGCTCGCCCAGGTTGTAGACCAGGGGGTCGTTGAAGCTGGCCAGCAGGTCGCGGAACTGCCGCGCCACCGCCCCGCCCTCGATCGCCACCGCCATGCCCTTCTCCATATGGATGCGCACCGGCTCGTCGCGGATCAGCGAGACGCCGGGGATGCTGGCGTTGACCACGATCACGCCTTCGGCCGTGCCTTCCACCGGCGCCAGGCTGGACTCCAGGCAATAACCCGCCGAAATATCGGTGGTGTTGGCGAAGCCGTGCAGGGCGCGGCCCTGGCGGCCGGCGATGCTCATGGTCACGTCGGTGCCCAGCGCGCTGGTGACGCGGGCGGTGTCGGCGCGGGTCAGCGCGTCGGCCAGGCCCTGGATCTGCGGACGCAGCGCGTCGAAGTCGCAATCCCAGCCTTCGGCCAGGAAGAAATCGGGCAGATGGGATTCGGGCAGCACGATCACGCCGACCCCGGCGCGCGTGGCCTGCTGGCGCGCGTCGGTGTGGGCGGCATTGGCCCGCGTCAGGGCAATGACCAGGTCGGCCGCCTGCATGGCCTGCGCCACCACCGGCGACAACTGCCGCCCGTGGCGCGCGGAGCCTGCGATCTGCAGCAGGTGCAGGCCGGCGCCCGCTTCGTCCACCGCAATGGCCAGGGGCTCGACGTTGTGATGGGTGTGCAGGTCGTACAGCACCAGCACTTCCATGCCCGGTTTCGCCGCGCCCAGCTGGCTGACCACCTTGCGCGCGTTCTTCAGTTTCAACAGCGTATGCATGGCGCGCTCCTCAAGCGGTTTGCGACGCGCGGGCGTCGGCGATGCGCTGGGCGTCCGCCACCGCGCGCCCGAGGATGTCCAGGCCGCGGGCCAGTTCCTCGTCGGTAATGGACAGGGGCGCCAGGAAGCGGATCACGTTGCCGTAAAAGCCCGCCTTCACCAGTACCAGTCCGCCTTGGTAGGCCGCCTGCACGATGTGCGCCGCCAGATCGCCGGCGGGACTGTCGTCGCCGTTGCCGCGCACGACTTCGAACGCCACCATCGCGCCCAAGCCGCGCACGTCGCCGACGATGCCGTACTGTCCGGCCCAGGCCGCAAAACGTTCGCGCACTCTGGCGCCCAGATCCCGGGCGCGCGCAGCGTAGTCCTCGCGCCGCATGACCGCGATGGTCGCGAGCGCCGCGGCGCAAGCCAGCGGGTTGCCGCCATAGGTGCCGCCCAGGCCGCCCACGGCCGGCGCGTCCATCAGGTCGGCGCGCCCCACCAGTGCCGCTATCGGCAAGCCGCCGCCCATGGACTTGGCCAGGGTGTAGAGATCGGCCTCGATGCCGGCATGCTGGGTGGCGAACCACTCCCCGGTGCGGCAGAAGCCCGATTGGATCTCGTCGGCGATCAGCACGATGCCGTGTTGGGTGCAGTAGGCGCGCAGCGCCTGCAGGAAGGCGGGCGACGCGGCATGGAAGCCGCCCTCGCCCTGCACCGGCTCGATGATCACCGCGGCGACCTGCTCGGCGTTGATCTCGGTTTCCACCAGGCGACGGAATTCGTTGAAGGCCGCTTCGGAACATTCGGCTTCGGTAAGCCCGGAGCGGTAGCGCACCGGAAACGGCGCGCGGTAGACCTCGGAGGCGAAGGGGCCGAAGCCGCTCTTGTACGCGGGCGCCTTGGCGGTCAGCGACAGCGCCATGTAGGTACGGCCGTGGAAGGCGTTTTCGAACGCCACCACCGCCTGCCTGCCGGTGGCGCGGCGCGCCACCTTGATGGCGTTTTCCACGGCCTCGGCGCCGGTGGTCTGCAGCATGGCCTTCTTGGGCCAGGATCCGGGCACCAGATCGACCAGCGCTTCGGCCAGTTCGATGTATTCCGGATACATGACGATGTTGAAGCAGGTGTGCAAATAGCGCGCGGCCTGGGCCTGGACGGCGGCCACCACCTCGGGATGCGCATGGCCGACATTCAAGGTCCCGATGCCGCCGGCGAAATCGATGTAGGTGTGCCCGTCCAGGTCGGTCAGCGTGGCGCCGCTGGCGCCGGCCGCGAATACCGGGGGGCCATTGGCCACGCCCAGGGCGACCGCGGCGTTGCGCCGGGCCAGGTATGCCTGGCACTGCGGGCCTGGAAGTTGAGGGGACTGCGCGGCGTCTTTCATTGCCCTGGGCTCCTTGGATGCGTGGGTACGGCGACGAAGTGCAGTCACTATATTCTTGTGCGTTTTATTGTGTCAATGATGATTTACAACTACGCATTCTAAATTGTGCACAATCTTGAGTTCAAAAAAGATGATATGCTTTCGACCACTCAACCCAGGTGCCTACATGCCCAACAAACGCGCGACTGCCTCACCCGACGCCGCCGCCAAGGAAACACGCAAGGCAGCGTCCACCCACGAAGTCATACTGGATATGCGGGAACGCATTGCGTCGCAGGCCTTGCTGCCCGGCACCCGCGTGCCGGAGGAAGACCTGGCGCAGGCCTACGACATCCCGCGCGCCAAGGCGCGCGAAGTGCTGGCGACGCTGGAAGACCGCGCGCTGGTGGAACGGGTGCCCAACAAGGGCGCCGTCGTGGCCCTGGTCGACATGGAAACGACCTATCGGCTTTATCAGGTGCGCGAGGCGCTGGACGGCCTGGCCGTCCGCCTGGCCATCGCCAATGCCACGCCCGCCGATTGGGAAGCAATGCAGGCCCTGCTGGGAGAGCCCTTCGAGCACAGCCTGAAGAGCGGCGACATCGAGGCCCACGTGGCCACGATCGAGCAATTCCGCAATCACATCAAGGAATTGGCGCGCAATCCGGTACTCAGCGACATGATCGAGCGCATCTACGACCGCACCCGCGTGTCGATGCGCCGCGTGGCCCTGTTGCCGGGCCGCTCAGAGATGGGGATCAAGCAGTACCGCGCCCTGCTGGACGCAATGGTCCGCGGCGACGCCGACGAGGCCGAGCGCTGCGTGCGGGAATTGAACGGCAGCGCCCGCGACTACATCGAGCGCTACAAGAACTACGTGATCTGAAGCGGGAAAGGCCGGCCCCTTGCGGGCCGGCCTGCGGCGGACCCGCGCCTCAGGGCGCGGCAGGCTCGTCGTAGTTGTTCAGCTTCACGCCGGACACGCCCTGGACGCCGGAAGACGTTGCCGGGGCTTTCTTTTCGGCGGCCGCAGCCGGCGCCGCGGCCTGCTCCGGACTGGCCGGCGCGCCAACTGCGGCGCCAGCGTCCGTGCCTGCTGCGGCAGCCGCCTCGGCGCCTTCCTCGGCCGGTCGCGACGCGCGCAGCTTGCGACGGGATTCCTGCTGCTGCGCGATCAGCTGGTCCAGTTCCGCCGCCACCGCCGTGGACTTGCCCGTCCTGGCCCAATCGGCCGGGGTCTGGCCCTTGGTATCGCGCGAGCCCACGTCGGCACCGGCCTTCAGCAGCAGGTCGACCATGGGTTTGCGGCCGGAAAGCGCGGCCATCATCAGCGGCGTCTCGCCATTGGGCGCGGGCGCGTTGACCATGGCCTTGTGCGCCAGCAGCAGGCGCGCCATTTCCAGCTGGCCCTTCGACGCCGCGTAATGCAACGGCGTCCAGCCCAGGCGATTGACCTGGGCGCCGCGGGCGATCAGCTTCTTGGCGCGCTCGGTCTGGCCGGCGATGGCCAGATACATCAGCGGCGTCTCGCCCGCCGGGTTCTCGGCGTTCACGTCGGTGCGCTTGTCGGCGGCTAGCACGTCGAACACCTTCCAGGCACCATCGACCACCGCGCGCATCAGCGCCGGCTGGCCGTTCTTGTAGCGCACGTTAGGATCCTCGCCGCGCGCCAGCAGCTCCTTGATGTCGTCCGGATAGTCATTGGCCACATAGACCCACCAGTCGCCGGGATTGGCGGCCTGCGCCGCGGTCGGGGCAGCCAGCCCCACGGCCAGCGCCAGCAGCGCTCCACGGCAACACGACAGGACGAGCTTCTGGGCGGACGCGATGCGGATGGCCATAGGATTCCTATAAATTACTTTAAATAATCTGGATTAGATTATTTCTTTATCTTATTGAAAAGACGGAAGAAATTATCCGTTGAAGCCTTCGCCACCTCGGCCACGGGTATGCCCCTGAGATCCGCGATCTTCTCGGCCACATGGATCACCTTGGACGGGTCGTTCAGCTTGCCGCGGTACGGCACCGGCGCCAGATACGGCGAGTCGGTCTCGATCAGCAGCCGGTCCAGCGGCACCTTGGCGGCCACTTCATGCACCACCTGCGCATTCTTGAAGGTGACGATGCCGGACAGGGAAATATAGAAGTTCTGGTCCAGCGCGGCCTGTGCCACTTCCCAGCTTTCGGTAAAGCAATGCATCACGCCGCCGACCTCGGCCGCCCGCTCTTCCCGCAGCATGCGCACGGTGTCCTCGGCGGACGAGCGCGTGTGCACGATCAAGGGCAGGCCCGTGTCGCGGGCGGCGCGGATATGGCGGCGGAAGCGCTCGCGCTGCCAGTCCAGCGGTTCCGACAGGCGGTAGTAGTCCAGCCCGGTCTCGCCGATGGCCACCACCTTGGGATGCGCCGACAGGCGCGCCAGCTCTTCGGGGCTAGGGTCCGGGGTGTCTTCGTAATCGGGGTGCACGCCGACCGAGGCCCACAGATTGGCCTGCGGCTCGACCAGCGACATCAGGCCGGGCCATTCCGGCATGTTGACGCTGACGACCAGCGCATGCGTGACCTGGTTGGCGGTCATCCGGTCAAGAATGGCCGGCAGATCGGCGACCAGTTCCGGAAAGTTCAAATGGCAATGGGAATCGACGTACATGATGAGTCTGGATACAAGTGCCGCGGCGCTGCGTCCTTTGCCGGACCAGCGCCGCCGGATCAAAGGCTTACGCCAGGCAGGATAGCACCACGCGCTGCAAGGTCGCGTGGGCGAAGAGCTTGGCGTTCAGGGGATGGGTGGCCAGCGCGCGCTGGCGCGTCAGCCAGCGCGCGGCCTCGGCCACCTTGGCCGGGTTCATGCGCGCGGCAACCTGCGCGACCGCGCTGCCCAGCGCCGGGAAATAGCGCGCGGGCGCCCCTGCGCTGGCCAGCATCAGGTCGGTGTAGAGGCGCTGCAAGGCGTCGATCCATTCGCTGGCCGCCACCTTTTCCAGGGCCTCGGCCAGCGTGCCCACGTCGGGCGACTGGCCCTGGGCCAGCGGCCCGACCAGCTGGGTCAGCCAGGGCGGACAAGCGGCTTCGCCCGACTGCGCCAACCGCAGCGCCG
>NZ_JBARYB010000236.1:0-1865 GCF_049647645.1 Achromobacter sp.
GATGCGCGCCTGGCCGCGGGCAGCCTGGCGTTCGGCGCGGGCTGGGGGTTGGCCGGTTTCTGCCCGGGACCGGCGCTGGTGGCCGCGTCCGCCGGCGTCCCCGAGGCGTTGATTTTCGTGGCCGCCATGGTGGCAGGCATGGCGATATTTTCAGTGCTGGAAAAATTCAAAAGCCGGTAGACCGGCGAGGAGACAAGCATGCCGACAGCAGAGGCGCAGCGCGATTTCGATGTGGTGGTGGTGGGCGGGGGATCGGCGGGCATAGGCATTACGGCCAGCCTGCTGCGTCGCCGTCCGGACTTGCGGATCGGGGTCATCGAACCCAGCGACAAGCATTACTACCAGCCGGCCTGGACGCTGGTGGGGGGCGGCGCCTTCGACATCGCCAAGACCGTGCGTCCGACCCGCGCCGTCATGCCCAAACGCGCCACCTGGCTACAGGCCGCCGCCGCAGGCTTCGAGCCCGAAGCCAACCGCGTGCTGCTGACTGACGGCAGCGCCGTGAGCTACCAGCAATTGATCGTCTGCCCCGGCCTGCGCCTGGCGTGGGACAAGGTCGAGGGCCTGGCCGACACGCTGGGCAAGAACGGCGTCAGCTCCAACTACCGCTACGACCTGGCGCCCTATACGTGGGAACTGGTGCGCGGTCTGAAGGGCGGGCAGGCGCTGTTCACGCAGCCGGCCATGCCCATCAAATGCGCCGGCGCGCCGCAGAAGGCCATGTACCTGGCTTGCGACCACTGGAAGCGCACGGGCGTGCTGGACCGCATCGAGGTCGAATTCGACCTGGCGGGCGCGGCGCTGTTCGGCGTGCCGACGTTCGTGCCGCCGCTGATGCGCTACGTCGAAAGCTACGGCATTGCGCTGGCCTTCAATTCGGCGCTGGTGGCGGTGGACGGCGCGGCGCGCAAGGCCTGGTTCGACCTCAAGAACGCGGACGGCGTGGTGACGCGGGTCGAGAAATCCTTCGACATGCTGCACGCGGTGCCGCCCCAGGTCCCGCATGACTTCCTGAAGAACAGCCCGCTGGCGGATGCCGCCGGCTGGTGCGAAGTGGATCCCGCCACGCTCTTGCACGTGCGCCATGGCAACGTGTTCGGGCTGGGCGACGGCATCTGCACCAGCAATGCCAAGACCGCCGCGGCCGCGCGCAAGCAGATCGTTACGGTGGCGGAGAACCTGCTGGCGCTGCGCGAAGGCCACGCCATGCCGGTCAAGTACGACGGCTACGGTTCCTGCCCGCTGACGGTGGAGCGCGGCCGTATCGTGCTGGCCGAGTTCGGCTATGGCGGCAAGCTGCTGCCCACCTTCCCGCTGGACCCGACCGTGCCGCGCAAGAGCGCCTGGTTCCTCAAGGCGACGCTGTTGCCGTGGATCTACTGGAACGGCATGCTCAAGGGCCGCGAATGGCTGGCCCGCCCGCTGGGTAACTGAGTACCGGCCATGATCGATACGGTGCTGGCCGTCAGCGCGGCGCTGGGGGCGTGCGTGGGCCTGATACTCGGGCTGACTGGCGCGGGCGGCGCCATCATGGCGGTGCCCTTGCTGGTCTTCGGCCTGCATCTGGAGGTGTCGCAGGCCGCGCCCATCGCCTTGCTGGCAGTGGGCCTGTCCGCCGCGCTGGGCGCGGTGCTGGGGCTGCGCAAGGGGCAGGTCCGTTATCGGGCGGCGGGCTTCATGGCCGCCACCGGAATACTGGTTTCGCCGCTGGGCCTGTGGGCGGCGCGGCGCCTGCCCAACGCGCCGCTGGCCATCATCTTCGCCGGCGTGCTGGGCATGGTGGCGTGGCGCATGTGGAACCAGGGCGCCAAGCCCGCGGCGGCGGCCCAGGCCGCGCCGCGCACCCCGCCCTGCCAACTCAACGC
>NZ_JBARYB010000237.1:0-32756 GCF_049647645.1 Achromobacter sp.
GGCCGTAGCCGGCGCGGCGGCGCGCGTCGGCGGCTTCGGCCAGGCGCAGCGCGCCCTCGCGGTCGACGCTGACGTAGGCGCCCAGCGCCGGATTGGCGCGGTCGATGCGGTCCAGGTAGTGCCGCGCCAGTTCCACCGAACTGTAGCGGCCTTCGGCCAGGCCCTGCGCAAGTTCGCTGAGCGTGGCAAATGCAATGTCAGACATGTTTTCCTCGGGTGATGTCAGAACGGCGCGTGGCAGCCGCGCGCCGTCTTCCTGCTTGCGCGCTCAGCGCTTGTTCCAGTCGGGGGCGGGGTACACCGGCTTCTGCGTGGCCACATCCGCGGGCCAGACCGGGACCATGCCCTTGCCCGGCAGCAGCTGCACCACGGGGAAGGGCATCAGCAGCTGCTTGCCCGTTTCGTCGATGGCGTAGGGGCCGGCCATGACGGTGAGCTTGCCCGACAGATCCAGCGACGCTTTCTTCAGCGCGGCCGCGTCGGTGTTGCCGGCCTGCTTGACGATTTCCTCGGTCAGCGCGCCCGCGCCATAGGCCAGCGCGGTCTGGAAGTCGGGCGGGAACTCCGCCTTGGGGAAGCGCTGGTCATAGGCGGCGGCGAATTGCTCGCGCGTCAAGCCGGCGTTGACCTTCCAGTTGATGGCGGGGTGGTAGTTGGTGTGGCTGTAGATGTAGTTGGAGTCCGCGCCGATGGCCTGGAATTGCGGGGTCGAGGCATAGACCATGAAGACGTAGGGGAAGTTGATATCCAGCTGCTTCATCTGGCGCGTCATGCTGATCAGGTCGCCTTCATACGAAGTCGGCACCAGCGCCTCGGCGCCGGCCGCGCGGGCCTTCTGCAGGATGGTGCTGAAGTCCTTCTGGCCCTTGGGGTACTTCTCGAACAGCACGACCTGCATGCCGTTCTTGGCGGCCTGCTCCTTGCCGCCTTCGGCCAGGCCCGCCGGGAACGGCTCGTCCGAATACAGTATGGCGACCTTCTTCACGCCCTGGTTGGCGGCCAGCTCCATGTTGGCGCGCAGCATGGCCGACACCGGCATTTGCGTGCCCGACACCATGTTCTTGAAACCCTGCTTGTACAGATCGTCGCTGGCGGCGGACCAGACCATCATGTACTTGCCCAGGCGCTCGGTGACGGTGGCGGCCGCGGCGGTCAGCGTGGAGCCGAAGGGCGCGAACACCAGATCCACTTTTTCATCGACAATCAGGCGTTCGTAAACGCGCGTCACCATCTGTTTGTCGCTGCGGTCGTCCAGTTTGACCAGTTCGACCGGGTACTTCTTGCCTTTGACTTCGATGCCGCCACGGCGGTTGACGTCGTCGACCCACAGTTCGACGCCGCGCACGCCCGACTGCGAGGCCAGCGCGAAGCTGCCGGTGGACGACACCGTCATGCCGACGCGGATCTTGTCCGAGGTCTGGGCGGCGCCCAGGGCAGGGGTCAGTGCGGCGACGGCGAGAGCCAGGGCCGGTAAGCGGAACAACCAGGGTTTAGCGTGCATGGGAGGTCTCCTATCGTTTTTGGTATGCGGCCCCGCGTTCCGTGGCGGACCATCGGACAGAGGCCTGGTGCTGGGCAATGTTTGCTCAACACGCGAGATAGCGTATAACAAATAGGCATGGAGCGCACGCCTTGAATAAATTGAATTACCGACAGACCGAAATGTTGTGGGCCATCGTCATGGCCGGATCCATCAGCGGCGCTGCCCGGCTGCTGAATATTTCGCAACCGGCGGTCAGCCGGATGTTGGCGCATACCGAGAAGGCGATGGGGGTGACCCTCTTCGAGCGGGTCCGCGGCAAGCTCAGGCCAACCTCGCAAGTGCAGAGCCTGTTTGAGGAAATCGAAAAAACGCAGCGCATGATGCAGCGCGTCAACGACCTGGCTGATGCGTTGGCGGAGCATGGCACGGGAGTGCTCCGGCTGGCGTCCATTCCCAGCCTGGCCCAGTTCCTGGTGCCGCGCGCCGTGGCGCGCTTCCAGCAGCGCCATCCCGAATTGCTGTTGCGGCTGAATACGACGGCGTTGCCCACCCTGATCACCGACGTGCTGCAGGGCGAGGCCGAGCTGGGGCTGGTGGTGATGCAGGCCGACCATCCCTTCCTCACGTCCCAGCCCCTGCACGTGGGGCGCATGGTGGCCGCCATCCCCAAGGCGCATCCGCTGGCGGGCCGCGCCGAGGTGAGTCTGGCTGATCTGTCGCCCCATCCGCACATCGTGGTGGGCACCCGCATGCCCTTTGGCATGCTGGTGCTGGGCGCCTTCGAGCAGGCGGGCCTGCCGTGCCGCATGTGCGCCGACGTGCCCTGGAGTCAGCTGGCCTGTGCCCTGGTGAATGCCGGGGTGGGCATCGCCATTGTGGATGAGTTCACCGTCATGCAGAACACCATGCCGGACGTGGTCATCGTGCCGCTGGCCGAACGCATCCCCCTGAATATTTCGGCCGTCTACGCCAGCAACCGCGAGCCCTCGGCCATTGCGCTGGAGTTCATCAAGGAGCTGCGCGAAGTGCTTGCCGAGGCCTTTCCGGTCAAAAATAAGGGTTAGTCCTTAACTTGCAGTTATGGTTTGAACTGGTCATAATCGCCTCCAAATAAAGCGGCCGTCCAACCCGGAAGCGGCCCGGAGGTAGACATATGAGCAGCAGTCCCGTCCTGGCGGCGGGCGCCGCCTCGCATCGCGCGCAGGATCAGCGCGCAGTGCGGTTGCGCACCCGCATCGCCGTGATCGTCTTTGCCGGCCTGGCCGCGGGCCTGGCCTTGATCCCGATGGCGACGTCGAACATCTCGTTCGCGTTCTATCTGATGCTGTGGATCACCATGGCCAGCGCCATGAATATCTGCGTCGGCTTCACCGGCTACCTGCCGTTCGGCTACGTGGTGTTCTATGGCGTGGGCTCCTACGCCACCGGCATCTGCTACAAGATCCTGGGCTGGCCCATCCTGCCGTCGCTGCTGGCGGCGGGCGGCGTGGGTGTGGCGATCGCGCTGCTGCTGGCGCCCACGCTGCGCCTGCGCGGGGTGTACTTCGGCATCGTGAGCCTGGCGCTGGCCACCATCGTCAAGCTAATCATCTCCAACCTGCCGCAGTCCTTCACCGGCGGCAGCATGGGCATCATCCTGTCCAACGCCAACAACCCCACGCACAGCTACTACGCCATGCTGGCGGTGATGGGCGCCACCCTGGCCACCGTCACCTGGTTGTCCGTGTCCAGCCTGGGCCGTGCGCTCAAGGCCATCCGCGACGACGACGGCGCGGCGGCCTGCGTCGGCATCCATGTGCCTAACACGCGGCTCAAGGCCTGGCTGCTGGCGGCGTTGTTTCCTGCGCTGGCTGGCGGCATCGAGGCCTGGTACACCAACGTGGTGGATCCGGAATACGCCTTCCACGTGCTGATCACCGCCAAGAGCATCATCTACGCCATGGCGGGCGGCTTTGGCACCATTCTCGGGCCGGTCGTCGGCACCCTGGCGCTGTTGGGCATCGACCACGTGATCTGGCAGAAATTCCCGGTGGTGAACTTGCTGCTGCTGGGCCTGATCATCGTGCTGCTGATGTTGTTCCTGCCGCGCGGCATCGTCGGCAGCCTGATCAAACGCAAGCCGCAACTGCGCCGCTACATCGCCTGAGGAACCGCCATGACCGGACTGATTATCCAAGGGCTGATCAACGGCCTGATCCTGGGCGCCATCTACGGCCTGATCGGCGTGGGGCTGAACGTGATCTTCGGCGTGCTGCGCGTGGTCAACTTCGCGCACGGCGAATTCCTGGTGCTGGGAGCGTATTTCGCCTTCTATCTGATGGAGTACGCCGGCATCAACCCGCTGGTGGCGCTGCCGCTGGCCTTCGCCGCGTTCTTCCTGGCGGGCTACCTGCTTTACTTCGTGCTGATTCCGCGCTTGTCCAAGGCGGACGATCCCGAGATCAGCTCGCTGCTGCTGATGTTCGGCGTGTCCATCATGCTGGGCGCCATCATGCTGCTGGTGTTCGACGCGGACGCGCGCTCGCTGCCCTATGAGATCGAACCCGTGTTCCTGAAGTTCGGGCCGGTGCTGATCCCCACCGTGCGTCTTTTGGCGCTGGTCATCGCGCTGGCCATCATCGGCGCGCTGACGGTGTTCCTGTACCGCAGCCAGCTGGGCAAGGCGCTGCGCGCCATCATCATGAACCGCGACGCGGTGCGCATCGTCGGCATCAACGCCGAACGCCTGTCGGCCGTGGCCTTCGGACTGGGCATCGGCCTGGCCGCGGCCAGCGGCGTGCTGGTGGCGATGGTGTTTCCCGCTTTCTCGCCGTTCATGGGCAACGACTACACCCTGATCGGCTTCATCGTCATCGTGCTGGGCGGCCTGGGCCATCCGGTGGGGGCTTTGGTGGGTGCGCTGCTGTTCGGCGTTACGGAGCAGGTGTCGGTGGTGTTCTTCAATCCTTCCATCGCCACCATCTGCGGCTTCGCGCTCATGGTCGCCACCATCTTCATCCGGCCCAGCGGACTCTTCGGCCGCCAGGCGTTGCGCTAACAGGAGCCTGACACATGTTGAAAGTCAGCAATCTCAAGAAGCGCTTCGGCGGGCTGGTGGCCTTGCAGGGCGTGGACGTGGACGTGCCGCGGGGTTCCATCCTGGGCATCATCGGCATGAACGGGTCGGGCAAGACCACCATGCTCAATTGCATCAACGGCATCTACACCCCGGACGAAGGCCGCATCGAGCTCGACGGCCAGAACATCGCCGGCAAGCAGATCCACGAAGTCGCCCGGCTGGGGGGGGGCCGCACCTTCCAGGTGCCGCGCATCTTCCGCCAGCTGACCCTGCTGGACAACCTGGAAGTGGCGCAGCAGCAGACTGGCCGCAGCGCCGACGAGCGCTATGCGCAATCCGAATACTGGCTGCACAAGGTCGAGTTGCACCGGCTGCGCCACAACTATGCGGAAGAGCTGTCCGGTGGACAGCAGAAGCTGGTGGAACTGGCGCGCATCATGGTGGCGCGGCCCAAGGTGGTGCTGCTGGACGAGCCTTTCGCGGGCGTCAATCCGGCGCTGGCGCAACTGCTGATCTCGGTCATCCGCGAACTGCCGGGCGAGCACGACTGCTCGGTGGTGCTGGTGTCGCACGACTTGACCTCGATCTACCAGCTGTCCCACCACATCATCGTGATGAACGAAGGCGCCATCCTGAGCCAGGGCAACGCCGAGCAAGTGCGCGCCGACCCCCGCGTGGTCGAAGCCTATCTGGGAGCCTGACATGAGCACGTCGATACTCGCGCTGGAAGACGTGACCGTGGCCTACCACGGCGACATCACCATCCTGAACCACGTCAACATCCAGGCGCGCGCGGGCAAGGTGACCGGCGTCATCGGCCCCAACGGCGCCGGCAAGTCCACGGTGTTGAAGACCATGTTCGGCTTCCTGCCGCCGCGCACCGGCCGCATCACCCTGCGCGGCACGGACATCAGCGCACAGCCCTCGCATGAGCGCGCCAGCCACGGCGTGGCCTTCGTGCCGCAGCACCGCAGCCTGTTCGGCGAACTGTCGGTACACGACAACCTGCTGCTGGGCTGCTGGCCGTTCCGCAAGGACAAGGCACGCGTGCGCCAGCGCATCGACTCGGTCTACGACCGCTTCCCGATCCTGGCGCAGAAGCGCGACGATCCTGTGTCCAGCATGAGCGGCGGGCAACAGCGCTTCGTGGAGTTCGGCCGGGCCTTGCTGATCGAGCCCTCGGTCATCCTGCTGGACGAGCCCACCGCCATGCTGGCGCCCAAGATCTCCAAGGAGATCTACACGCTGATCCGCGGCTTTGCCGACGAGGGCATGACGGTGGTGCTGGTGGACCAGAACGTGCGCCGCTGCGCCGAAGTGTCGGACTACATGTACATCCTGGAGTTGGGCCGCAACAAGGCCGAGGGCGGACGCGAAGCCTTCGATGACGGCGGGGGCCTGCGCGAGATGGTTGCGTCGTGGATGGATTACAAGATTGACTGACGGCGAGGCTTGGCGCGGTTTTCCATGACGGCTTACCGCAGCGCGCAGCCAGCCGTGCACTGTATGCGCTTGGGTCCCTGCCCTTGAGGTTGGTATCCTGGCCCGGCAGAACCAGGCGCGTGGCGTCGCCGCCACGCCAGCCTGGCTTTGCATAATTTGACGGTTCGGCGCGACCTGCCTTGCGCTAATCTGGCTGCGCCACCATCACCAGCCAGCCTATGCCATGACCTTCTTCGCAAGCGTCAACCTGCTGCGTCGCCGCGACGGGCACGAAGCCCGCGTCACCTACGTCGAGTTGTTCTTCGACTTGGTGTACGTCTTCGCGGTCACCCAGATCTCCCACAGCCTGCTGCACGATTTGACCTTGATGGGCGCTCTCCATGCCCTGGTGCTGTGGTTCGCCGTCTGGCTGGGCTGGCAGTACACCTGCTGGGTCACCAACTGGTTCGACCCCGACGCTGTGCCCATGCGCGTCATGCTGTTTGCGGTGATGCTGGCCGGCCTGGTCTTTGGCGCCGCCCTGCCGGGCGCGTTCGGCGCCACTGGGTTGGTGTTCGCCGTCAGCTACGCGCTGATCCAGGTGGGGCGCACGCTGTTCATCGTGCTGCACCTGGGACCCGCGCATCCGCTGGCGCCCAACTTCCGCCGCATGCTGGCCTGGCTGTGCGTATCAGCGGTCTTGTGGATCGCCGGCGGACTGTCTCAGGACGGCACCCGGCTGGCGTTGTGGGCGCTGGCGGTGGCCTGCGAGTATCTGTCGCCCATGATCGGCTTTCGCTTTCCCGGCCTGGGGCGTTCCGCGACTAGCGAATGGACGATCGAGGGAGGCCACCTGGCGGAGCGCTGCCAACTGTTCGTCATCGTGGCGCTGGGCGAAACCCTGCTCATCACCGGCGCCACGCTGGCTGGTCTGGAGCGCTGGAACGCGCCCGCGCTGATCGCGTTGCTCGCGGCCTTCCTGGGCACGGCGGCCATGTGGTGGGTGTATTTCGACACCAGCAGCCGCGATGGCAGCGAGGCCATCGTGCATAGCGACGATCCAGGTCGTATCGGCGCTTGGTTCCATTATGTGCATGTCATCCTGATCGCCGGCGTGATCGTGTCCGCCGTGGCCAACGAGTTGGTCATATTGCATCCGGACGGACGCATTGCCATGCCGGCGGCTGCCGCTTTGATCGGCGGCCCGGCGCTATACCTGGCAGGCAACGGCATCTATAAGACAGTGGTCTACGGCCGCTTCCCGCTGTCGCACGCAGTGGGGTTGGTGTTGCTGGCTGTGCTGGCGCCCGTGGCCTTTGTGACCGACAACCTCATGGTGGGCGGTTTGACCACCTTGATCATGATCCTGGTGGCGGCCTGGGAAAGCGTGTCGCGGCGCAGGGCGCATGCCGGCGTTCCGCAAGGAATCGCGGAGTAGCGTCAATCCAGTGAGGGTGGGGCCGGAGGCTGCCTCGCCAGGGAGCCAGTCGATGCGCCCGCCGAGCTGGCAGGCAGGCGGCGGCTTTCTGCAAAGCCGCCGCGCGGCTCAGATCAGCCCGCGTATCCCCGCAATTCCGTGCGCGCCATGGCGTAGCGCCTGCGACACGGTCTGGGTGGACTGGCCGCCCAGCGCGTACACCGGAATGCCGGCATCGCGGTTGCCTTCGACGAAGCCTTCCCATCCCAGCGTCGCCGCGCCGGGGTGGCTGCGCGTATCCAGCACCGGCCCCAGCACCGCGAAGTCGGCGCCCAGTTCGCGGGCGTGGACGACCTGGGCGTTGTCGTGTGCCGATGCGCCGACCAGCGCGCCGGCCGGCAGTTCGGGGCGGACCGTCAGCTTGGCGGCATCGGCCGCGCGCAGATGCACGCCGTCGGCTTCGCGCCACCAGGCGGCGGGATGGACGCTGTTGACCAATACCCGGGCGCCCGCGGCGCGGCAGCGCTTTTGCACCTGCTGCAGCACTTCATGCAGCGAAGGGGAGGCCACGCCGTCCGGCCATTGCGGCTCGCGCAGCTGCACCAGCTTCACGCCGCGCGCCAGCGCCGCGTCCAGGCGGCCCAGGAAGGCGGCCACGCCGGCACGCGAGCCCATGGAACTGATGCCGTAGGAGGTGGGCAGCTGCAACCAGCGCAGCGGGGGCAGGGTGGCGGGCAACAAATCGCCCACCGATGCCGCCTGCGCGGGGTTGACCCATTCCAGGCGCTGGTTTTCCAGGCCGCGCGGTTCGCCTTCCCAGCCGGTGACATGGCAGAACGCCAGGCGCACCGTGGTGTGGGGATAGGCGTGCACATAAGTGACCCAGGGGCGCGACTGCGTGACGCGGATGCCGATTTCTTCCTGCAGCTCGCGCGCCAGCGCTTCCAGCACGGTTTCGCCCGGTTCGAGCTTGCCGCCCGGCAGTTCCCACCAGCCCGCCCAGGGCTTGCCTTCGGGACGCTGTCCCAGCAGCAGCATGCCGTCCGGACGCAGGATCAGGCCGGCGGCGACGTCGATGATCTTCTCAGACATGCCGGGCCGCCCAGTCGCGCGCGAATTGATAGGCCACGCGGCCCGAACGCGAGCCGCGCTCGATGGTCCATTGCAGCGCCTCGGTGCGAGAGGGCTCGATCTGCGCTTCCGGGCAGCCCAGCTCGCGCAGCCAGTGGTAGACGATGTCCAGGTAGTCGTCCTGCTTGAACGGGTAGAACGACAGCCACAGACCGAAGCGCTCGGACAGCGAGATCTTTTCCTCGACCGTTTCGCCTGGGTGGATCTCGCCGTCGGGCTGGTGCTTGGCCGCCAGGTTCTCGCTCATGTATTCCGGCATCAGGTGGCGCCGGTTGGAGGTGGCGTAGATCAGCACGTTGTCGCCCGAGGCCGACACCGAACCGTCCAGCACCGACTTCAGCGCCTTGTAGCCGGCTTCGCCTTCCTCGAACGACAGGTCGTCGCAGAACACGATGAAGCGTTCGGGGCGGGCGGCGACCAGCTCGACGATGTCGGCCAGATCGCCCAGATCCGACTTGTCCACTTCGATCAGGCGCAGCCCGCGGTCGCCGTAGGCGGCCAGCATGGCCTTGACCAGCGAGCTCTTGCCGGTGCCGCGGGCGCCGGTCATGAGCACGTTGTTGGCCGGTTTCTTCTCAAGGAACTGCAGCGTGTTGCGGTCGATGATGCCCTTCTGGCGCTCGATGTGCTGCAGGTCCGCCTTGTCGATGCGCGCCACGTGGCGCACGGCGTCCAGCCAGCCGCGGGCGCCGCGCTTGCGCCAGCGGTAGGCGTGGGCGGTCCAGTCGATTTCGGGCGTTGCGGGCGGAAGCCAGGCTTCCAGCTGCGCCAGCACGCGCTCGGCGCGCTGGATAAGGGTGGAGAACTCGGTTGCGGTCACGTCTGCAGTCCAGGAAGTTGCGGATCAGGAGCGGTAGTCGGCGTTGATGGACACGTACTCGTGCGAGAAGTCGCAGGTATAGACCGTGTCGCTGACCTGGCCGCGGCCCAGCGCGATGCGCACCTGGATTTCGGCCTGCTTCATCACGCGCTGGCCGTCGGCTTCCTGGTAGGCGGGGTTGCGGCCGCCGTCCTTGGCCACCAGCACCTCGTCCAGCCACAGACGGATATTGGAGACGTCCAGGTCGTCGATGCCGGCGTAGCCCACGGCGGCCAGGATGCGGCCCAGGTTGGGGTCAGACGCGAAGAAGGCGGTCTTGACCAGCGGCGAGTGGGCCACGGCGTACGCCACCTTCAGCGCTTCCTCGGTGTTGCCGGCCTCTTCCACGCGGATGGTCATGAACTTGGTGGCGCCTTCGGCGTCGCGCACGATCTTGGTGGCCAGTTCCAGCGCCGCAGCCGTCAGGGCCTCGCGCACGGCGGCGTAGGCCGGATCGGATTCGGCATTCACTTCGACACCCGACTTGCCGGTGGCGGCGATGATGAAGGAGTCGTTGGTGGAGGTGTCGCCGTCGACCGTGATGCGGTTGAACGAGGCGTCGGCGATCTCGCCGGCCAGCTTGGACAGCAGCGGCTGGGCGATGCCGGCATCGGTGGCCAGGAAGCTCAGCATGGTGGCCATGTTGGGCCGGATCATGCCGGCGCCCTTGCTGATGCCGGTGACGGTGACGGTCTTGCCGCCGATCTGCACCTTGGCTGAAGAGATCTTCGGCAGGGTGTCGGTCGTCATGATGCCGTGGGCGGCGCTGAACCAGTGGTCGGCGCCCAGGTTGGCGATGGCGGCCGGCAGGCCGGCGACCAGGCGGTCCAGCGGCAGCGGCTCCAGGATGACGCCGGTGGAGAAGGGCAGGATTTCGGCGGCGGGCACGCCCAGCAGCTTGCCCAGCGCGGCGCAGGTGTCCTTGGCCTTCTGCAGGCCTTCCGCGCCGGTGCCGGCGTTGGCGTTGCCGGTGTTGATGACCAGGGCGCTGATCGGGCCGCCGGCGGCCAGATGAGCCTGGCAGACCTGTACGGGCGCGGCGCAGAAGCGGTTGCGCGTGAACACGCCGGCCACGCTGGTGCCCGGCGCGAAGCGGAATACGGTCAGGTCGCGTCGGTTGGCTTTGCGGATGCCGGCCTCGGTAACGCCGATTTCAACGCCGGCAACAGGAAAAATTTCGGACTCGGAGGGGATCTGCAGATTAACGGCCATGACTTCGTCTCATGTATGAGCAGGACGGAATCGCCGCCAGGCGAGGCGGCGCGCGGGGGAAAGCTTCGTATTATCCCACCGGATCGGGACAGCGTCCGGTCAGGGACCGATCCGCATGGCCGCCACGTCCAGCACGCCGGCCTCGCGGTTGCTCAGCACGCTGCGCACGGCGCCGTCCGGGGCCTGCAGCACCGACTTGCCTGCGGGCACGTCTTCGCCGCCCGCGCGGCGCGCCGAACGCCCGCGCGAAGGCGAGAACAGCAGATCGCCCGGCCGGGCGCCGGGCAGGCGGAGGCTGGCGGCCAACACCCGGGTGCCGGGCTGGTAGGTCATATCGCCCAGCATGGTTTCGCGGGCCAGCAGACCCTCGAAGTCCAGCATGCGGCGTTGGCTGTCCAGCTGCATGTCCACCTTCAGCAGGGGCATGCGGGCCACTTCCAGCGCCTCGCTGCCTTCGGTGCGCAGCAGCCAGCGCGGCGCGTCGGCGGCGCTGGCGCCGTTGATGACCTTCAGCCAGGCGCCAGGCGGCACGGGCTGCTGGTTCAGGGTGTTGCCGATGGCCAGATGGCAGCTGGCGAAGCTTGGGTGCCCGTCGCGCAGCACGAATTCGAGGCGGTGCCCATGCGCGCACAGCCAGCCATCCTGCGCCTGGTCGCGCGCGATCTCCACCGACAGGGTCTCGGCTTGCTTACTGCTGGCCGGGTAGCGGAACAGGCGCGTGGCGGCGACGCCCTGGATGGAGGCCGGGTGGGTTTCGGGGAAGACGGCGAGGTCGAACGAAGTCAGGTCGCCCGGTTGGGCCAGGCTGAGCACGGTGCCGGCCGGCATCGCCACGCCCGCCAGCTGGGTCGGCTGGGCCAGCACGGTCTTGCGTTCGGCATCGGCCTGGGCGTTCTGCCGGGCCGAGAACCACAGGCTGAACTGCTGATAGGGAAAGATGGCGCCGATGATGGCGAGAAAGGCCATCAAGATGGCGCCGCCGCGCCGGTGGCCGCCCAGCCATGCCCGGGCGCCGGGCGTGGTGGCCAGCACGGCCAGCCAGGTCAGCAGCGTGGCGAGGCAGGCCAGCGACGCTGCCATCAGCACGTAGAAATTACCGCCAGGAAGGGAAACCGGAATCATGGCGGCAATTATGCGCCAATCCGCTAGCGGACATCGGCGTACGGGCCTTCAGGTCTTGGCGGATTCCGAGCGGGTCGCCACCACTTGCAGCTTGAGTTCGCCCAGGGCCTGGAACAGCGCGTTGCGGGTGCCTTCGGGCAGGTCGCCGAACATGGACTTGACCCAGGATTCGTGGGCGCGGGCCATGCGGGCGAAGCTCTTTTTGCCCAGCGGCGTGAGCTTGATGAGCGAGCTGCGGCGGTCGGACTCGACCTTGGTGCGTACCACCAGGCCTTCCTTTTCGAGCTGGTCGGTGATGCCGGTGATATTGCCGTTGGTGACCATCATGTGGCGCGACAGTTCACCCATCTTCATGCCCTTGGGCGCGCGCTGCAATTGCGCCATCAGGTCGAAGCGCGGCAGGGTGGTGTCGAATTCATTGCGCAGGCGGCTGCGGATCTCGCTTTCGACGAGATTGGCGCAGGTCAGCATGCGCAGCCACAGGCGCAGCGCATGGTGGTCGTCGGGCGCGGCGCGCGATTCCAGGTCGGGGGTGTCGGTCATGGCTATGGAAATTACCGGGAATGAGGGGCGGGCGCCAGATGCTGTTGATCAAGGATCGCGCGGATCGTCGGGTACGCCGTGGCGTGGCCGGCGGCGCGCTTCTTGAGTATCGGCGGGATGTCGGGTACTGTCGCGCGAACGTCGTGCCGGGTAGCTGGCGCTGCGCTTTCATAGTTTTGGTGGAGGGTAGCCATGGCGGTAGCTTATTAGTAAAAACCCTTTGGTAAAAACCCTAGACTTGTTTTGCCGAATACTTTAAACCTAAACTATGAAGCACGCCAGCCTTGGCTGTGCAGCAAGAAGTCTTTCGAATCGCGATTCCAAAAAAGAACACCCTCTGCGCGGGCTCGCGCACGGAGCACACCACCATGCGTTTGATCACTTCCCTTCTGGCCGCCGCCGCCCTGGTGCCGGCACTGGCCAGCGCCGACACCATCAAGGTCGGCATCGCCAACGACATCTCCGGTCCGTTCTCGGCGCTGGGCGCCGAAGCCCGCGACGGCTTCAACCTGGCCATCAAGCAACTGGGCAGCAAGCTGGGCGGACAGCCCGCCGAGTTCGTGCAGACCGACATGGGCGGCAACCCCGACCAGGCCCGCCAACTGGTGACGCGCTACATCCAGCGCGACAAGGTCGATTTCTTCACCGGCCCCATTGGTTCGAACGTGGCGCTGGCCGTCGGCCCCGCGCTGTTCGCGGCCAAGGTGCCGTACCTGTCGAACAACCCCGGCCCCAGCCAGTTCGCCGGCGCGCAGTGCAATGCGTACTGGTTCGGCACGTCCTACCAGAACGACGCCTTCCACGAAGCGGCCGGCAAGGTCGCGGCGGACCGCGGCTTCAAGAAGATGTTCATCATGGCCCCGGACTATCCGGCCGGCAAGGACGCCTTGAACGGCTTCAAGCGCGGCTACAAGACCGCCCCGGGAGACGAGGTCTATACCAAGCTCGGCCAGATCGACTACGCCGCGGAGCTGGCGCAGATCCGCGCCGCCAAGCCGGACGCCGTCTATATCTTCCTGCCGGGCGGCATGGGCATCAACTTCGTCAAGCAATTCGTGTCGACCGGCCTGGCGCAAAGCGTCAAGCTGATCGGCCCGGGCTTCTCGGCCGACGAGGACGTGATCCAGGCCGTGGGCGAGCCCATGCTGGGCATGTACAACACGGCGCAGTGGGCGCATGACCTGGACGTGCCGCAGAACAAGACCTTCGTCGAAGCCTTCCGCAAGGAATACAACGGCCGCTACCCCTCGGTGTACGCCGCCCAGGCTTATGACGTGATCATGGCCATGGACGCCGCCGTCAAGCAGGCCGGCGGCAAGGCCTCCGACCGCGACGCCATCGTGCGCGCGCTGGAAAAAGCCGACTACCCCTCGGTGCGCGGCAACTTCACCTACGGCAAGAACCACTATCCGATCCAGTCCTACTACCTGCGCGTCGTCGACAAGGACGGCAGCGGCCGCATCACCAACAAGCTGGTGGGCAAGGTGTTCGACAAGTACCAGGACGTCTACGTCGGCGAGTGCAAGCTGTAGCCCACCCCCGAAGCGCTGCGCGCTTCCCCCTCAAGGGGGCATGCCTGCGGACCGGCGAAGCCGGCTCCGCGGCATCTGGATCGGGTGACACCGCTGCACGCGCCGCGCGTGGTGCGCAATCAGATTGGCTTTGGTGATTTGACCGCGAGCTAGGCCATCGGCAATTCGCGGCGGGGGGAAGTTTTCATGACGTTTACGCTGATCGTCGAGCAATTGCTGAACGGTCTGCAGTTTGGGTTGATGTTGTTTTTGATCGCGGCCGGGCTGACCCTGGTGTTCGGCATCATGGACATCATGAATCTGGCTCACGGCTCGCTCTACATGGCCGGCGCCTATGTCGCCGCCGAGACCATGCAGCGCACAGGTTCATTCACCGCCGCCGTCCTGGTGGCGGCCGTCGCCACCGGCATCGTCGGCGTGGTGCTGGAACTCACGCTGATCCGCCGCCTCGCGCTGCGCGACCATCTGGCCCAGGTGCTGGGCACCTACGCCATCATTCTCATCGCCAACGATCTGGTCAAGATGATCTGGGGGCCGGCTCCCGTCATGCTGAACATGCCGGCCGTGTTGTCCGGCCCGGTTCGGTTGCTGCCCGATCTGCTGTATCCCGCCTATCGCCTCATGATCATCGTCTTCGGCGTGGCCGCCGCCGCGGGCCTGTACTGGTTCGTGACGCGCACCCGCGCTGGCGTGCTGGTGCGGGCGGGCGCGTCCAACCGCCAGATGGCCACCCTGATGGGCGTGCGCGTGCCGCTGCTGTTCCTGGGCGTGTTCGTGCTGGGCGCCATGCTGGCTGCCGTGGCCGGCGCCTTGCTGGGCCCGATCACCTCGGTGCAGGTGGGCATGGGCGAAGAAATCCTGATCCTGGTGCTGGTGTGCATCGTCATCGGCGGCATCGGCTCGATCCGCGGCGCCTTCGTCGGCGCGCTGCTGGTGGGCATGGTGGACACGGCGGGGCGGGCCTTCCTGCCCATGCTGCTGCGCCAGGTCTTTTCTCCGGCCGTGGCTTCCAGCGTCGGGCCGACGCTGGCCGCCATCGCCATTTACGTATTGATGGCGGCAGTGCTGGTATTCCGGCCCTCCGGCTTGTTTCCGGCGCGGGGTTGACCATGAAATCCATCATCTGGACCGTGGTCCTGCTGGCCGCGCTGGCGGTGTTCCCCCTGGTGGCGCCGGCGCTGGGCCTGGACTTCTATATTTCCTTCGTGCGGCGCGTGCTGATCTACGCGCTGGCCGCGACCAGCCTGAACCTGATCCTGGGCTACGGCGGCATGGTGGCGCTGGGGCATGCGGCCTTTTTCGGCGCGGGCGCCTACGCGGTCGGCATCCTGGCCATGTCGGGCGTCACGTCGGCCTTGATCGTCTGGCCGACGGCCATGTTGCTGGCGGCGGTGCTGGCCTGCATCACGGGGGCGATTTCGCTGCGCACTCGCGGCGTGTACTTCATCATGATCACGCTGGCTTTCGCGCAGATGCTGTTCTACATCTTCATCTCGCTGCGCCAATATGGCGGCGAGGATGGGCTGAACCTGCCGGGCTATTCCACCCTGCCGGGCATCGACCTGGCCCATGACGTCAGCTTCTATTACCTGGTGCTGGCGCTGTTCGCGCTGATCATGTGGGTGTTCGGGCGGGTGGTGGCCTCGCGCTTCGGCACGGCCCTGCAAGGCATACGCGGCAACGAATCGCGCATGGAATCCATGGGTTATCCGGTCTACCGCATCAAGCTGATGGCTTTCACGCTGAGCGGCGCGATAGCCGGCCTGGCGGGCGCGCTGCTGGCCAACCACAACCTCTTCATCTCGCCCAGCCTGATGCACTGGACCCAATCGGCCAACCTGCTGATCATGGTGCTGGTGGGCGGTATCGGTCTGCGCTATGGCGGGGTGGCTGGCGCCGTGGTCATGCTGACCCTGGAAGAGGTGCTGCGCCTGTGGACCGAATACTGGCACCTGCCCCTGGGCGTGTTGCTGCTGTGCGTGGTGTTCGGCGCGCCGCGCGGCCTGGTCGGGTTGTTCGGCCCCCTGTTCAGCGGCCGCGCCGCTGCTCCCCAATCCGGCAAGGTGGGATCATGAACGCAGCCGTAACGCCGGCCCTGCAGGCTACGGGACTGGTGCGCCGCTTCGGCGCGCTGGTCGCCACCGACAATGTCTCGCTGTCCCTGAACCCGGGCGAAATCCACGCCCTGATCGGCCCCAATGGCGCGGGCAAGTCCACGCTGATCCACCTGCTGTCCGGCACGTTGACGGCGGATTCGGGCACGCTGAAAGTGGGCGGCCGCGACGTCACCGGCATGAACGCCCACCAGCGCGTTTCCGCCGGGCTGTCGCGTTCCTACCAGATCACCAATATCTTCAAGCAGTCCACGGTGCTGGACAACCTGGTGCTGGCGGTGCAGGCGCACGCGGGCAGCAGCTTCCGTTTCTGGAAGCCGCGCGCCGCCGAATCGGCCCTGTACGAACAGGCGCGCGAACTGGCGCGTGAATGCGCCATCGACGCCAGCCTGCTGGAACGCCCGGCCGGCACCCTGCCGCACGGCGAACAGCGTAAGGTCGAATTCGCGCTGGCCCTGGCCGCGCGGCCCGACGTGCTGCTGTTGGACGAGCCCATGGCGGGCATGGGGCCGGATGAAACCGTGCGCCTGACCGAATTGATCGAATCCATGCGCGGCCGCGCCGCCATGCTGCTGGTCGAACACGACATGCAGGCAGTGTTCCGCCTGGCCGACCGCCTGTCGGTGCTGGTGTATGGCCGCGTCATCGCGACCGGCACCCCCGACGAAATCCGCGCCAACCCGGAAGTGCGGCAGGCCTATCTGGGCGACGAGGAGACCGCATGATGCTGACCATCGAATCCGTCAAGAGCGGCTACGGCGCCAGCCAGGTGCTGTTCGGCGTGGACCTGCAGATCGGCGCGGGCCAGGTCGTGACCTTGCTGGGCCGCAACGGCATGGGCAAGACCACGCTGCTGCGCACCCTGTTCGGCCAATTGCCCCTGCGCGGCGGCAAGATCCAGTTTGCCGGCCAGGACATCAGCGGCTGGAGCCCGGACCGCATCGCGCGGGTCGGCGTGGCCATCGTGCCGGAAGGGCGGCAGTGTTTTCCCAACTTGACCGTGCGCGAGCACCTGACGGCCTTCGTTGCGGGCCGCAATCCGGACATCGGCGAACCCTGGACGCCGGAACGGGTTTTCGAACTCTTTCCGCGTCTGCACGAGCGCGCCCGCAACATGGGCAACCAGCTTTCGGGCGGCGAACAGCAGATGCTGGCCATCGGCCGGGCACTGGTCACCAACCCCCGGCTGCTGATCCTGGACGAGGCCACCGAAGGCCTGGCGCCCAAGATCCGCGAGGAAATCTGGAATTGCCTGGCACGCCTGCGCCAGGCCGGCCAGACCATCCTGGTCATCGACAAATACGTCGAGCGGCTGCTGAGCCTGGCCGACCGCCATGTGATCCTGGAACGCGGCAAAGTGGTCTGGACCGGCGACTCCCAGGCCCTGGATGCCGATCGCGGCCTCTGGGAACGCTACCTGGGCGTGTAGCAAGAAAGCTGCAATGTAAACAGGCAAATGCCGTCAGTCGTGAAATAAAAAGCAATAAATCGATATTTACATTGCAGCCATGCAACTAAGGGCGCGGGAACGTCTTACAAGCGTTTGCGCCTGTTTCAATTGGAACCACTGTTCTCTAAACTTGTCGCGCTGGACGTGCCGCATGGGTACGCCCGCATCGAGCTCATGGCTGAACAGGCGGGGCAATCGCGCGGCAATAGGCGGCTTACACGGCTTAAGCTCTTGCATGCGTCCCCTTTTCACGCAGGTTACGTCTTATCTAGTTGTCAGGAAGACTTTGCATGGCGAAATGGGGTTTGCGCAGAAAATCGTTGATGGCGCTGTTGCTGGCGTGCGTAGTGGCGCTGGCGCCGGCCGCCTTGATCGGCTGGCAGGTGCTGGACGGCGTCAGGGAGCACTTCGGGCGTGCTTTCTCGGACAATTTCACGCAACTGAACCGCCAGCGCATCCTGGCGCCGGTGTCCCGCGAACTGGCCCTGTCGCTGCGGCTGGCGGATAGCGAGGTCACGCGCCGCTGGCTGCGCCACGAAGGCGATCCGGCCGCGCGCGAGCTGTTCTTCCGCGAAGCCGACGGCTACCGCCGCGATCTGCTGGGCCGCGCCTATTTCATCGCCAGCGCCGCGTCCGGCAACTATTACTTCAACGATGACCAGCCGCTGTCCGAGACGCCGCGCTACACCTTGAGCAAGAGCGCCGCCGACGACGCCTGGTTCTACCTGACGCTGGCGTCCCCGGCCAAGTACAACATCAACGTCAATCCGGACCTGAAGCTGCAGACCACCAAGGTCTGGATCAACGTCCAGGTGCGCGACGGCGACCGGGTCATCGGCCTGACCGGCTCCGGCCTGGACGTGGGCGGGTTCCTGCGCGAATTCGTCAATAGCGGCCAGCCGGGGGTCACTCCCATCATCGTCGACGAGGAAGGCGCGATCCAGGCGCACATGGACGCCTCGCTCATCGCCTACAACTCGGGCGCCGGCGGCGCGGGTGCCGGCCGCGGCACGGTGTTCAACCTGCTGGACGGCGGCGAGGGCCGCGCCGAGCTGGCCGCAGCCCTGAAGGCGGCGCGGACCGACCCGCAGTCGGTGCAATCCGCCTGGGTCAAAATGGACGGCATCCGGCAGCTGGTTTCGGTGGCCTATATGCCGGAACTGCACTGGCACGTACTGACCGTGGTGGACTTGGGGGCGGCCCGGGTGCTGGACACGGATTGGCTCTGGCCCGCGGCCATCGGCCTGGTGGTGCTGTTCGCGGCCATGCTGCTGTGCTTCGGATACGCCATAGAACGGCTGATGCTGCGTCCCTTGCGCCGCCTGCAGCAGTCGGCGCGGGCCATCGCCAACGGCAGCTACGACGTGCGCCTGCCGCCAGGCGGCCAGGACGAGATCGGCGACCTCAGCCGGGCCTTCGGCGTGATGGCGGACAAGGTGCGCCAGCACACGGCCGAACTCGAAACCAAGGTGCGCGAGCGCACTTCCGAACTCGAGGACGCCAACCGCGCCATGGCCGCCGCGCACAAGAAGATCGACGACTCCATCGACTACGCCAGCCTGATCCAGCGCGCCATCCTCCCGGACCGCCAACTGACCCAGTCCCTGGGAGCCCACCATTTCGTGCTGTGGAAACCACGCGACGTGGTCGGTGGCGACTTCTACGTGTTCCGCTCCGACGGCGCCAATTGCCTGCTGGGCATCATGGATTGCGCCGGCCATGGCGTGCCTGGCGCGCTGATGACCATGCTGGCCCGCGCAGCCATCGACCTGGCGATCACCGAGGCGGGACCGGCCGATCCGGCCGCCATCCTGACCCGCACCGACAACGCCATCCGCGCCATGCTTGCGGACGCGCAATTGCCCCGCGCGCTGGCCACGAACACGGATGCGGCCCTGGTATATATTGACCGCCAGGCCGGCAGGCTGCGCTATGCCGGCGCCAAGATCAGCCTGTATGCAAGCAACGGCGACGAACTGCGCGAGGTGCCCGGCGGCAAGCGGGCGCTGGGGGACAAGCGTACCGAGGCCTACGAAAACATCGAACTGCAGATGGAGCCTGGCTGGACCTTCTACCTGGTTACGGACGGGTTCCTGGACCAGGCGGGAGGCGAGCACGGCTTTGGCTTTGGCAATACCCGGTTCGCGGAAATGCTCAAGACGCACGCGCGCCGGCCGTTAACCGAACAGGCGGCCGCCTTCACCCAGGCGCTGGCCGAGTACCAAGGCGGCCAGCCGCAGCGTGATGACATCACCTTGCTGTCGTTCCGTTTCGAATAAACGTTATCAGGGCGGTTACCCCATGAATGCCTCCGATCTTTACGCATTGGGCGAACGGTTCAACCAGAATCGCACCCTGTTGTGCTTCAACGGACCGATTTCCCGTAGCCTGATCGAGGAAATCGGCAACGCGCTCAAGAACTACCTGAACGCGGAGCACGCGCGGCCGGCCGAGGCCATGGACGTTTTCTCCGTCTACATCGAGATGATCCAGAATATCCGCCAGTACGCGGCGCAGCATGGCGACGTGGACGCCTCGGCCACCGTGGTGATCGGCCGCCGCGACGAAAGCCGCTATGTGGTGTCCGCCGGCAATCTGGTCAAGTCCGAGGACGGCCGGTCGCTGGTCGCCCGCATCCAGGAATTGGCGGCGCTGGACAAGGCGGCCCTGAAGGCCGAGTACAAGGCGCAGTTGCACAAGCCGCGCGCCCAGGGCGTCGCGTCGGGCGCGGGCCTGGGGTTGATCGATATCGCCCGCCGGGCAGGCGCTCCGCTGGAAGCCAGCCTCACGCCCGCGGCGGCGGCAGGGCAGGCGTTTTTCAGCCTGAGCGTCGTGATATGAACGCGCCTGCCCAAGAAATATATTTGGAGCAATTGATGAAAGATTTAGACATTCCGGGGACCCAGTCCACGCCCGCCATCACCGCCGACACTGCTGCTGGCGTGCTGGCGATGCGCGGCGACTCCTATCCCGAGAATTCCTTCGAGCTGTTCGGCCCCGTCATTGAATGGGTCGAAGCCTACTTGCTGAGCAGCGCCGCGCCCCTGAAGCTGGAGCTCGAGCTGCTGTACCTGAACACCAGCAGCATCAAGTCCGTCATGGACATCTTCGACCTGCTGGAGGCCGCTTACGGCAAGGGCCGCGAGGTCAGCGTGACCTGGTTCTACGACATGCGCAATGAACGCGTTGGCGAGCTGGCCGAGGAATTCAAGGAAGACTGCACCTTTCCCTTTTCAGTCGTCGGCCGCCAATGAAATCCGCCGCCGCCCAGCTGGACAAGCGCATCGCCGAATTGCTGGCGGACCCGGCCTATCAAGGCCATCCGTTGCATGAAGCGCTGGACGCGCTCTGGCGGCACACGGCCGAGCAAATGGCGCGCATCGAGCGCGTGACCCAGCTGTCGGACGCCTACCAAAGCATGGCGCACGAACGCGAGCTGGGCCTTTGCGACCGTTTCGACCGGCAACTGCGCCGCCTGACTCGCATCGCGCGCATCTCGGACCACTATCAGAACATGATGCGGGACCTGAACTCCGCATTGCTGGAAACCTCCAATCGCGATCCGCTCACCGGTTTGCTGAACCGGCGCGCCCTGATGGAAATGATCAAGCAGGAAGTCCTGCGCGTCTCCCGCGGCGGTTCGACCTTCGTCGTGGCGATGCTGGACGTCGATCACTTCAAGTCGGTCAACGACCGCTATGGCCATGAAACAGGCGACCGCGCGCTGGTCGAGCTGGCGGGCGCGCTGTGCAACAACCTGCGCGAATACGATCTGTGCGGCCGCTGGGGCGGCGAGGAATTCCTGGTGCTGCTGCCCAGTACCCAGCCCGAGGCCGCCCAACGCGTCATGGACAGGCTGGTGGGCGCGGTACGGGCCCTGGCGATCACGGTGGGCGATGGCGTCTTGGGATTGACGGTCAGCATAGGCATGGCATACCACCAGTTGGGAGAGACTTTCTCTGAAACGCTCAGCCGCGCGGACCAGGCCTTGTACCTGGCCAAGCAGGACGGACGCGACCGCGTCGAACTCGGGTTTCCGAAGCGCTGAATGAAACCGGACCAGCTGTTATCCGGCATGGAGCCCCATATGCTTGATTCCTATCCAGGCGTCACCGACGAGCGTCCTCAAGGCGCCGCGTGGCACCCGGGCACTTACCTGGCGTCCATGGATCGGGCGCTGCTGCTGTTCGATTTCAACCCCGCCGGCGCCTTGCTGAACGCCAATGCGAACTTTCTCGCCTTGGCGGGCTACGCCCGCGAAGAGGCGCTGGCGCTGCGCCACGACATGCTGTGCGACAGCATGGACGAGGGCAAGGGCATCGTCGGCGGCGAACAGGTCTGGGCCAGGCTTCTGGGCGGCAAGCACTTCACCGGCACCTGCCGCTACCGCAAGAGCGACGGCGGTTTCGTCTGGATTGAAGCCACCTATATGCCCATCGCCAACGAAGCCGGCGAAGTGGTACGAATTTCCGTCATATCCCGCAAGTCCATTGCGGATGCCGATCGCCAGGAAGAGATCCGCCTGCTGCTGCTGGGCATCAACGAAACCGGCAACGCCGTCGCGGTGTCGGGCAAGGACGGCCGCATCGTCTACGTCAACGACGGCTTCCAACGCATGCTCGGCTTCGCCCGCGGCGACGCCGTGAGCCAGGAACTGGGCGAACTGCTGGCCGGCGGCCGGCAGGACGGCGGCACGCGTGAAGAGCTGGACCGCCGCATTGCCTGCCGCGAGGGCTATCACAAGGACGTGCTGGTCTACGATCGCGCCGGCCGGCCGCTGTGGGTGTCGGTAATGGCGAACTCCGTGTTCGATGAACGCGGAGCGCTGGTCAACATCGTGGACGTGCTGACGGACATCACGCCCACCAAGGTACATGAAGTCTTGCAGCGCCGCGTGCTGCAGGCCATGGTCAACGAGGCCTCGGTGGTCGAGGTCATGAACATGGTGTGCCGCGAGGTCGAGCGCCTGGCGCCCGAGGTGGCGGCCAGCGTGCTGCGGGTGGACGACGCCGGCCTGCTGCGGCCGCTGGCCGCGCCCAGCCTGCCGCAGGCCTTTGCCGACGCTCTGGACGGCGTGGCCATCGGTCCGCAGGCAGGCGCCTGCGGCACCTCCGCCTTCTTGGGGCGGCCCGTGATCGTGCCGGATATCTCCACCGATCCGCTATGGGACGATTACCGCCATCTGCCGTTGCCCGATGACATAAAGGCCTGCTGGTCGTCGCCGATCAAATCCAGCGACGGCCGGGTGATAGGCACCTTCGGCTTCTATTTCCGCGAGCGGCGCCTGCCCGACGATTTCCACCATCGCTTGGTGGACGTGTGCGTCTACCTGTGCGCGCTGGCGCTGGAACGCGAAGAGGCCCGCGCCCGTATCCGCCAACTGGCGTTCTACGACGAACTGACGGGCCTGCCCAACCGCAACCTGCTGCTGGCGCAGGCCGAACAGGCCATCGCCCGCGCGGAACCCGAGCGCAAGCGCGTCGCCGTCCTGTTCCTGGACCTGGACCGCTTCAAGCAGGTCAACGACACGCTGGGCCATCCCATCGGCGACGCGCTGCTGCGCGACGTGGCGCAGCGCCTGCGCCGCCTGGCGCGCGCGACCGACATCGTGGGCCGCTTGTCCGGCGACGAGTTCGTGATGCTGATGCCGGACTTCGAACACGGCCGCCTGACGGCCGCGGCCGAGCACGTACTGGTGGCCCTGGCCCAGCCGTTCTCGGTGGGCGGCATCACCCTGAACCCCTCGGTCAGCATCGGCATCAGCGTGTTCCCGGAAAATGGGCGCGACATGGATACGCTGCTACGTCACGCCGACATGGCGATGTACCAGGCCAAGACGGCGGGGCGCAACCGCATCTCCTTCTTCAGCGCTGAAATGAACCGTCAGGCGCAAGAGCGCCTGGCGCTGGAAGCCGCCCTGCGCGACGCGCTGGAGGCCAAGGCGCTGCGCCTGCACTATCAGCCGCAGGTGGGCCTGGAGAACGGCCAACTGTACGGCGTCGAGGCGCTGGCGCGCTGGCGCCATCCGACCCTGGGCGATATCTCGCCGGCGCGCTTCGTGCCGCTGGCCGAGGAATGCGGGCTGATTGGCGACCTGGGCGACTGGGCCGTGCGCGAGGCGTGTTCGCAGCTGGCAGTCTGGCGCGGCAAGGGACTGCGGGTGCCGTCGGTGTCGGTGAACCTGTCCGCAACGAACTTCCACAACCTGAACCTGCCGCGCTTGATCGAGGCGACGCTGGCGGAGTTCGGGCTGGCGGCGGCGGACCTGATGCTGGAGATCACCGAAGGCGTGGTGCTGGACGCCACCGCCGGCACCTTGCGCACCATCGCGGAGCTGCACCGGCTCGGGGTGCGGCTGTCGATGGACGACTTCGGCACCGGTTACTCCAGCCTGGGCCATTTGCGGCGCCTGATCGTCGATGAACTCAAACTGGACCGCAGTTTCGTGCAAGGCCTGGAGAGCGACGACGCGGCGAGGGCGCTGACCAGCGCAGTGATTCGGATCGGCGAAAGTTTGAGCCTGCCGGTGGTAGCCGAAGGCGTCGAGAACGAGGAACAGCGGCGGTTCCTGATCGAGCAGGGCTGTGCGGCGGGGCAGGGGTTCCTGTTTTCGCCGCCGTTGCCGGCTTCGGATCTGGAGGAGTGGCTGCGAGGCCGGCCTTAGTTTTCCTGCGGTGCGCTACGGTTTCCAAGAGGCCTGCCGTTTCGGCGGCCTCTTGAGGTTTATGCAGCGCCCCGATGGCTGGCGATCATCAGCAAACCGCAAAGTGCATTCATGCCAGTGAACACTATAAAAATTCAATAAATCACGTATGTCATAGTCGGCCGCCCGCGCGGCCGACTATGACGGGCAGCTCAAGACTCGCCCCTGACCACGGCTTTAGCTGCGCCCCAGACCAAGACTCAAGTAGCTCGTCGGTGCGGGTGCCGTGGCGGCTCGCAACCTCGATGCGCCCGACGGAATCCGAAGGAATCGCCGTAGGCGATGACGAGGATGAGGAAGGGGCAGTCCGGAGCGAACGCTCCGGACCGCAATCGTGGGCGCGAGCC
This sequence comes from Achromobacter sp., assembly GCF_049647645.1. GTDB lineage: Bacteria > Pseudomonadota > Gammaproteobacteria > Burkholderiales > Burkholderiaceae_B > Achromobacter. Next base: position 24,394 of record NZ_JBARYB010000237.1, read on the forward strand.
GCCACGGCACCCGCACCGACGAGCGGCCTACGTAGAACTAGCAAGGCCTACGTAGAACTAGCAACCAAGCGCCAAAGACGCCAAGGCAGAAGAACCTACTCCTGCCCACCCACAGCCGGACTGATCTCCCCGATATACCGGCAATCCAGCTCCAGCGACAATTCATCCATACCGAGAATATCAATCTCGACAGCAGTTCCTCGCTCCAGCTCGGGCATCCCCCCCACCCGAGTCACCAGCGGCGCATTCGCGAACCGCACCAGATCATCCCGCAGCACGTGCGCAACCGTGCGGGTCACGTTGTGCTGCTTCAGCCAACGCAGGCACCAGTAGCGTTCCATCGCGCTCTGGAACTCCGCCCAGGCCGCGTATTGCGCGTCAAAGGCGCCGATGATGGCGAACAGGTCCGCGTCGCGCGGCTTGAACGGGGCGACCAGACGTGCGGACACGCCGTGTTCAACGGCGGCGATCAGCTGCCACTGGTTGACCAGGTCGACGTAGCGGCGCAGCGGCGAGGTGCTCCAGGCGTATTGCGGCACGCCGATGGCCTCGTGCGGCAGGGCCTGGGTGCTCATGCGCACGCGGCCCGCCTGTTGCGAGCGATAGATGCCCGGCACGCCATGCTGGTGCAGCAGGCCGCCCCAGAGGTTGTTCGCCAGGATCATGTACTCCGCCACCATGCGGTCCAGCGGCGCATTGCGCTGGCGCGGCACCAGGCGCACCGGCGTATCGGGATCATCGGGGTTGCCGTCCAGGTAGAAGCTGTACTCCACCCGCGAATTGTTCTCCGGCTTGCCGCGCACGTTCTCGCGCTGGGCCGACAGGGCCTGCGCCAGCTTCCACAGCGGACGCAGCCAATGGCCGTAGGGCAGGTCGGCGGACGGGTCGGACAGGCTGGCTTCCGTGACCTGCGCGTCCAGCATGTTGTGGCGCAGGTTCTCGCGCACCACCACGCGTTCCAGGCGGGTTTCCGATTCGAGGACTTCTCCGGTCTCCGGGTCAGCCACGACGTACAGGGACAGCACCGGTACTTCGCGGCCGGCGTCCAGCGAGAACGCCTTGATGACGTTGTCCGGCTGCATCGGGATCTTGTCGCCCGGCATGTAGACGGTGGACAGCCGCGCGCGCGCCAGCTTGTCGAATTCGCTGTCGCGGGTCACCGTCAGGCCCGGCGCCGCCACGTGCACGCCGACGCGCAACCGGCCGTCGGGCAGGGTGGAGACGGACAGGGCATCGTCGATTTCGGTGGTGGTGACGTCGTCGATCGAATAGATTTCAGCGTCGGACAGCGGCAGCTCGCGCTCGACGGCGGGCAGTTCCAGGTCCGGGAACGCCAGTCCGCGCGGGAAGTTCACCGCCAGGAAGCGGCGCTTGTGCAGGGCCAGCGCGTGCGGCCAGGCGCCCAGTTCCAGCAGCAGGCGGTCGGGGCTCTTGCCCAGCTTGACGCAGGCGGCGTCCAGCGCCTTCCATTGCTGCGAATTCTTGTCGGGGCGGATCAGGAGCGACTCCGCGGCCTGGGCGATGGGCTCGGGCAGGCGTCCAGCGGCCATTTCGTCCACCCATTCCTGCTGCTGCTCGGCCTGGCGCTGCTTCTTCTCCAGCGCGGCCAGGGCGGCGGCCAGGATGTCGGGCGGGGCGGGGCGGTAGCTGCCCTTGCCGCGGCGGTGAAAGTACGCCGGCGCGCCGTGCAGGCGCATCAACAGGGCGGCCTGTTCCACGGGCGTGGGGGCGTGGCCGAAGTAATCGGCGGCCAGGGCGGGAGAGTCGAATTCTTCCTGCGGCGCGCATTCCCACAGGAATTGCAGGTCCAGGGTTTCGGCAGTCGCAGCCGCCTGGCTCATCAGCGCGGCCGGTTCGGGCGCCGCAAAGGTGAACAAGGTGTTGGCGCGCTTGATCTTGCTGCGCTTGCCGGATTCCGATTCCACCTGCAGGCTGGCATCGGTCTCGGACAGGATATTGCCGGCCTTGAAGCTGCCGTCGTCTTCGTAAAACACATACATGGTGGGGATCGTCCTGGGCGGCGCGTTCGCGCCGCCTTGCGCAGCTATATATAGAGTGTTGAGGTCTGATACTGATTATTGGGGGCGAACCTGCTTGTCGCCAAGGGCGAATTCAAGCACTTCGGGCATCCATTCCGCAAAATCGGACAAACCGTGGTCGCTGCCCTGCACGATGCGCTGGCGGCAGCCTGCGTATCGGTCCCGCATTTCGCGCCAATCCAGCACCTCGTCGCCGGTGGCCGCCACCAGGAAGTAGCGTTCGGCCTGGGTGATGTGCGGGGCGTGGATGGCGGCCAGTTCGTCCACGTATTCGGGCAGGAAGACGAACGGCGCGTCGGAATGATACATGCGGTGCTCGCCGACCTGGGTGGCGAGGTCGCGGGCGGCCTCGACCGCCGGATTCAGCAGCACCGCCTTGCAGCCCAGCTGTTCGGCCAGCCAGGTGGCATAGAAGCCGCCCAGCGACGAGCCGATCACCGTCAGCGCCCGGGGCGAGTCCGCGCCTTCCAGCTGGCGCCGGGCAATGGCCATCGCCAGGGCGACGGCCTCGCGCGGGCTGGCGGGCAGTTGCGGGCAGGCCCAGGCCTCCGGCAGGCCGCGCGCGGCCATGGCGTCGGCCATCATTCGGGCCTTGAGCGAGGTCGGCGAGGAACGGAAACCGTGCAGATAAAGAATCATTGCTCGCCTTTGCGGTGTCTTTGCCGGAATCAGGCGCGCGCCTGCAGGGCGTCCAGCAGCTTGCCGTGCACGCCGCCGAAACCGCCGTTGCTCATGACCAGAACCTGGTCGCCCGGGCGGGCGGCGCCCGCCACGGCGGCAACCAGCGCGCCGATGTCATCGTAGCTGGAAGCGCGGTCGCCCAGGGGGGCCAGCACTTCGGCCGGGTTCCAGCCCAGCGCATGCTTGCCGGAGTGGGCGCCGAAGCAGAACACCAGGTCGGCGTCGGCCAGGGCCTCGGGCAGGCGGGCAGCCATGGTGCCCAGCTTCATCGTGTTGGAGCGAGGTTCCAGCACCGCCAGGATGCGGGCCGGGCCCACCTGGCGGCGCAGGCCTTCCAGGGTGGTGGCGATGGCGGTGGGGTGGTGCGCGAAATCGTCGTAGACCTTGATGCCGTTGACCGTGCCGCGCAATTCCATGCGGCGCTTCACGCCCGCGAAGCGGCTCAGGGCGTCGATGCCCTGAGCTGCCGGTATGCCGACGTGCTCGGCGGCGGCCAACGCCGCCAGCGCGTTCATGCGGTTGTGCTCGCCGCTCAGGTTCCAGCGCACGGTGCCGGCGGTCACGCCGCCGCGCAGCACGCTGAAGGCGCCGTCGGCATCGGGCGCCGTCGCCCGCCAGGCGCCATCGGCGCCGAACGTGACGGTTTCAGACCAGCATCCGCGGGCAATCACGCGGTCCAGCGCAGCGCAGTGCGCTGGGCGCACGATGCGGCCCGAGCCCGGAATGGTACGCACCAGGTGGTGGAACTGGGTTTCGATCGCGGCCAGATCGGGGAAGATGTCGGCGTGATCGTATTCAAGATTGTTCAGGATGGCCGTACGCGGACGGTAATGGACGAACTTCGAGCGCTTGTCGAAGAAAGCCGTGTCGTATTCGTCCGCCTCGATCACGAAGGGACGGCGCGATGGGTCGAAGCGCGCCGACACATGCAGGTCCTGTGCCACGCCACCGATCAAAAAGTTGGGAGCCATGCCCGCGGCTTCCAGCACCCAGGCCAGCATCGAGCTGGTGGTGGTCTTGCCGTGGGTGCCCGCCACCGCCAGCACGTGTTGGCCGGGCAGGACGTTGTCGCCCAGCCATTGCGGGCCGGACACGTAGCGCGCGCCGGACTCCAGGATGGCCTCCATCAGCGGATTGCCGCGGCTGACCACGTTGCCGATCACATAGAGATCGGGCTTGAGCGCCAGTTGTTCGGCGCCGAAGCCTTCGATCAGCTCGATCCCTTGTTCGGACAGTTGCGTGCTCATGGGCGGGTACACGCCCGCGTCGCAACCGGTGACCTTGTGGCCGGCGGCGCGCGCGATCAGCGCCAAACCGCCCATGAACGTACCGCAGATGCCAAGAATATGCAGGTGCATTGAAAACTCTCCTGTCCTGCATTGTATATATAGAGAGGGGCCAGGCTGCGGTCCGCGCGGCGCGAAACGGCGGCAGCGGTTATGATCGCGCCATGAATCGACGCCTACTTCTTTCCGCCGGCGTGGCCATAGCCGCCACGGTTGCGGGCGGCTACACCTTGATGGGCCGCAAGACCCCGACGTCCTCGGCCCCGGCCGATGCCGGCGATCCCGTCGCCGCCCTGATGCAGCTGCAGCTCCCCGACCTGAACGGGGCGTCCCATACCCTGGCCGGCTGGAAAGGCCAGCCCATCGTGGTCAATTTCTGGGCAACCTGGTGCGCGCCATGCGTCCGAGAAATGCCCGAACTCGACGCCTTGCAGAAAAAATACCCGCATGTACGATTTGTCGGCATTGGTGTCGATTCGGCTGCGAACATGCAAAAATTTGTCGAGAAAGTACAGGTTTCCTATCCCCTCTGGGTAATCGGCGCGGGCGCTATCGATACCCTGCGCAAGCTGGGAAATCCCAGTGGTGGCCTGCCTTTTACTATTGTTTTCAATGCAGATGGCGGAATTAACCGGAAGATACTGGGTGAAATCCAGCCCGATGACCTGGACCGCACTTTATCTGGTTTAAAGGCGTAAGTCTGTTGGACAAATAGTAGGAATTGGCGTAAAAAGCTGGTTTATCGGCTGTTTTGCCAACAATTGGCAAACCACTCATTGGCAAGCGCATGGCGCAAAACATACTGGTATTGCATGGCCCGAACCTGAACCTGCTCGGCACCCGGGAACCTCATATCTACGGCAGCCTCACGCTGCAACAGATCAACGAGGGTCTGGAGTTGCTCGCAGGCGAACTGGGCGCCACGCTGACAGCGTGGCAAGGCAATCACGAAGGCGCACTGGTTGACCGCATTCAAGCGGCCCGGCAAGACGGCACGGACTTCATCATCATCAACGCGGCGGCATATACGCACACCAGCGTCGCAATTCGCGATGCGCTGGCTGGGGTCGCGATCCCATTTATTGAAGTACATTTGTCCAATCTGTATAAGCGAGAGCCCTTCAGGCATCACTCTTATCTGTCCGACTTGGCGGTAGGCCTTATCAGCGGCCTGGGCGCGGACGGCTACGAGGCGGCTTTGCGCTACGCAGTGCGGCACTGATCTCGCACCAACTCACAGCATTTACATCTTATACGGCGCGGACCCGACGCTGGGACGTCGCCGATACTATCTCGGGAAGCAGCTTCTATGGACCTCCGAAAACTCAAAACCCTGATCGACCTGGTGGCTGAATCGGGCATCGCCGAGCTGGAAATCACCGAAGGCGAAGGCAAGGTGAGGATCGTCAAGTTCTCGCAGACCTTGCAGCCGGTCGCCTACCATCACCCCGAAGCCGGCGTGCCGGCCGCGCCCGCCCAGGCCGTCGCTCCGGCCGCGCCCGCCGCGGAAGCCGCGCCGGTGATCCAGGGCCATGTCGTCAAGGCCCCCATGGTCGGCACCTTCTACCGCTCGCCGAACCCGGGTGCGGCGCCGTTCATCGACGTCGGCGCCACCGTCAAGGAAGGCGACCCGCTGTGCATCATTGAAGCCATGAAGCTGCTCAATGAAATCGAAGCCGACAAGTCCGGCGTCATCAAAGAAATCCTGGTCGAAAACGGTGAGCCCGTCGAGTACGGTCAACCCCTGTTCGTCATTGGCTGATAGCTGAAAATGTTCGAAAAAATCCTGATCGCCAATCGGGGCGAAATCGCCCTGCGCATTCAGCGCGCTTGCCGCGAGCTGGGCATCAAGACCGTGGTCGTGCACTCCGAGGCCGACCGCGAAGCCAAGTACGTGCGCCTGGCCGACGAATCGGTGTGCATCGGGCCCGCGCCGTCGCGTGAAAGCTACCTGAACATGCCGGCCATCATTTCGGCGGCCGAAGTCACGGATTCCGAGGCAATCCACCCGGGTTACGGGTTCTTGTCCGAAAATGCCGACTTTGCCGATCGCGTCGAAAAGAGCGGCTTCGTCTTCATCGGCCCGCGTCCGGACACCATCCGCCTGATGGGCGACAAGGTCAGCGCCAAGCGCGCCATGATCGAAGCCGGCGTGCCGGTGGTGCCGGGTTCGGAAGGCGCGTTGCCTGACGATCCGCAGGAAATCATCCGCATTGCGCGCGAAGTCGGCTATCCGGTCATCATCAAGGCGGCAGGCGGCGGCGGTGGCCGCGGCATGCGCGTGGTGTACACCGAGGCCGCGTTGCTGAACGCCGTCACGATGACGCGCTCGGAAGCGGGCGCCGCGTTCAACAACCCGGAAGTCTATATGGAGAAGTTCCTCGAGAACCCGCGCCATATCGAAATCCAGGTGCTGGCCGATGGCGGCCGCAACGCCGTCTGGCTGGGCGAGCGCGACTGCTCCATGCAGCGCCGCCACCAGAAAGTCATCGAAGAGGCGCCCGCGCCTGGCGTCGCGCGCCGGCTGATCGAGCGCATCGGCGACCGTTGCGCCGACGCCTGCCGCAAGATGGGCTACCGCGGCGCCGGCACGTTCGAGTTCCTGTATGAAAACGGCGAGTTCTATTTCATCGAAATGAACACCCGCATCCAGGTCGAACACCCGGTCACCGAACTGATCACCGGCATCGATCTGGTCCAGCAGCAGATCCTGATCGCCGCCGGCGAGAAGTTCACGCTGCGCCAGCGTGACATCACCTTCAAGGGCCACGCGATCGAATGCCGCATCAATGCGGAAGATCCTTTCCGCTTCGTGCCCAGCCCCGGCCGTATCACCAACTGGCACACGCCGGGTGGTCCGGGCGTGCGTATCGATTCGCATGCGTTCAACGGCTATTTCGTGCCGCCTAACTACGACTCGATGATCGCCAAGGTCATCACCTACGGCGACACGCGCGACCAGGCGCTGGCCCGCATGCGCACCGCGCTGTCGGAAATGGTGGTGGAAGGCATTTCCACCAACATCCCGCTGCACCGCGAAATGCTGCAGGACGCCCGCTTCATCGAAGGCGGCACCAGCATCCACTACCTGGAAAACAAGTTGGCGCAGCGTCCCTGACCTGCGATCCGGGGGCTTTCCGCTCCCGGGCCGCTCCTGTTTTGTTTTACGGTCAACGGGCCGCGGCGCAAGCCGCGGCCCGTTGACCAGATGGAAGAATCATCATGCGTGAACTCGTGCTCCATTGCCTGGAGGCGCAAGCCGAAGCCCTCTCGGACGCTCTGCTGGAAGCAGGCGTGCTGTCGGTATCCGTCGAAGATGCCGACCTGGGCACCGACGACGAACGCCCCTTGTTCGGCGAACCGGGCACCGAGCCCGACGTGCAGGCCTGGGACCGCAACCGCGTCGTCGCCCTGCTGCCCGATGGCGCCGATCCCGCGCAGATCATGGAAGAGGCCGCCGCCGCCGGTGAACTGGACCCCACCGTGTTCGAGGGCTGGAGCCTGCGCGACGTGCCCGACGCCGACTGGGTGCGCCTGACGCAGTCGCAGTTCGGCCCCATCCATATCGCCGAGCGCCTGTGGATCGTACCCAGCTGGCACCGCGACAATCCCGACGTCCCGGCCTTCGAGCCGGAAGCCGCCACCGAGAACGGAGCGATCCACATCGAGCTGGACCCTGGCCTGGCGTTCGGCACGGGCAGCCATCCCACGACGCATCTATGCCTGGCCTGGCTGGAAGCCGAATTGCCGGCCGGCGCCACGCTGCTGGACTACGGCTGCGGCTCGGGCATCCTGGCCATCGCCGCGCGCAAGCTGGGCGCGGGGCCGACCCAGGCGGTGGACATCGACGCCCAGGCGGTGCAGAGCACGATCTTCAATGCCGAGGTCAATCACGTCGAACTGCAAGCCATGCTGCCCGACGGGCTGGCGGAAGGCACTTTCGAAGTGGTGGTGGCCAACATCCTGTCCAATCCGCTGAAGGTGCTGGCGCCCATGTTGGCCGGGCGTGTCGCCGCAGGCGGCCACCTGGTGCTGTCTGGCGTGCTGGAGCGGCAGGCCGAGGAAGTGGCCGCCGCCTATGCGCCCTGGATCGCGATGTCGGTCTGGCGCGCGCGCGACGGCTGGGTGTGCCTGCACGGCCAGAAGGCCTGAGCGCCGCCGCCGCAGGATCGCGCCATGGCCTTGACCACCCGTTGCCCGCAGTGCGGCACCACCTTCAAGGTGGTGCTTGACCAACTGCGGGTCCGTAATGGCCTGGTGCGCTGCGGCGCTTGCTCGACCGTGTTCGACGGGCGCGCCTGCCTGGTGCCGGCCGCGGGCATGGCGCCGCCGCTGCCCACGCCGCCCGCTGCTGCGC
>NZ_JBARYB010000238.1:0-5782 GCF_049647645.1 Achromobacter sp.
GGCCAGCACCGCCAGCAAGGTAGCGGCCAGCCGGTAGCGGCCCGCCGCGACGCCCAACGCGTGCGCCACATCGTCGCCCATTTCCAGCAGCCGCAGCCGGGTTGCCAGGGCCGTCGCCAACGGCAACAGCGCCGCGCAGGCCGTGACGATCAGCGTGACTTCGCTCCAGGTCTTGCCCGCAAGGTTGCCATTGAGCCAGGTTGCGGCCAGATGAGCTTGTTCGCGGCGCAGATTGGAAAGGCCGTACTGTACGAAGGCGAGGGCGATGGCCGCCACGGCGATACCCGCGATCACCATGCGTTGGGGAGCGGAGAAACCCGCGCCCGACCCGAACCAGACCCCCGCTGTCGCCAACAGTGCGCCGCCTGCGGCGCCCCACGCCAGCGGCATCGCGCCGGGCCAGACCATCGTTACCGCCACCGCGCCGGCGGACGCCCCGGCCGTCAGGCCGATGATGTCGGGACTGCCGAGCGGATTGCGGGTAATGCTCTGGAACAGCGCCCCAGACAGGCCTAGCGCGGCGCCGGCGCCCAGGGCAGCCAGGGCGCGCGGCAGCCTGACGGTGTAAATCATCCAGTGTTCAACCGCTGAACCCCCTCCCGCCAGGATGCGCGGCAGGTCGAACCAGGCCGGGCCTTGCGCGCCGGCCAGCAGCGCGGCGGCAATGGAGATCACCGCCAGCGCGACCAGGAGCAAGCCATAGCCCAGGGCGCGCGGCGCGTAGGGGAGCGACAGCCAGGCGCCCGCGCGCAGCGCTCTGAGCGGGCCGCTCAAGCCGGGCCCCCGGGTTGGCGCCGCAGCGCCGCCAGCAGGAACGGTGCGCCCAGGAACGCCACCACGACGCCGGTCAGCAGTTCGGCCGGCGCCCTTATCAGCCGCGCCAGGATATCCGCCGTCAGTATCAGGAGCGGGCCCAACAGCAGACAGTAGCCTAGCTGCCAGCGCAGATCGGGCCCGCCGAGCCGGCGGGCGACGTACGGAACGGCCAGGCCCACGAAGGCGATCGGCCCCGCGGCCGCCGTTGAGGCAGCGGCCAGAGTCGCCACGGCCGCCAGGCCGAGCATGCGGTACCAGCCGGCGCGTACCCCAAGCGCCCGCGCCAGCGTCTGCCCCAGGGCCAGGATGTTCAACGGCCGGGCGAGCGTCAGGGCCAGCAACAGGCCTGCGCCGATGTACGGCGCCGCCCGCGCCGCGCTGGCGAGGGAGTGGCCGGCCAGCGAACCGACCGCCCAGAATCGGTAGGCGTCGAAAATGTCTGCGCGCAGCAGGGCCACGGCCTGCACGTAGGCAAACAGCACCGCATTGACGGCCGCCCCCGCCAGGATCAGACGCACCGGCTGCAAGCCCCGGCCGCCGCCGCCGATGAGGTAGACCGCCACTGCCGCGGCCAGAGCGCCCGGCAGCGCAGCCCAGAACGGATGCGCGGGCAGGCCGCCGAGCGCCAGCGCGACGGTCACGATGGAGGCGGCCGCGCCGGCGTTCACGCCCAGCAGCCCCGGCTCCGCCAGCGGATTGCGGGTCAACGCCTGGATCAGCGCGCCGGCTACGGCCAGCGCGGCGCCGGTCAGCAGGGCCAGCAAGGTGCGGGGCATGCGCGAGGCGACTACCAGGGCGGCGTAACTGTCATCGGGACGGACCAGGGCTTGCCAGACCGCGCCGGGCGACAGGCTGCGGGAACCGAGCCAGAGGCTGCCCAGCATGGCGGCGGCCAGCAGCAGGCCGGCCACGGCCAGGCCCGCTGCGGACGCCGCGGGGAACGGTTTATTCATGGGAGACCTTCGGGGCGGTCGCGGCCCGCTCGGCTGCGGCGGCCAACGCGGGCGCCAGCCTGTCTATCATCCAGGCCACGGCCAGTGGAGCGCCCGAGGACGAGGCCATGATCAACGCCGGATCGCTCAGCGCCACGTAGGCGCCGCGCCGCACTGCGGGGATGGAGGCGAATAGCGGCAGCGACGCGGTCCGGTCGCGCTCCTGCGGGGTATAGAACCAGGAAATGAGCACGTCGGCGTCGCCCAACGCATCGGCGTGCTCGAAGCCGAGGTAATGCGCGAAATGGCCCGCGCTGGCATGCAGGCCACGCATCGAAGGCGCCAACGCCAAGCCCATGGCGGCGATGGTATCCACGCGCGGATCGCCCGCGACATACGCGGCAAAATTCCCCGAGCCCAAGTCGGCGCGTACATAGGCGAAGGTCTTGCCGGCGAGCACAGGATGGTCGCGCGCCGCCTGCGCCAGCGTGTCGCGGATCTGCGCCTTGAGCGCCGCGGCTTGTCCGCGTCGGCCCAGCGCGGCGGCGATCAGGTCGATCTGCGCGTCCATCGGCGTCAGGAAGGGTTGTTCCGGATAGGCCACCACCGGCACCAGCCGCGACAACTGCGCGTAGGCCTCGGCGCTGACGCCGGAAAAGGGCGCCAGTACCACGTCCGGCCGCAGCGCGACGATCGCCTCGATGTCCAGCTCCGGGAACATGGCGATGGGCTGCGGCAGCGGCGCCCCGCGGGCCTCGATGGCGGCGCGCACCCAGGGCCAGAAATGGTCGGCGTCGCCGCCCCAGTCGGCGCGGCCGACGCCCACCGGCACCACCCCCAGCGACAGCGCCAGGTCGTCCGCGCCCAGGCCCAGGGTGACCACGCGTTTGGGAGGCGCTGCGATGACGGCCCGGCCCAGCGCGCTGGCTAGCGTTACCGGAAAGCCGTCGGCCTGGACAGCCTGCGGCGCCGCGCCGCCCGGCGCATCGGGCGCGCGGTCGCAGGCGGCCAGGGCGAGCAAGGCCAGGCAGGTCGCGGCGGCCCGCAAGATCACGTCCTTGAAACTCAACAGGCTGAAACGCATCGCGCCGGCAATCTCCCTGATCAGTATTGGGCCTTGACCGTCAGCATCACGTTGCGGGGCGCGCCCCACCAGCCCTGGCTGAAGAAGCCGATCTGGTCGTAGTACTTCTTGTCGAACAGGTTGTTCACGTTGAGCGAGGCCGAGACCTGTTTGCTGAACTGGTAGCGCGCCATCAGGTTCACCAGCATGTAGCTGCCTTGTTCCACGTCGACGTTGCCGCGTGGGCTGCGGGCGGCCTGGTACATGCGGCTTTGCCAATCCACGCCGCCGCCCACCGTCAGCCGGTTCAGGTCGCCGGGCAGGCGGTAGGTGGTGTAGAGCTTGAACAGGCTGCGCGGATGGCTGGTGTTGATGGGTTTGCCGTCGGCGTCCTTGGCGGTGAAGTGGGTGTAGCTGGCCGCGATGTTCCAGTTGGGCATGATCTGGCCGGTGGTTTCCAGCTCGAAGCCCTCGACCTTGGCGCCGGACGCGGCGCGGTAGGCCTGCGTGCCGGGCAGGCCTATGACCGACTCGCCCGGGATGGCTTGCGCCAGATTGTTCTGGCGGGTCTGGTACAGCGACACGGCGGCGTCCAGCAGGCCGTCCAGGTACGACGCCTTCAGGCCGATCTCGTAGCTCTTGCCATCGATGGGAGGCAGGATAGCGCCGCTGGGCGTACGCGCATTCTGCGGCTGGAAGATCTCGGTGTAGCTGGCGTAGGCGGTGTAGGTCTTGTCGATGTCGTAGATCAGGCCCGCGTAGGGCGTGAACTGGTCGTTGATCTTGTACTCGCGCTTGCTGCCGAAGTAGGTCTGGTTCGTTTCCCAGTTGCTCCAGCGCCCGCCCACGATCAGGTGCAGCGGATCGGCCAGCGAGAACCGGCCCACGGCGTAGGTCCCGGTCTGCTTGACCCGCATGTCGTCGGCGGGCGTCTTGCGGCTGGACCACGCCGGTTCGGCGATATGGTCCTGGCGCCAGTCGAAGAAGCTGCCGATGGCGGGTTTGGCGCCCACCATCAGGTACTGTCCGATGTCGCTGTGGTCGTCCACGCTCATCCAGCCCAGAGCCAATTCGTGCTTGCGGCCGAACAGCTGGAACGGGCCCGACAAGGTCAGGTTGATGTCGTCGCGCTTGCGCTCGCCATCGTAGTTGTTGAAGTTGCTGCTCATGCCGGCGCCGCTGACGCGGTTCGGATAGTCCCCGCGGTAGAGTTGCTTCATGCGGTATTCGCCGTCATTGCGGCTATAGGCCGCGCGCGCCTTCCAGTCGTTGGCGAAGCGATGGCTCAGGTCCACGAAGGTGGTGGTGGATTCCGTGTCGATGCGCGCCCACGGGGTGTTGTTGGCGACGGACCGGTTGAAGTCGGTGCGCGAGCCGTCCGAGTAAAACAGCGGGAAGCCGCTGCCGAAGCCGTTGCTTTGATTGCGCATGTACTCCACGCCGGCGGTCAGCACCGTGTCGGGGGTGAGGTCGGCGCTGATGACGCCGTACAGAGTGCGCTTGCGTGAATCCAGGAAAGTGACGTAGCTGTCGCCCTGGCTGTAGGCGGCGACGAAGCGCGAACGGACGCGGCCGTTCTCCGTCAGCGGCACGGACAGGTCGGCGTCGCCGCGCACATAGTCCCAGCTGCCGGCGCTGGCGCTGCCGGACAGCGCGAATTCGCGCAAGGGTTTCTTGCGCACGAAGTTCACGGCGGCGGAGGGGTTGCCCGAGCCGGTCATCAGGCCGGTGGCGCCGCGCACGATCTCGACGCGGTCGTAGATCGCGGCATCCATGTCGGTGGACCCGTAGTTCCATTGGCTCAGGATGGGCGCGTTCAGGCCGTCGAACTGGAAATTGTCGATGGGGAATCCGCGCGCGGAGAACGACAGGCGGTTGCTGTCGCTGCGCGTGACGGAGATGCCGGGCGCGCTGGCCAGGATGGAGCCGGTGTCCTGCAGGGCTTGATCCTCGATCTGCTGGCGCGTGACCACGCTGACCGATTGCGGGGTTTCGCGGGGCGACAGCGTCAGGCCGGTGGCGGTGCTCATCGCCTCGGTGTTATAGGCGCGGCTGCCTTCGGTGGTGCCGGGAATGCCGGCGCCGCTGACTGTCACGGCCGGGAGTTCGGCGGCGTCTTCGGTGCTGGACGAGGCGCGGGCCGGCGGCGTGGCGGATTGCGCGTTGGCGGCTTGGTGAGCCAGGGCAGAGCAGAACAAGGCGGCCTGGATGGCGAGGGAAAGCGCATTCGTCCGGCGGGTCATTGCGCGGGGCGGGGGCAGAACGGGCGGCATGAAGACAAGCTCCGGCTGAATAATTCGGTAATGGGAATTATTGTTTTTTACCGAGACTTGAACGTATGCCGGAGGATGCGATGCGTATGCCGGACGCCGCCAGATCAACTGGGGTCGGCGTTCGCCAAAGGCGCGGGCTGCCGCTGCAGCCATGCCCAGCCGGCCGCGCTGGCGGCGACGCAGGCCAGCATGGCCCAGGCCAGGCCTAGCGGCCGCCCGTAGATCAGGGGCACGCCCCAGCCGCTGGCCACGGAGAAGGCAAACATCTGGACGAAGCCCAGCAGCGAGGCGGCGGTGCCGGACAGCCCTGGCGCGCGGGCCAGGATGCGCAGGGTCATGGCCGGCACGCACATGGCCAGGCCGCAGGTGTAGATGCCGGGCAGGATGACCGCCCAGGGCAGGGCGGGCCGCCCGGCGCCGGCGGCATGGAGGACGCTGGCCAGGCAACTTCCGCCCATCAGCAGATACGACAGCCACGTGATGCGCTGATCTGTCCAGCGGCCGGCCTTGCGCGCGGCGAACAACGCGCCGGCCATGGCGCCGGCCACCAGCGGCGCGAACAGGTAGGCGAAGTCCGTTTCGGGCAGGCCCAGCACGTTGGTGATGAAGTCCGGCGCGGCGCCGATGAGTAAGCCCTGGGCCGCGAAGATCAGGCTGAACGCCGCGGCGAGCGCGGCGAACCGCCGGTCCCCCAGGAC
>NZ_JBARYB010000239.1:0-10046 GCF_049647645.1 Achromobacter sp.
GCACCAGCACGGGCAGCGCCACCTGCTGCACGCCGACGCGGATGCGGCCGCTGGCGCCGGCGGCTAGCGCGGCAATCTCGTTGCGGGCGCCGGACAGATCGGACCAGAGCACGTCTGCCTTGCGCGCCAGCGCGTGGCCAAAGCCCGTGGGCACGATGCCGCGGCGCGTGCGCTGGAACAACGGCACGCCGAACATGTCTTCCAGTTCCAGCAACTGCTTGCTCGCAGCGGGCTGCGTCATGCCGAGTTCGGCGGCGGCCTTGTGCACGCTGCCCAGCGCGTACAGGGCGCGCAGCAAGTCCAGGTGGCGCATGCGCAGGCGGCCGCCGATGTGATGCAGTTCCGGAATCCGGGGAGTGGCTGGCATCTTGTGTAATTCCCGTTGGTTATCACAGCATTCTAATAATTGATTAGATTGTATGCACCCCATACCTATACTGGATTGCAGTTCAACCGTCCTGCATAAAAGGGGAAAACATGAAAATCACGATGCTGGGAACCGGCGCCGCGCTGCCCGATCCCGACCGCGGCCAATCGGCCATCCTGCTGACCCTGGATGACGATACCCACTATCTGTTCGACTGCGGCGAGGGCGCCACGCGCCAGATGGTGCGCGCCAACGTCGATCCCGCCAAGGTGGGTTTCGTGTTCCTGACGCACCTGCACCACGACCATATCTGCGACTATCCCTACTTCGTCATCTCCAGCTGGATGCTGAACAAGACCGGCGCGCCGCTGGTGCTGGGGCCGAAGGGCACGCGCCATTTCGTCGACCACCTGTTCGAGAACGGCGCCTACCATACCGACTACCAGGCGCGCAGCGCCTATCCCGTGCGCCAGGCCAACCTGGAAGCCATGCGGCCGGAGGTGCGCGAAGTCAGCCCCGGCCCAGTGTTCGATGACGGCCGCGTGCGCATTTCGGTCGACTGGGTCGAGCACATCCCGCGCGACGTTTGCGAGTGCTTCGGCGTGCGGGTGGAAGCCGAAGGCAAGGTCATCGCCTTCAGCGGCGACACCGCGCCCTGTGAAGCCATGGTGCGGCTGGCGCAGGACGCCGACCTGCTGATCCATGAGTGCACTTTCCCCGAATCGTTCATCGCGCACCGCGCCAAGACCGGCGTGGGCACCTATGCGCACACCAGTCCCACGGACCTCGGCATCATCGCCAGCCGCGCTGGCGTCAAGAGCCTGGTGGCGACGCACTTCGGCCATTTCGATTCGACCAGCCCGGTGATCAAGCGCGCCGCCGCCAAGCACCTGCCGGTGGAGTTGATGGGGCCGCACCTGATGGACGAGATCGTGGCCGACATCCGCAAGAACTATTCGGGCCCGTTGCGGCTGGCCCACGACCTGATGCGCATCGATCTGTAGCGCTCGCGAGGAAACCGGCCGGCCGCGAGGCCGGCGCGCGCGGGCGCCGCCCGCCGGCCAGGGAGAACACCATGACGTACCGGACTTGCGCCGTATCCGTTTTGCTTGCCTTGGGCGCGGCGGCCTCGCCGCTGGCCGCCCGGGCGCAGTATCCCGATCACCCCATCCGCATCGTCCTGCCCTATGCGCCGGGCGCGGCGGGCGACGTTGCCATGCGCCAGATCCAGCCCCTGCTGGAAAAGCGCCTGGGCCAGCCCCTGATCGTCGACTACAAGACCGGCGCAGGCGGCAACATCGGCGCGCTGGAAGTGGCGCGCGCCAAGCCCGACGGCTATACGCTGGTGCTGGGCGCGACCAACAATTTCGTCATCAACCAGTTCCTGTACCGCAAGCTGGGCTTCGATCCCTTGGCGGATCTGGAGCCGGTGGGTAAGCTGGCCGACGTGCCGGCTTTCGTCTACGTCAGCGCACAGGTGCCGGCGCAGGACTACGCGCAATTCGCGCAGTATGCGCGGGCGCAGGCCGGCAAGCTGAACTATGGCTCGCCGGGCATGGGCACCACGCCGCATCTGTCCGGCTACCGCCTGTCCCATGCCATGGGCGCGGGCATGACGCACATCGCCTACCGCGGCTCCTCGCCGGGGGTGCAGGCCTTGCTGGCGAACGAGATCCAGATGTACATCGGCGGCTACAGCATCGCGGCCGCCTATATGCCGCAAGGCAAGGTGCGCGCGCTGGCGGTGGCGGCGCCCGAGCGCTTTGCCGGATTGCCCGACGTGCCTACCGCGGCCCAGGCCGGCATGCCGGACGTGGTGCAGGGCAACTGGTGGGGCTTCGCCGCGCCCAAGGGCACGCCGCCCGAGCGCGTGGCGCGCTTTGCGGACGTCCTGCACGAGGTGCTGGCCTTGCCGGAGGTGCGCCAGGCCTTCCTGGCCGGCGGCTTTGTGCCCGGGCAGGACACGCCTGCATCTTTTGCCGCGGCCTGGCGCAGCGAAGCGCCGCAGTGGCAGGAGGTGGTGCGCGAATCCGGGGTGGTGCTGGACAACTGAGGCGCGCGCCATGGAATACACCCGTCGCGGCTCGGGCCGCCCGCTGTTTCTGCTGCACGGCTTTTGTTCATCGTCCGTGGTCTGGGGCGGCCTGGCTGACGCGCTGGCCGACAGGCATGACGTGATCGCCATTGATTGGCCGGGCTTCGGGCGTGGCGCGAACGCGGCGCCCTTACAGGGCCTGCCGGCCTACGCGGACGCGCTCGTCGCCCTGGCGGACCGGTTGGGCATAGCCAGCTTCGACGTGTTGGGGCATTCGTTCAGCGGTTTCGTTGTGCAGCGATTGCTGTGCGCGGCTCCCGGGCGCGTGGGCCGGGCGGTGCTGTATGGCGCGGGCCTGCGAGTCGATCGCGGTGCACGTTTCGAACCCATGGACCAGACCTTGGCGCGCCTGCGCGCGGACGGTCCACGGGCCACGGCCCGGCGCGTGCTGGAGACCTGGTTCGCGGCGGGGGAGCAGGCGCCAGCTTATGCGGCCTGCCTGGAAGATGGGGCGTCGATGAGCGCGGCGGGTGCGGCCTCGATGATCGCCGCCGTCGACGGCGTGGACTACACGCAGGCGCTGGCCGCGGTGCGCGCGCCGGTGCTGGTCATATCGGGCGAACACGAACGTAGCCATCCGCTGGCTTCGGCGCTGGCCCTGCGCGCGGCGCTGACCCATGGCAGCCTGTGCGTCCTGCCGGATTGCGGGCATGCCGCGCACCTGGAGCGGCCGTTGTTGTTCAACGCCGCCGTACGCGGGTTCCTGGCGGGGCAGTGATGCGGGGCGGGGCCTGCGGCCCCGGCGTCCGGATCAGTAGGGACCTTTGTCCGCAGCGGGCGCGGCGATGTTCTTGAACTGGCCCGCCAGCTGTTCAGCCGCGCGCGCCAGCAGGGTGGCGTCCACGCCCACCGCGACGAAAGTGGCGCCCAGCGAAAGATAGTGCTTGGCGCGGTCCACGCCGCTGTGCAGGATGCCGGCTGCCTTGCCGCTGCGTACGATGCGCACGATGGTGTCGTCGATAGTCTTGACCACCTCCGGATGCTCGGGCTGGCCCAGGTAGCCCATGCTGGCCGCCAGGTCCGCGGGGCCGATGAAGGCGCCGTCCACGCCGTCCACCGCCAGGATCTCTTCCAGCGCGTCCAGGCTGCGCAGGGTCTCGATCTGTACCAGCACGCACATCTCGTCGTTGGCGCGGCGCAGGTAGTCCGGAATGCGGTTCCAGCGCGACGAGCGGGCCAGTGCGCTGCCCACGCCGCGCACGCCTTGCGGCGGATAACGCACCGCGGCCACGGCGGCAGCGGCTTCTTCGGCGGACTGCACCATGGGCACCAGCAGCGTCTGCGCGCCCGTGTCCAGGATCTGCTTGATCTGGACCGCGTCGTTCCAGGCCGGGCGCACCACCGGCGCGACCGGATAGGCGGCCATGGATTGCAGCTGCTGCAGCGTCGTCTGCAGGGTGTTGGGAGCGTGCTCGCCGTCGATCAGCAGCCAGTCGAAACCGGCGCCGGCGATGATCTCGGTGGTGTAGGCGCTGGCCAGGCCCGCCCATAGGCCAATCTGGGGCTTGCCGCTGCGCAGCGTCTGCTTGAAGGTATTGGTCAATATGTCCATGGATGCGTGGCGATCAGATGAAGTGGCAGTTGACGGAGCCCAGCACGCCGTAATCGACGTTGAAGGTATCGCCGGGGCGGGCCAGCACCGGACGGGTGAAGGAACCCGACAGGATGATCTCTCCCGCTTCCAGCGCCACGTCGTGGGCGGCCAGCTTGTTCGCCAGCCATACTACGCCGTTGGCGGGATGGTTCAAGACGCCCGCGGCCACGCCGGTTTCCTCGATGACCGCGTTGCGCGACAGGATGGCGCCGATCCAGCGCAGGTCCAGCTCGCCGATCTTCACCGGCCGTCCGCCCATCACCACGCCGGCGTTGGCGGCGTTGTCGGCGATGGTGTCGAACACCTTGCGCGGGCGCTTGCTGTCGGGATCGATGCTGTGCGAGCGCGCGTCGATGATTTCCAGCGCCGGAATCACGTAGTCGACCGCGTCATAGACCTGGAACAACGTGACGTCGGGGCCTTGCAGGCGCTTGCCCAGAACGAAGGCCAGTTCGACCTCCAGCCGCGGCAGGATGAAGCGGCCGGCGGGTATGTCCGCGCCGTCGTTGAAAAACATGTCGTCCAGCAGCATGCCGAAATCGGGTTCGTCGATCTGCGAGGCCTGTTGCATGGCGCGCGAGGTCAGCCCGATCTTGTGGCCCCGCTTGATCCGGCCTTCGGCCAGCTTGATATCCATCCAGGCGCGCTGGATGGCATAGGCGTCGGCGATGGTGATGTCGGGGTAGTCGAGCGAAATCTGGCGGATCTGCTGGCGGGTGCGTTCGGCTTCGTGCAGGCGCGCGGCGATGGCGCGCACGGTATCTTTATCTAGCATCGGGGTTCCAGGTGTGGTGGAGTTGGAGTGGAATCAGTCGGGGTAGGGGACCAGCGTATTGGCCAGCTTTCCTATGCCTTCGATTTCTGTCACGACTTCGTCGCCGGGTTGCACGTTGACGATGCCGTCGGGCGTGCCTGTCAGGATCAGGTCGCCGGGCGAGAGCGTCATGAAACTGCTGAAATACTCGATCAGCGCGGGCACGTCGAACACCATGTCGCGGGTGTTGCCGCGCTGCGTCTCGACGCCGTTGACGGTGGTGCGCAGGTTCAGGTTCATGGGATCGGGCACGTCGTCGCGGTCTACCAGCCAGGGGCCGAGCGGCGTGCAGGTGTCGCGGCTTTTGACGCGCAGGTTGGGGCGGTACCAGTTCTCCAGGTAGTCGCGCAACGCGTAGTCGTTGGCCACGGTGTAGCCGGCCACGCAGTCATAAGCCTGGGCGCGGCTGACCTTGCTGGCGGTCTTGCCTATCACCACCGCCAGTTCGCATTCGTAGTGCATGAAGGCGACGTCGGCGGGGCGGAAGGTCTGGGCGCGGTGGCCGACAAAGGTGTTGGCGGCCTTGAGGAAGCCCAGCGGCTCGTCCGGCGCCTTGAAGGCCAATTCCTTGGCGTGGTCGGCGTAGTTGATGGCCAGCGTGAAGGTGGTGCGTGGTTCGAAGGGCGGCAGCCATTGCACCGCGTCTTCGGCGTACACGCGTCCGTCGGCCAGGCGGACCTGTCCGGGACCGGCTTCGGTGGCGGCGTGGATCACGCCGTCCAGGGAGATGCGGGCATGTTTCATGACGGGCTCCTGAGCTTATCGGACGGCGGCCAACGCATTGCCCAGCGCGCCGACCCGCGAGATGCTGATGTCGTAGCGCTGTCCGGCGCGGGCTTGCGGCGCGCCGTGGGGGACGCCCGTCAGCAGGATGTCGCCGGCTTCCAGCGTCATGAATTGGGTGACGTCGGCGATCAGCCGCGCCACGGGACGGATCAGGTCGGCGGTGCTGGCGCGTTGCGCCACCTGGCCGTCGATGCGCACTTCGATGTTCAGCGCGTCGGGGGCGCCGACGGCGGCCACGGGGGCGAGATCCAGGCCGATGGGGCAGAAGCCGTCGCGGCATTTCTGCTTGAGCGCGGGGCGGAAGTAACTGGCATGCGGCACGGACAGGTCCGCCACCACGCGGTAGCCCGCCACGTAATCCAGCGCCTCGGATTCGCTTACACGGGTGGCGCGGCGGGCGAACACCACGCCCAGGCAGGCGCCGATTTCGACCACGTCCACGTCGGCGGGCAGGGTGATGACGTCGCCATGGCGCGCATAGGTGTTGGCCGGCTTGATGTAGAGCACGGGCGCCTTGGGGGCGGCCTTGTAAGGGGGAGCGTCCACGGCGTCGCCCAGCGCGGCCAGCGCCTGGCGCGTGTTCAGCGCCGCGCCCACCACGGTCCGCGGCCATGGCGCCGCGGCCGCCGCGGCGCGCGCGGCCAGGTGTTCACGGTAGTTGTTCAGCTTGTAGTTCAGCACCGGGTCGGCTTCCTCGATCTGCATCGAGATCCCCAGCGGGCGCGCTGCCATCTGCGGCGCCAGCGCGGCGCTCAGCGCCTGGAATACGCGTTCGCCAAGAGCAGCCTTCTGCTCGGCATTGCGGCCGTGGCCGATGCGCAGCACCACGTGGACGAAGGCATTGTCGGGATGGCCATCGACGATCAGGCAGTCATCCACGCGCAGCGCGCGGGTGCGCGCGCCGGCCAGTGGAAACAGGCTGCCGTCGCCTATCGCGGCGTCCTGTACGGTCCGCATCAGGGACTGCGTATCCAGGGCCAGATTGCCCGAGTATTCAATCCAGATATGGGGCATGGCCTTGCTCCACCGAATGTAATTATCATGTTAACTATATTAATGAAAAACCGCGGTAACAACAATCCGCCAGAGGGATTCGGCGGCTGGCATCGCCTGGGGGTTACCCGACGTTGACAGCGCCGTCTGGCGAGCATAACGTTAACGTGTTAATAAAAATTGCGCCGACCGATCCGGCGCAATCGGGACGAGGAGCCGCGCGTGAGCATCAAGCATTGGATCAACGGCAAGCAGGTCGACAGCAGCGACCGCTTCATTACCAGCAACCCGGCCACGGGCGAAGCCATTGCCGAGGTCGCCGCGGGCGGGCAGGCCGAGATCGACGCGGCCGTGACGGCCGCGGCCGAGGCCTTCCCCAAGTGGGCCAACACGCCCGCCAAGGAACGCGCCCGCCTGATGCGCCGGCTGGGCGAGCTGATAGACCAGAATGTGCCGCAGCTGGCCGAGCTGGAAACCCGCGACACCGGTCTGCCCATTTCGCAGACCCGCAAGCAGCTGATCCCGCGCGCCTCGGAGAACTTCAATTTCTTCGCCGAGGTCTGCACGCGCATGAACGGCCACACCTATCCGGTGGACGACCAGATGCTGAACTACACGCTCTACCAGCCGGTAGGCGTGTGCGCGCTGGTGTCGCCCTGGAACGTGCCGTTCATGACGGCCACGTGGAAGACCGCGCCGTGCCTGGCATTGGGCAATACCGCCGTGCTGAAGATGTCCGAACTCTCGCCGCTGACGGCGGACCAGTTGGGCATGCTGGCGTTGGAAGCCGGAATTCCGGCCGGCGTGCTGAACGTGGTGCAGGGCTATGGCGCCACCGCCGGCGACGCGCTGGTGCGCCATCCCGGCGTGCGCGCGATCTCGTTCACGGGCGGCACCGTGACCGGCAAGAAGATCCTGGCCAGCGCCGGCGGCGTCAAGAAGTACTCGATGGAGCTGGGTGGCAAATCGCCCGTGCTGATCTTCGACGACGCGGACGTGGAGCGGGCGCTGGACGCGGCGCTTTTCACCATTTTTTCGCTCAACGGCGAGCGCTGCACCGCGGGCTCGCGCATCTTCATCCAGCAGACCATCTACGATGACTTCGTGCGCAGGTTCGCCGAACGCGCGCAGCGCCTGGCCGTCGGCGACCCTACCGACGACAATACCCATGTGGGCGCGATGATCACGCGCCAGCACTGGGAAAAGGTCACGGGGTACATCCGCCTGGCGGAGCAGGAAGGTGCACGCATACTTGCGGGCGGCGCGGACCGGCCCGCCGGCCTGCCCGCCCAACTGTCAGGCGGCAATTTCGTCAGCCCCACGGTGCTGGCCGACGTCGACAATCGTATGCGCTGCGCGCAGGAAGAGATTTTCGGCCCCGTCGCCTGCCTGCTGCCGTTCAAGGACGAGGCCGAGGGCCTGGCGCTGGCCAACGACGTGAAATATGGCCTTGCGTCCTACATCTGGACCAGCGACATCGGCCGCGCGCACCGCCTGGCCCGCGGCATCGAAGCCGGCATGGTGTTCATCAACAGCCAGAACGTGCGCGACCTGCGCCAGCCCTTCGGCGGCACCAAGGAGTCCGGCACGGGACGCGAAGGCGGCGAATACAGTTACGAGGTCTTTGCCGAAATCAAGAACGTATGCGTGTCCATGGGCAGCCACCACATCCCGAGATGGGGCGTCTGAGCCCGGTCCGGACTGACAAGAACGAGGAGACTAGCATCATGGGCAAGCTCGCGCTGGCGGCCAAGGTAACGCATGTGCCGTCCATGTATCTTTCGGAATTGCCCGGCAAACACCAGGGCTGCAGGGAAGCCGCGATCCAGGGACACCGCATCATCGGCCAGCGTTGCCGCGACCTGGACGTGGACAGCATCGTAGTGCTGGACGTGCATTGGCTGGTCAACGGCGGCTATCACGTGAATTGCAACAGCGGCTTCAAGGGCCGCTACACCAGCAATGAGCTGCCGCATTTCATCAAGGATATGGATTACGCCTACCGCGGCAATCCGCAACTGGGACGCCGCATCGCCGAATACGCCAACGCGGCGGGCGTGGGCACGCGCTCGCACGAGATCGACAGCCTGGAGCTGGAGTACGGCACCCTGGTGCCCATGCGCTACATGAACGGCGACGGACGCTTCAGCGTGGTATCAATAGCCGCCTGGTGCGCCTGGCACTCGCTGGATGACAGCCGGCGCTTCGGCGCCGCGCTGCGCCAGGCCATCGAAGCCAGCGACAGCCGCGTCGCGGTGCTGGCCAGCGGTTCGCTATCGCATCGTTTCAACGACAACGGCAGCCCCGAGGCGGCCATGCACCAGATCAGCCGCGAGTTCTTCCGGCAGGTGGACTTGCGCGTGGTGGAATTGTGGCGGCAGGGCGACTGGAAAACCTTCTGCGCCATGCTGCCGGAATACGCCGACCTGTGCGTGGGCGAGGGCGGCATGCACGATACCGCGATGCTGCTGGGCCTCTTGGGCTGGGACGGCTACGACCAGCCGGTGGAGATCGTGACCGACTACTTCGCCAGTTCCGGCACGGGGCAGATCAACGCGATCTTCCCGCTGCCGGCCTGATCATTCTTCCTCGGAGGCGCGCGGGTCGGCGGGCTCGCGCTTGATCAGTTCGACCATGGTGTCGACGTCGCGGTACAGGCGGTCCAGCAATTCCTTGCCGATCCTGGCCTCGATTTCCTGGTACTTCGCATCCACTTGCGGCCGCATGCGGTCGATGAGCTTGTTGCTCTTGGGCGTCAGCGAAATTTCCTGGCGGCGCTGATCGGCGCTGGAACGCGCGCGCTTGATCAGGCCCTGTTCCTGCATGCCCGCCAGCATGCGGGTGAGGCTTGGGCTGAGGATCTGGCAGGTGCGGGCGATTTGATTGGGTTCCATGGAGCCCACCTCGCTCAGCGTGCGCAGGACCCGCCATTGCTGTTCGGTGACGCCTGCGGCGTGCAGGATGGGGCGGAAATGCGCCATCAAGGTTTCGCGCGCGTAGAGCAGCAGATGGGGAAGATTGCGGTGGTGGAAGCTCGGACTCATGGCGGCTATGTTAGCAAGAAGCCGAGCCGCGCCGGGTTGATATCGGACACACACGCCCATCGGCCGCGCAAAGCGCGGCGCCGATGGGCGGCGGCGGTCAGGACGGGATCTGCTGAGCCAGTTCCTGCAGGTCGTCGGGCAGCTCCAGGTCGGGGGCGGCCTGCTGCAATTCGCGCAGCGCCTGTATGGCCTCTTGCGGCTGTTCCTCGCGCACCAGCGCCCGGATATGGGTCACGCGGGCCTCGATGTCCTGGTCGCTGAGGGCGGGCGTTTCCGGCGGGGCAGGCTCGGCGGCCGGCTGTTCCGCGGGGGCGGCTTCCTGGGCCGGGGCGGCCGGCGGCACGGTTTCCTGC
>NZ_JBARYB010000240.1:0-8264 GCF_049647645.1 Achromobacter sp.
CCGTCAGGCAGGTGCTGGACGGCGCCGAGGCCGCGCCCGCCTGCGACCCGAACCAGCGTTCGCGCGTGCAGCCTTTCGTGGGCCTGAGCGCGGGCGAACTGGCGCGGCGGGCCAACGTGACATTGAATCTGCGGCCGGCGCCCTGAGACCGGCGCGTTCGCGGGATTGCAGCACAAAAAAAACAGGCGCCCTGAGGCGCCTGTTTTTTTTGCTTCAACGGCAAGCCGTCATTACATGGCGTGACCCATGTTGACGTTCATGTTGTACAGCACCCAGGCGGAGCCGCCGACGATGATGGAGATGATCATCAAGGTGAAGACGAACGTGGCCAGGTTGTCGCGGGCCGATTTCGATGCGCCCATGTGCAGGAAGTACACCAGTTGCACCAGCAACTGGAGCACGCACAGCGCCACCACACCGGCGATGGTGATGGCGTGGGACAGCCCGCCGTTCATCACCAGGCCGAAGGAGCCGAAGGTGAGAACCAGCGAGAGCACGAAACCGATGATGTAGGACTTCAGGCTGCCGTGGTCGGCGGCGTGATCGTCGTGGCCGTGTGCGGCCGCAGCGGAGTGCGACATCAGAGGGCTCCCAGAAGATAGACGAAGGTGAAGACGCAGATCCAGACGATGTCCAGGAAGTGCCAGAACAGGCTCAGGCACGCCAGGCGACGCTTGTTGATCGAATCCAGGCCATGGCGGCGGATCATGTCCAGCAGGACGATGATCCAGATCAGGCCGAAGGTGACGTGCAGGCCGTGCGTGCCGATCAGCGTGAAGAACGCCGACAGGTACGCGCTGCGGCCCGGGTCGGCGCCGATCGAGATCAGGTGATGGAATTCATAGACTTCCATCGCGATGAAGCCCGCGCCGAACAGGAACGTCACCATCAACCAGCCCATCGCGCGGCTCTTGTTGTTGGCGTGCACGTTCAGGTTGGCCATGCCGAAGGTGAAGCTGGAGAACAGCAGCAACAGCGTTTCGACCAGCACGAACTTCAGGTCGAACAGTTCCTTGCCTGTCGGGCCGCCCGCGGTGGCGTTGGACAACACCGCGAACGTGGCGAACAGCACCGAAAAGATCAGCAAGTCGCTCATCAGATAGACCCAGAAACCGAATACGGTCTTGGATCCATCGTCATGATGCGCGTGATCGTCGTGACCCGCGTGGGGGTGAGTGGCTACGGCTTGAATCATGGCTCAGGCGGCCTTCTGCATTTTGTCAAAGTGAGCGTTTTCGATGCGTTCGACTTCCGCGGCCGGGACCCAGTAGTCGACGTCGCGGTCATAGGCGCGGACGATGAACGAACCGACCATGCCGACGAAACCGACGATGGACAGCCACCAGATGTGCCAGATCAGCGCAAAGCACATGACCAGGCCAAAGGCGCCGATAACCACGCCCATGGCGGTGTTGCGCGGCATGTGGATGTCTTCGTACTTGGCCGGGCGCTTGTAGGCCTTGCCGTTCTGCTTGTCTTCCCAGAACTGGTCCAGCGCGTCAACCTGCGGCACGTGGGCGAAGTTGTAGAAAGGCGCGGGCGAAGAGATGGCCCATTCCAGCGTGCGGCCATCCCAGGGATCGCCGGTGACGTCCTGGTTCTGCTTGCGCTGGCGCACCGAGACGAACACTTGCTGCAGCAGGAACCAGATGCCCAGCATGATCAGCGCGGCGCCAGCCAGCGCGACCAGCAGGTAGGGCTGCCATTCGGGGTTGTCGTAGTGGTTCAGGCGACGCGTCATGCCCTTGAAGCCCAGGATGTACAGGGGCATGAAGGCCATGAAGAAACCGACGAACCAGCAGTAGAACGAGTAGCGGCCCAGGCGCTCGTTCAGCGTGAAGCCGAACGCCTTGGGGAACCAGTAGGTCATGCCCGCGATGCAGCCGAAGACCACGCCACCGATGATGGTGTTGTGGAAGTGGGCGATCAGGAACAGGCTGTTGTGCAGCACGAAGGACACGCCGGGGATGGCCAGCATCACGCCGGTCATGCCGCCGATGACGAACACGATCATGAAGCCCAGCGTCCACAGCACCGGCGTGGTGATGCGCAGGCGGCCGCGGTAGATGGTGAACAGCCAGTTGAAGATCTTCGCGCCCGTCGGGATCGAGATGATCATTGTCGCTATGCCGAAGAAGGCATTGACGTTGGCCCCCGCTCCCATGGTGAAGAAGTGGTGCAGCCAGACCAGGAACGACAGCACGCCGATGGCGGCCGTGGCGTAAACCATGGACTTGTAGCCAAACAGGGTCTTGCGGGCGAAGGTGGCCACGATTTCCGAGTACACGCCAAACGCCGGCAGCACCAGGATGTAGACCTCGGGGTGGCCCCAGATCCAGATCAGGTTCACGTACATCATGACGTTGCCGCCCATGTCGTTCGTGAAGAAGTGCGTGCCCAGGTAGCGGTCCATCGTCAGCAGCGCGAGCGTGGCGGCCAGCACCGGGAAGGCGGCGACGATCAGGACGTTGGTGACCAGCGAGGTCCAGGTGAAGATCGGCATCTTCATCAGGCTCATGCCCGGCGCGCGCATGCGCAGGATGGTCACGATGAAGTTGATGCCGCTAAGCGTGGTGCCCAGCCCGGATATCTGCAGCGCCCAGATGTAGTAGTCCACCCCCACGCTTGGACTGTAGTCCAGCCCGGACAGCGGCGGATAGGCGAGCCAGCCGGTCGCGGCGAATTCGCCCACGAACAGCGAGATCATCATCAGCGCGACGCCGGCGCCGAACAGCCAGAAGCTCAGCGAGTTCAGGAACGGGTAGGCCACGTCGCGGGCGCCGATCTGCAGCGGCACCACGATGTTCATCAGCCCGGTGATGAAGGGCATCGCCATGAAGAAAATCATGATGACGCCGTGGGCGGTGAAGATCTGGTCGTAGTGGTGCGGCGGCAGGAAGCCGGCCGAGTCGGCGGACGCGACCGCCAGCTGGGTACGCATCATGATGGCGTCGGCGAAGCCGCGCAGCAGCATGATCAGGGCGACGATGATGTACATCACGCCGATGCGCTTGTGGTCGACCGAGGTCAGCCATTCCGTCCAGAGATACTTCCACTTCTGGAAGTAGGTGATGGCGCCGAAGACCGCTAGGCCTCCCAGGCACACGGCGGCCAGCGTAACCATGACAATGGGTTCATGGTACGGAATGGCCTCGAGGGTGAGTTTCCCGAGCATTGTTAGTTAATTCCTGCGATCAGATTGTTCGACGTGGGGGTGCACGTGGCGGAGTCCACGCCGGCCATCTTGGTCATGGTGCTGCCAAGAATGAAATCAAACATGGCGGGCGGCGCCGACGAATACTTGACGACCGGATTGCGCTCGCTGCGCTTGGCCAGTTCCGCATAGACCTCGGGGGTCAGCGCGGTCGGGGCAGCCTTGGCATCCTTGACCCAGTTGTCGAACCCTTCCTGAGACATCGCGATGGCCTTGAAGCGCATGCCGGAGAAGCCGGCGCCGCTGTAGTTGGCCGAGATGCCCGCATAGGTGCCGGCTTCGCGCGCGTTCAGGTGCAGCTTGGTCTCCATGCCGGCCATCGAGTAGATCTGGCTGCCCAGCTGGGGGATGAAGAACGAGTTCATGACCGTGGCCGAGGTGATCCGGAAGTTGACCGGAACATCGACCGGGAAGGCGATCTCGTTGACCGTGGCGATGTCGTACTCGGGGTAGATGAACAGCCACTTCCAATCCAGGGAGACCACCTCGATGGTCACCGGCTTGTGTTCGGACACGAGCGGCTTGTAGGGATCCAGCGCGTGCGTCGAGCGCCAGGTGATCACGGCCAGGATGGCCACGATGATACAAGGGACGGTCCAGACCACGACTTCGATCGCCGTGGAGTGGGCCCACTTGGGCTGGTAGTCAGCTTTGGTGTTGGATGCGCGGTATTTCCAGGCAAAGGCCAGGATCATGACGATGACCGGAATCACGACGATGAGCATGAGCCCGGTCGTCGTGAACAGCAAAGTCCTTTCCTGGATGCCGATATCTCCCTTGGGGGAGAGGATTTCCATGTTGCAGCCGCCAAGCAGCATGACCGCGCCGACGCTGAGAATGCGCGTAAGGGTCGCAAGGAGGGGGTGTTTCACGTACAGCCTTGGATGGAAGGTGGGAAATGCTGCGTAGCAGCAGACTGGAATGCTGCTAGGCAGCAAAGTCCATCCTATCGGCTTGATATGGGTCAAGCCTGCGACGAATGGTCGCATTGCCTGGGGGGATTCCGCCCCAAGGGGGGCAGATTCAGGGTTTTCCTAGGGGAGCAGGGGCGTGTCCCCGGGTTCCCGGGTGCGACGATATGTCGCACCACCACATTCGGGAGATGCGACGTTCTGTCGCATCCGCACAAATCAGTCGACGAGCACTTCGCGTTCCGGCCCCGGTTTCTTGGCCAGTTTGCGCTGCAAGGAGCGCCGGTGCATGCCCAAGAGGCGCGCGGCCGCCGAAACATTGCCGCCGGTTTCGTGCAGGGCCTGGTGGATGTGCTCCCATTCTAGGCGGTGCAACGGCGTCATGGTCGTTTCGATCGTAACGTTTTCCGGCTTTACCAGGCCCAGCGTGCGCAGGATCATCGGCGCCGTGGCGGGCTTGGGCAGGTAGTCGTCCGCGCCGCGCTTGATGGCCTCGACGGCGGTGGCCACGCTGGCGTAGCCGGTGACCAGCAGGATCCGCATGTCGGCGCGCAGGGCGCGCAGCGGACGGATCAGGGTCAGGCCGGAGTCTTCGCCCAGGCGCAGGTCCACCAGGGCGAAGGCGGGACGGATTTCCTCGGCCACGCGCAGCGCCTCGGCGATGCCGGTGGCGGTTCGGGTTTCCAGGCCGCGGCGCGACAGGCTGCGCTGCAGGGTGCGCACATACAGTTCGTCGTCGTCGATCAACAGGCCAAGATCGGTTGGGTTCATCACATTCAAGTTCCGGGGTTCCCTAGCGGGAGGTAAAAGCGGATACGCGTGCCGCCCTCTTCGGCAGCGGTCATGGTCATTTCGCCGCCCATCTGTTCCACCGTGGCGTGCGACAGCGCCAGGCCCACGCCCAGCCCTCCCGGCTTGCCGCTGTTGAACAGGCTGGTCGCCGGCAGCAGGGTCTGGTCGGGATCGAAACCCCGCCCATAGTCCCTGACTTCGCCGCGCAGGGCGCCATAACCGTACTCCAGATGCAGGTCCACGCGCGGCACGTCGGCGGCTTCGCCGGCGTCTGCCGCATTGTTCAGCAGGGCCTGCAGCAAGTGGGCGATGGCCGGATCCACCCGCAGGCTGCCGGGCAGGGCGCCCGAACGCTGCAGGTCGATGGTCGGCCGGATCAAACGCCATTGCCCCACCACGCGGACCAGGTCCACCGCGGTTGGGACCGCCAGATTGCGGATACGTTCCCGGCACAGGGCCAGCAGTTGGCTGAGGGTGGAGACGTCGGCGCGCAGGTCCTCGTCCTTGACCTCGGCGGCGATCTCGTCGGCCAGTAGCGTCATGGTCGCCAGCGGCGTGTTCAATTCGTGCGCCATGGCTGCGGCGTGGGTGGCCAGGGCAACGATGCCCTCGTTGCGGGTGAAGCGTTCGCGCAGCCGCGCCAGTTCGCGTTCGCGGTCGCGCAGGTCCGAGGCCAGGCGGGTGGAAAACACCAGCACCACCACCACGGAAATCAGGAAGTTGGCGCCCATGCCCCAGAGCAGCAGGATATGGGTATCGACCTCGCCGCGCAGCGGCTGGCCGAAGACCGCGGCAACCACGTAGCCCGAGATGCCCGCCACCGCCGCGGCCAGCGCCCAGTTGCGCGGCAGCGCCAGGGCCGCCAGCGCGGTCAGGATCAGGAACATCATGCCGAACGGATTGCTGATGCCGCCGCTCCAGCCCACCATCCAGGCCAGCACCGCCATGTCGACGAACAGATGGCCGAAGGCCGTGGCGTGGGACAGGTCGCGGCGGTGGCGCAGACGCAGGCTGGCGTAGACGTTGAAGCCGATCAGCGCGCCGACGCCGATCCATAGCGGCTCGAGCGGCAGGGCCAGGCCCAGGACGCTGCTGGCCAACAGGATGGTGGCGGCCTGGCCCGCGATGGCGAGCCAGCGCAGGCTGCAGAGGGTACGCAGGAATGAAAAGGCGGAACTACCGGGCATATCCAGACACAGAGGTGCCGGCTGGCTGCCGGCGGGTACGGGCGCCCGGCTGCGCGGAACGCTGGCATCCGGGGCGCGGCGGCGGGGGCCGGCTGCCGCCGCATCTCGGGGGACGCTGGCGGTGGATGTGCTGGCATTGTATGGCGAATCAGGGGGGGCGTCGCCGGTCGGGCGGCAAGTTATGCGTCCCTTATATTCTGGCCAGTAGCCCGGCCGGTCGCCGCCCCAGCCTCTGTATCAATGGATATCAGAGGTGCCGCTGTGGGCCATCGCGGGGGGAGGATAGTCTTCCTCGTCGGATGCCATCTGGCCCTGGATCTGCGCCTGCTGCAGTTCCTGCTCAACCTGGGCGCGGGTTTCGGACTGGTTCGACATGACCGGGGGAGGATAGTCTTCGTCGCCGAACGTGTACTGGCCGTTGGCCTTGGCCTTGGCCAGTTCGGCGCTGACCTGGTCGGCAGTCTTGGCGGGAGGGGCAACGTTGGTGACGCGCCAGTCACCGTACAGATCGCGTGAGTACTGTGAGGTTTGGGCCTGGACGGCCCCGGCGGCGGCCAAGCCGGCGCATAGCAATAAGGTCCTGCTGAGGGTCTTCATGAAACGCTCCTGGCAATCAAAGCTTGCGGCCGTTGCGGGCCGCGCCTACGTTCGCGATGCTGCCTGCGGACGATTCCTGGATGCGGGAAAGCCTGGCCGGGCGCGCCGCGGTGGCGCGCGCCGGACCTTTTCCAATTCGACCCGGCGCGCGGCGCGGCGTTGCACGCCAGACGGCCTTGTTGCAAGGAAGCTGTTTCAGCCCTGCAGTACAGCTGTCAAGCCACTTTCATGGGGACGCTGCGGGCCGCGCATCAGTGGCCGTGGCCGGCGGCGGGGGCGGCTGCGGCATTCAGCGGGCGCGCCACCGCGTCTACCGGCACGCGGCGTTGGCGCTTGTCGGCGTCCTCGACGATGAGCGTCAGGGCGACGTGGTCGCCCGGCGAGATCTGGCCCGCCAGATCGATCAGCATCACGTGATAGCCGCCGGGCTTGAGCTCCACGGCCTGGCCCGCCGGCAGGGCGATGCCCGGCACCTGGCGCATCTTCATGACATTGTCCTGCATCGCCATTTCATGGATTTCCACATGTTTGGCGGCCTGCGATTCCACGCCGACCAGGCGGCCCGCGCCGGTGGAGGTCAGGCGCATGAAGACGCCGGTGGCGTGCTGGCTGGGCACCGTGGAACGCACCCAGGCGTCGTCCACCTTCAGGGCGGCGTCCTGGGCGAGCGCGGCGGGGTGGGCGCCGGCCAGGGCGCAGACGGCGAAGGCGGCGGCCGCCAGGGATTTGATCGCGGATTTTTTCATGATGGTTGCCTCTATATATAGGTTCGGGTCAGAGCACGGTGCGCAGGTCGTCCACGCATTCCTGCGCGCTTTGCTGGTGGCGCAGGGCGATGCGCAGCTTGCCGCCGGCGTCGATGACGTAGGTCAGCGCGGTGTGGTCCATGGTGTAGGACGAGCCGGTCGCGACCTTCTGGTAGAAGACCTTGAACGACTGGGCCGCGGCGCGCGTCTGCTCGGCATTGCCGCGCAGGCCGACAAAGTCCGGATCGAAGGCCTGGGTATAGGCGCGCAGGATTTCCGGCGTGTCGCGCTCGGGATCGACGGTGATGAACAGGACGCGCAGCTTTTTGGCATCCGCGCCCAGCAGGCTCTTGATCTCGACCGCGCGGGTCAGCGCGGTGGGGCAGATGTCCGGGCATTGCGTGAAGCCGAAGAACAGCATGACCGGCTGGCCGGCGTAGTCGGCCAGCTTGCGTTCGCGGCCCTCGGTGTCCTGCAGCTGGAAGTCGCCGGCCGGCATGCCGGAAAGATCCATGCCGTGCAGCTTGGGCGCATCGGGGCCGCAGCCGGCCAGGGCCAGCAGGGCGAAAGAGGACAGCAGCAGGCGGCGCCGCGGATCGGGCGCGTGGGAGCGCGCCGCGCCAGAGGGCGCGCGCAGAAGGGGGGAATGCATGAAAACCTCGTCGCTTGACGGTTCGTCCAGGGGCGCGGCGGGGCCGCGCGTTCAGGCGGAGTCAGGCGAGGAATGGCGGGGCGCGGGAACCGAGAGGCGGACCCGAGGCGGTCTGCGCCGGTGGCGCATCGCGCGTGGGCGCGGGCAGCGCGTGCCGGCTGGCGG
>NZ_JBARYB010000241.1:0-104365 GCF_049647645.1 Achromobacter sp.
GCACCAGCCCGACGCTGGACGGACGGTCAGGCACCAGCCACCAGGCCAGCGGCACCAGCGCCGCCGCCGCGGCCGCCACGGTCCAGACCACGCGGGTCCAGTCGCCCGACGAGGCCAGCGCCGCCAGCACCGGCAGGAACACCAGCGTGCCGGTGGCGGAGCTGGCGGTCAACAGGCCCATCATCACGCCGCGGTGCTTGGTGAACCAGCGGTTGACCACGGTGGCGCCCAGCACCACCGCCACCGCGCCCGAACCCAGGCCCGAGAACACGCCCCAGGTCAGCAGCAAATGCCAGGACTCAGTCATGAAGGCGCTGGCGGCGCTGGACGCCGCCATTACGAGGAGGGCGCCGATCAGCACCCGCCGCAAGCCGAAACGCTCCATCGCCGCGGCGGCGAACGGTCCGACCATGCCATACAGGAAGATGCCGACCGCCGCAGCCAGGGAGATAGTGCTGCGGCTCCAGCCAAAGGTCTCTTCCAGCGGCACCAGCAGCACGCTGGGCGAGGAACGTAGGCCGGCGGAAACCAGCAGGGCCAGGAAAATCACCGCGACGACGACAAAAGCGTACTTCTGGCCGGCGCGCCGGAAAGGGATGGGAGGCTGGGCTATACTCATGTTACTGACCGGTACGTATTGGGGTTTGCGAATAGTACGTACCGGTCAGTAACATAGTCAAGCGATTTTTCGTCGCATCCGTCATCCGGAAAAGGAGCCCATCCATGGCCAGCAAGACCTCCGCCGACCGGCCAGCCAAGCCGCCGCTGGCGGCCGATCGCATCCGCAAGACCGCGCGGGAAATGTTCTATCGGGATGGCATCCGGGCGGTGGGTGTGGACGCCATCGTTAGCGAGGCGGGCGTGACCAAGCCCAGCCTGTACCGCAACTTTTCCTCCAAGGACGAGTTGGCGGCGACATATCTGCGCGATTACGACGCCGAGTTCTGGGCGCGTTTTGACGCGGCTTGCGAAGCGCACCCGGGCGACCCTCGCGCCCAGGTTCTGGCCTACCTGACCGGCCTGGCTACGCGCGCGGTGCAAAGCGGATACCGAGGCTGCGGCCTGACGAACGCCGCGGTCGAGTATCCCGAAGCCGGCCATCCTGCGCGCGC
The DNA here is from genome assembly GCF_049647645.1 of Achromobacter sp. Taxonomy (GTDB): domain Bacteria; phylum Pseudomonadota; class Gammaproteobacteria; order Burkholderiales; family Burkholderiaceae_B; genus Achromobacter. The sequence continues at coordinate 1,113 of NZ_JBARYB010000241.1, forward strand.
CGTGGCGGTGGAGCACAAGGCGGAGCTGCGCCGGCGCCTGGCCGCCATGGCGGCGGAAATGGGGGCAGCCGACCCAGATGCGCTGGGCGATGGCCTGTTGCTGCTGTTCGAGGGCGCCTTCGTCTCCAGCCAGCTTTTCGGTGAAGGCGGACCCGCCGGCCGGGTTGCGCAGATGGCGGACATGCTGATTCAGGCGCATCTCGAAAAGGCCTGATACGGCGGGCCTGCGGGCAATCGCGTCTGGTTAAAGGGAGGATGGCACAAGAAAGGTGCAGGCAGCAGTGCACATGTGCACCATTTTTGGTGTTTGTCCCCATTGCGCAACGCACAAAAAAATGCTTGAGAAATTTATTGCGATGCAGCAAGCACAGGTCTAAGATGGACTCGTGTTGTTCCACATCGCTTTCTCAAGGAGAGAACCATGAGCGATACCGCGCTGAAGAATGCCCGCATGTCGGATGAGCTGGAACGTACCCTGATCCATGACGCCATCATCGCGGAAAGCCTGTCCGGCCATACCTCCGGCTCGCGCTGGCTGCGCCTGAAAGTGCGCCTGGCCGCCTTCGGCGGCGCCGTGGGCGAGGTGTTGCACGACATGGACGCCGGCCGCCGCCAGCACCCCGTGGTCTCCGCCTACCACTGAGCCCCATAGCGGGCAGAAGAAAAACGCCAGCGTCCGCTGGCGTTTTTTATGCCTGCCGATCGCGCCGCATTGCGGCTTCGGCTTCAGACCAGCATGTCCGCCACCAGATAACCGTCCAGCAGCAGGATGCCGACCGTGGCCGCAATCGCCGCCCAGGCCCAGGCGCCCCGCAATACGTACTGGCCCATCAGGCTCTTGCGGCAGGCCAGCAGCACCAGAGGCCCCAGCGCAAACGGCAGCGCCAGGCTCAGGATGACCTGGCTCAACACCAGCAGGCCGTCCGGATCCTGGCCGCCGGTGAATGCCAGCAGGCCGACCGCCGCTGCGCCCGCCACCAGCCGTGTCGCCAGGGCGCGGCGCCGGTCGGACCAGCCGCTGCGGACCTGGAAGCCCTGGGAAAGAATGCGCCCAGCCAGCACGCCGGTGATGGTGGAGCTTTGTCCCGCGGCGTAAAGCGCCACCGCGAAGACGATGGCCGCGCCTACGCCCAGCGTCTGGCCGATCACGGCATGCGCGTCGTCCAGGCTGGAGACGATCAGTCCCGAGCCCGACAGCGAGGCGGCGGCGACGATCATGATGGCGGCGTTGATCAGCATGGCCAGGCCCAGCGACACGATGGTGTCGTTGCGCGCCACGCGCATGGCCAGGTCGCGCGCGTTGGACGGCAGTTGGCGCGCGCGCTGGGCCAGCGAGCCGGAATGCAGGTACAGGTTGTGCGGCATCAGGGTGGCGCCAAGTATGCCCAGCGCGATCAGGAAACCCTGCGGGTCGCGCAGCGCCCGGCCAGTCTGGGTGACGCCGTGCGCCACTTCCGTCCAGGCCGGATTGGCCTTGAATAGCAGGAACACGAAGGACATCGCGACCACCGACAGCAGCAGGGCGATGAAGCGTTCGTGCCGCTCGGCGTTGCCGCGCGTCAGCGCCAGCACGGCGAAGGTGCCGACGCCGGTGACCGCCACGCCCGCGATCAGCGGCAGTCCGAAGAGCAGGCGCAGCGCGATCGCGCCGCCGATGAGTTCAGCCAGGGCGGTCGCCAGGATCGCCGCCTCGCCGGCCAGCCAGGCCGTCCTGGCCAGGCGCGGGGACAGGTGGCGGGCTGTCAGCGTGGCCAGGTCTTCGCCTGTGGCCAGCGCCAGGCGTGACACCAGGATCTGGAAGCCCAGCGCCAGCAGGGCCGAGGTGATCACCACCAACAGCAGGCCATAGCCGAAGCCGCTGCCACCGGCGATGTCGGTGGCCCAGTTGCCCGGATCGATATAGCCCACGGCCACCAGGATGCCGGGGCCGGCGATGCGGCGTAGTCCGGCCGACACCTGCACGTCCTGCGCCAGCGCAGTCCTGCCGCCGGATATCGCGTAGATGAAATGGCTCATGCTCGCTCCTGAGAATGATTCTCATCATCCTCTTAGAGGGGCGGACCGTCAAATTGATTTTGGGCAAGCAGGGGATAGGCCGGCCCAATGGCGCCGCCCTCGACGGACGGGCCACGGGCCGCCACGGGGATCAGGACTTGAGCTTCGCATCCATGGAGATCTTGGCGTTCAGCACCTTGGACACCGGGCAGCCTTTCTCGGCCTTGCGGGCGGCGTCCTCGAAGGCCTGGGCGCTGGCGCCGGGTATGACGGCTTCCACGGTCAAGTGGACGGCCGTGATCGAGAAGCCGTCGTCCACCTTGTCCAGCGTGACCTCGGCCTTGGTGTCCAGGCTTTGCGCGACCATGCCTGCTTCCGCCAGGATGTTGGACAGGGCCATGGTGAAGCAGCCGGCGTGGGCCGCGCCCAGCAACTCTTCGGGGTTGGTGCCCGGGGTATCGCCGAAGCGGGTGTTGAAGCCGTAGGCCTGTTGCTTGAGCGCGCCGCTTTGCGTGGAGATCGTGCCCTTGCCGGTCTTCAGGTCGCCGGACCAGTGGGCGGTTGCGGTTTTCTTCATGCGTGACTCCTGTGGAAGGGCCGCGCCCGTCGCGAGCAGCGGCCGGTGTGGGAGGGCGCGAGCCGCCGGCTGGGGCGGAGCGCATTGCCTGGGTTGGCATGACCGATGATACGGCGGGCGCGGACCTCAGGCGCGGAAAGCGTCTGCGCGCAACGGCAAGTCGATGTAACCGCAGGCCTGGCGCTCCGTCTTCTTGATGCGCGTCGCAAAGGGGCGCGTGACCATAAGGCAAAATATAGGCATCTGCTTCAACCTTGCCGAGAACCGCTGTCATGTCTCTTCATCTCGTCCGCTACGCCTGCGCCGTCGCGCTGGCCGTCCCCGCCTTGTCCGCCCAGGCCGAAATCGTCATCGGCGTGGACGTGTCCACCACCGGCCCGGCCGCCGCCATCGGCATCCAGACCAATAACGCGATCCGCCTGTGGCCCGCCACGCTGGGCGGCGAGCCGGCCCGCTACGTGGTGCTGGACGACGGCACCGACGTCAGCCGGGCGGTGAAGAACATGCGCAAGCTGACCTCGGAAGACAAGGTCGACGCCATCGTCGGCCCCAACACCACGGCAGCGGCGCTGGCGGGCCTGGACGTGCTGGCCGAGACTGGCACGCCCATGATCGCGCTGGCCGCGTCCAGCGTCATCGTCGAGCCGCTGTCGGATCCGAAGCGCGCCTGGGCCTTCAAGATGCCGCAGAACGATTCGCTGATGGCCACCGCGCTGGTCGCGGACATGAAGAAGAAGGGCCTGACGAACGTGGCCTTCATCGGCTTCGCGGATTCCTACGGCGACAGCTGGTGGAAGGAGTTCACCGCCGCCGCCGGGACCGACCTGAAGATCGTGGCGCAGGAGCGTTTCCAGCGCACCGACGCGTCGGTGGTCGGACAGGTGCTGAAGGTCATCGCGGCCAAGCCCGATGCCGTGCTGATCGCCGGCGCCGGCACGCCTTCCGCCTTGCCGCAGAAGACGCTGCTGGAACGCGGCTACACCGGCGCCATCTATCAGACGCACGGCATCGGCACGCTGGAGTTCCTCCAGGTCGGCGGCGCGGACGTGGAAGGGACCTTGTTCCCCACCGGCCCCGGCGTGGTGGCGCGCGAGCTGCCGGACGACAACCCGGTCAAGAAGGTGGCGGTGGCCTTTGCCGACAAGTACGAAGCCCGCTACGGCGCCAACACGCTGACCCAGTTCGCGGGCGACGCCTATGGCGCCTGGATGCTGCTGGACTCGGCGGTGGCGCGGGCGCTCAAAACCGGCGCCAAGCCCGGCACGCCCGAATTCCGCGCGGCGCTGCGCGACGCCCTGGAAAACACGCGCGACCTGGTCGTGCCCAATGGCGTGCTGAACATTTCCAAGGACAACCACCAAGGCTTCGACGAGCGCGCCCGGGTCATGGGCATCGTCAGGAATGGCCGGTTTTCCTACGCGGAATAAGTGGGGACATAGACGTCTACCATTCGTAACTTATCCTGACGCCCCATAGGGTGACGGATCGAACAGCAGGCTGCGGCCTGCTTTTTTCCGGACATATCATTCGTATAGAAATCATTTAATAGCGTATTATTTTTAGTGAATCCATATATCTCGAAATAAATACAGGAGAAACTTCCATGAGCCTGATCCGATCCAGACGTTTGCTGGCCGCCTTGAGCCTGGGGGTGCTGGCGGCATGTTCCGACTCGGGATCCGACAAGGCTGCGCCGGCCGCGAGCGCGCCCGCCGCCACTTCCACCCTGGAAACCGCCAAGGCAGCCGGCAAGATACGCATCGGCTACGCCAATGAAGCGCCTTTCGCCTTCATGGACAGCAAGGAAGCCAAGGTTACGGGCGAGTCCGTGGAGATCGCGCGGGTGGTGCTCAAGCGCATGGGCATCAATGAAGTGGAGGGCGTGTTGACCGAGTTCGGCTCCCTCATTCCGGGCTTGCAGGCCAAGCGTTTCGACATCATCGCGGCCGGCATGTACGTCACGCCCGAACGCTGCCAGCAAGTGGCGTTCTCCGACCCCACCTATGGCGTCGGCCAGTCCTTCCTGGTCAAGCAGGGCAATCCCAAGAACCTGCACAGCTATGAAGACGTGGTGAAGAATCCCGACGCCAAGCTGGGCGTGGTGGTGGGCGCGATCGAAGCGGAGTATGCCTCCAAGATCCAGGTGCCGCCCGCCCAGGTGGTGGTGTTTCCGGACGCGGTCAGCGCGCTGTCCGGCGTGCAGGCCGGGCGCGCCGACGCCTACGCGGCCACGGCGCTCACGGTCAACGACCTGATGGGCAAGACCAACGCCGCCAGCGGCCTGGAAAAGGCCGATCCGTTCAAGGATCCCGTCATCGATGGCAAGGACGTGCGCGGCTACGGCGCCTATGCCTTCCGTTCCGACGACCGGGCCTTTGCCGACGCCTTCAATGCCGAACTGGCCAAGTTCATCGGCACCGAAGAGCACCAGAAGCTGGTTGCGCCTTTCGGCTTCACCCCGCAGGAGCTGCCCAAGGGAGTCACGGCTGCCAAGCTGTGCGCCGGCCAGTAAGGGGGGCGCATGCGCTTGCTATCCGAGCATTTCACCGAACTCGTGCCGCCGCTGCTGCAAGGGCTGGCGGTCACGCTTGAGATCATGGCCGGCGCGGTGGTGCTGGCCGTGCCGCTGGCGCTGGCCGCGGGCATCGGGCGCCTGTCGTCGCTGCGGCCGGTGCGCTGGATCGCGGCGGTCTATGTCGAGGTATTCCGTGGCACCTCGGCCCTGGTGCAGCTGTTCTGGTTCTATTTCGTGCTGCCGCTCTTTGGCGTGCAACTGCCCGCCATGCTGGTGGGCATCGTGGTGCTGGCGCTGAACGCAGGCGCCTATGGCGCCGAAGTGGTGCGCGGCGCGATCCGCGCGGTGCCGCCGGGCCAGCGCGAAGCCGGCATTGCGCTGAACCTGACCCGCGGACAGATCATGCGCCGCATCGTGGTGCCGCAGGCCGTGCCGGCGATGCTGCCGCCGGCCGGCAATCTGCTGATCGAGCTGTTGAAGAACACTGCGCTGGTGTCTCTCGTCACCATCACCGACCTGACCTTCCGCGGCCAGCTGCTGCGCAGCGAGACTTTGCGCACCACCGAGATCTTCACCCTGATGCTGCTGATGTACTTCGCCGTGGCCCTGCTGATCACGGCCGGCGTGCGTCTGCTGGAACGCAAGGTGCGCGTGCGATGAAGCCGGTATTCGATTGGTCATTCGCCCTGGAAATCCTGCCCACGCTGGGCTCCGCGCTGCTCATCACGATCCAGGCCACCTTGCTGGGCATGCTGGTGGCCGTCACGCTCGGCCTGGCGCTGGCGCTGCTGCGGCGTTCGCGCCTGCGCATCGTGTCGCTGCCCACGGCCTTCGTGATCGAGTTCGTGCGCAGCACGCCCTTGCTGGTGCAGATGTACTTCCTGTTCTACGTCCTGCCCCTGAGCGGCTTGCGGTTGTCGCCGCTGGCTACCGGCATCGCGGCGCTGGGCCTGCACTACGCGACCTATTGCGCCGAGGTCTACCGCGCCGGCATCGAGGCGGTGCCGCGCGGCCAATGGGAGGCCGCCACCGCGCTGAACATGTCGCGCTGGCGCACGGCGGTGGGCGTGGTGCTCCCGCAGGCGATTCCACCCGTGGTGCCGGCGCTGGGCAACTACCTGGTGGCGATGTTCAAGGACACGCCGCTGCTGTCGGCGATCACCGTGGTGGAACTGTTGCAGCAGAGCAAGATGATCGGCTCGGCCACGTTCCGCTACACCGAGCCCCTGACCCTGGTGGGTCTGCTGTTCCTGGCGCTGAGCCTGGTGGCGGCTTGGGGCGTGCGCGGCCTGGAAGCCCGCTTGCAACGATATGGAGGAAAGCGATGAGCGCCAGCGTAAGCATCAAGAACCTGCGCAAGCAGTACGGAGATCTGGAGGTGCTGCGCGGCATCAACCTGGAGATACCGTCCGGCCAGACCGTGGCCGTGATCGGCCCTTCGGGTTCGGGCAAGTCCACCCTGCTGCGCGTGCTGATGACGTTGGACCATCCCACCAGCGGTGACATCGAGATCGACGGCGTGCCCATGTGGACCGACGCCCAGGGCCGCCCCGCCGGGTCCAATTCGGAGCACCTGCGCAAGGTGCGCGGCAAGATCGGCATGGTGTTCCAGCACTTCAACCTGTTCCCGCACATGACGGCGCTGGCCAATGCCATGGAGGCGCCGCTGCATGTGCTGGGCATGCCGCGCGCCCAGGCGCGCGAACGCGCCGTGGAATACCTGGAAATGGTCGGCCTGGGCGACAAGCTCGACGTCTATCCGGCGCAGTTGTCGGGCGGGCAGAAGCAGCGCGTGGGCATCGCGCGCGCGCTGGCGATGTGCCCCGACATCATGCTGTTCGACGAGGTGACCTCGGCGCTGGACCCGGAACTGGTGGGCGGCATCCTGCAGATCCTGCGCGACCTGTCGGCCCGGCGCAGCATGACGATGATCATCGTGACCCACCAGATGAAATTCGCCGAACGCAGCTCGGACCGGACCTTGTTCTTCGACGAGGGCAACATCGTCGAGGACGCCGAATCTTCGGTGCTGTTCAGCCAGCCCCAGGAGGCGCGTACGCGCCAGTTCCTGGATTCGGTGATCGAAGGGCAGTAGCGCAGCGCCTGCGGGCGCGCTTGACGCCGGCCGCGGCTGTGGCATTCAGGCCGCCAGCCGGGTTGGGGCGCTATGCTTTGGCATCCCACGCCCCGGAGGCTTCAGCATGTCCCTGCTTTTCAGTCCCACGTCCATCGGCCAGCTGGAACTGGCCAACCGCATCGTCATCGCGCCCATGTGCGAGTACTCGGCAGAGGAAGGCCTGGCCACCGATTGGCACATGATCCATCTGGGCCACCTGGCCTTGTCCGGCGCCGCGCTGCTGTTCGTGGAAGCCACGGCGGTGGAGCCCGACGGACGCATCACGCCAGGAGACCTGGGCCTGTGGTCCGATGAAACCGAGGCCGCCATCGGCCGCGTCGTGGCCGCCATCCGCCGCTATGCGCCCATCAAGCTGGGCATGCAGCTCGGCCACGCGGGCCGCAAGGCTTCCAGCGAAGCGCCCTGGAACGGCGGCCAATTGGTGCCGCCCGAAGCCGGCGGCTGGCAGGGCTGGGCGCCCTCGGCGCTGCCGCACAACGCGTCCGAACCCGCGCCCCATGCGCTGGACGCGGCGGGCCTGGCGCGCATTCGCGACGCTTTCGTGGCCAGCGCCAAACGGGCGGTCCGGCTGGGCTTCGACGCGATCGAGCTGCACGCCGCGCACGGCTATCTGCTGCACCAGTTCCTGTCGCCAGTGTCGAACCGGCGCGATGACGCCTACGGCGGTTCGCTGGCGAACCGCATGCGTTTTCCCCTGGAAGTCTTCCAGGCGCTGCGCGAGGCTACGCCGCCGTCCGTGGCGCTGGGCGTGCGCGTGTCCGCCACCGATTGGGTCGAGGGCGGCTGGGATCTAGAACAGACACTCGCGTTCGCGCAGGTCCTGAAGGAGCGTGGCTGCGAGTTCATCGACGTTTCCAGCGGCGGCGTTTCGTCGCAGCAGAAGATTCCCGTGGGGCCGAACTATCAGGTGCCGTTCGCCGAAGAGATCAAGCGCAAGGTGGGCTTGCCCACCATCACGGTGGGCCTGATCACCGAGGCGCAACAAGCGGAAGACATCCTGGAGAACGGTCAGGCGGACATGGTCGCGCTGGCGCGCGGCATGCTGTATGACCCGCGCTGGCCCTGGCACGCCGCGGCGCAATTGGGCGGCCAGGTCAGCGCGCCGCGCCAATACTGGCGCTCGCAGCCGCGGGATCAGAAGGCGCTGTTCGGCGAAACCCGCTTCGGCCAGCGCTAGGCGAAACCGGCAGGCAAATCCGCGGCCTGCCTGAACCCCGTCTCAGGGCCGCGTGCCGTCGTAGGCGTTTTGCAGCAGGGTCCGCAGGGCCTCGCGTTCCAGCGGGCGGGGATTGGGGTAGGGCGTCTGCAAGGCGATGTCGCAGGCGCGGTCCAGGTCTTGCTCGCGCATGCCGATATCGCGCAGCGCGGTGGGCGCGCCCAGCGAGCGGGCCAGGTCGTACACGCCAGCCGCCGCAGCCGGCGCGCCCAGCGCCGCCGCGATGCGTTCCATGGCTTGCGGCGCGGCCGCGGCGTTGTAGGCCAGGGCGTGGGGCAGCACCACGGTATGGACTTCGGCGTGCGGCAGGTTGAAGCTGCCGCCCAGCGTATGGCAGAGCTTGTGATGCAGCGCCATGCCCACGCTGCCCAGCACCGTACCGCACAACCAGGCGCCGTAGAGCGCGTCGCTGCGCGCCTGCAGCAGGCCGGCGCCGACGGCCCCGGCGTGGATGGCGGGCAGCGCCCGCGCCAGCGCGCGTATGCCTTCCTGCGCCATCAGGTCCATGATGGGATTGCCGTCGCGCGCATACAGGCCTTCGGCCGCATGGGCGATGGCGTTGATGCCGCTGGTCACGCTCATCGGTACGGGCAGGGACAGGCTCAGTTCCGGGTCGTACACCACGCTGCGTGGCAGGACGCGGTCATCCTTGCCGGTTTTCTTCATGCCGGCCTCGGTGATGCCGTAGATCGGCGTCATTTCGGATCCCGCATAAGTGGTGGGCACCGCGATGACCGGGAGGCCGGAGTCCAGCGCGATGGCCTTGCCCAGGCCGATGGTGGAGCCGCCGCCCACGGCCACCGCGCAATCGGCGCCCAGTTCACGCGCCGCCTCCCGCGCCTGGCGCGCGATATCCATGGGCACGTGCATCACGGCCTGGTCGAAGATCCCGGCCACGCGCGCCTCGCCCAGCAGCGCCGCGACCCGTTCGGCCTGCGCGCGCTGCGGCGGCGTGCAAAGCACCAGCGCGCGCCGCAGCCCCAGCGTATCAAGTTCGGCCGCCAGGCCGCCCAGGCTGCCCGGCCCGAAAACCACGCGCTGGGCGCGGCTGGCGTAGATGAAGGATTGCATGGCGTTCCCGGTCAGCATATCGGTCATTGTGCAACGATTCCGCGGCTCTTGATGAGCTGGCCCCAGCGCTGGGATTCGGCCTGCACCAGCCGGTTCATGTCGTCGCGGCCGCCGGCCACCACCTCGAATCCGGATTCGGTGATGCGTCCGGCCACGGCCGGATCGCGCAGCGCCGCGATGGCGGCGTCGGCCAGCTTGTTCAGCGTTGCCGCCGGCGTCTGCGCCGGCGCCACCATGCCCACCCAGGAATAGATCTCGAAGCCCGGATAGCTTTCGGCGATGGCGGGCACGTCCGGCAAGGCGGCGACGCGCTTGGGCGCGGTCACCGCCAGCGCGCGCAGCTTGCCGCTCTGGATATGGGGCAGCACCAGCGGCAGGCTGGCGATAATGGATTCCACGTGTCCGCCCATCAGATCCGACACGGCCGGGCCGCCGCCGCGGTAGGGCGTATGGATGCCGCTGGTGCCCGCGGCCTGGTGGAACATCTCGGCCGCCAGGTGGTTGGAGCTGCCCGCGCCGACCGAGGCGTAGGACACGCTGCCCTTCTTGCCGGCCGCCACGTAATCGGCCAGCGTTTGGTAGGGACCGCTGGCCGTCACCGCCAGCACCATGGGCGAACGCACCATGTACGACACGCCGGTCAGGTCGCGCGCCGTGTCATAGGGCAGCTTGGGATAGATGTGCTGCTCGGTGGCGTAGGAATCAAACACCATTTCCACGGTGTAGCCGTCGGGGGCGGACTTGGCGACCAGCGCCGTGCCTATGGTGCCGCCGGCGCCGCCACGGTTGTCGATGACGACCGTCTGGCCCAGCTTGTCCTGCAGCGCCTGCTGCACCTGGCGCGCCACCCGGTCCACGGTGCCGCCCGCGGCAAAGGGCACCACCACCGTCACCGGCTTGCTGGGGTAGGAATCGGCCAGCGCGGGCAGGGCGGCGGCCCAGGCGCCTGCGGCGAGGGCGGCGCTGGCCAGCAGGACACGGGGAGAACGGTGGGGGGCGGTGATCGGGGGCATGCGGGTCTCCTGGGCTTATCGTCGTTGTATCTGGCCGTCTATCTTTGTCAAAATTGCCAAAGTGCAGCCATGCACGGTATCGTAATTGGCAAATTCCCCAGGAAAGCTGGCGTCACACGCCAAAGCCTTTTGCGCCACACGCACAAATGAAAACCGTCAAATTCGCCGAAAGCCTGTCCATCTTCGTCGACGTCGCCCGCGCGCAGAGCTTTTCCGAGGTGGCCCGCCGCCGCGGCATGGTGGCCTCGTCCGTGGCGCGGCAGATCGGCGCGCTGGAGTCCGAGCTCAAGGTACCGCTGTTCGTGCGTTCCACCCGCGCGCTGATGCCCACCGAGGCCGGCGAGGTGCTCTACGAGCGCGCCGTGAAGATCCTGCACGACATGACCGAGGCGCGCTCCGAAGTCATTTCACTGGAGCAGACCGTGCAGGGCCTGCTGCGCGTCAGCTGCCTGCCCGCGTTCGCGCGGCGCTACGTGGTGCCCATGCTGCAACAGCTGGGCGAGCGCCATCCGCAATTGCAGGTGGAACTGGAACTGACCGAGCGCGTGGTGGATCCGGTGGTCGAACGCATGGACGTGGTGGTGCGGGTGGGGCAGCAGCCCGACAGCAGTCTGATCGGGCAGCGCATCGGCAGCCATCGCTACCTGATCTGCGCCGCTCCCTCATATCTGGAGCGCCATGGCGTGCCGCGCACGCTGGCGGACCTGTCGCGCCATCGCCTCATCGACCGGCGCCACAGCACCAGCGTGCGCGGCTGGCGTGAACTGGGCGATGGCCAGTGGGCGCAGGACGCCAGATTCGTCCTGGAATGCGACGACTGCGACGCGCGCCGGTTCGCGGCGCTGGAAGGGTTGGGCATCGCGCTCATGCCCAACTGGTCCGCGGGCGCGGACATCGGCGCCGGCCGCCTGGTGCAGATGACGCTGCAGGACGCCAGCCCGCCGCCGGAAAGCGGTATTTATCTGCTGCGCGCCATGCCGCGCGCCAATGCGCGCATCCGCGCTTTCACCGAGCAGTTGCGGCGGCAGATCGGTTCGCCTTCCGTGTGGGATACAGCCATCGAAACTGCGCGCGCGGCCTGAGGATCCTGGCTGCCGGCCTGCGCCGTCGTCGGCGGCGGCCGAGTGGTCCCGCTGGCGCGGCGCTTTATTTGGCGTCGTGAAAGATGATGCCCAGCGTGTGCCGCTCGCCCTTGCGCAGCCGGCTCACACCGTGCCGCAGATGGGCGCGGTAATAGCCGCGCCCCGAACGCACCGGCCTGTGGTTGACCGCAAGCACCACGGCATCGCCTTGCCGCAGCGGCACCACGTCGGCCCGGCCGGCCTGCTTGGGATTGCTCTCGGCCAACAGCAGTTCGCCGCCCTCGAAGTCGCGCCCGGGCTGGTCCAGCAGGAAGATGACCTGGAACGGAAAGACGTGATCGCCGTACAGGTCCTGGTGCAGGCAGCAGTAATCGTTCGCCCGATACCGCAGCAGCAGCGGCGTGGGCCGCCGTTGGCCCGCCGCATGGCAGATGTCGCGGAACTCGTCGTGGGTCGCCGGAAAACGCTCCTTGATCCGCATGGCGGCATGCCAGCGGTTGGCGATCGGCGCCAGGCGAGGATAGAGCGACTGCCGCAAGCCTTCGACCGCGTCGGGCAGCGGATAGCCGAAGTACTTGTACTCGCCCCGGCCGAACGCATAGCGCTCCATCACGATGCGGCTGCGAAAGCGCGCTTCGTCGGTGTAGCTGCCCGCGAGTTCCTTGCACTGGGCGGACGTCAGCAGCGCGGGTAGCACGGCGTAGCCGTCGCGTCCGAGAGCGTCTTCGGCGGCAGGCCAGTCCGCCGCGGCAATCCGGGTTTCATGCGGCTCGCGTTGCAGGGTCGATGTGGGCATGGCGCTGGTCGGCATTACGGTGCATCGTGAAAAAACAGTTCCAGGCCGACGCGCTCGCCCTCGCGCACACGGCTGACGGCATGCTTGAGATTGACGCGGTAGTAGCCCTTGGAGCCCTGGAAGGGGCGTTCCGCCGTGGCGATGATGGCGGCGTCGCCGAACTTGAGCGGCGCCACCAGCGGGCGCGATTGCATGCGCGGACGCTGCTCCGTCATCACGAATTCACCGCCTAGGAAGCCGTCGCCTGGCTCGGCCAGCAGCGCGACTACCTGCATGGGGAAGACCTGCTCGCCGTCGTTGCGCTGATGCAGCGCTACGTAGTCTTCGACGCCGAGCCGGTTCAAGTGGGAGAGCGCCCTGGTCTGGCCGGCGCTCCGGTTGCGCGCCAGGAATTCCGCCAGCTCGGCGGGATAGCGTGGGTTGGCGCCCATGAGTTCGTTCCAGCGATTGGCTAGGCCGGCCAGCCGGCGGTACAGCGCCGCGCGCCACTGCTCCAGCGGCGCCGGCATGGCGGCGTCGAAGTGGTAGAGGTCGCCGCGCCCCAGGCCGCTGGATTCCAGGCTTACCCGCCTGGCTTGCGGCGTGTCGATCTGCCGCGCCAGGCTGTGTGCCAGCTCGGTGTCCAGCAATCCGGGCAGCACGGCATAGCCTTCCGCATCGAGCTGTGATCCGATGTCCGCCCAATCCAGGCGCTCCAGGCGCGTCTCGAAGGCGCTGTCATGCATAAGGTTCTCATCAGGGTCCGGTTGGTGTGGAAGCGAGCGTGCCGTCATGTTGCGTCATGGAAGATGAGGCCCACGGTGTGGCGCCGGCCGCTGTGCACGCGGCTCACGCCATGCCGCATGGCGACCTTGCGCGGGCCGCGCGCGCCCGCCGCGGGTCGTTGATTGACGGTGAACACCACCGCGTCGCCCTGGTTCAGCGCCACGACATCGGCGCGCTGGCCTTCAGCCCCAAGTTCCGTCATGACGAATTCGCCACCAGTGAAATCCTTGCCGGGCTCCGATAGCAGGATGGCGACCTGCAGCGGAAACACATGTTCGCCATAGAGATCCTGGTGCAGGCAGTTGTAGTCGCCTTCGCCATACTGAAGCATCAGCGGCGTGGGGCGGGCCTGGCCCGCCCGGTGGCAGCGTTGCAGGAAGGCGTCCAGCTCGGGCGGGTACTGCGTATCCGTGCGCAGCTGCTGATTCCAGCGGTTGGTTATCGGCGCGAGCCGGGCATAGAGCGCATGGCGCAGTTGATCGAGCAGCGGCGGCAAGGGATACGCGAAGTACTGGTACTCGCCACGTCCGAATCCATGGCGCGCCATGACGATGCGCGACCGGAAGCGCGCTTCGTCCGGGTACAGGGCGGCGAGCGCGCGGCATTGCGCGGGGGGCAATAGCGCGGGCAGGACGGCGTTGCCGTGGGCAGCAAGCGCGTGCTCCACGTTATCCCAGTCATAGTCGCCGGCTTCTTTCATGTTCCCGTCCCTCGCTTACCGCAGCGCGCATGCCTGGCCCTCCCGGTGATTACAGGCAAGCCCAGTATAGAAACCCAGCGATTTCTTGAAACTCCGTTTGTTGCGCTTCGATTGTCCAAAAGAAAAAACGCCGCGGATGCGGCGTTCTTCGGGCGGGCGCAAACCGTCGCGGCTTACAGGCGCGAGTAGGCCTGTTCCAGCTCGCGGTGCAGCGTATCGGCGAAGTCCTCGCGCGCAGGATCCAGCTGCGACAGCAGGCGGGCCAGCACCACGTTGTCTTCCTCGCCGTTCCAGATCTTGATGTAGGTGCCTTCCTTGTAGCCATGCTGCTGGCGGAAGATGTTCAGCACGTTCTTGGACACGTATTGCGTGTAGGCGTCGTTCCAGCTCATCTCGCAGGACGTCATGGTCTGTTCCAGCACCTTGAAGCTGGCGCGGCCGCACACGGCCAGGCCGCCGATCAATTCCAGCAGCTCGGGCACGTTCAGCTGATCCAGCGCATGGGCCTTGCCGTCCAGCGAGACCGAGGCCGGGCCGGACAGGTCGGCGACCAGCGCGCCGGCGGCGGCGGCGATGTCGCCGCGGGCTTGCACGATGGTGTGCGACAGATAGAAGTGCAGGATGTCCACCAGCTCCATCTGCACCTGCGGCAGGTCGATGGTCTGCTTTTTCCACCACTTCCAGCCGTAGTGTTCCAGCGCTTCGGCGGATTCGACGAAGGCGGCGCGCAGGAAGCGGGCTCCGCCGTTGACCCAATCCGGATTGATCATGCTGTTCAAGTGGCCCTGCAGCTTCAGCATCGTGGCCGCCTGGGCCTGGTTCAATCCGACAACGTTATTCACTTTCACTCCGTGGTTCATGGGTCTTTCGACAGCGGCGGAAATGTTAGCACCATTGCCCGCGGGCTCAGGCGTTGCCATCCTTGCGGTACGACGAACGCTTGAGCGAGGGCAGGGCCGCCTTGTTGCGCGGATTGCGCGCGCTGCGGCCTGCCTTGAACAGCATGACGGCGAAGAACGCCAGGAAGACGGCCGGCATGGCTTCGTCCAGGTCGAAGCCGGGGCCGCGCAAGGCGCCGAAGATGATGCGCACCGCAGCCCAGCCCGCCAGGATGCCGCCCACGGTCAGGATGATGCCGATCTTGCGCTGCGTGGCGTGGCGGGCCATCGACACCGTGGCGGCGTCCTCCTGCCCCGGAACCGTGGGAGCCTGCCAGGGCTGTTGGGGCGGCGGGGCGGAATTGCCCCAGGGCGCGCTGGACAGGTTGTCGGAGCGGGTGGCAGGCGCGGGTGGCGGCGGCACGGGGGAAGCCGCCGGCCGGGAGCCTGAGCGCTTGTCCGGAACCTGGCCGGGCGTTACGCCGCCGGTACGCGTCAGGTTCTCGATATAGCGCGCGAAGTCGCCATCCCTGGGCTCCCCATCTATGGCCATGGCCCCTCTCTCCGGTTCAGTTGCCGCGGCGTTGGCGCGCCGGGACCCGGCGCTTGCGCAGCATGGCTATCAACAGCCCGCATCCTAGCAGCACCGAGAGTCCCGCGCCGATCATCATGGCAATCTGTTGCGCATTGTCCGCCGTGCCCAGGCTGCGCGCCGTAATGTAGCCCGGCGCCAGCATCAACGGCATCCAGAGGATGGCGGACGTGACGTTGGCCAGCTGGAAGCGGCTGTGCCCCATGCCCATCACGCCGGCGACGGTGGGGATGGTGGAGCGGATGGGGCCCAGGAAGCGGCCAATCAGCACGGAGGCGAAGCCGTAGCGGTAGAAGAACAGGCGGGCGCGCGCCACGCCGCTGCGCTGTTGCTTCAGCGGCCAGCGGCGCAGTACGCCGGGGCCGGCCCAGCGGCCCAGCCAGTAGGACAGGGCGTCGCCCACGATGGCGCCGGCGATGCCCCAGGCGATGATGCTCCAGGGGTTCAGGGTGCCGGCGCCAATCAGGCCGCCGGTCAGCAGCATCAGGGCCGTGGCCGGGATGAACAGGCCCAGCAGCACCATCGATTCGCCCAGGGTGAGCAGGAAGGTGATAGGGCCCGCCCAGGCCTGGTTGGCCTCGATGAACAAGGCGATCTGGTCGACGTATTGGTCCATAGATACAAAGTTGAAATTTAGCTGAACGCAATCGGGTATGTTAACGCCTGCGGAATTGGCGGTGCGCCGTATAGTCCGTCTGGATGAAGCTAATTGTTGGAGAGTTATGGATTCGGTTACGCAGGCGGTGCTGGGCGCGGGCATACAGGGGGCCCTGCTGGGGCGGGTACAGGGCAGGCGGGCGCTGATCTACGGCGCCGCGCTGGCCACGGTGCCGGATCTGGATGTCCTGATGAGCTACCCGGACCCGGTGTCGCTCATGACCTACCATCGCGGCTTCTCGCATTCGGTGTTCGTCCTGACCGGCCTGGCGGCCTTCCTGGCCTGGCTGATCCGCAAATACTGGCCGCAGGCGCCGTACAGCGGGCGCCGGCTGTTCCTGACCTTGTGGCTGGTGCTGGTGACCCATCCCGTGCTGGACGCCTTCACGGTCTACGGCACGCAGCTATTCTGGCCGCTGGCACTCATTCCTGAAAGCTGGGCCGCCGTGTTCATCATCGATCCGGTCTATACCGTGCCGTTGCTGCTGGCGGTGCTGTTCGCCATCGGCTTCGGCATGACGCGTACGGCACGCAGGTTGCTGGCCGCGGCACTGGTGTTCAGCACGGCCTATTTGGGGTTTGGGCTGGCCGGCCGTATCGCGGCGGAGGATCGCGTGCGCGCAGCGATGCAGGGGCAGGGCATCGCCGTCAGCGAATTGCGCGCCGTGCCCATGCCTTTCAACACGCTGGTGTGGCGCATCATCGCCAAGACGCCCGACGGCCATTACTACGAATCGGTCAGCAGCCTGTTCGACCGGGAACCGCCGGAATGGCTGCGCCAGCCGCTCAACCTGGACGTGGCGCAGGCGCTGGCGGACGCGCCGCTGCACCAGCGCCTGCGCTGGTTCACGGACGACTGGCTGCGCTACGACGTCATCGGCAACGCGCTGGTGGTGACGGACCTGCGCATGGGCATGGCGGGGCATTACACCTTCCGCTTCAAGATGGCTGAACGCGCGGCGGACGGCAATTGGCGGGCGGTGACGCCTTCCAGCTGGCCCAGCGAGCGCGGCGGTTGGGGCGAGCTGAAGCTGGTGCTCGCCCGCATCCTGCACGCGCAGCCGCCCTTGCCGCTGGCGCAGTGGTCGGAGTTGTCGACGCGATAGGCTGGTAGCTTCCGGCCGGCGGCTACTGGTTCCGTATCCCTTTTTCCTTGACGATCGCGCTCCACCGCTGGTTGTCGCGGGCCACGATGCCTTGCAGGTCCGCGGCCGAGCCACCGGTGGCGTCGTAGCCTATCTCCCGCAATTGGGTCTGGCCCTTCTCGGTTTGGAGATAGGCGTTGATCTCTTTCCCCATCGCCTGCACGAACTGCTCCGATGTGCCGCGAGGAAAGAAGAAACCGACCCACTGCTCCGCCACATAGGAGGGGTACCCCTGTTCCGCAATCGTGGGAATATCAGGAAAAAGGCTGCTCCGCTTGGCTGAGGTCACGCCCAGGATCTTGACCTTGCCCGCTTGCTGCTGGCTTTCCGCCAAAGGCACCTGGGTGACCAGCATATCGATCTGATTGCCCATGATCGCCGCGGTCGCGGGCGCGCCGCCCTGGTAGGGAACATGGAGCATTTCGATGTCCGCGGCCTGCTCGAACAGCGCCAGGCCCACGTGCCCCAGGCTGCCGACGCCCCAGGAGCCGTAGGTGAGCTTGCCGGGCTGCGCCTTGGCCAGGCGGACGACATCCGCGGCCGTATTGCCGTTGAACGCCGACCTGAGCGTAAGGGCCAGTGGCAGCGTCCCCAGGGGAGCGATCGGCTCGAAGTCCTTGACCGGGTCGTACTTCAGATTTGGATAGACATAGGGACTGATCGCAAAGGTGTCGGTGTTGCCGACGACGATGGTGTAGCCGTCCGGCTTGGCGCGGGCGCCGGCTTCCGTTCCGATGGAGCCGTTGGCTCCAGGCCGGTTTTCCACGATGAATGCTTGCCCGGTGCTGGCCGAGAGCGCATTCATGACGGCGCGGGTGCCCACGTCCACCGCGCCGCCGGCCGGCCAGGTCACGATCACGCGCACCGGCTTGTCGGGGTACTTCGCGGCCTGTTGCGCGTGGGCAGGCGCGCCGATTCCGAATGCCCCGCAGGCAATGGCGGCAGCCGCCCACGCCCTGGCTTGGGTCAAGTACAGCATTGTTGTCTCCTTATGGTTGTGCAAGCCGTGGCGTCCCCGCTGAGCTTGAGTAATAATGCTATCAGCTTGTCGTCTTGTATGACAAGAATATAAGATGTTGATAGGACAAAATGATTGGGCCTGCTAGAATGCTCTTTCTTTCACCATGTAGCCGGCAACGCCATGAATTCACCTGCCTTTTCCAACATGCGAGTCGTCAGCGAGGCCTCCCCCACGCGCCGCCTGGTCGCCCAGAACATTACGGACGCCATCATCCAGGGGCGCTTTCTCCCGGGCGAGCGTCTGGTGGAGCGCGAGCTGTGTGAACTGCTGGGGGTCAGCCGGACGTCGGTCCGGGAAGCCCTGCGCGAACTGGAAAGCGACGGCCTGATAGAGAACATCCCCAACAAGGGGCCCATCGTTGCGCGCATCAGCTGCAAGCAGGCGCAGAGCATCTATGAGGTCCGCGCCGTCATGGAAGGCTTGGCCGCGCGCTTGTTTGCCGAGCGCGCCTCGGATGCGCAGATAGAGCAGTTGGCGTCGGCCATCGAAGGAATCGGTCAGGTGTATGCCGATTTTTCGCCGGAGCGCTTCATCGAAGCCAAGGGGCGTTTCTATCAAACCCTGCTGGAAGGCGCCGACAACGAAGTCGTAGCGCAGGCGCTGAAGTCCATCCATGTGCGGGTCAACCAGTTGCGCGTGTTCTCGCTCAAGCAGCCGTCCAGGGCCAGCGCCAGCTTGAGCGAGCTGCGCGCCTTGATCGAACGCGTCAGGCGCCGGGACGGCGCCGGCGCCCAGGCCATCACCATTCAGCACGTCACCAACGCCGCCTCGGCCGCGTTGGAAGTCATGAAGGCCATGGAAGCCGCATCCACAGAACAACAAGCCGGCTGACTTCGGGTCGGCGGCAGCGGGATCACTCAACCACGGGAGACATTGCGTGAACCAACCAGACCCCATCCACCTGCATGCGAACCGCGACGGCATCAGGTATGAAATCCGCGGCAGCGTCGCGCCGGGTTTCGAGAAGCTGGCCTCGCAGTTCCAGGAACACTTCGCCCATGGCTTGGAACTCGGCGCGAATGTCTGCGCCACCGTGGGCGGCCAGGTCGTGGCGGATCTCTGGGGCGGTTTCAGCGACAGGGCCAGGCAAACACCGTGGGAACGCGACACCATCGTTTGCATGATGAGCGTGAACAAAGCCGTCAGCGCCGCTTGCATCTTCCATGCGATGGAGCAGGGGGCGCTGGACGTGGCGCGTCCCGTCGCCGACTACTGGCCCGCGTTCGCGGCGAATGGCAAGGCCCATATCCCGATCCAGTGGATTCTGGACCACCGCAGCGGCCTGCCCGTGGTGGAACCCCGGCTGCCGAAGGGCGCCGCCTACGATCATGCGCGCATGAGCGGCGCGCTGGCCGCCATGAAGCCGCTGTGGGAGCCGGGGACCCAGGCGGGCTATCACATTCTTAGCCAGGGTTATCTGTTGGCGGAGATCATCCGCAGGGCGACGGGCCGGACCATGGGCGGCTACTTCGCCGAGCATTTCGCGAAACCGCTGGGGATCGACTATTTCGTCGGCGTGCCCGAAGCGGAACTGGAGCGATGCGCCGAGTTCTGCATGGTGCTGGGCGGAACGATTCTTGACGAAGCGGCCAAGGATCCGGACGGCTGGCAAGGCCGGGCCTGGCATCAACTGAAGGAAGGCGAGGATTTCAACTCGCGCGAATGGCGCACTGCCGAGATCTGTTCCGCCAACGGCCATGGCAACGCGCGCGCGATGGCCCGCTTTTTCGCCATGCTGGCCAATGATGGCGTCCTGGACGGCAAGCGGATTCTCGCGTCCGAGACCATACGCAGCATGTCGGCGGAACAACACCAGCTGACGGAAGTGGTCATGCAACGCCCGTATCACCAGGCCAGCGGTGTGCTGCGGAACTCGCCGCCCATCTGCTTCCAGGGACCCAATCCAGGCTCGTTCGGGCATCACGGCGTAGGTGGTTCCATAGGCTTCGCGGACCCGGAAAACAGGATCAGTTTCAGCTATGCCACCAATCGCATGCATGCGCGCAAGGACAACGGCCCGCGCGCCGGACTGCTGATCAAGCAGCTCTACGAAGCCGTGGGCGTCGATTGCGACACGCCCGACTATGCCAGCACGCCGATCGCGTCCTGGAACAGGGGGATGTGAATCGCCGGTCCGGCGCAAGGGGCTGCATGATTGCCTGTCCGATTCCGCGTGTGTAGAATAAATCTACACTCAACGTCAGGTTTCATTCATGTCGGTCACGACGGCTCTTTTGCAGATAGGCGAGCTGGCGCAGCGCACGGGCGCCAGCCATCGCACGATTCACTACTACGAACGCCTGGGCTTGTTGCGGCCGGTTGAGCGGGAAGGCGCCGGCTACCGTTACTACAACGGCGAGGCGGTGCAGCGCCTGGAGAAAATTGCCGCCCTGAAGAAGCTCGGCCTGAGCCTGGATGAAATCGCCCAGGTCATCGATCTTTACTTCCAGGATGCGTCGGGCATCAAAGGCAAGGAGCAGGTGCTGAAGATATTGCAGGCCCAGTTGCAGAGTACGCGTGAACGGCTCGGTGAACTGCGGTCTTTCGAGAAGGATCTGCAAGCCAACATCGTCCGCATGGAGGGACTCATCGCCGAGGCGCGGGACAAGCGCAAGTAGCTTGCGCGCCGGAAATCGTCCTTAAAAAATTTTGCCCTTAATCTACACCTAACGTCAGGTTCATATTTGAATCCTGTTCAACCGCAAGCCTGTGAGGAAAGCATGATCCACAAGAGTGTTTCCACTGGAGTTCCATCCCGGTTCATCCGGCGCCCCAACTGCTCCAGCCTGGCGGCAAGGCCCGCCGCGGGAGGTGTCCTGTGAACAAGAGAGAGCTGCTCAAATCCACCGGCGTGGCCGCGGTGACGCTGGCTTCCGGCGCCTGGGCCCAAGCCGCAACGCCTGCCGCCAGCGGCAAGCCCGGCCTGGCGCGCAGCGCTTTCGTCTTCATCGAGTTCCAGGACGAATGGCTGGATCCGGCCGGACCGCTCAACCGGCTGATGCAGGATCGCCCGCTGTTCGACAACGCCGTCAGCAATGGCGCGAAGATCCTCGAGCGCGCGCGCGCCGCCAATGCCAACATCGTGCACGCGGGGCTGACGCTGACGAGCGACCCCGACTACCTGCTGTTTGGCCGGGGGCGCGGGAAATCCGGTTTGAAGGGCGCGATTCCCGCCGCAGGCACTTGGCGCGATGAGGCGCGGGTGCGCTTTCCCGAACCCTTCACCCCCCGGAAAGGCGAGTTCATCGTGGCGGGCCGGTCCGGCGCCAGCGTGATCACCAACTCGAACCTCGACCCCTACCTGCGCAACAACGACATCAATCACCTGTACCTCCTGGGATTTGCCTTGCACGTTTGCGTCGAATCGACGCTGCGCCAGGCGCACGACCTGGGGTACGAAGTCACCGTGGTCGCCGATGCGGCGCCCGCATTTACCGCGCAACAGCAGTCCCATGTTCTTGAGCAGGTGGTGCATCACTTCGGTCACAGCGTGACAACACCAGAATTGCTGCGGCAACTCCAGGCGTCGGGCTAGTGCCGGCGGCTTTGGCGCCGGGTGCCGTGGCGCCGCCGACAGGTTCCTTGGAGAGGGGGCTTGCCGGCGGCTTTTCATCTTGCGGGTCCGCTCGTATTGACCGCCATCCAGGCCCTGCATTATTCTTGTTCAACTTATAGGAACACAAGTTCCGTTTTGTGGAACAAAAATGAGTATTCTCGATGGCGTCCAGCGCGTGCTGGGGCTATATGCGGAAGGGGCGTCGGAACTGAGCTTCACTGAAGTGGCGGCGCGCCTGTCCATGCCCAAGAGCAGCGCATCGCGTCTGCTCAACCAGATGCAGCACTACGGCCTGCTCGATCAAGACGCCCTCACGCGCCGCTACCGCGCCGGGACCATGCTGGCCCAGGCCGTGCGCGCCGGCATGGCGGCCACGCCGCTGGACGACGCTTGCCGTGCGGTGCTGGCCCGGCTGTCCGACGACAGCGGCCTGACCGCCTATCTCTCCACCCTGAACCAACATGAAACCGTCGTGCTGCAGCGCCTGAACGGCTCGCACCCGGTGCAGGTGCTGTCGCCGCCCGGCTCGCGCCGCGCCGCCTCGGGCACCGCCATGGGCCGGGCGCTGCTGTCGCGCCTGAGCGAACCTGAGTTCCAGGCGCTGTACGGCGCCGATGCCGACCGGCCGCTGCCCACCGAAGGCCGCGACTGTCCCGCCACGGTCGGCGACCTGGCCCGCCTGGTGGCGCAGACCCGCACGGACCGTTGTGGCGTGGCCATCGACCAGGCCATGCCCGGCATAGGCGCGGTGGCTGCCGCCGTGCGCGACCCCGCCACCGGCGAACTGCGCGGCCTGTGCCTGTCCTTTGTTTCCTTCCAGGCCGATGCCGCCCGCGTCGCGCGCTTGCGCGAGTCCGTGCTGCGGCAGGTGGGGGCGCTGGGGCGCGAACTGAACGATCCCTATTGGCTGGCTTGAACGCATTCAGGCCCACAACAGATGCGTCCGCGCCGGCGGACATCCAGAAAATCCCCTTACGGAAATCTTCCACATGAACCTACTGCTCCTCAGCAATTCCAGCAGCGATGCCGGCTATCTGGTCCACGCGCTGCCCGACATCCGCGAACTGATCGCCTCCTTGCCGCCAGGCGCGCCGGCCGTCTTCGTGCCGTACGCCGGCGTTACGCGCGACTGGGACGACTACACCGCGCTGGTGGCGTCGGCGCTGGCGGATACCGGCCTGAATATCCAGGGCCTGCATCGCGCCGAGGATCCCGCAGCGGCGCTGGAAGGCGCCGCGGTCATCATCGTGGGCGGCGGCAACACCTTCAACCTGCTGGGCCAGCTGCGCCGCCTGGGACTGCTCGACGCCGTGGCGCGCCGCGTGCGCCAGGGCGCGGCGTATCTGGGCTGGAGCGCCGGGTCCAATCTGACTTGCCCCAGCATCTGTACCACCAACGATATGCCGATCACCGATCCGGAAGGCTTCGACGCCCTGGGCCTGCTGTCGTTCCAGATCAATCCGCACTACACCAACGCCCATCCCCCTGGACACCGCGGCGAAACCCGCGCCCAGCGCCTGGCGGAATTCTGCGCGCTGAATCCGCAGATGCCTGTGCTGGGCCTGCCGGAAGGCTCCGCGCTGCGCGTGCGCGATGGCCAGGTCGACCTGATCGGTCCGCATGATGCGCCGCTGTTCATCGGCCGCGAAGAGCCGCGCGTGTTCCGTCCGGGTCCCGTGGAGATCCCGGCATGAAGCACGTCATCGACACCATTGAACTGCTGTCCTCCGCCCACATCACGGGCGAGGCCGTGGCTGAACAACTGCGCGCGGCCGGCAACTGCGAGGTCGAAGTGACCCGGCTGGAGCGCGACGGCGCCGCCACCGAATTCCTGTCCATCGTGATTCCCGGTCTCGATGACGCTGCGCCGCAGCTGGGCATCGTCGGCCGCCTGGGCGGCATCGGCGCGCGTCCCGCGGTCACTGGCCTGGTGTCCGACAGCGACGGCGCGGTGGTCGCCATCGCCGCGGCCTTCAAGCTGATGGCCATGGCGCGCCAGGGCGACGTCCTGCCGGGCACGGTGCGCATCCGCACCCACATCTGCCCGCGCGCCGGCACGCGGCCGCACCATCCGGTGCCGATGATGCGTTCGCCGTTCCCCATGCGCGAGATGATGTCGCATGAGGTCGACCCGCGCATGGACGCGATCCTGTCCGTCGACACCACTCGCGGCAACCGCCTGGTCAACCAGCGCGGCGTGGCGCTGACGCCGGTCGCGCGCCAGGGCTATCTGCTGCGCATCCCCGAAACCATGCTGGATGTCATGGGCTGGGTCAGCGGCGAACTGCCGCTGACCTTGCCGCTGACCACGCAGGACATCACGCCCTACGAAAACGGCCTGTGGCACGTGAACTCGCTGATGCAGCCCACGATCGTTACCGGCGCGCCGGTGGTGGGCGTGGCGCTGACCGCGCAGACCACCGTGCCGGGTTGCGCCACGGGCGTCACCAACGCGGTGGACGCCGACGTCGCCATGCGCTTCTGCATCGAGATCGCCAAGCTCTACGGACAAGGCGCGATGAGCTTCGTGGACGAAGCCGAATGGGCCGCGCTGCAAAGCCGCTACGGTTCGATGGCGCATCTGCAGACCGTGGGCCGCGTAGACGCGGGCGCGGCATGAGCGCGCAGCCGCGCCGCGTGGCGTTCTTCACCATCGGCCAGTCGCCGCGCAGCGACGTGGTGCCCGAGATGGCGCCGCTCCTGGGCGCGCAGGTGCGCATCGACGAGTTCGGCGCGCTCGACGGCCTGGACGCCGCGGGACTGGCCGCGCTGGCGCCCAAGCCGGGCGAGTACCGCTTTGCCACCCGCATGCGCGACGGCTCGCAGATTGAACTGGACGCGGCGGCCGCCGAGGCGCGGCTGGCCGAGGTCATGCGCCAGGCCGATGCCGCAGGCTACGACGTGCTGGTGCCGCTGTGCACCGGCACCGCGATCGCGCCGATGCGCACGCTGGTGGTCGAGCCGCAGCAGGTGGTGGACCATCTGGTCGCCGGCCTGGCCGAGCATTGCCGCAAGGTGGGGCTGGTGGTGCCGCTGGAGGCGCAGGTCGACGCCTTCCACATGGTCGTGCCGCTGTCCTGCGAGACCGTGGTCGTGCATGCCTCGCCCTACGAAGCCGACGCGGCGCAGGCCGCGCGCAACTTCGAGCGGGCGGGCCGCGAACTCGCGTCCTGCGACCTGATCGTCATGCATTGCATGGGCTACGCCGAGCGCATGCGCCAGGCAGTGGCGCAAGCCTCGGGCCGGCCGGTGCTGCTGTCCAACCGCATGGTGGCGCAGACGCTGGCGCAAATACTGGAATAACGCCGCGGGTACCGTCCTGCGGCCTTGCCGCGCACAGCGATGCGCGGCAAGGCCGGGGCGGACGAGCGGCGAGAGGAGACGAAGCGGGCTTCGTCAATCAATCGTTGGGAGTGTTTTTCATGTTCAGCCGTACTCTGCATCGCGCCGCTGGCGCATTGTTCGCCGTCACAACCCTGACGGCCGCGCCGGCCTTTGCCGCCGACGCCTGGAAGCCCACCAAGCCGGTGCGCCTCTTGGTGGGCTTCGCGCCCGGCGGTTCCGCCGATACCCTGGCACGCCTCCTGGCCGAGCCGCTGTCGCAGCGCCTGGGCCAACCGGTCGTGGTCGAAAACCTGGCCGGCGCCGGCGGCAACATCATGGCCTACCGCCTGGCCCAGTCGCCGGCCGACGGCTACACCATCGGCATCGCCGCCGCCGGTTCCATGGCCATCACCCATGTCCTGAATCCCAAGGGCACCAACTACAAACCGACGGATTTCACGCCCATCACGTTGGCCGCGGTGCAGCCCAACGTGGTCATCGTCAACAAGGACGTGCCCGCCAACAACCTGGCCGAGCTGAAGGAATATTTCCAGAAGACGCCGACCGCCACCTACGGCACCGCCGGCGTGGGCATTTCCAACCACCTGATCGCCGAGACCATGCTGTACAAGCTGGGCGTGAAGGTGCCGCACGCCGCCTACCGCGGCGCCGCGCCCGTCATCACCGACCTGCTGGGCGGCCACATCGCCATGACGATGGACAACATCTCCACCGCCGCGCCGCTGGCCTCGCAAGGCAAGGTCAAGGCCATCGCCGTGGCTTCGCTCAAGCGCTCGCCGCAACTGCCCAATGTGCCGACGCTGGACGAGCAGGGCCTGAAGGGCTTCGACATGCCGACTTGGCAAGGCGTGTTCGCGCCCGCCGGCCTGCCCGCCGACGTGCTGGCCGCCTACTACGCCGCCATGCAGGACGTGCTGAAGCAGCCCGCACTGGTCGAGAAGATGGCGGGCCTGGGTTCGGAGCCGGTCACCGGCATGACGCCTGAGCAGTTCAGCCAATTCCTGGAGAAGGACCGCCAGCAATGGGCCGACATCGTCAAGGCGGCCAACATCAGCCTGGAACAGTAAGCCGGCTTGCCCCCAAAACCCTCCGCCAAGGCGGAGGGTTTTTTCATGGAGTGAGGCATCCTGCTTGACCCTGAAGCGGCTTCAGGCTTTTTCATGAGGCCTGGCCACGACTAGGATAGCCATGAGCGACAACCATCAGCACGGCGACGTGCGCGCCTTGCCCGAATCCCGCCTCTGGATCGCCCTTGCGCTGACCGGCAGTTTCATGCTGGTGGAGATCGCGGGCGGGATGATCACAGGCAGCCTGGCATTGATTTCCGATGCCATGCACATGCTGACCGACGCCATGGCCCTGTTGCTGGCGCTGGTGGCGATACGCGCGGGCCGCAAGGCGGCCGACCTGATGCGCACCTACGGCTACGCCCGCTTCGAGATCCTGGCGGCGGCGGTCAACGCGCTGGTGCTGCTGGGCGTCGCCTTCTACATCCTGTACGAGGCCTATCAGCGCCTGTCGGCGCCGCAGGACATCCAGTCCTTGGGGATGCTGGCCGTGGCGGTGGTAGGGCTGATCGTCAACCTGATCGCCATGCGCCTGCTGGCAAGCGCCAAGGACCAGAGCCTGAACGTGAAGGGCGCCTACCTGGAGGTATGGGCCGACATGCTGGGCTCGATAGGCGTGATCGTCGGCGCCGTGCTCATCTGGTTCACGGGCTGGCGCTGGGTGGATTCCGCGCTGGCGGTGGGCATAGGCTTCATGGTGTTCCCCCGCACCTGGACGCTGCTGCGCGAATGCGTGAACATCCTGCTCGAAGGCGTGCCGCCGGGCATGAGCCTGCAGGCGGTACGCGACGCCATCGCCGGCACGGCCGGCGTGGCCGCCATCCACGACATCCATCTGTGGGCGGTGACGCAGAGCAATCCGATGCTGACCGGCCACGTGGTGCTGGCGGCCGGAGCGGACGGCGAACAGGTGCGCCGCGCCATCGAAGCGCGTTTGCAGGCTGATTTCGACCTGCACCATACGACGCTGCAGGTGGAGCGTGATGACCGCTCGGCCGAGGAACACATCCACTGAGCCCGGCCAATCTCGTCAGCAAAGAAAAACCCCTGTCCGAAGACAGGGGTTCATCAGCAGCCAGGCCAGGCCGCGGGGCCTGGTTTTCTTATTCGGGCAGCCGAGCGGCGATCTCCGCGATCAGGCGCCGCGCCGCGTCCAGCTTGTCGCCGGCGGGCAGGGGGTGGGTGCCTTGTTCGTCGAACAGCACCAGTTCGGTGGTGTCCGCGTCCATGACCTTGTGCGCCAGGTTGCCCACCAGCAGCGGGATGCCCTTGCGCGTGCGCTTGGCTTCGGCATGCTCGGCCAGCTTTTCGGTTTCGGCGGCGAAGCCCACGCACCAGGGGCCATTGGGCAGCTTGGCGACTTCGGCCAGGATGTCCGGATTGGGCTCGAATTCCATCACGGGTGCGCCGCCGCCTTCGCTGGTCTTCTTCAGCTTCTGGTTGCTGACGTTCTTGACGCGCCAGTCCGCAACGGCGGCCACGGCGATGAAGATGTCCGCGTCGGCCGCGCTGGCCATCACGGCGTCGTGCATCTGGCGCGCGGTGGTGACCGACAGCGCGGTGACGCCGCGCGGCACCTGCAGGAAGGTGGCGCCGGTGATCAGCGTGACGCGGGCGCCGGCCTCGCGCGCGGCGCGCGCCAGCGCATAGCCGGTCTTGCCCGAGGAGCGGTTGCTCAGCACGCGCACTGGATCCACGGGTTCGGAAGTGGGGCCGGCGGTCAGCAGCACGTGGCGGCCGGCCAGCAGCTTGGGCTGGAAGAAGGCGATCAGGTCGGTCAGCAGTTCATGCGCTTCCAGCATGCGGCCGTCGCCGGTTTCGCCGCAGGCCTGTTCGCCAGCAGAGGGGCCCAGCACGCTGATGCCGTCGGCGCGCAATTGCTCGACGTTGCGTTGCGTGGCCGGGTTGGCCCACATCTCGCGGTTCATGGCGGGCGCGACCAGCAAGGGACAGGCGCGCGCCAGGCATAGCGTGGACAGCAGGTCGTCGGCCATGCCGTGGGCCAGCTTGGCCATGAAGTCGGCGCTGGCGGGCGCGATCAGCACCGCGTCCGCGCCGCGCGTCAGGTCGATGTGCGCCATGTTGTTGGGCACGCGGGCGTCCCACGCGTCCACAAACACCGGGCGGCCCGACAGGGCTTGCATGGTGACCGGGGTGATGAAATGCGTGGCCGCCTCGGTCATCACCACGTCGACGGTGGCGCCTTGTTCGGTCATGCGCCGCACGAGTTCGGCGATCTTGTAGCAGGCGATGCCGCCGGTCAGGCCGAGGACGATGCGTTTGCGGGCGAGGTCGAGCATGAGGGAGGCGGCGGGTTCAGCGCCGTGTAAACGAGGAACGGACAGTGATTTTATTCTGCATTGCGGCATTGCGCCGTTCGCGATGCGTTCAGGGGGCATCAAGCAGGACAAAAACCGTGGGAAAGAGGGGGGAGCCGGGGCATGGCGGCGCCCCGGCCGGGCCGTTTTCAGGCCTGGGTCTTGGCCTTGCGGCCGCGCAGCAGCTCGTCGAGCACCAGCAGGATCGCGCCGCAGGTGATGCCCACGTCCGCCAGGTTGAAGGCGGGAAAGTAGGAGTCGTCCCAGTAGAACAGCAGGAAATCCACCACGTGGCCATAGACGACGCGGTCGATGACGTTGCCGATGGCGCCGCCCAGGATCAGGGTCAGCGCCAGGCTGAAGCGCGGCTGGCCGTGGGTGCGGCGCAGGATGATGGTGATGACCACCGCCGCCACGCAGCCCAGGCCGGTGAACAACCAGCGCTGCCAGCCTTCCTCGGAAGCCAGGAAGCTGAACGCGGCGCCGCGGTTGTACATCAGCGTGAAGTCGAAGACCGGCAGCACGTTGACACGCTCGCCATACTGGAACGAGGTGTTGAAGTAGACCTTGGTCAGCTGGTCCAGCACGATGATGGCGAGCGCCAGGGCCAGCCACCCACCCACGCGCGCCGGCGCGGCGCGGGCGGGGGCAGCGGCGCCGGTCACTCCGGGGGCGGAGGGGCGGGCCATGCTCAAGCCTTGTCGCGGGCTTCGCCCGAGCCGAACAGATTGGAGACGCAGCGGCCGCAGATCTCGGGGTGGTCGGCGTCCTGGCCCACGTCCAGGCGCCAGTGCCAGCAGCGCTCGCACTTCTTGTGCGCCGACGGCGTGACCTCGATGCGGGTTTCGCCCTCGCCCGCGTGCACGGTGGCGCGCGACACGATCAGCACGAAGCGCAGGTCGTCGCCCAGGCTGGCCAGCAGTTCCTGGTCGGCGCCGTTGGCGTACAGGTCCACCTCGGCTTGCAGCGAGGAACCGATGTCGCCGGCCGTGCGCACTTCTTCCAGCTTGCGCTGGACTTCGGCGCGGATGGCGCGCAGGCGGGCCCACTTGGCCGACAAGGCGTCCGCGTCCGCGAACGGCGGCAGGGCGTGGTAGACCTCGGTGAAGATGGTGGTGCGGGCGGCGTCGGCCTGGTTCTTCAGGGCCGAGTTGACCAGTTCCTTCCAGGCTTCTTCGGCCGTGAAGGACAGGATCGGCGCCATCAGCTTGAGCAGCGTCTGCGTGATGTCCAGCAGGGCCGTCTGGGCCGAGCGGCGCGCGCGGCTATCCACGGCCGAGGTGTACAGGCGGTCCTTCAGGATGTCCAGGTAGAACGCGCCCAGGTCTTCCGAGCAGAACGTCTGCAGGCGCGAGACCGCCGGGTGGAAGTCGTAGCGCTCGTAGTTGGCCTGGACTTCCGCCTGCATCTGCGCCGTCATGGCCAGCGCGTAGCGGTCGATCTCGAAGAGTTCGCCGTAGGGCACGGCCTGCGTCACGGCGTCGAAGTCGGCCAGATTGGCCAGCAGGAAGCGCAGCGTGTTGCGGATGCGGCGATAGCCTTCGACCACGCGCTTGAGGATCTCGTCCGAGATGGACAGTTCGCCCGAGTAATCGGTGGAGGCCACCCACAGGCGCAGGATTTCCGCGCCCAGCGAATCGGACACCTTTTGCGGGGCGATCACGTTGCCCACCGACTTGCTCATCTTGCGGCCCTGGCCATCCACCACGAAGCCGTGCGTCAGCAGCGCCTTGTAGGGCGGCTGGCCGTAAAGCATGCAGCCGGTCAGGAGGGACGAATGGAACCAGCCGCGGTGCTGGTCCGAGCCTTCCAGGTACAGGTCGGCGGGCCAGGCGAGTTCAGCGCCATGCGAACCGGCGAAGTCGCCGTCCTTGCCGCCCAGCACCGTGGCGTGGGTGCTGCCCGAGTCGAACCACACGTCCAGCGTGTCGCGGTTCTTTTCGTACTGGTCGGCTTCGTCGCCCAGCAGTTCGCGCGGATCCAGCGTCTGCCAGGCTTCGATGCCGCCCTGCTCGACGCGCTGCGCCACCTGTTCCAGCAACTCCGGGGTGCGCGGATGCAGTTCGCCGGTTTGCTTGTGCACGAAGAAGGCCATCGGCGTGCCCCACTGGCGCTGGCGCGACAGGGTCCAGTCCGGACGGTTGGCGATCATGGCGTGCAGGCGGGCGCGGCCCCAGGCCGGATAGAAGGCCGTGGCGTCAATACCGGCCAGGGCCGATTCGCGCAGGGTCGGGCCGCCGTCCTTGGGGGCCACGTCCATGCCGGCGAACCATTGGCTGGTGGCGCGGTAGATGATCGGGGTCTTGTGGCGCCAGCAGTGCATGTAGCTGTGCTTGTGCTTTTCCACGTGCATCAGGGCGCCGGCTTCCTGCAGCGCCTCGACGATCTTGGGGTTGGCGTCCCAGATGGACAGGCCGCCGAACAGCGCCAGGCTGTCCACATACTTGCCGTCGCCCATGACCGGGCTGATGAAGTCGGTGTCCTTCATGCCGTGTTCTTTGCACGACACGAAGTCCTCGATGCCGTAGGCCGGCGCTGAGTGCACCACGCCGGTGCCGGAGTCGGCCGTCACGTAGTCGCCCAGGTAGGCGGGCGACTTGCGGTCGTAGGCGGCGTTGAACTGCGCCAGCGGATGGCGGAATTCGATGCCCGACAGCGCCGCGCCCGGGGCGGTGGCGATCACTTCGCCTTCCAGGTTCCAGGCTTTCAGGCAGGCTTCGACGCGTTCCTTGGCGATCAGCAGCAGGGGGCCGAACTTGGGAACCGGCGTCACGCGCACCAGCGCGTATTCGATTTCGGGGTGCAGGTTCAGCGCCTGGTTGGACGGGATGGTCCAGGGCGTGGTGGTCCAGATGACGATGGCGCCGTCGTCGACCGATTCCAGGCCGAAGGCGCTGGCCAGCTTGGCGTGTTCGGCGAACGGGAAGGCCACGTCCACCGCCGGGTCGACGCGGTCGGCGTATTCGACCTCGGCTTCGGCCAGGGCCGAGCCGCAGTCGAAGCACCAGTTCACGGGCTTCAGGCCGCGGAACACATAGCCCTTGTCCAGGATGCGGCCCAGCGCGCGGATTTCGTCGGCTTCATTGCTGAAGTTCATCGTCATGTAGGGACGATCCCACTCGCCTAGCACGCCCAGGCGCTTGAAGTCCTTGCGCTGGCGGTCGATCTGCTCGAGCGCGTAGGCGCGGGCCTTGGACTGCACTTCGGCCACGGGCAGGTGCTTGCCGTACTTCTTTTCGATCTGGATTTCAATCGGCATGCCGTGACAGTCCCAGCCCGGCACGTAGTGCGCGTCATAGCCGGCCATGTTGCGGCTCTTGACGATGATGTCCTTCAGGATCTTGTTGACCGCGTGGCCGATGTGTATGTCGCCGTTGGCGTAGGGCGGGCCGTCGTGCAGCACGAAGCGCGGCCGGCCGCGGCTGGCCGCGCGGATCGCCTGGTAGACGTGGTTTTCCTCCCACTGCGAAATCCAGGCGGGCTCGCGCTTGGCGAGGTCGCCCCGCATGGGGAAGGAGGTATCGGGCAGGTTGAGGGTCTTTTTATAGTCCATGAACGGCAAAATAGGCGCGCGCGTTTCGCGCGTCTTCGGCGATGGCGGCAGTCAGGGAAGGGAGGTCAGGAAATTTTTCTTCGTCCCGCAGCTTTTGCAGGAATTCGACGCGTACGAGTTTACCGTAAGCGTCGACGGTATCGTCGAGCAGGTGCGACTCCAGCAGCACGCGGCCGCGGTCTTCGACTGTGGGACGCACGCCCAGGCTGGCAACCGCCGGCAGCGGGCGGTCGGCCAGGCCGTAGACCTGCACCACGTAGATGCCGGAGCGCGCGGCGCAGCGCTCGGCCACCCGCAGGTTCATGGTCGGGAAGCCCAGCGTGCGACCCAGCTTCTGGCCGTGGATCACGTGGCCGCTGATGTGGTACGGGTGGCCCAGCAGGTGGCGGGCGCGTTCCAGATCGCCCACCGCCAACGCGGTGCGCACCTCGGAACTGGAGATCCGGTGGCCTTGCTGGTCGGTCACGTCCGCCAGTGTCTGCACCTCGAAGCCATGGCGCAGGCCGGCCTCGCGCAGCAGGTCGATGTCGCCGCTGCGCTTGTGGCCGAAGCGGAAATCCTCGCCCACCAGCAGCCACTTGGCGTGCAGGCCCTGGACCAGCAGTTGTTCGATGAAGGCGTTGGCCGACATTTCAGCCAGGCGAGCGTTGAAGCGTTCCACCACGACCTGGGAGATACCGTAGCGCGCCAGCGCGGCCAGCTTGTCGCGCAAACCCGAAATGCGGGTGGGCGCCAGTTCCGGGCGTTGATTCAGGGTGGCGAAATACTCCCGCGGATGCGGCTCGAAGGTCATCACGGAGGGCGTCAGGTTGCGGTCGCGCGCGACCTGGCAGACGCGCGCCAGCATGGCCTGGTGTCCGCGGTGGACGCCGTCGAAATTGCCGATCGTCAGCGCGCAAGGGGCGCGCCGGTCGGGCGGGGGCAGGGATCGGTAGATGCGCAGCGATGGTTTCACGAGCGAGAGTTTACAATTTTGGATTCCGGGTTTGTTCCTGTTTCCTCCTGACGCGCGTCCAGGCTGTTGCCGCACGCGGGATTCTGGAGGGCGGACGGGCCCGATTTCCCTTGGAATTCCTTATCTTGCCGGAAATATCTACCACCAAGCGCCGCATCGTCATCCTGATCTCGGGACGCGGCAGCAACATGCAGGCATTGGCCGAAGCCTGCCGCAATGAGGGCTGGCCAGCCGAAGTCGCCGCCGTCATTGCCAGCAAGCCCGACGCCGCAGGCCTGGAATGGGCGGCCCACCAGGGCATCCCCACCGGTGCGCTGTACCACAAGGACTACGCCAGCCGCGAAGCCTTCGATGCCGCGCTGGCCGCTGAAATCGACCGCTACGAACCCGATTACGTCATCCTCGCGGGCTTCATGCGCGTGCTGACCCCGGGCTTCGTCAACCACTATGCCGGCCGGCTGGTGAACATCCATCCCTCGCTGCTGCCGGCTTTCCCGGGGCTGCACACGCATGCCCAGGCGCTGGCGACCGGGGTGCGCGTGCATGGCTGCACCGTGCACTTCGTCACGCCGGTGCTGGACCATGGCCCCATCATCGCCCAGGGCTGCGTGCCGGTCCTGGCGGGCGACACGCCTGAAGCCCTGGCCGAGCGCGTGCTGGCCGTCGAGCACCGCGCTTTTCCGGCAGCGGTACGCTGGCTGGCCGAAGGCCGGGTTACCCTGACCAGTGACCACCGCGTCAACGTGCAGGGCGATCCCGACCGCCTGTTCGCCTGGTCGCCGGCCGCTTGAACGGCCCCGAATCGCATTTTTCGGGCGGAAACCCTCCGCCCCATTGGAATACACCATGAGCAAACCCCAATCTCCGCGTTCCCGTCCGGCAGGCGCCGGCAGGTCGGCCTCCGAAGGCCGCGACGGTCGGTCCTTCTTCTCGCGCCCCAAGGGTGAGGCGCGCACGCCGGTCGCGCGCGATAGCGCCCGTGAAGACCGCTCCGGCGGCAGCCGCGACGAGCGCTCCAGTGGCCGCCCGGGTCCGCGTCCGTCCTATGACGCCCCGCGTGGCGAGGGCCGAGGCGGCGAGCGCGCGTCCTACGGTTCGGAACGCCGCGAAGGCCGTCCGGGCCCGCGTCCGTCCTATGACGCCCCGCGCGGTGAAAACCGTGGCGGCGAGCGCGCGTCCTATGGTTCGGAACGCCGCGAAGGCCGTCCGGGCCCGCGTCCGTCCTATGACGCCCCGCGCGGTGAAAACCGAGGCGGCGAGCGCGCGTCCTACGGTTCGGAACGCCGCGAAGGCCGTCCGGGCCCGCGTCAGTCCTATGACGCCCCGCGCGGTGAAAACCGAGGCGGCGAGCGCGCCTCCTATGGTTCGGAACGCCGGGAAGGCCGTCCGGGCCCGCGTCCGTCCTATGACGCTCCGCGCGGTGAAAACCGCGGCGGCGAGCGCGCGTCCTACGGTTCGGAACGCCGCGAAGGCCGTCCAGGTCCGCGTCCGTCCTATGACGCCCCGCGTGGCGAAGGCCGTGGCGGCGAGCGCGCCTCCTATGGTTCGGAACGCCACGAAGGCCGTCCGGGTCCGCGTCCGTCCTATGACGCCCCGCGCGGTGAAAACCGTGGCGGCGAGCGCGCTTCCTATGGTTCGGAACGCCGCGAAGGCCGTCCAGGTCCGCGTCCGTCCTATGATGCTCCGCGCGGTGAAAACCGCGGCGAGCGCGCTTCCTACGGTTCCCCGCGAGGCGACGATCGTGGCAGCGAGCGCGGCCAATACGCAGGCCCGCGCGGCGGGGATGGCGGCCATGGCGGCCAGGACCGTGCGCCGCAGAAGCCCCAATTCAACCGCCCGCGCCAATCGCATGCGGCCATCCGCATCGACCAGGTGCAGCGCGTCCTGGGTGAAATCCTGCAGTGGACTTATCCGGCTGACGCGGCCCTGTCGCACTGGCTGCGTCACCACCCCAATCTGGGCGCGCGCGACCGTTCCGAAGTCGCTGAGGCTGTCTACGACGTGCTGCGCCATCTGCGCCGCTACCGCCAGTTCGGCGAAAGCGGTGTCGGTCCCGCTTCGCGTCGCCTGGCCATCTTGGGCCTGGCCGCGACGCTGGGCGCCGAAGCGCTGGCTGACGGCATGGACGCCGCCGAAGCCGAATGGCTGCAGCGCGTGTCGCAGATCGACCTGGCGACGCTGCCGCGCGCTGTGCGCGGCAGCATCCCGGACTGGCTGGACGAGCGCCTGGGCGCGATGGACAGTCCCGAAACCCTGATCGAGGCGCTGAACCGCCAGGCCAGCCTGGACCTGCGCGTCAATCCGCTGAAGGTCGAGCGCGACGCCATGCTGGCTGAATTGCAGCAGGGCGCCGGCCGCTACGAGCCCGTCGCGATGCCGTATTCGCCCTGGGGCATCCGCATGGAAGGCCGCCCGGCCATCAATCGCTGGCCGCAGTTCGAGAACGGCAGCATCGAAGTCCAGGACGAGGGCAGCCAACTGCTGGCCCTGCTGGTGGCGCCGCGCCGCGGCGAAATGATCATCGACTTCTGCGCCGGCGCCGGCGGCAAGACGCTGTTGCTGGGCGCGCTGATGCGCTCCACCGGCCGCCTGTACGCGTTCGACGTGTCGGCGGCCCGCCTGGCGCGCGCCAAGCCGCGTTTCGCCCGCAGCGGCCTGTCGAACGTGGTGCCGGTGGTCATCGACAGCGAAAACGACGCTCGCGTGAAACGCCTGGCCGGCAAGGCCCAGCGCGTGCTGGTCGACGCGCCGTGCAGCGGCATCGGCACCCTGCGCCGCAACCCTGACCTGAAATGGCGCCAGCACCCCGAGGCGCTGGCCGAACTGGGCCAGCTCCAGGAACGCATACTCAATAGCGCGGCGCGCTGCGTGGCCCCTGGCGGCCGCCTGGTTTATGCCACCTGCAGCCTGCTGGCCGAGGAAAATGAGGTGCAGGCGGAGCGCTTCCTGGCCAGCCACCCCGATTTCGAACGCCTGGACGCCGCCGAGATCCTGGCTGCCCGCTGCGAAACCCTGAAGCTGGAAGGGCCGTACGTGCAGTTGCGTCCCGACGTACATGGCACCGACGGTTTCTTCGCGGCGGTGTTCGAACGCAGGAAGAAGGGCGCGGCAATCGGGACCGAGGACGCCGAGGCGGCGAATGCCGACGATGTTTCTGCTGAAACGCCGGCAGAAGCATCGGCAGAAACGCCGGCCGAGGAAGCCGCGGCCGGTCCGCAGGATCAGCCGGCCTGAACGGGCGCGCCGGGTCAGGGACCCGGCGTCACCACCACCGTGGCGCTGTAGCGCCTCGTGCCCAGGGCTTTGTTCTGGTACTTCACCTCCCAGGCCAGGGCGTCACTGCCCGCCTGGTCCGCTTGGTAGACCACCTGGGACACCGGCACGGTCTGATACGCGCAGCGGCCGGAATCGCTGGACTGGCCGCGCGTCTGCATGATGTTGGCCTTGCCCAGGCGCGGCATCATGGTCAGCGATACCCGCGGCGCGCGCAGCGCCAGGCAGTCCGATCCTCGGATCTCGTAGTACGAGGCCAATACGGCGACGTCGCCCGACTTCATCGTCTGTGCGGGAACGGAGGAGGGCAGCGCCGTTCCCAGCGCGGCCAGGGCGTAAATTAAATGGGGACGTATTTTTTTCAGCAACATCAGTGGGGCAAAAGAGACAGTTGGGTCAGCAAAGCACCCGCAGTGTGCACCTGCCGCAAGTCCGCTTCAAGGCCAGACGCCTTGCTGACAGGAACTTTAACGGCGAAATCCAGCCAAAACCTTGCGCCTTCGCGTATGCCCCCACGTTCCCTGGGGAGGACGGCCCTAGCGCCGCGTGCCGCAAGGCTCGGCCTCGCAACCTTCGTTTCTGGCGGCGAGAGTGGTTTTTTGCCCTGAAAAACCGAGGCTTAGTCCTTGATTTCGCTCAAAAACTATTTTGAAACTACCTTGTCATAAGTCGGTCAAGGTAAGCTAAACTCCAGGCACTTCTCTAGCGAGGCTCCTAACAGCTTTATGGATTACATCCTTTCCTTCATTGCCGGCGGTCTGACCCAAGCTACCTGGTGGCAGGTCGTCGTGTTCACTCTGGTTGTGACGCACATCACGATTGTGGCGGTCACGGTTTTCCTCCATCGCAGCCAAGCGCACCGTGGTCTGGATCTGCATCCGGCCGTCATGCACTTCTTCCGCTTCTGGCTCTGGATGACGACCGGCATGGTCACCAAGGAATGGGTGGCCATTCACCGCAAGCACCACGCCAAGTGCGAAAAGGAAGGCGATCCCCATTCGCCCATCCTGTTCGGCATCTGGAAGGTGCTGTTCCGCGGCGCGGAACTGTACCGCGAAGAATCGAACAACAAGGAAACCATGGCCAAGTTCGGCCACGGCACGCCTGACGACTGGCTCGAGCGCAACGTCTACAGCAAGCACAGCCTGTGGGGCGTGCTGAGCATGCTCGCCATCGACGTCGCCCTGTTCGGCGCCATCGGCGTCACGGTGTGGGCGGTGCAGATGGCCTGGATTCCCTTCTGGGCCGCCGGCGTCGTCAACGGCATCGGCCACTACTGGGGCTACCGCAACTACAACAGCCCGGACACCAGCACCAACGTGTTCCCCTGGGGCATCGTGATTGGCGGCGAAGAGCTGCACAACAACCACCACGCCCACGGCACATCGGCCAAGTTCTCGGCCAAGTGGTACGAGTTCGACATCGGCTGGTGCTACATCAACATCCTGAAGTTCTTTGGCCTGGCCAAGATCAAGAAGGTTGCGCCCAAGCTCAAGCTGGACGATTCCAAGACCGGCATCGACCTGCGCACCCTGCAAGGCGTGATCACGCACCGCTACGAAGTCATGGCCCGCTATGCGGACGTGATCAAGAGCGCTGCCCGCGAAGAAATGGCCAAGCTGAAGGATTCGCGCAACAAGAACAGCGCCGAATGCGACTGGACCAAGCTGCATAGCGTGCGCCGCGCCATCCACCGCAACGAGGACATCCTCCAACCGGAACAGCTCGCCGCCGTGGATCAGGCCATCGCCCAGAACAAGTCGCTGGCCACGCTGGTGCAGATGCGCCGCGAACTCGGCCGCATCTGGGAAAGCTCCAGCGCCAGCAGCGAACAGCTCCTTCATGACCTGCAGGCCTGGTGCCAGCGCGCCCAGCAAAGCGGCATCGCCGGGCTCGAGCAATTCGCTCAACGTCTGCGCCGCTACGCGGCATGATGCTAGAGAAGCTCAACCCTGAACAACGCGCCGCAGTAACGTTAGAACCGCAGCACGCCCTGGTCCTGGCCGGGGCGGGCAGCGGCAAGACCCGGGTGCTCACCACCCGCATGGCCTGGCTGATTCAAACCGGCCAGGCCTCGCCTTTTGGGCTTCTGGCGGTCACGTTCACCAACAAGGCGGCGCGCGAGATGCTCGCGCGCATGTCGGCCATCCTGCCGATCGATACGCGCGGCCTGTGGATCGGCACCTTCCACGGCCTGTGCAACCGCATGCTGCGCGCGCATCACCGCGACGCCGGCCTGCCGCAAAGCTTCCAGATCCTGGACGTCACCGACCAACTGGCGGCGATCAAGCGGCTGATGAAGGCCAATGGCGTCGACGACGAGAAGTATCCTCCCCGCGATGTGCAGCGCTTCATCAACGGCTCCAAGGAAGAGGGCTTGCGCCCGGCCGACGTCGAAGCCTACGACGCTCATCGCCGCCGCCTGATCGAGATCTACCAGCTCTACGAGGCCCAGTGCCTGCGCGAGGGCGTGGTGGACTTCGCCGAGCTGCTGCTGCGCGCCTACGAACTGCTGTCGCGCAACGCGCCCGTGCGCGAGCACTACCAGCGCCGCTTCCGCCACATCCTGGTCGACGAGTTCCAGGACACCAACACGCTGCAGTACAAGTGGCTGCGCCTGTTGGCCGGCGGCGGCGCTGCGATCTTCGCGGTGGGAGACGACGACCAATCCATCTACGCGTTCCGCGGCGCCAACGTCGGCAACATGGCCGACTTCGAGCGCGATTACGCGCGTGGGACCGTGATCCGCCTGGAGCAGAATTACCGTTCCTTTGGCCACATCCTGGACTCGGCCAACGCGCTGATCGGCCACAACACCGGCCGGTTGGGCAAGAACCTCTGGACCGAACAGGGCGAGGGCGAGCCGGTGCGCGTCATCGAGCAGCCGTCCGATGGCATGGAAGCGCAGTGGATCGTGGATGAGATCCGCTCCCTGATCCGCGAAGGCAGCCTGCGCCGCGAAATCGCCGTGCTCTACCGCAGCAACGCGCAGTCACGCGTGCTGGAACACGCCATCTTTTCCGCTGGCATTCCCTACAAGGTGTATGGCGGCCTGCGCTTTTTCGAGCGCCAGGAAATCAAGCACGCGCTGGCCTACCTGCGCCTGATGGCCAACCCGCACGACGACACCTCGTGGATGCGGGTCGTCAACTTCCCCACGCGCGGCATCGGCGCGCGCACGCTGGAGCAATTGGGCGACGCAGCGCGCACGCATGACACCAGCCTGTATGCGGCCGTGGCGCTGGTGCCCGGCAAGGGCGGCTCCAACCTGGCGCAGTTCGCGCAGTTGATCCATCGCCTGATCGAAGAGACGCGCGATCTGCCATTGCCGGAAATGGTCGAGCACATGCTCGAGACCAGCGGCCTGAACGCGCACTACAAGGCCGAACGCGAAGGCGCGGAACGGCTGGAAAACCTGAACGAACTGATCACCGCCGCGGCCGTGTTCGCGTCCGAGGAAAACTACGACGGCATGCCCGCCGGCGTGGTGCCCGAACAGGACACGACATCCACGCTCAATGCGGGCGTGGTGGATGCGCCCATCGTGGCCTCCGACGGCCTGACCCCGCTGGCGGCGTTCCTGTCGCATGCGGCGCTGGAAGCCGGCGACAACCAGGCCCAGCAGGGCCAGGACGCCGTGCAGCTCATGACCGTGCATGCGGCCAAGGGCCTGGAGTTCGACGCCGTGTTCATCACTGGCCTGGAAGAGGGGCTGTTCCCGCACGAGAACAGCGTCCTGGAAGCTTCCGGGTTGGAGGAAGAGCGCCGCCTCATGTACGTGGCCATCACGCGCGCGCGGCAGCGCCTGTACATCAGCCTGGCGCAAAGCCGGATGCTGCATGGCCAGACGCGCTACGCGATGCGTTCCCGCTTCCTGGATGAAATTCCGGAACAGCACTTGAAGTGGCTGTCGCCCAAGGCCGGTTTGGCCCAGGTCGGCAGCACGGGCGCGGGCTGGGGCGGCGGCAATCGCGGCGACGCTTTCGGACGCAAGGCCACCAATACCATTGCGCCGCGTCAAGCGCGCAGCGTCACCACTGGCGTCACGGTGGGCGACAAGCAGTATCGTGTAGGTCAGGGCGTGCATCACGCGCGGTTCGGCGAGGGCACGATCATAGGCTTGAGCGGCGCAGGGCAGGACGCCCAGGCTGAAATCCAGTTCCGCGACGTGGGCGCCAAGACCTTGGCGCTGGGCATCGCCAAACTCGATATTGTTCAGGGTTGAGACACATGGCCAACAACGATTCTCCCAAAGCCGAGTTGGCGTCGCTGCGCGCCGAGGTCGATGAAATCGATCAGCAGATCATGCTGTTGCTGGGCGTGCGGTTCCGTTGCACGGACATGATAGGCGAGCTCAAGCGCGACCTGGGCATGGACCTGGTGGATCCCGAACGCGAGGAACAGCAGGTCGAGCGCATCCGCCGCCTGGCGCAAGAGGCGGGCGTGCCGCCCGCTCTTGGCGAAACCATACTGCGTGAAGTGATCGACACCGTGGTCGACCACCATACCCGCCTGCGCGAGCGTCCGTACTCGTAATGCCAGGCCGGCGGCGCATGGTAGCCTGCATCTGCAAGCTCCCGGGCGCCGCCTTTCCCTTCCCCCTACAAGACCCGCATGAACGCCAGCAAGGCGTCGATCTCGTCCGCGCTCAGTTCCAGCGGCCGGATGTGCTCGGACTTGCGCGGCGCATAAGGATCGGGCGGATCGGCGGGCGCCGGTTCGCGGCCCATGCCGGCGTTGTACATCCGCAGCAGTCCCTTCAGGTCCGCGAACAAGCCGTTGTGCATCCACGGCCCGGCCCGCGACACATTGCGCAGGCTGGGCGTGCGGAACTTGCCCAGGTCGGCGGGATCGCGGGTGGCTTCGTAGCGGCCCAGATCCTGATTGCGGCGGCCATAGAACGACAGGCCGATATTGTGGAACCGATGGTCGGTCAGCATCGGGCCGCTGTGGCAATTCATGCATCGCGCCTGGGTGCGGAACAGATGCATGCCGATCAATTCGGTATCGTCCAGCGCCTTGGCACGGCCCTCCAGGAATTCGTCAAAGCGTGTCGGCTCGGGACGCAGCGTGGCGACGTAGGCCGCCAACGCGCGCGCCAAGCGGTCCGCGTCCACCGGCGGCTGCGGCGCGGCGGCTGCGCCGAACGCCAGCAAGAACTGCGCCGGATAAGGATCAGCCGCCAGCAGCCGCGCCACGACGCCGCTGGCGTCATGGTTCATCTCCCGGGGATCATGGATGGGGCCCAGCACCTGTTCCTTGAGGCTGGCGGCGCGTCCGTCCCAGAACAGTCGTGGCGCGAATGGAGCCGCATACAGCGGGGTTGAGCGCCGCCTGCCCATCAGCTTGTCTTCGCCAACGGCCAGCGCGAGCCCATCCGTGAAGGCGCGCTGCGGCAGGTGACAGGAAGCACAGGATACCTGTCCCTTGCGCGACAACCGGGTATCGAAGAACAGCATTTGTCCCAGGGCCACGACCGCCGGACGCGCTACATCGGCGGCCAACTCCTGCTGGCCCGGATTGGCGGCGGTCCAGCTCAGAGGCGGACTGGCGGCTGGCGGCACGGCTTCCCATTCGCGCCAGGCCAGGCCGGGATCGATGGAAGGCGCGGGCCAAGACTCGGGCGATCCCGAGTAGTGCGGCCGCAGGCAAGCGGCGTCCCAGCCCGCTGGCCCATGGCAGCCGGACGGACCGGCGGCTGGCGTCTGGCTCGGGCCGCCGTGCCCGCGAGCCAGAGGCGCTGCCAGCGCCAGCGCGACGCCCAGGATCAGAAGCGGTAACCGACTTGCAGCCATAGCTCCCGTCCCGTCTGATAGGTACTGCGGTTGGTCTTGAGGTTCGGGTTGCTGGCCGTCACGGCGGGCTTGCGGTCCAGCACGTTCAGGACTTCGACCGTGAATTCCAGGCTGCGCGCGAAGGTGGGATTCCAGGCGAGCTTGGTGTCCCAGGTCCAATAGGACGGAACCTCGCCGGAGACGAACCGGTCCAGGTAGTCGGGCCGGGGGCCCAGTCCCACGTAGATGGTGGCGTCGCGCTTGCTGCGCCAGTTCACCATGTTGCTCCAGGTCAGGCCCGCGCGCGGCCATGCGCCGAGCAGGCTGAGGGTGGCGACTTGCGGCTGGTAGAAGGTGGACGGCGGCAGGTCGATGGCGCGCGTGCGCGAGCCGTTGTAGATCACATATTCGTCAGGATCCCGCGCATCGCCGTTATAGCCTTCGACCAGGTCGGCGTTGGTCTTGCGCTTCTGCCAGCTCCAGGACGCCTGCATATTCCAGCGCGTTTCGCCCAGGCGCCAGGGCTCCAGCGTGCGCACCGACAGGCTCACGCCGTCGGTGGTGGACAGGCCTTCGTTGGTGTAGCGGTAGCCGTCCTTGTCGTTGCCGGTCTTGGTCCACTGGTCGCGGCCATTGCGCCGCACATAGCTCAGCACGCCTTCCATGCCCGCCATGCGCTGGCGCAGCGAGACCGCCCATTCGTCGTCATACGGCATGCGCAAGCCCTTGTACTGAACGTAGTACTCCTTGCTGCCGTCGGCCACGGGGAGGCCGTCCTTGTCCAGCACCTGACGCCGCAGGCGGCTTCGTTCTTCTTCTAGCGCCGTTACCAGTACGCTGGAGCCGTAGTAGCGCGACCAGCCGGCGCTGAGCAGGGTGTCGCCCGAACCGAGTACATCCCAGTCCAGCCGCGTGCGCGGCGAAACGTTGTTGTTGCCGAGGAAAGTCTCGCGGTCGTAGCGCAGGCCGGCATCCAACGCCAGCCGCTCCCATTCGATGCGGTCCGACAGGTACAGACTGGCCATGTTGTAGTTCACGTCCACGGTGCCGGGCAGGTAGCGCACCTTGCTGAAATCCCGATAGCTGCCGTCGCGGCTGTAGGCGCGCTGGTAGGAGTGGCTTTCCTGGAACCGCTCGAAGTTCGCCTGTACTTGATTCAACTCGACGCCTGCGTACGGAATGTGCGTAAACACGCCCGTGCGCACGGGATCCAG
Source organism: Achromobacter sp. (assembly GCF_049647645.1). Taxonomy (GTDB): domain Bacteria; phylum Pseudomonadota; class Gammaproteobacteria; order Burkholderiales; family Burkholderiaceae_B; genus Achromobacter. The sequence goes on from NZ_JBARYB010000241.1 coordinate 44,328, forward strand.
ATCGACCCGGCTCTTCAGCGTCCAGGTGTCCTGCCGCGTCTGTTCCTTGCCGAAGCCGCCCGCCGTGTACAGCGGCAGCCGGTAGGGGCGGAAGGTCACGAGCTCATCGCCTATGGACTCGCGATTGCTCAGCGTACGGTCCCAGCCAGCCTGCAGCGCAAGCCGTCCGCCCTGGAAGTAGTGATCCACGTTCGCGCCGATGCCGCGGGCCCCGTGGTTGTTGTCCCAACGGGTGTGCCGGAACAGGTCGCTGGCCAGGGTTTCGCTGCGGTCGCTGTATTTCAGCGTCAGGTCGGCCGTGGTATCGGCGCTGGCGCGCACACTGAACTTGCCCAGGAAGTTGTCGATGCGGTCGCTGTAGGCGTCCTGGCCCGGAGCCGGCTGTCCCTTGCCATCCACGCCCATGTTCCAGCGCGTGATGTCCGATTCGCGCCGCGACATGGCCAGCACGGCGCCTGATTTTTCATTGAAGGCAAGGTCGCCGACCGCCGAATAGAAGCGCTTCTTCCATTCCGGCGAATAGCCCGGCTTGCCCTGCGCCCAGCTGTTCTGATCTCCCTCGGCCACTTCCTGCCGCGTCATCTTGGAGGTGTTCCAGCGGTAATCGAGGTTGAGCCGGTTTTCGCCCGAGAACCGGCGCAATCTCGCATCCACGACCCCGCCCGTGAAGCGGCCATACTCCACCGGCACGAAGCTGTCGTGCACGCGCACTTCCTCCAGCAAACTGGTGTCGACAAAGTACGACTGCGGATTGCTGGGCACATTGCCGACTTGCAGGTTCAGGTTCTTGCTGGCCGGATCCACGCGGTTGGTCGCTTCCATGCCGTCGAGCTGGAACAGGTTCTGGTAGGGGCTGGAGCCGTGGAATGAAATGTCCTCCACATTGAGCGAGCCGCGGTTCTGCGAGCCGGCGGCGCCAGGGTTGGTGCGCACCGCCGGATGCGTCGCCACCAGCGTGCTGAGGTCGCGGTTGGAGCTGGGCGTCTCGGCGATGTCCTCGCGGGTATAGATGCGCTCGCCGACCTGTTCGCCGTAGACCCGCACGGCGTCCAGGCGCAGGGCGGAAAACTGATTGGTCTTGTCCACGTAGACGATGTAGCGGTCCGGGCCATCCGCGCGCAGCGCCAGCCCGGACCCGGCCAGCAGGTGGTTCAGCGCGAGCAGCGGCGAATATTCTCCCTGTAGCGGGGGCGAGGTCTTGCCCGCCACCGCCGCCGGCGGAAAAGAAATCTCCAGGCCGGCTTGCCGGCCCAGCGCCAGCAGCGCCTCACCCAGCGGTTGCGCCGGCAGGTCGTAGGCGGCGGGCGCGGCGGGCTGGGCGACGCTCGGTGAGACCGCGATCAAGGCGGCGATGAGCAGCGCCGCCGAAGCGCCAGACCGGCGGGCGCGCCGGCGGTTGGTGGGGTGAAACAGCATGAATGCGTCCAGGCGGGTGTTGATATCAGCCGTAGGACGTGTCCAGGCGTGGCTTACCTCACCGGATTGCTCATGAATAATTTATATCGATTCTCATTTACTGATTGGTCATGAGCTTTAGCGCACGATCAGCAGGCCGGGCAGTTCGGTGATGCCGACCTTGGCCTGCGCCAGCAGCAGCACCAGCGCGCGCTTGGAATCGCCGATGCTGGCGGTACCCGACACACGCAAACCCCGTGCTGCCTCGCCTAGCACCAGGATGTGCTTGCCGCCATAGCGGGAGAGCCGAGCCGCGGCTTCGGGCAAGGCGACGTTGTTGAATGCCAGCAGCCCCTGGCTCCAATCCGGCGCCGGTTCTGGTGGAGCGGCGGCGAGGCGGAGGATGCCTGTTGCCGACACCGCAGCTCCCTGGCCCGCGTCCAGCGCCAGGCTCTGCCCATCCTGGCAGGTCAGGCACTGGACCGCCACGCGATGTTCGTAGACCTTCACGTGCGTGCCATCGGCTTCGCGCGCGACGGAATAGCGGGTACCCAGCGCGGCGGCGGAGGCGTCTGGCGTCACTACCGTGAAATCCGCGCCGTCGGGAGCGCGCGCTGCGGCCGTGAACAACGCCCGTCCGGCCAGGAGCCGGACCTCGCGCTTGCCCGGCGCGAAATCGATGGCGATGGCCGAATCCGCATCCAGCGTGGCGCTGGAGCCGTCGGGCAGGACCACGCGGCGCACTTCGGCGCTGGTCGTGTAATCAGCGCCGGGATGGACCGTGCGCAGCAGTAGCCAGGCCGGCCCGGCTGTTGCCAGCAGCGCCAACGCCGCTACCGCGGCACGCTTGCGTGTGCGCCGCGGCGCCAGCTTGCCGCGTTCGATTTCGCCCATCCGCCGCCACAGGCGCGCCAGCCGCTCATAGGCGTCGGCATGGCTGGCGTCCGCGCGGTACCAGGCTTCGAACTCGGCCTGGGCCTGGGCGTCCATGCCCTGGCCGCTGTGGCGCACGACCCAGCGCGACGCTTCTTCCTGGGCGCTTCGGGGACGGGGGGAAGCCATGGTCAGGACGCCAGCGCCTGGTCGCAGGCCAGCAGGATGCGCATCATGTGCTTCTCCACGGCGCTGACCGAGATCGCGAAACGTTCGGCGATGGCGCGATAGCTCAGGCCTTCGTGTCGGTGCAGTACGAACACGTCCAGGCTGCGGGGGGGTTGGGCAAGCAGGGCGGCTTCCAGCCGGCGCAGCATCTGCCGCGCGACGGCGACATCCAGGGTGTCGGGTTCGTGCTGGGGAGGCCGCGAGGCCGCGTAATCGGCGGTGGCCGCCAGTTCGCGGCTGCGGCGTCGGTGCCAGTCGGTGGCGATATTGGCGGCCACGCGGAATACGTAGGCGCGGTCGTTGTCAGGGCGCGTCCTGTCCTTGAATTCCGCCAGCTTGATCCAGGTGTCCTGCGCGCAGTCCTGCGCGACGTCGCGCGAGCCGGTGCGCAAAGAGAGGAAACCCAGCACCTCTCGGTAATGGCGGAGAAATACATCCGTGAGCGAAGACATGTCGCCGGCGCCGGGCGCCAGATAGAGTCAAATTCGCGGCAGAGTATAAATGATAACGATTGCTATTACCAGACGATCCAGGTCGAAGGAAGCGGCGGCGGGCAGGGCGCCCGCCGCGGGCCGTCAGGCCTCGGACTGTTCGATTTCTTCCAGGGAACCCTGGATTTCCAGCCACTGCTCTTCCAGCTCGTCCATGCGCTTGCCGTGTTCGCCGTGTTCGGCCATGACCTTCTGGCGCTCGGCGCGGCGCGCGTCCGAGTACAGGTCCGGGTCGGCGATGATGGCGTCCAGCGCGTGCAGCTTGGCGCGCAGCTTCTCCATTTCGGCCTCGACTTTGGCGAGCTTGGATTCCAGCGGTTTGCGCAGGGCGGACAGGCGTTGGCGTTGCTCGGCCTCGGCGCGGCGCTGGGCCTTGCGGTCCACCACCGGTTCATTGCCTTCGGCGTTTTCGCGCGCGGCTTCCGCGCGTTCGCCGGCGTTGCGGGCGGCGAGCCAGTCCCGGTAGTCTTCCAGGTCGCCGTCGAACTCGCACACCGCGCCATCGGCCACGATCCAGAAGCTGTCCACGGTGGTGCGCAGCAGATGGCGGTCGTGCGAGACCAGCAGCATGCTGCCGCCGAAGTCCGCCAGCGCGGCGGCCAGGGCCTCGCGCGTTTCCACGTCCAGGTGGTTGCTGGGTTCGTCCAGCAGCAGCAGGTTGGGCTTTTGCCAAACGATCAGGGACAGCGCCAGGCGCGCTTTCTCGCCGCCGGACATGGGGCCGACCTTGCTGGTTACCGTATCGCCCGAAAAGCCGAAGCCGCCCAGGTAGTTGCGCAGCTCCTGTTCGCGGGCGTCGGGGGCCAGGCGCGCCAGATGGGCGATGGGCGTGCTGTCCACGTCCAGCATGTCCAGCTGGTGCTGATGGAAATAGCCGATCGCCAAGCCGCGCGACGCGCGTCGTTCGCCCGCCTGCACCGGCAGTTCCTCGGCCAGGGTCTTGATCAGCGTGCTCTTGCCGGCGCCGTTGGCGCCCAGCACGCCGACGCGGCTGCCGGCGCGCACCATCAGCGTCACGTCGCGCAGGATCGGCACGGCGTTGCCGTCGGCATCCGTATAGCCAGCCGACAGGTGTTCCAGGGTCAGGAGCGGATCCGGCACCTGATCGGGCGAGGGGATGCGGATGTCAATGCCCGCTTCGGCGTGCAAGGGCGCCAGCACCTGCATGCGGGCCAGCGCCTTGACGCGGCTTTGCGCCTGCTTGGCCTTGGACGCCTTGGCCTTGAAGCGGTCGATGAAGCCTTGCAGCCGGGCCGCCTCGCGGGTCTGGCGTTCGTAGGCGATATTGGTCTGGCGCAAGCGCTCGGCGCGCTGCGTCAGGAAGTCGCCATAGCCGCCGCGGTAGCGCACCAGCTTGGCGTGGTCGAAATGCAAAATGGACTTGGCCACCGCGTCCAGGAACTCGGTGTCGTGGGAGATCAGCATGACGGTGCCGGGGTAGGCGGCCAGCCATTTCTCCAGCCACAGCATGGCGTCCAGATCCAGGTGGTTGGTGGGCTCGTCCAGCAGCAGCAATTCGGACGGGGCCATCAGCGCGCGGGCCAGGGCCAGACGCATGCGCCAGCCGCCGGAAAAGCTCTCTACCGGCTGCATCCATTCGGCCGGCTTGAAACCCAGGCCGGCCAGCAGTTGCTCGGCGCGCGAGGCCGCGCTCCAGGCGCCGGCTTCCACCAGCGCCGCTTCCACTTCGGCGATCTGGGTGCCTTGCTCATCCGTCAGTTCGGCGCGGCGCGCCTGCAGTTCGCGCAGGTGGGTGTCGCCGTCGATGACGAATTCGCGCGCCGGGCGTTCGTCCGCTTCCAGTTCCTGCTTGACGCTGGCGATGCGCCAGCCGGCGGGCACGGCCAGCGTGCCGGCGTCCAGGTCCAGCGCGCCGGTCAAGAGCGCGAACAGCGAGGACTTGCCCGCGCCGTTCTTGCCCACGATGCCCACGCGTTCACCGGGATGCACAACGAATTCGGCGCCGTCCAGCAGCACCTTGGTGCCGCGGCGCAGGGTCAATCCAGTAGCGCGTATCACAGGCTCAGTTGCTCGCGGGTAAGCAGCAGAAGCTGGTCGGAGGCTTCTTCGGTATCCAGCCACACGGGCGACAATTGCGGGAACGCGGCTTCGAAGAAGTCGCGCTCGTGGCCGATCTCCAGCACCAGCACGCCTTCCGGGGTCAGGAACCGCGGCGCCGCTTCCAGGATGCGGCGCACCAGGTCCATGCCGTCGTCGCCGCCGGCCAGGGCCAACTGCGGTTCGTGGCGGTATTCCTGGGGCAGCGCGTCCATCGAGCCGCTGTTGACGTAAGGCGGATTGCAGATGATCACGTCGTACTGACGTTCGGGCAGGTCGTCGAACAGATTGCTTGCGTGCAGGTCCAGGCGGTCCGCCAGGCCGTAGTCGTCGACGTTGCGGCGCGCCACTTCCAGCGCGTCCGCCGACACGTCGACCGCGTCCACGTGGGCGTACGGGAAGGCCAGCGCCGACAGGATCGCCAGGCAGCCGGAGCCCGTGCACATGTCCAGCACGTTTTCAACCGCCAGCGCATCCTGCACCCAGGGCGCGAGGCCCTGGTCCAGCAGTTCCGCGATGGGCGAGCGCGGCACGATGACGCGCTGGTCCACGTAGAAGCGGTGGCCGCGCAGCCAGGCCTCGTTGGTGAGGTAGGCGGCGGGCAGGCGCTCGGTCACGCGGCGGTCGATCAGTTCGAGCACGCGGTTGCGCTCTTCGCTGAGCACGCGGGCGTCCAGAAAGGGCTCCAGCGTGTCCAGCGGCAGGTGCAAGGCGTGCAGCGTCAGGTAGACCGCCTCGTCCCAGGCGTTGTCGCTGCCGTGCCCCAGCGCCACCTGGGCGCCGTTCAGGCGCGACACGCCATAACGGATGAGGTCGCGCAGGGTCAGCAGTTCTTGGCGGGCGGATTGATACATGTGAGGCTTTTACTTAGGCTGTAGCAGGAGGTTTTCCAGCGTGCGCCGATAAATGTTTTTCAACGGATCCAGCGACGCGACTTCGACGCGTTCGTTGACCTTGTGGATCGTGGCGTTGCAAGGACCGAACTCGATGACTTGCGGGCAGATCTTGGCGATGAAGCGGCCGTCGGACGTGCCGCCCGTGGTGGACAGCTCGGCCGTTACGCCGGTTTCGTCGCGGATGGCCGAGACCAGCGCATCCGTCAGCGAACCGCGCGGGGTCAGGAAGGGCTCGCCGCCCAGGTCCCAGTCCAGCGCGTATTCCAGGCCATGGCGGTCCAACACTTCGTGTACCCGCGCCTGCAGGCTTTCCGGCGTGCTGGCGGTCGAGAAGCGGAAGTTGAACAGCGCCACCGCCTCGCCCGGCACCACGTTGGTGGCGCCAGTGCCCGAGTTCAGGTTGGACACCTGGAACGTGGTGGGCGGGAAGTACTCGTTGCCCTGGTCCCATTCGATGTTGACGATGTCGGCCAGGGCCGGTGCCAACTGGTGCACGGGGTTGCGCGCCAGGTGCGGGTAGGCCACGTGGCCCTGGATGCCCTTGACCGTGAGCTTGCCCGACAGCGAGCCGCGGCGGCCGTTCTTGCAGGTGTCGCCCAGCACGTCGCCCGAGGTGGGCTCGCCGACGATGCAATAGTCCATCTGTTCGCCGCGCGCCTTCAGCGCGTCGCAGACGATGGCGGTGCCGTCGATGGACGGGCCTTCCTCGTCGGAGGTGATCAGCAGGGCGATCGAGCCGCCATGCTGCGGGTGGGCCGCCACGAATTCCTCGGCCGCCACCACGAAGGCGGCGATCGAGCTCTTCATGTCGGCCGCACCGCGGCCGTACAGGTAGCCATCGCGCTCGGTGGGCACGAACGGGTCGCTGTCCCACTTTTCGCGCGGACCCGGAGGCACCACGTCCGTGTGACCGGCAAACACGGTCAGCGGCGCCGCGTTGCCGCGGCGCGCCCACAGATTGGTGACTCCGCCCTGGGCGATGGTTTCGCAGGTAAAGCCGATGCGCTCCAGGCGTGCAGCGAGCGTCGCCTGGCAGTCTTCATCGGCCGGCGTGACCGAAGGGCGGGCAATCAGGTCCTTGACCAGATCCAGTACGGCAGTGCTCATTTACGCCCTCAGCAGATCATTGATGCTGGTCTTGGCGCGGGTCTGCGCGTCGACGCGCTTGACGATGACCGCGCAGGCCAGGCTGTGCGAGCCGTCGGCCGACGGCAGCGAGCCCGGGACCACGACCGAACCCGAGGGCACGCGGCCATAGGTGATCTTGCCGGTGGCGCGGTCATAGATCTTGGTGCTTTGCGACAGGAACACGCCCATGGCCAGCACCGAGTTCTCTTCGACGATCACGCCTTCCACGACTTCCGAGCGGGCGCCGATGAAGCAATTGTCTTCGATGATGGTCGGGTTGGCTTGCAGGGGTTCCAGCACGCCGCCGATGCCCACGCCGCCGGAAAGGTGCACGTTCTTGCCGATCTGGGCGCAGGAGCCGACGGTGGCCCAGGTGTCGACCATGGTGCCTTCGTCGACGTAGGCGCCGATGTTCACGTAGGAGGGCATCAGCACCACGTTGCGGGCCAGATAGGCGCCGCGGCGGGCGACGGCCGGCGGCACCACGCGGTAGCCGCCTTGCTTGAAGGCGTTGTCGCCGTATTCCGAGAACTTGAGCGGCACCTTGTCGTAGAACTGCAGCGGAGCCTGGCCCATGATGGCGTTGTCGTTCAGGCGGAACGACAGCAGCACAGCCTTCTTGATCCACTGGTGCACGACCCAGTCGTCATTGATTTTCTCGGCCACGCGCAAGCGGCCCAGATCCAGGCCGTCGATGGTGCGCTCGACCGCTTCGCGCACTTCGGCGCTGGCGTCGGCGGGCGACAGGTTGGCCCGGTCGTCCCAGGCTTTTTCGATGGTGGTCTGCAGGTCGAGAGTCATAGCGGCTCAGCTTTTAAAGGTTGATCAAACGGAAGTATGCACAAAATGGGCGATGCGCTCGGCTGCCTGCACGCAGTCAGCCAAAGGCGCCACCAAAGCAATGCGGATGCGGCCCTGGCCGGGGTTCACGCCGTGCGCCTCGCGCGCCAGGAAGCTGCCCGGCAGCACGGTAACACCAGTACGGCCAAAAAGGTCGCGCACGAAGGCCGTATCCGAGCCGGGCGTGGCTGCCCACAAATAGAACGAGGCCTGCGGGCGGGACACGTCGAGCACCTTCTGCAGGATGGGCACGACGGCGTCGAACTTCTCGCGGTACAGGCGCCGGTTGTCCTTCACGTGCGCCTCGTCAGTCCAGGCCGCGATGCTGGCCGCGGACACGATAGGGCTCATGGCACTGCCATGATACGTGCGATACAGCAGGAAGCGGCCAATCAGCGCGGCGTCGCCCGCGACAAAGCCCGAGCGCAGGCCCGGCACGTTGGAACGCTTGGACAGGCTGGAGAATGCCACCAGGTTGCGGTAGGAGTCCCGGCCCAGGCGGCGCGCCGCCTGCAGGCTGCCCAGCGGCGGGTTGCCCTCGTCCAGGTAGATTTCGGAATAGCACTCGTCCGAGACGATCACGAAGCCGTGGCGGTCGGACAGTTCGAACAACGTTTCCCATTCGTCCAGCGACATGACGTTGCCGGCCGGATTGCCCGGCGAGCAGACGAACACCATGCGCGTCTTCTTCCAGACGTCGTCCGGCACCTGGTTCCAGTCGCTGGCGAAATTGCGCACCGGATCGGCGTTGACGAAGTAGGGCGTGGCGCCCGCCAGCAGGGCCGCGCCTTCATAGATCTGATAGAAGGGGTTGGGGCAGATCACCACCGAGGCGGCCGACGGGTCGATGACGGTCTGCGTGAACGCGAACAGCGCCTCGCGCGAGCCCAGCGCCGGCAGTACCTGCGTTTCTGGATCGGGGGCAGGGATGCTGTAGCGCCGCGCCAGCCACTCCGAGATCGCCCGGCGCAGCGCCGGGTCGCCCTTGGTGGACGGGTACACGGACAGCCCCGCGAGACTGTCGCGGATGGCCTGTCCGACGCGTTCGGGCGCGGCGTGTTTGGGCTCGCCGATCGACAGATTGATGGGCGTCAGACCGTCCGGCTGCTGGCTGGCCGAAGCCAGCAAAGCGCGCAGTTTTTCGAACGGATAGGGGTGTAGGGCATCGAGGCGCGGATTCATGACGCAAGATTTTAACAAGCAAGCTACAATAGCGGGCTTGGCTTAAAGCGAAGGTGGCGAAATTGGTAGACGCACCAGGTTTAGGTCCTGACGCCGTAACAGGTGTAGGGGTTCGAGTCCCCTCCTTCGCACCAACCCTATTTGGGTATTGACCTGGCATAACGCCAACAGTGTCCTGAAAGCCCCTCGGCATCCGTGCCGGGGGGCTTTTTTTTGCCGGCACGGGTCTCTCGCTTAGGGATAACCTCCCGTGCCGAAAGCGCATTTTTGATATATCTTCGCGCTCTTCGGTGAAAGCTTGCCGGCAGGCGGCGCGGCGGACGGCCTCTCGTACGGCGCCTCGGCCGCATCAAACACAGCACCCAAAACAGCACGATAAGGAGAGCCTCCCATGGCGCTCAAGCACGCTGCATTTCTGGATGTCATCGATCTGCGCACCCCGCATCGCGAGCACGGGGAGGCCGTCAGCGTCAGCCTGATGAAGACCGCGCACATGCAATTGCTGCAATTGGTGCTGCCTGCGGGCAAGGGCCTCCCGCAACACGCCGTGGCGGGCGAAATCACCATCCAGTGCATCACCGGCGAGGTGAGCGTGACATCGCGCGATGGCATCCGCCAATTGCGCGAAGACCAGCTCATGGCGCTGGCCGCCCACGAGCCGCACGCTTTGCTGGGTGTGCGCGACGCCACCGTGCTGGTGACGGTGCTGCACGCCGCCGAATAAGCTCTCCGATCCTGCCCATACGCGTTCCCTGCGAGGTGAGCCGTGCATGAGTTGCTGGCCGACTGGTGCGAAATCCTGAACCGCCTGTTGCGGGACGTTGCCAATGCGAAGGCCACGGCGCAGGCGCGCGACAATGCGCTGCGGCATGCCCACCGGCATTCCTGCCAGGCGCCGATCTGTTTCCGTATGTCTGGCGCCACGGTCAGCCGTTTGGCAGAAACGCTGGAATGCGCCATCCGCGCATCGTGCGCCCGCCACGACAGCTCGGCGTGGCTGCTGGCGCTGGACACGGCTTACACCCAATTCCTGCTCTGCCTGATCCGCGACGTCGACCGGTGGTCCAGCGGCGGGCTGGAAGAAATTGCGGCCTAGGCTGGCACGCGAGGGACTGGGCGATTCATCAAAATACTGGATAAAAATACAGCAATCTGGTTCAATCTGACCATTGGCCCGGACCAGGCTTGATACGCCTGCCCAGGTCACGCCGCCCATTTCCAAGACCAGGACGAACCATGAAATTCGGATACACCATCATCTACGTGCCCGACGTCGCCGCATCGCTGTCCTTTTTTGAACAGGCGTTCGGATTCGCGAGGCGTTTTCTGCATGAATCCCAGACCTACGGCGAACTGGAAACCGGCGAGACCACGCTGTCGTTCGCCGCGCACGAACTGGGTGAGGCGAATTTCCATGGCGGCCATGTGGCGGCTTCCGCTTCGGCCGAGCCTCTGGGCATGGAAGTGGCTTTCGTGACGGACGACGTTGCTGCCGCGCACGCCCGCGCGCTTGCGGCCGGCGCAACGGAAATGAGCGCGCCCGTGCCCAAGCCCTGGGGGCAGGTGGTGTCGTATGTGCGTTGTCCGGACGGCACGCTGGTGGAGCTTTGCACGCCCGTGCACGGCTAGGCGCATTCGTTGCCGCAGTGCAGGCCATGCGCCGGATGCCGTCCGGCGCAGCCGGGATCTTCCGAGCCTTTCCCGCCTGCACCTTTCCGTCTAGCCGGTTCAGGCGATCCCCTAGCTCGCGTGGCGACGTTACCGTGATTGCGGCAGGGGTGTCTGCGTCCGGCTGCGCTCAAGAATTGTCAAGATTTACATTGCTTTAAAGTCGCCGTTCCCGCCCCGCGATACCGTTGCATTTTCGTTTTTCGGGGAGTCGAAATGTATTCGCTTTCTAAGCGTTGCGGCGCGGAGTTCTTTGGCACGTTCTGGCTGGTATTGGGAGGTTGCGGCGCGGCGGTGCTGGCGGCCGGTTTCCCCGAGCTGGGCATCGGTTTCGCGGGTGTGGCGCTGGCCTTCGGCCTGACCGTGCTGACCATGGCGTTCGCGGTGGGCCATATTTCCGGCGGGCATTTCAACCCGGCCGTCACTGTCGGCCTGGTAGCGGGCGGACGTTTTCCCGCCAAGGAAATCCTGCCGTACGTCATCGCCCAGGTTCTGGGGGCGATCGTGGCCGCGGCGGTGCTGGCCTGCATCGCGAGCGGCAAGTTGGGCTTCGATCTCAAGGGCAGCCATTTCGCAGCCAACGGCTACGGCGCCTATTCGCCGGGCAAGTACTCGATGGTGTCCGCCCTGGTGACGGAAGTCGTGCTGACCGCGGGCTTCATCTTCGTAATCCTGGGCGCCACCAGCAAGCGTGCGCCCGCCGGTTTTGCGGCGATCCCGATCGGACTGGCGCTGACGCTCATCCACCTGATCAGCATTCCGGTGACCAACACCTCGGTCAATCCTGCCCGTTCCACCGGCCCCGCGTTGTTCGTGGGCGGCTGGGCGCTGGAGCAGCTGTGGCTGTTCTGGGTCGCGCCGATAGTCGGGGCGATCGTCGGCGCCATCGCCTACCGGCTGGTCAGCGATCCGGCGCAGGAACGCAGCTAAGCCTGACCTAGCGCCGGGCGATAATGGGGCCAAATCTTTGATCCTGGTCCCATGAACGAATTTACGATTGCCATCAATTTCGCGCTGGCCATGCTGCTGGGCGCCGCCGTCGGCGTCGAGCGCCAATGGCGGCAGAACTACGCAGGCGTAGTTACGCATGCGCTGGTCTCGCTGGGCGCGGCCGCCTATACCGCCTTGCCCGCCTTGCTGGATGCCAGCAACGACATGCGCCTGGGCAGCCAGGTCGTGACCGGTATTGGCTTCCTGGGCGCGGGCCTGATCATGCGGGACGGCCTGACCATACGAGGCCTGAGCGCGGCGGCCACCATCTGGGCCACCGGCGCGGTGGGCGTGCTGGCCGGTTACGGTTTCCTGGCCGAAGCCAGCGCGGTGACGGCGCTGATTCTGGTCACCAACGTGCTGTTGCGGCGCGGCGCCAGGCTGGTGGACCGCTACGTGCCCGAAGCGGAAACCGAAGAGCGCTACTACAACATTGCCTTGACCTGCGCCTCCACCGATGAAGCCCTGGTGCGGGCGGAGCTGCTGAACGCCCTGGGCAAGCACAGCCTGCGCCTGCGCGGCGTGGAAAGCCAGCAGCGTGACGGCGGCCGCTCCGAAGTGACCGCGGTGGTCTATTCCATGCGCCAGGAAGACGAGCGGGTGGAGCAATTGGTGGGCAGCCTCAGCCTGCTGCCGCAGACCTACTCGGCCAGATGGACCTCGGACACCGGCAACGCCTGAGGCCGGTCGGAATCAGGACGCCGTAAGTCCGATGTCAATACGCTTGCACACCTAATCCCAGATGACGAGCGTATTCCTTGACCACACTGATTCCCCCCACCGCGCCTGCCGGCCTTGCGCACTATGACCGGGTGACCATCGCGTTTCACTGGCTGACGGCGGCGCTGGTGGTGAGCCTGTTCGCGCTGGCCGAAATCTGGGGCTTTCTGCCGCGCGACACGCCCACGCGGCGCTTGCTGCAGCACCTGCACATTTCATTCGGCCTGTTGTTCGCCGCCGTGTTCGTGCTGCGCGCCGTCTGGCGCCTCACCGCGGGCAGGCGCTTGCCGCCGCCGTCCCGGGGCTGGCTGCGTCTGGCTAGTACGGGTGTACATGGATTGCTGTACCTGTTGATGGCGACGCAGATCGTGCTGGGCTTCCTGTTCCGCTGGGCGCAGGGCGAGCCGTTCGCGTTCTTCGGCCTGTTCGACGTGCCCACGCTGATCGCCATCGACCACGAGCAGCGCCGCTTCATCGGCGGACTGCACAACACCGTGGCGTGGTGCATCATCGCGCTGGCGCTGCTGCACGCGTTGGCCGGACTCTTCCACCATTACTTCCTGCGCGACGGGGTGCTGCGCCGCATGCTTGCCAGCCGCTGAGGCGGGCGTGATAAAGGCGGGGGGTGAAAGCCGGGCCGGGCAGGTTGTACATTACGCACTATCACTGCCCAATTTCCACAGGATGCACCCATCATGACCGCCCCAGAAGTGTCTATCTCCTCCACGATCAACTGCGCGAACGATCGCCCCTTCGTGCTGTTCGGCGGCATCAATGTGCTGGAATCCATGGATCTGGCGCTGCGGGCCTGCGAGGAGTACCAGCGCGTCACACGCAAGCTGGGCATCCCCTACGTATTCAAGGCCTCGTTCGACAAGGCCAACCGTTCCTCCATCCATTCCTACCGCGGTCCGGGCCTGGAAGAGGGCATGAAGATCTTCGAAGCGGTCAAGAAGGAATTCGGCGTGCCCGTCATCACCGACGTGCATGAACCCTGGCAGGCGGCTCCCGTGGCCGAGGTCGTCGACATCCTGCAGCTGCCGGCCTTTCTGGCCCGGCAGACGGACCTGGTTGTGGCGCTGGCCAAGACCCAGCGCGTCATCAACATCAAAAAGCCGCAGTTTCTGAGCCCGGGTCAGATGCTGAACATCGTCGAGAAGTTCACCGAGGCCGGCAACGACAAGCTGATCCTGTGCGACCGCGGCACCAGCTTCGGCTATGACAATCTGGTTGTAGACATGCTAGGGTTTGGCGTGATGAAGAAAGTGTCCGGCAACCGGCCGCTCATTTTCGACGTCACGCATGCCTTGCAGCAGCGCTCGGCGCTGGACGCCGCGTCCGGCGGCCGCCGCGAACAGGTGGCCGAACTGGCGCGCGCAGGCATGGCCGTGGGGTTGGCCGGCCTGTTCCTGGAAGCCCATCCCGATCCCAAGAACGCGAAGTGCGATGGCCCCAGCGCCTTGCCGCTGGACAAGCTGGAGCCCTTCCTGACCCAGCTGAAGAGGCTGGACGACCTGGTGAAGTCCTTTGCCCCCATCGACATCGAACCTTGAGACTGGCGGTCATAACGGCTGCGCAAAGTTGTTATACGATCCGGGCCTATCATCGGGGAGGCCGGGATGTCTTTGTATGTGATCGTCGCCGTTCGAAAAGAGCCCGTAAGCGGGCACGTGGCGTATGTGCGCTGGGGCCAGGCCGAACGCGGCGTCCCCGGCTGGGTCACTGAACCGGTGACGGCGGCGGCATCCGAAGTCATCGAGGCCATCAAGGACGGCGCGGAAGTCGAAACCGCCATCAGCCAGGACGGCATGAGCGTGGCGCTGCGGCCGGTGCGCGTGCTGGTGGATGACGACGGGCGCGAGCATCTCGCGTCCGTGCCGGTTCCCAGCTCGACTCTCTATACGCTGTTCGACCTGCCGGAATTCTGATCCGGTCGGGTCGGCTGGCAGCGCCTAGCGCCGGCCCTGCGCGAAATTGAGCAGGGCGTCTCCGGCCATCCGGTAACGCACCCATTCGTCTTGCGGCAGTGCGCCGATCGACTTGTAGAAATCGATGGCGGGCGTGTTCCAGTCCAGCACGCTCCATTCCAGCCGGCCGCAGCCATTGGCCACCGCCTCTTGCGCCAGGTGGCGCAGCAGGTCGCGGCCCGCGCCGATGCCGCGCTGCTCGGGCGTGATGTACAGGTCTTCGAGATAGATGCCGTTTTTTCCCAGCCAGGTCGAATAGCTGTAGAAGTAGACGGCGTAGCCGATGGGCTTGCCGTCCAGCAGGCACATCAGGGCCTTGGACGGCGCGCCTTCGGCGAACAGGGTGCGCGCGACGTCTTCGGCGCTGGCGATCACTTCATGAGCGGCGCGCTCGTACACGGCCAGCTCGGTGATGAACGCATGGATCTGGGCCGCATCCGAAGCGACGGCCGGACGAATTTCGATAGTCACGGGTACTTCCTACTACTTTAGGGGGCTTAATCCTACCCGTGAATCCGGTCGCGCGCATGCATGTCTGGCCCGTCGATTTCGGGAATACCCTTACTTGCGCGGTGGGCGCTCGGGGGCGATTCTTGAAAGCGTTCTGCCCTCGAGTCCAATGCGTACAACAGGGGACATCTCCCATGCCTGAGCCTGGCCCCGCCACCGCCACCGCCAGCACGCCTGCAGCAAGCCGTAAAAGGCGTCGCCTGTCATGGATCTGGCTGGTGCCGCTCATCGCGGCCTTGGGCGGGTTGGCGCTGGTGGTGCGCGTCTGGATGGAGGCGGGCCCCACGGCCACCATCAGCTTCCAGACCGCCGAAGGGCTGGAAGCCGGCAAGACCCAGGTCCGCTACAAGGAAGTCAACGTCGGCGTGGTCGAGCGCGTGACCTTGAATTCCGACCGCTCGGGCATCGTCGCCACCGTGCGCATCAACAAGGAAGCCGCCAGCCTGCTGCAGGAGGGGACCGTGTTCTGGGTGGTGCGGCCCAGGCTGACCTTGAGCGGCGTGTCGGGGCTGAGTACCTTGTTCTCCGGGGCATACATCGGCGTGGATCCGTCCGACCAGTTCCGCCAGGAGGGAGAGAACCGGGCCTCCAAGCACAGCTTCGTCGGACTGGAGACCCCGCCCGAAGTGGCGCAGGACCGCGCCGGCAAGCGCTACACCCTCAGGGCCCGCGACCTGGGCTCGCTGGACGTGGGCTCGCCTGTTTACTTCCGGCGCATCGCGGTGGGGCAGGTGGTCGCCTACCACCTGGACAGCAGCGGCGAGGGCGTCAACGTGCAGGTATTCATCGACGCGCCCAATGACGACTACGTCAACAGCGCCACGCGCTTCTGGAACGCCAGCGGCGTGGACTTCAGCGTCGACGCGCGCGGCCTGCAGGTGCGCTCGCAGTCCCTGCTGTCGGTCATCGTGGGGGGCGTCGCGTTCGACACCATCGAGCAGCATGCGCACGTGGCGGCCAAGGCCGACGCGGAGTTCACCATTTTCCCGTCGGAAGGCGCAGCCCGCGCCCAACCCGATGGCGCGCCGTTGCACATCCGCATGCGCTTTGACCAGTCGGTGCGGGGGTTGGTGGTGGGCGCGCCCATCGACGCTTATGGCGCAGCCATCGGCCAGGTGGACTCGATCCGCCTGGAGTTCGATCCCGCCATCAAGCAGTTCTACGCGCTGGTCGGCGCCACCGTCTATCCCGAGCGCCTGGGCGCGCAGACGGTGGAGGAAATCAAGGAATACTCGGGTTCGACGCTGGAGCATCCCAGCGGCAAGCTGCTCGCTACCTTGATCGAACAAGGCCTGCGCGCGCAGCTGCGCATCGGCAACCTGCTGACCGGCCAACTGTACGTTGCGCTGGCGGTGTTCCCGGACGCCAAGCCGGTCGCGTTCAAGATGGAAGAGGACCCCTACATTCCCACCGTGCCGAACAATCTGGATCAGCTGCAGCAGCAGATCAACAGCATCCTGACCAAGCTGGACAGGGTGCCGTTCGAAGGCCTGGGGGCCGATCTAGGCCAGTTGCTGCGCGCCACCTCCAGCCTGATGAAGGGGTTGGATACCCGCCTGGCGCCCGAGGCGCAAGCCATGTTGCGCCAGGCCGGCAAATCGCTGGCCGCCGTAGGAGGCGTGCTGAGTCCCGATGCCGGCCTGCCGGTCAATGCCAACGCGGTCCTGCAGGAGCTGTCGCGCACGGCGCGGTCCCTGCGCGAGCTGGCCGACTACTTGCAAGCGCATCCGGAGTCGCTGCTGCGCGGCCGCGCCCCGGACGCCCCGTACCAGCGCCAGCCGGCGCGCTAGGGCTCGTCAGCGTCGCAGGCGGACCTGGCTATTCGCCAAGCCAGTGCGCAATCTGGCGGGCGCTGGATTGCGCATCCGTGCCCGAGGTGTCCAGCACCAAGTCGCTGAACGGACGCGCGGCATAGCCTTCAAGGTACATCTGCGCGATGCGCTGGCGCTCCCAGTCGGTCAGTATGCGTCCGCCCCGGTCCGATTGGGCGGCCGCCAGCGTGGGCGCCAGCGTCACTACCCGCAGCAGGGCGGAACGTTGTTGGCACGCAGCCAGTATCTGTTCGTAGCTGTCCTGTTCCAAGGGGTAGGCAATGACCAGATAGCGGTCCTGCGTCGTGGCGATCAGGTCAGTGATACGGGCCAGCGCCAGCGCCCATTGCTCGGGGTATGGCAGATGGCTGGGGGCGTCGTGGTCGTCTCCGTCGATGAAGCGCGCGGCGGGCAGCAGGGCGGCCAAGGCGGCGCCCACCGTGGATTTTCCGCTGTTGATCGGACCGTTGAGATGGATGACGGTGGTGTCGGGATAAGAGATGGCGGGTCCTTTCAGGGCTGGCGGGCGCGTAAGCGTACCAGCGCCCGGACCGGCCGAGTCAGAACAGGCATTGCCGCAAGGCGAATTTGCGGCCGAAAGCGCGGACTTCGTCGCCGTCCACGGAAGCCGCCAGGTCCCAGCGGTCGCCGCGCGTCACCAGGAAGGAACGGCCGACAAAGGCGTGGCGCAAGGCGAATTGCCAGAACGCGGCCTCGGAGCCCACCGGCTCGAGATCGTGCGGTCCGATCAGCAGGCGGGAGGGGCGCGGCGTTGCGCCCAGCGTCCAGCGCAGGGCGATTCCCAGGAATGCAAAACGCGCCGAGAGCGACGAAGGCTGTACGGTCAGCACGCGGATTCTGTTGATCATGGCGAGGACCCCTTGCAGATGGAGCCCAGCGTAGCAAAAGCTGCCCGGGCCTTCCATACCTCCTTTGGTGGGCATAGGCAGGCCCGCTGTAGCCTATTCCTGGACGGCGCCAGGCGCGTGGTTGCGGGTGATCCGGCCGAGCAGCAGCAAGGCCCCGGCCGGTGCCAGCGCGAACGCCGCGAACAGCCACTGCGCCGCATGCTGCGCGCCCGCCACGCCACCGGGATCCGCCAGGCCCGCACTGTTGGTGATGACGCCGGCCAGCGCCGCCGTCAATGCGGTCGCGTAAAGCTGCACGGTGGTGATGGACGAGGAGGTCAAGGTTTCTTCACCGGCAGGCGCAGCGGTGAAGATGCGCGTCAGCAGATGCGGCCAGCTCAGACCGATACCGAAGCCCACGCCGGCCAGCGCCAGCACATAGACCGCCAGCCCGGGGTAGGACTGCAACTGCGCCGCGCGCGGTGTCATCCAGGCCAGGGCGGCCAGCGCGGCCAGGATCACCACAGGGCTCAGTCGCACCAGGAAGTTGGCGGCGGGGCCGCTGCGGGTGGCGCTGGGCATGGCCGCCAGGGTCCAGCCCGCCGCCATGGCCGCCGTCATGTAGCCGGCGGCCAGGGGCGTCATGCCATGGATCACTTGCAGGAAATACGGCACGAAGATTTCGGTGGTGATGGCGGCCACCACCAGGCACATGACCGCGTACAACGCGCCCAGCGGCGTCCCGATGGAGTAGGCGCCGGTAGGCAGCAGCCGCTTCACGGCGCGCTTGTCCACCGCCGCGATCAGCGCGGCGATGGCCAGTCCGGCGGCAATGCCTGCAAGGTTCCAGCGCAGATCCGTCGACAGGCTGGCCAGCGTGATCGCCAGCACACTGGCCACCAGCAGCCCCAACGTGGTCAGGGGCAGGGAGCTCGGCCGGGCCGGCGGAACCGATTCCTTGCCGCCGACCTTGAGGGCCACGATCGCGGCCAGGCCCGCGGCGACGGGCAGCAAGGCCCAGAACGCCAGCCGCCAGTGCCCGGTCTGGGCGAAAACGCCGCCGATGGCGGGCCCGCACAGCGTGGCGACGCCCCACATGCCCGACACCAGGGCCATGGCGCGCGACCAGAGCGGCGCCTCGAACACCAGGCGGATCAAGGCATAGCTGAGCGCGAAGAGGATGCCGCCGCCCAGGCCCTGGATGCTGCGTCCGGTCAGCAGCATGGGCATGCTGGGCGCGAGCGCGCACACCACGGAGCCGACGGTGAATACCGCGACAGCGAGCAGATAGGCCGCGCGCGGCCCCAGCGTTTCGATCAGCCGGGCGGACAACGCCGACCCGACGATGGAGGTCACGACGAACAGCGTGGTGTTCCAGGCGTAGTACTCCAGTCCGCCGATGTCCTTGATGACGCTGGGCAGGATGGTGGTGACGATGTAGACGTTGATGGCGTGCAACGCCACGCCGCCCGCCAGCGCGATGGAGCGCAGGGCATTGGTCCCATGCAGCAGATCTGCCCAGGACGCGCTTGAAACATGGGTTGTGCCGGTGCTCACGCGGTCTTCCGCCTTCGAGAGAAAATATTTAAACAAGATTTATATTGGATAATACGCATGCCTGGGCGCAACCGCAAACGCCGTATTGCCGCGCCGCAGCCATTCCCGCGGCCGCGGTCAGGGCTTGCGCAAGCCGCGCAGCAGCAGTTCCAGCGCCTGCAAAGCCTGTGCCAGACGCGGGCCATCCGCGGGATCCTGCGCGATCCAGAAGGCGCTTTCGACCAGGCTGCCGTTTATCAGCCGCGCCATCGCCTGTGGCGCCGCCTGCTCGATCACGCCCCGGTCCATCATCGTTTGCAGCAGCGCGCCCAGCGAAGCAATGCATTGCTGCTGCGAACCGTCAGCCGCCGCGCCCAGCACTGCCCGCGCGTCCTGCAGCACGATGCGCCGGATCTCGGGTTCCGTCGCCATCGCCAGATAGGCGCGGCAGCGCCCGCGCAAGGCGCTCCAGGCGTCGGGCGCCCGCGCCGCGATGGCGGCCAGGCGCTGGTCCATTTCGCCGTCGATCTGTTCGACCACCGCCGCGAGCAATCCTTTCTTGTCGCCGAAATGGTGGTACAGCGCGCCCCGGGTCAGTCCCGCGGCCGCGGTGAAATCGTCCATCGACGTGGCCGCGTAGCCGGCGTCGCGGAAGGCTTGCCGGGCCGTGGCCAGCAGTTTCGCGCGGGTGGCTTCTATCATCTCGGCGCGGGAACGCGTCATGTTCCTCTCCAAACATACGGGACGTATGTAAATTGACATACGCATCGTATGTGAATACGATGCCGCTGTCCATGGCATTCAAAGGTTTCCGGTGTCGAATCCGTATCGTGAGCTGTTCAAGGCGCCCGGCGCCCTGGGTTTTGTCCTGGCCGGCGCCGTTGCGCGCCTGCCTCTGCCCATGATCGGCATAGGCATCATCACCATGCTGTCCGAAGTACGCGGCGCCTACGCGCTGGCGGGCGGCGTCGCGGCCACCTTCGCTTTGGCCACTGCCTTGCTGGCTCCGCGGATTTCCCGTCTGGTGGACCGCCATGGCCAGGGCAGGGTGCTGCCCGTGGCGGCGGGACTCAGCGTCGCAGGGCTGATCGGCCTGGCGGCTTGCGTGCAATGGGGCGCGCCCGATTGGGCCCTGTTCCTCTTTGCCGCCCTGGCGGGCGCCTTGCCCAGCATGCCGGCGATGATACGCGCGCGCTGGACCGAGATCTTCAGGGATCAGCCGCAGTTGCGGACCGCTTATGCGCTGGAGTCCGTGGCCGACGAGCTGAGTTTCATTGTCGGTCCGCCGCTGGCCGTCGGCCTGAGCGTCTTGTTCTTTCCGCAGGCCGGTCCGCTGTTCGCGGCATTGCTGCTTGCGGTGGGCGTCACGGCCTTCGTCCTGCAGCGCGCCACCGCGCCCGCCGTGCGGTTCAGGCCGGAGGGGCGCCTGGCGTCCGTGCTGCGCATGCCGCCGATGCGCTCCCTGCTTGCCATGATGGCCGCCATGGGCGTGATCGTCGGCACCATCGATGTCCTGAGCGTCGCATTCGCCCGCCAGCAGGGCTTTCCGGCCGGCGCCAGCCTGGTGCTGTCCGCCTATGCCCTGGGCTCCTGCGTCGCTGGCCTGGTGTTCGGCGTGCTGAAGTTCCAGATGCCGCTTGCCCGCCTCCTAGTGGTTGCGGCGGCGGTCACGGCGTTCACCACGGTTCCGCTGCTGTTGGTGAACGATCTGCTCACCCTGGCGCTGGGCGTGCTGTTGGCCGGCCTGTCCTTCGCGCCGACCATGATCATCGCGATGGCGCTGGTGGAAGGCAGCGTGCCCGGCCATCGCCTGACGGAGGGCCTGACCTGGCTGGTGACCGGCCTGGGCGCAGGCGTGGCGGCGGGCGCGGCGCTGGCGGGTTGGGTGGTCGACCACCATGGCGTGGGCGCGGGGTTCTGGACGGCGGTATGCGCGGGAGCGATCGTGCTGCTGGCCGCCTTGCCGGCCGGGCGCGGCCCCGGTGCCGGACGCGCCGGCGGCTGAGGTAGCGGGTCGATAGAATGGCAGCTTCGGCGCCTGTTCAGGCGCGCCGCCCGGAGAAGCTCATGTCCAGAATCGTCGTCAATCCCGATACCGTGCCCAACACCGTGCAATACGGCTTTAGCCAGGCCGTCATCGTCACGGGGCAGCGTCGCATGCTGCTGTCCGGCCAGGTTGGCGTCGATGCCAACGAGCACACGGCGGGGCCGGGCCTGCAGGAGCAGACTGAGGCCGCGCTGGACAATGTCGAGCGCGTGCTCGCGGCGGCCGGCGGCACCCTGGCGCAGGTCATCATGCTGCGCATCTACATCTGCGAAACGGCCAGGGAAGATCAGGAAGTCATCGCCCAGGCGCTGCGCGACCGCTTCAAGCAGGATCCCCCGCCGTCGTCCTGGGTCATCGTCAGCGGCCTGTCGCTGCCGGAATGGCTGATCGAGATCGAGGCGGAGGCCATGCTGGACTAGCCGCGCCAGGGCGCCGCAGCAAAGGCGGCGCGCAGATGGGCCAGGAAACCCGCCGTCCGAGCCGGCAGTTCCTGGCGCGACTTCACCAGGGCCACCACGTCGGCCGACGGCAGGCTCCAGCCGGGCAGCAAGGGCACCAGCGCGCGCGCTTGCAGATGCGCCGCCACGTCCCACTCCGACCGGACCATGATGCCGTGTCCGGCCAGGGCCCACTCCACGGCGGTTTCCCCCGCATTGCTCGACAGCACCGGCGCAATGCGCACCCCCACGGCCGGGCCGCGCCCGTGCTTGAAGCGCCACAAGGTCACGTCTTCATCGTTTTCGCGCAGCGCGATGCAGTCATGCGCGCGCAGATCTTCCGGCTTGGCGGGAGCGCCGCGCCGCGCCAGATAGGCGGGCGACGCGCACAGGATCTGGCGGTTGGGCGCCAGCGGGTAGGCGACCAGGGTTGAATCGCGTAGCTCGCCGATATGGACCATTACATCCCAGTCATCGGAAGCCAGCCGCGGCGGCCCGTCGGACAGGGTCAGGCTGGCGGTCACGTCGGCGCTCTGGTTACGGAATTCCGCAACCAGCCCGGCGATGTAGCGCTGGCCGAATCCCAACGGGGCGACCACGCGCAGATGGCCCGCCACCACGCCCCGGCGCCCAGCCAGTTCGTCGGCCAGATCGCCCAGTTCGCCGCAGATCTGTTCCGCCCGCAAGGCCAGCAGCCGGCCTTCGTCGGTCAGCGCGGTGCCGCGTCCCGAACGGTTGACCAGCCTCACGCCCAGCCGTTTCTCAAGCGTGTGCAGCCTCTGGGTGACGGCGGGCGGGGTCACGTCCAGCGCGCGCGCCGCTTCGGCCAGCGAGCGGGTCGCTGCCAGGCTGAGGAAGAAGCGCAGGTCTTCGGTGGTAATCATGCAGGCATGGATTAATGGATGATTAAGTCCAGATTAAACACGCGGAACCGCCGCCGCGCCATACTTCAGCCATTCCGATTCGCCATGCCGAGAGCGCCATGAACCAGAACGCCACGCCTTCCTCCCTCGCCACCCTGGAAACGCCATGCCTGCTGCTGGATGAAACGCGCATGACGCGCAACATCGAGCGACTGAACGCGCTGATGGCCGGGCACGGCGTGCAATTGCGCCCGCACCTGAAGACGCCCAAATCCATCGACGTCGCGCGTCGGCTCATGTCCACGCCGCAGGGCCCCGCGGCCGTGTCCACGCTGCAGGAAGCCGAGCAGTTCGCGGCCGCCGGCGTCACCGACCTGCTTTACGCCGTGGGCGTGTCGCCTGCCAAACTGGACCGCGTGCTGGCGCTGCGCCGGCGCGGCGTGGATCTCACCGTGGTGGTGGACAGCCTGGAGGCGGCGCGGGCCGTCGCCCAGCGGGGGCGGGAGGAGGGCGACGCCATCCCCGCGCTGATCGAGATCGACTGCGACGGCCACCGTGCCGGGGTGCAGCCGGGCAACACGGCGCAACTGCTGGCGATCGCGCGGGTCCTGCACGAGGATGGCGCGTGCCTGAGGGGCGTCATGACCCACGCCGGCGAGTCCTATGGTTGCGACAGCGTCGAAGCCATTGCCGACATGGCCGAGCAGGAACGCCTGGCGGCCGTCAGCTGCGCCGCGGCAATCCGCCAGGCCGGCCTGCCATGTCCGGTGGTCAGTGTGGGGTCCACGCCTACCGCGCATTTCGCCCGCAAGCTCGATGGCGTGACGGAAGTCCGCGCCGGGGTGTACGTATTCTTCGACCTGGTGATGGCCGGGCTGGGCGTGTGCTCGGTGGACGACATCGCCGCCACCGTGTTGACCACCGTGATCGGCCATCAGCCCGACAAGGGCTGGATCCTGGTAGACGCCGGTTGGATGGCCATGTCGCGCGACCGCGGCACCGCCAAACAGCGGGTGGACCAGTTGTACGGCCTGGTGTGCGACGCGGATGGCACGGTCTATCCCGACCTGCTGCTGGCCGAGACCAACCAGGAGCAGGGCATCATCAAAGTGCGTCCCGGCAGCGGCGCGGCCCTGCCCGAGCTGCCCTTGGGCGCGAAGCTGCGCATCGTGCCCAACCACGCCTGCGCCACCTGCGCCCAGCATGAAGCCTACGAGGTCATACGCCCCGGCTCGCCCGAAGTGGTGGCGCATTGGGAACGTTTTCGCGGCTGGTAGCCGTCATTCAAGAGGAGGCATGCATGGAACTCATCCATACGCATCAGGCCACGCCGCCCGCCGGCCATTATTCGCAGGCGGTCCGCGCCAACGGTTTCATCTTCGTTTCGGGGCAGTTGGGATTTCTGCCGCCCGCGGCTCCTGGGGAACGGCCCGCGCTGGCCAGCGGCGCGGCCGCGCAGACCCGGGAGGCGCTGCGCAGCGTCCGCGCGATCCTGGAAGCGGCGGGCGCCTCGCTAGCCGCGGTCGCCAGCGTGACGGTGTACATCCCTGATGTGGCGCTCTGGGACGAGGTCAACCGGGTCTACGAGGAGTGTTTCGGCGACCACCGGCCGGCGCGGGCCATCGTGCCCACCCGCGAGCTGCACTACGGCGCCCTGGTCGAGATCAGCGCGGTCGCCGTGGCTTAGCGGCCGGGCCGCTCCTGCGGCGCCGCGCAGCGCGGACGCGTCCGAGGCGACGCCTATAATGCCTGCGCCTCAATACCTTCGGGGGAGACCGTCCGCATGCAGTACGAATACCTGTTCTGGTCCATGGCCGCGATGGTGGCGGCGGCGTTGGTTGGCGGCTCGCTATGCGGCCGCCTGGGCTCCGTCAAGCATGTGCTGCTGGGGGTTGCCGCGCTGGCGGCGGCGGTGGGCGTGGCGGTGTTCCTGTTGTCCCGCCACGGCGGCTTCAGCGAGCTCTCGGCGATGCTGTCGATCGCCGCTTTCATGTTCAGCCTGGTGATCGGCGCCGCCGCGTCGCTGCTGACGCGGCGCATCCTGCAGCGCCGCTGAGCCTGGCGCCTTATTCTTCCGCGTCGAAATCCTCGTCGTCTTCGTCCTCTTCATCCTGTTCCAGGGCGTCATAGCCCTTCCAGGTGATGCGCCAGCGCGTCGCGCCGGCGGTGGCCGCGGTTTCGCTGATCTGCTTGACCAGGCCCGCGTCTTCCAGCAAGTCCAGGTGGTGTGCAATCACCTGCAGGCCCTGCTCTTCGGGATGGGGCGCCAGGGCCACGTTCTTGATGTCGTGCGTGCTCAGGTTGGGGCCCGGGGCGTCGCGCAGGGCGCCAAGGATAGTGACGACCAGATCGAAATCGCGTTGCATGATGTCCACCATTGATTGGGGGTAAAAGATAGGGCGACGATAGCAGAGATCCATTGCGGCTACGCGACAGGCCGCGTAGCCGGGTTACAGTCCAGGGTTCTCGATAACCGACACATGCAGATCCCATGAAGAAACCCGCAGAGCGCGATTGCCTCGCGCTGGTCCCCGGCTATACGGGCCAGGCCGCCAAGCTCTTTCTCACCCGCAGCGAGGACGGCCGCATCGACGGCGTGACCGTGTTCGACCTGCTTGGCCATATCAAGTTGCAGGGCGATGCCGACGCGGCGGCGGCCTGGGTCGGCGACTGGCTCGCCCAGGAGGCCGACAACCGCAAGGCCCGCCGCATGCAGCTGCTGGCGCAGATGTTCATCTGCAAGCTTGTCGGCGAAGAGAAGGGTGCCTTCCTGGCGGCGCAGAAGCCGCTGGCCCGCGCGCTGGCCGATGCCGGGGTGCGCACCCGTTCCGTCGCCGCCACCTCGGGGGCCGCGCGGCAATCACTTGGTCCTACTGTCAAGAAGCATTAGCCCAAGGCTGTTATAGTCGCGCCTGGGCGTGAGAGTGCACCTGCAAGGTGCGTGCCCAGGCGGGCGGTGCCCGCAAATCAAGGAAGATGGATCATGGAAATAGTAAGTCGGCAGGTTGCCGACATAGCGGGCGGCGTCGAGCTGCACACCACGCTGGATGGCGAGAGCATCAGCGTCTACGTCGTAGATGGCGTGACGGACCTCAATGCAATCGCAGACATCGTGCCGCGTGAAAAGGTCGAAGCAGGGGCTGACATACACGCCTCCAGTGTCGACAATGTTGATAATGCGCAAGAACAGATCGACCAAGTCCTGGAGAATATGAATCCCGGCGACGTGGCGGTTTTCCTTTGCTCGGGCCCCGATGCTTTTGGCGCGGCGCTCGATCTGCTGGGTTTACCTATCGACGAGTAAGCCTGGCGGCAAACCAAAGTGCTAGCCCGAACGGCGTATGAAGAAATCCTCGTACGCGGGCAGGCGGCATTTATATAAGCCTTGATTGTTTTTTTATGATGCGTGGGTGTAAACACCTATGCAGGACTTCTTATTGCCTATGAAAATGTGTGAAATCCGCGTGCAGTTTCTCTTTGTTGCATTATTGGCACGCATTTTTTAGGATTATGTTGACTTGTGAGGGGAACCTAACGATAGTGTCGGCACACGATCACAAGCGTTGCGATTTTCGTTCAGTGCCGTGCCTTTTCCGGCTCAGCGTTATTGTTCTACTGTCCCCTCCTTGATTGATTCGTGACCTCCGGGCATTTGCCCATTATCTCTAGGAAATACAGTATGGAAACCGGCGTCGTCAAGTGGTTCAACTCGGAAAAGGGCTATGGCTTCATCACTCCGGAAGCGGGTGGTAAGGATCTGTTCGCTCACTTCTCCGAAATTCAGGGCTCGGGCTTCAAGTCTCTGGAAGAGAACCAGCGCGTCAGCTTTGTGACGGCCAATGGCCCCAAGGGCCCGCAAGCCACGAAGATCCAGGTCCTGTAAGGGTCTGAGTTTTCGGTAGAAGCCCCTTCGTGGGGCTTTTTTGTTTTCTGCGGTAGCGTTTCCTAAACATGGAAAGTATCTGTCTGCCAGTAATGTCAGGGTAATCCCTAAAGTGCGGTAATCCTGATACTGAAGTTGCACCTGATTCATTCATTTGGTGCATGCGCCAAATCCAGGCTCGCGTCTCTGTTATTGTCGGCCTTGCCCAGACTTCAGGATTTGCGCTTTCATGACTTCTTCTTTTTCCACGCAGATTGCCCCGCAAGCCCAGGACGTGGTCGCGTTCTGGCTCGATGCCGGTCCGCAGCAATGGTTCAGCAAGAACGCGGAATTCGATGCGGCCTTCCGCAGCCGTTTCGAGGCCGCCCACATGGCAGCCGCAGCGCGCCAGCTGGATGCGTGGTTGGACGACGCCACGGGCGCCCTGGCGCTGATGATTCTGTTGGACCAGTTCCCCCGCAATGCCTACCGCGGCACCGCGCACATGTTCGCCACGGACCCGCTGGCCCAGTATTTCGCTGACCGAGCCATTGCCGCGGGCCACGACCTGGCGGTGGACGCGCAACTGCGTCCGTTCTTCTACCTGCCTTTCGAGCACGCCGAAAGCCTCGCGGCGCAGAACCGCGGCGTAGCCCTGATGGAGCCGCTGGATGCCGATACGCTGCGTTGGGCGGTCCTGCATCGCGACATCATCAAGCGTTTTGGACGCTTTCCCCATCGCAATGCCGCGCTGGGCCGGCAGACCTCGCAGGCCGAGCAGGAATTTCTCGATTCCGGCGGCTTCGCCGGATAGCCGCGCCGGGGTTGTGCGAAAGGGCGCTTGAGCCGCGGCGCGGTGCCAGGTATCTGCTTGTGTCCGCGCGTGGCAAGTTGAAAATTTCAAGGCGGTAGCACCGGCGCGAAGCCTTGCCGGGCCTGGCATTCTGCCGCTTTGGCGTCGCAGCCAAACTTGTGGATATTTGACGTTTTTCGGGGTTCGCCAATACACTGGGTTCAGCGAGATTTTCAAGCGACGCGGTCTGCGTTTCACTTGTCGCCGTCAGTGGTGCTGCGGTTGCTTCCTCTCCCATCCTTGATGATCTGGCGCCCCGCGAGTAATCGCTTTTTCTAGGTTCAAGGACATTCCATGGCAACCGGCATCGTTAAGTGGTTCAACGCCGAAAAGGGTTATGGCTTCATCATGCCCGACGACGGCAGCAAGGATCTTTTCGCTCACTACTCGGAGATCCGCAGCGAAGGTTATAAGTCGCTGCAGGAGAACCAGCGCGTCACCTTCGAGGTCGGTACCGGCCCCAAGGGTCCCAGCGCAAAGAACATCAAGGTAGCGGCCTGACCTTCGCAGGGCAGCGCCCCGGGCCGGCCCGGCGCTCCGCCCAGAAAAAAGCCCCCGCACGCAATGTGCGGGGGCTTTTTTTTTCCTGGCTCCGAGGCGTCCCGCAAGGCGGGTGAGGCGCGCGGAGAGGCTGATATCGCGTCAGTGCTTGGCGTGGGCGGCCGGCGGCGTGGCCAGCTTGTCGACCAGCGCGATCCCCAGCGCCGACAGGATAAACAGCGCATGGATGATGGTCTGCCACATCACGCCTGCCTCGGAGAAGCGCGCGTTGGGCGTGCCCAGCGTGCCTGCTTCAATAAAGGTGCGCAGCAGATGGATCGAGGAGATACCGATGATGGCCATCGCCAGCTTGACCTTGAGGACGCTGGCGTTCACGTGGCTGAGCCATTCCGGCTGGTCCGGGTGGCCCTGCAGGCGCAGGCGGGACACGAAGGTTTCGTAGCCGCCCACGATCACCATGACCAGCAGGTTCGAGATCATCACCACGTCGATCAGGCCCAGCACCAGCAGCATGATCTCCATTTCGCCGAAGCCGCTGGCGTGCGTCACCAAGTGCCACAGCTCTTTCAGGAACAGCATGACGTAGACGCCTTGCGCGACGATCAGGCCCAGGTACAGGGGCAATTGCAGCCAGCGCGAGCTGAAGATTAGGCTGGGCAATAGTCCCAGGCGGGGAGGGGTGTTGGAGTTCATTTGTGGGTGCGAGCCGTGTGGTGTGTGCGGAAAAGGCGGGCGCAATTCTATCAATGCCGCGTTGCCGCAGATATCAGTTTTTTTTTGAACGATCTGGTTCGACGGAAGTGTCCGCTAGCATGATTGCGCGGATCTCGTTGGGGTTTTATGTAAGGAAAGCTGGCATTTGCGAAACTGTGTGGCGAAACGCTTTGTGTGCATTGGTCGTATATAGAATTGCGGCCTCGTTCGCATAGAGCCAGTAAAGAGGAGTTTGTTCCCATGAAGATCCGCTACACCGTTGCCGCCCTGAGCGTTGCGCTCGCCCCTTTCTCCGCCTCCCAGGCTTTGGACATCGGCGGCCTGGTCGGCGCTGGCAGCAAGGTCGTTCAGGCTGCCACGCTGAGCGATGCCGAAATCAAGACCCTGTCGGACAAGGCTTGCGCGCAAAGCGATTCCCAGGAAAAGATTGCCGCTCCCGGCAGCAAGTACGACGCCCGCCTGCAGAAGATCGCCAAGCAGCTGGGCGGCACGGTCAATGGCCAGAAGGCTAGCTACAAGGTCTACGTCACCAAGGACGTCAACGCCTGGGCCATGGCCAACGGCTGCATCCGCGTCTACAGCGGCCTGATGGACATGATGACCGACGATGAAGTGCTCGGCGTCGTGGGCCACGAAATCGGCCACGTGGCGCTGGGCCATAGCAAGAAGGCGATGCAGACCGCCTACACGGTTTCCGCCGCGCGCGACGCCGCCAACGCCGCGGGCGGCGCCACCGTGGCCGCGCTGAACGCTTCGCAACTGGGCGACCTGACCGAGAAGTTCATCAATGCGCAATTCTCGCAATCGCAGGAAAGCGCTGCCGATGATTATTCCTTCGACCAGTTGCAGGCCAAGGGCCTCAATACCCGCGGCCTGGTGACCGCGTTCCAGAAGCTGGCCGAACTGGACGGCGGCAAGAGCGATATGATGAGCTCCCACCCGTCCTCGGCCAAGCGCGCGCAGCACATCGAAGAGCGCATCGCCAAGGCCAAGTAAAGCGTCCGTACAGGCGTTTCTCCTCCCGTCCCGGGTGGAAAACGGGGCGCGAGTATCCGGACTTATCCGGGTGCTCGCGCCCCTTTGCGTCAGGGGACCGGAAGTTTCCGGTAAAATGCCGCGTTTATCCGCCCGTCATCTCTTTATCTCTCGGAAAATAGGTCTTTTAATGCAGCCTGTGGTTGAAACCCTCTCCGGCCTGGAGCGCCGTGTTGATCTGGCCGTCTCGGTGGCCGACGTCGAAAAGGAAGTCCAGGCGCAATTGAAGCGCGTGGCGCGGACCGCAAAGGTCCCCGGCTTCCGTCCTGGCAAGGCTCCGCTTGCCATGCTTGAGCGCAGCCATGGCCCCGGCATCCGCTACGACGTGATCAATGGCCAAGTTGGCCGTGCCTTTGAACAAGCCGTCGATGGCGCCAAGCTGCGCGTCGCTGGCGCCCCGAATCTCGAACCCAAGACCGACGGCGTTGCCGACGACACGCTGGCGTTTACCGCCACGTTCGAGGTCTATCCCGAAGTCGCCGTGCCCGACCTGTCGGCCCTGGCCGTCACCCGCTACGAAACGGCCGTCACCGACGCCGAAGTGCAGCAAACCCTGGACGTCCTGCGCAAGCAGCGCGCCACGTTCGAAGCCCGTGAAGGCCGCGCCTCGCAAGACGGCGACCGCGTCACGCTGGACTTCGCCGGCACCATCGACGGCGTGCCGTTCGAAGGCGGCAAGGCCGAAGACTTCCCGTTCGTGCTCGGCCAAGGCCGCATGCTGCCGGAATTCGAGGAAGCCGCCCGCGGCCTGAAGGCTGGCGAAAGCAAGGTCTTCCCGCTCAAGTTCCCCGATGACTACCAAGGCAAGGAAGTCGCCGGCAAGACCGCCGAATTCACCATCACCGTCAAGGAAGTGGCTGAAGGCGTGCTGCCCGAGCTGAACAGCGAATTCGCCAAGTCCCTCGGCCAAGCCGAAGGCGACGTCGAAAAGCTGAAGGCCGACATCCGCAGCAACATCGAGCGCGAAGTCAAGGTCCGTTCGGCTGGCCGCACCAAGTCCAGCGTCATGGACGCCCTGGTCGAAGCCGGCAAGTTCGACGTGCCGAAGGCCCTGGTCGACAACGACGTGCAAGGCCGTGTCGCCGCTGCCCGCGAAGAGCTCAAGCAGCGCGGCATCCCCAACGCCGAATCCGTGCCGATCCCGGCCGAAGCCTTCGCCACCGAATCCGAGCGCCGTGTCCGCCTGGGCCTGCTGGTATCGGAACTGGTCAAGCAAGCCCAGCTGCAAGCCAAGCCCGAGCAAGTTCGCGCGCGCATCGAAGAGTTCGCCGAGAACTACGAACAACCCGCCCAGGTTGTCAGCTATTACCTGGCTGACCGCCAGCGTCGTGCTGAAATCGAGGCTATCGTGCTGGAAGACAATGTCGTCGCGCACGTGCTGGAAAAGGCCAAGGTCACCGAAGAGAAGGTGCCTTTCGATCAGTTGATGGGGATGGCGTAACACTATGCAGAGATTCACCGATTTCTATGCGGCAATGAATGGCGGGTCTTCGGTGACCCCCACCGGCCTGGGCTACATTCCCATGGTGATCGAGCAGTCGGGGCGCGGCGAGCGCGCCTACGACATCTATTCGCGTCTGCTCCGCGAGCGGCTCATTTTCCTGGTGGGCCCGGTCAACGACGCAACGGCCAATCTGGTCGTCGCACAGTTGCTGTTCCTGGAATCGGAGAATCCTGACAAGGACATTTCCCTGTACATCAACTCGCCCGGCGGGTCGGTGTATGCGGGAATGGCCATCTTTGACACCATGCAGTTCGTCAAGCCGGACGTGTCCACCCTGTGCACCGGCCTGGCTGCCAGCATGGGCGCGTTCCTGCTGGCCGCAGGCAAGAAGGGCAAGCGCTTCACCCTGCCCAACTCGCGCATCATGATCCACCAGCCCTCGGGCGGCGCCCAAGGGCAGGCTTCGGACATCCAGATCCAGGCTCGCGAGATCCTGGACCTGCGCGAACGCCTGAACCGCATCCTGGCCGCCAACACCGGCCAGACCATGGAACGCATCGAACTGGACACGGAACGTGACAACTTCATGTCCGCCGAAGATGCGGTATCGTATGGACTGGTGGACAAGGTGATGACCTCCCGCTCGGAAGGCTGACTTCCAGGTTGATCTGAACCCGCTGCCATCATGTTTGAGTAAGCGCATGCGCTAGGCTTTGTTCCGGCCTGGCGCATCTTTACCTGAGATACGAAAGAAATATGCCTGAAAAAAAGGGATCGGCAGACGCAAAAGTGCTGCATTGCTCGTTTTGCAATAAAAGCCAGCATGAAGTCCGCAAGCTGATCGCGGGTCCGTCGGTATTCATCTGCGATGAATGCATAGACTTGTGCAACGACATCATCCGCGAGGAGGCGCAAGCCACCGCGCGCGCGGCGATTCGTTCCGAACTGCCCACTCCGGCTGAAATCAAGACCTTCCTCGACCAATACGTCATTGGGCAGAACTCGCCCAAGCGCATGCTGGCCGTGGCCGTCTACAACCATTACAAGCGCATCCGCCACGGCGAGATCAAGGGCGACGAGGTCGAGCTCTCCAAGAGCAACATCATGCTGATCGGCCCCACGGGGTCGGGCAAGACGCTCCTGGCCCAGACGCTGGCGCGCATGCTGAACGTGCCTTTCGTCATGGCCGATGCCACCACGCTGACCGAAGCCGGTTACGTGGGTGAAGACGTCGAAAACATCATTCAGAAGTTGCTGCAGAACTGCAACTACGAAGTGGAAAAGGCGCAGCGCGCCATCATCTACATTGATGAAATCGACAAGATTTCCCGCAAGTCCGACAACCCGTCCATCACCCGCGACGTGTCGGGCGAGGGCGTGCAGCAGGCCTTGCTGAAGTTGATCGAAGGCACGGTTGCTTCGGTGCCCCCGCAGGGCGGCCGCAAGCATCCGAACCAGGACTTCGTCCAGGTCGATACGACCAACATCCTGTTCATCGTGGGCGGCGCCTTCGACGGGCTGGAAAAGGTCATCCGCGACCGTACCGAAAAATCCGGCATCGGCTTTTCGGCCTCGGTGCGCGCCAAGTCGGAGCGCGGCGTGGGCGAGCTGTTCTCGGAAGTCGAACCGGAAGACCTGATCAAGTTCGGCCTGATCCCCGAACTGGTCGGCCGCCTGCCGGTGGTCGCCACCCTGGACGAGCTGGACGAAGCGGCCCTGGTGCAGATCCTGACCGAGCCCAAGAACGCCTTGCTCAAGCAGTTCCAGAAGCTGTTCGCCATGGAAGGCGCCGAGCTTGACGTGCGGCCCGCCGCTCTGAAGGCGATCGCCCGCAAGGCGCTGCGCCGCAAGACCGGTGCGCGCGGCCTGCGTTCCATCATCGAACAAGCCCTGCTCGACACCATGTATGACCTGCCTTCCCAGGGCAACGTCAAGCGCGTGGTGCTGGACGAGGGCGCCATCGAAGGCGAGGGCAAGCCATTGCTCATCTATGCCGACGAGGACGCGGCTTCCGACAAGCCAGAACGCGGAGAAGTCCGCGATGCCGCAGCCTGATATTTCAAAAAAGCCCGTTCCTGTAACGGGTTTTTTTGCCTAAGGCGCATTCCTGGATGCAAACGCGCTTTTCCTGCGAGTACGACGCTTGCATACTGAGAGTGCCGCCCCGGGGTTTTTTCCAGCCTTTGGGTTATCCGGGCGCCGAGATCTTGAATTTTCGGCTATTGTTCCCATAACAGACGTAACCGACGTGAATGGTCCGGGTATACCCAGGCCTCCCGTCCCCGATACGCCGAGTCATACCGAGGAACCTCCTATGTCTGCCAGCCAGACCCTGCCTTCCGACCCGATCGACCTGCCCCTGCTCCCACTGCGCGATGTCGTGGTGTTTCCGCACATGGTCATCCCGCTGTTCGTCGGCCGTCCGCGCTCCATCCGCGCGCTCGAGGTTGCGATGGAAGCGGGCAAGAGCATCATGTTGGTGGCCCAGAAATCCGCCGGCAAGGATGATCCCACCCCCGAAGACGTCTACGAGATCGGCTGCGTAGCCGGCATCCTGCAGATGCTCAAGCTGCCCGACGGCACCGTCAAGGTGCTGGTCGAAGGCACCCAGCGCGCCCGCATCAACAGCATCGAAGACGCCGATTCGCACTTCACCTGCCAGGTGACCCCGATCGAACCGGACGCCATGCAAGGCTCCGAGACCGAAGCCCTGCGCCGCGCGATCGTGGCGCAGTTCGAGCAATACGTAAAACTGAACAAGAAGATCCCCCCGGAGATCCTGACCTCGCTGGCTGGCATCGATGATGCCGGACGCCTGGCCGACACGATCGCCGCGCATCTTCCCCTGAAGCTCGAGCAGAAGCAGAAGATGCTCGAGATTGTCGGCACCTCCGAGCGCCTCGAAGGTCTGCTCACGCAACTCGAAACCGAAATCGACATCCTCCAGGTCGAAAAGCGGATTCGCGGCCGCGTGAAAAAGCAGATGGAAAAGAGCCAGCGCGACTACTACCTGAATGAGCAGGTCAAGGCCATTCAGAAGGAGTTGGGCGAAGGCGAAGAGGGCGCGGACATCGAAGAGCTCGAAAAGAAGATCATCGCTGCCCACATGCCCAAAGAGGCGCGCAAAAAGGCCGATGCCGAGCTCAAGAAGCTCAAGCTCATGTCGCCCATGTCGGCTGAAGCCACCGTGGTGCGCAACTACATCGATACGCTCATCAACCTTCCCTGGAGGAAGAAGAGCAAGATCAACAATTCCATCAGCAACGCGGAAACGGTGCTGGACAACGATCACTACGGTCTGGAAAAGGTCAAGGAACGGATCCTCGAATACCTTGCCGTGCAACAGCGCGTGGACAAGGTGAAGGCGCCCATCCTGTGCCTGGTTGGCCCTCCTGGCGTGGGCAAGACCTCGCTCGGCCAGTCCATCGCCAAAGCGACGAACCGCAAGTTCGTGCGCATGGCGTTGGGCGGCGTGCGCGACGAAGCTGAGATCCGCGGCCATCGCCGCACGTACATCGGCTCCATGCCCGGCAAGATCGTCCAGAACATGTCGAAGGTCGGCGTGCGCAATCCCTTGTTCCTGCTCGACGAAATCGACAAGCTGGGCATGGATTTCCGTGGCGATCCCTCGTCGGCGCTGCTCGAAGTGCTGGATCCGGAACAGAACCATACGTTCCAGGACCACTACATCGAAGTCGACTTCGACCTGTCCGACGTGATGTTCGTGGCCACCAGCAACACGCTGAACATTCCGCCGGCCCTGTTGGACCGCATGGAAGTGATCCGCCTTTCCGGCTACACCGAGGAAGAAAAGATCCACATCGCCCGCGACCATCTGCTGCCCAAGCTGTTGAAGAACAACGGCGTGAAGGATAGCGAATTGTCGGTCGACGACAGCGCGCTGCGTGACATCGTGCGCTACTACACCCGGGAAGCCGGTGTGCGTGCGCTCGAACGCGAAGTGGGCAAGATCTGCCGCAAGGTCATCAAGCAGTTGTTGACCCAGAACGACCGCGCCAAGGCCGAAGGCAAGACCGTCGAGGTCAAGCCGGTCAATGTCACGGGCGACAACCTGAGCGATTTCCTGGGCGTGCGCCGCTACACCTTCGGCATGGCCGAAAAGGAAAACCAGATCGGTCAGGTGACGGGTCTGGCCTGGACCGAAGTCGGCGGCGACCTGCTGACGATCGAAGTCGCGGACATGCCGGGCAAGGGCGTCATCCAACGCACCGGTTCGCTGGGCGACGTGATGAAGGAATCCGTCGAGGCGGCCCGCACGGTGGTGCGTTCCCGCGCCCGCCGCCTGGGCTTTGCCGACAGCGTCTTTGAAAAGCACGACATGCACGTGCACGTGCCGGAAGGCGCGACGCCCAAGGACGGTCCGTCCGCCGGTATCGCGATCACCACGGCCATGGTATCGGCCTTGTCGCGCATCCCGGTGCGCGCCAATGTCGCCATGACCGGCGAGATCACGTTGCGCGGTGAAGTCCTGCCCATCGGCGGCCTGAAGGAAAAGCTGCTTGCCGCTCACCGTGGCGGCATCAAGACGGTCTTGATCCCGGAAGAAAACGTCAAGGATTTGGCGGAGATCCCGGACAACGTCAAGAACCATCTCGAGATCGTGCCGGTGCGCTGGATCGACAAGGTGCTGGAAATGGCCCTGGAACGCCTGCCTGAGCCCCTGGCCGAGGAAGATGCGGTCAAGGAACCCCTGGTTGCCAAGCCTGCCGAACCCGGTTCCACCGATCCGGTGCTGAAGCACTGATGAACGCTTGGAGTGCGCCACCCGTAGGTGGCGTTTCTCCAAGATCAGGCTTTCAACAAAAAACCCCGCCAAAGAAATTGGCGGGGTTTTTTTGCGGCGCGTGGACGCAGGGCTGGGGGCTAGTGCAGCGCGTGTGTACGGATCAGGCCTACAGCAATGCCTTCCAACGCGAAATCCTGGCCGGCTTCGACCACGATGGGTTCAAAGTCGGGGTTTTCGGGCAGCAGTTCGATGTGGCCGTTCTGGCGCTGCAGGCGCTTGACCGTGACATCGTCGCCCAGCCGGGCCACCACGATCTGGCCATTGCGCGCCTCTGAGGCTTTCTTCACGGCAAGCAGGTCGCCTTCCAGGATGCCGGCATCGCGCATGCTCATGCCGCGCACCTTCAGCAGGTAGTCGGGCGCCTGGGCGAACAAATTGGGGTCCACGCCGACCTCGCGTTCGACGTGCTCGGCGGCCAGGATGGGGCTGCCCGCGGCCACGCGGCCGACCAGGGGCAGCAGTAGCTGCGCCAGGCCTGGCATCGGCAGCGAACTTTGCGAGGAGGCAGGGGAGGCGTCTTTCAGGCGGATGCCGCGGGAGGCGCCTGCCGTCAGTTCGATGGCGCCCTTGCGCGCCAGCGCCTTGAGGTGATCTTCTGCCGCATTGGGGGAACGGAAACCCAGGGCCAGGGCGATTTCGGCGCGCGTCGGCGGGAAGCCGGTGCGTGCGACGGTCTGCCGGATGAGGTCCAGGATTTGTTGTTGGCGATCAGTGAGTTTGCTGGCCATGGCGATGATCCGGTGCTAGCGGACTGTACATATATACAGCGCCATTCTGGGGGACGCAGCGTAAAAAAGCAAGCCGGCGCGCGCCCAAAGAAAAAGCCGGCGCGAGCCAAAAGAAAAACGGGACCCGAAGGTCCCGTTCCTGGTGGCAGGCCCCGCTGGGGCTGTGCGCGGCAAGCGGCTTTACAGCACCGCAGCGATGCCGGCGGCCACCTTGTCGATGTTGCCGCTGTTCAGCGCAGCGACGCAGATGCGGCCGCTGGACACGGCGTAGACGCCATGTTCTTCGCGCAGGCGGTCCACTTGCGCGGCGGTCAGACCCGAATACGAGAACATGCCGCGCTGTTGCAGCACGAAGCTGAAGTCCTGCTTGCCGCCGTGTTCCTTGATCTTGTCGACCAACTGCTTGCGCATCTGGCGGATGCGGTCGCGCATGCCGGCCAGCTCTTCTTCCCACATGGCGAACAGTTCAGGCGTGTTCAGGACCGTCGACACCACCGTGCCGCCATGGGTGGGCGGGTTGGAGTAGTTGGTGCGGATCACGCGCTTGAGCTGGCTCAGCACGCGGGTGGCTTCATCCTTGCTGCCGGCCACGACCGTCAGCGCGCCCACGCGTTCGCCGTACAGCGAGAACGACTTCGAGAACGAGGAGCTGATGAACATGGTCAGGTCCAGGTCGGCGAACATGCGCACGACCGAAGCGTCTTCGGTCAGGCCGTCGCCGAAGCCTTGGTAGGCGATGTCCAGGAACGGGACCAGCTTGTTTTCCTTGACGACGGCAGCGATCTGCTTCCACTGGTCGGCGGTGGGATCCACGCCGGTGGGGTTGTGGCAGCAGGCATGCAGCACGACCACGGTCTTGGCCGGCGCGGCCTTCAGGTCGGCCAGCATGGCGTCGAAGTTCAGGCCGCGGGTGGCGGCGTCGTAGTACGAATAGGTGCCGACCTCGAAACCGGCGCGCTCGAACAGGGCGCGGTGGTTTTCCCAGCTGGGATCGCTGATCAGGATCTTGGAGGTTGGCAGCAGCTGGCGCAGGAAGTCGGCGCCGATTTTCAGCGCGCCGGTTCCGCCCAGGGCCTGGGTGGTCAGCACGCGGCCGGCCGCGGCCAGCGCCGA
Source organism: Achromobacter sp. (assembly GCF_049647645.1). GTDB lineage: Bacteria > Pseudomonadota > Gammaproteobacteria > Burkholderiales > Burkholderiaceae_B > Achromobacter. The sequence goes on from NZ_JBARYB010000241.1 coordinate 81,873, forward strand.
ATCCTTGCCCAGCAGCAGGGCTTGCGCGCCGGTGTTGTAGCCGGCGATGCCTTCGATCGGCAGGTAGCCGCGGGCGGCGGCAGCCTCGATGCGGGCGGCTTCGGCCTTGCGCACCGCGCCCAGCAGGGGGATGCGACCCTGATCGTCGTAGTACACGCCCACGCCCAGATTCACCTTACCGGGACGCGTATCAGCGTTGTATTGTTCGTTCAGGCCAAGAATGGGGTCGCGCGGCGCGAGTTCGACGGAATCGAAAAGGGTGCTCATGGGAGTCTGATGAGGTGGGTGGACGCAGTACGGGCTGCTGTGGATAATGAGGGGTTTACCCTGGAAGAGTCTAGCATGCCTAAGAGCGCAATAGACCCGAATACGGCGGGTGCTGGGGCCAACCCGGCGGTGAACCCGGCGGCCGATCCGGCGGCGGCATCGGCCGTGGCGGATCCGTCCGCGCCAGGCCCTGGATTCATCGACTTCCCGGGCAGCCCGTTTCATCTGTACCAACCCTATCCGCCGGCGGGTGACCAGCCCACTGCCATCGAGGGGCTGACGCAGGGGGTGGAGGACGGCCTGATGTTCCAGACGCTTTTGGGCGTGACGGGCTCGGGCAAGACCTACACCATGGCCAACGTGATCGCCCGCATGGGGCGTCCGGCCCTGGTGCTGGCCCCCAACAAGACCCTGGCCGCCCAGCTGTACGCCGAGATGCGGGAGTTCTTCCCGAAGAACGCCGTCGAGTACTTCGTTTCGTACTACGACTACTACCAGCCCGAGGCCTACGTCCCGACGCGCGACCTGTTCATCGAGAAGGATTCGTCCATCAATGAACACATCGAGCAGATGCGGCTGTCAGCGACCAAGAGCCTGCTGGAGCGCCGCGACACCATCATCGTGGGCACGGTGTCGTGCATCTACGGTATCGGCAACCCGGGCGACTACCATGCAATGGTGCTGATCCTGCGCGCTGGGGATCAGATCGCCCGCCGCGAGATCCTGGCGCGCCTGGTCGCCATGCAGTACACCCGCAACGACGCCGAGTTCACGCGCGGCGTCTTCCGCGTGCGTGGCGAGACCATCGACATCTTCCCGGCGGAAAGCCCGGAACTGGCGCTGCGCCTGACGCTGTTCGACGACGAAATCGAAAGCCTGGAGCTGTTCGACCCGCTGACCGGCCGCATCCGCCAGAAACTGCCGCGTTTCACTGTCTATCCCGGTTCGCACTACGTCACGCCACGCGATACCGTGCTGCGCGCCATCGAAACCATCAAGGAAGAGCTGCGCGAACGCGTCAAGCGTTTCGTCGACGACGGTCATCTGGTCGAGGCCCAGCGGCTGGAGCAGCGCACCCGTTTCGACCTGGAAATGCTGCAGGAACTGGGTTTCTGCAAGGGCATCGAAAACTATTCGCGCCATCTGTCGGGCGCGGCGCCGGGCGAACCGCCGCCCACCCTCATCGATTACCTGCCGTCCGATGCGCTCATGTTCATCGACGAAAGCCACGTCACCATCGGCCAGTTGGGCGGCATGTACCGCGGCGACCGGGCGCGCAAGGAGACGCTGGTGCAGTACGGCTTCCGGCTGCCCTCGGCGCTGGACAACCGGCCGCTGAAGCTCGAAGAGTTCGAGGCTCGCATGCGCCAGTGCGTATTCGTATCGGCCACGCCGGCCGCCTACGAGAAAGAGCACACTGACAACGTCGTGGAGCAAGTCGTCCGGCCTACCGGGCTGGTGGATCCGCTGGTCGAGGTCCTGCCCGCCCGCACGCAGGTGGACGATCTGCTCGGGCAGATCAAGGCGCGCGTTTCGCAAGCTGAGCGCGTGCTGGTCACGACCCTGACCAAACGCATGGCCGAGGACCTGACGGACTTCCTCAGCGAGCACGGGGTGAGGGTGCGCTACCTGCACTCGGATATCGATACGGTAGAGCGCGTCGAAATCATCCGCGATCTGCGCCTGGGCACCTTCGATGTGCTGGTGGGGATCAACCTGCTGCGCGAAGGCCTGGACATTCCCGAAGTCTCGCTGGTCGCTATCCTGGACGCCGACAAGGAAGGGTTCCTGCGCTCGGAGCGCAGCCTGATTCAGACAATCGGACGTGCGGCGCGCAACCTGAACGGCCACGCCATTCTCTATGCCGATCGCATCACCGATTCGATGCAGCGCGCCATGGAGGAAACCAGCCGCCGGCGCGCCAAACAGCAGAAATTCAACGCCGATAATGGCATTACCGCGCGGGGCGTGCAGAAGGCCGTGCGCGAGTTGATCGACGGCGTGGTCGCGCCCACGCAGCACGATGCGCTCGAAGCCGCGGTTCCGGCTGAATTCCTCAAAGACGAAAAGGCCTTGGCCCGTGAGATCAAGCGCCTGGAAAAGCTGATGATGGACCATGCCCGGAATCTGGAGTTCGAGCAGGCCGCGGCCGCCCGCGACGCCTTGACCGCCCTGAAGCAGCGGGTGCTGCTGGATGGGGCGGTATAGGGGGTGCGAATGTATCTTATTGTTTCCATAGCCTGACTGATTGCTGAATTGACGCAAAATCTGTTGCGTTGCAATCAAGCCGTCGCAATCAGGTGGATTATCCGGGCCCGGTATTCAAGTTCTAGATCCGAATTCAATCATAAGTGTATGATTTTTATGCATTATTAATGGGGTCGCATTGGCTCGGCCCGAATCGCGCAGACGCAAAAAAAGCTTGCCTTATCTCGGGTTTTCCCGCACACTTACTTCCATGATGACCAAGGTACTTTTCGTTTGCATGGGCAATATCTGTCGCTCGCCGAGCGCAGAGGGCGTGTTTCGCCATTTGGTGAACGACGCGGGTTTGGGCGATGTGGTTCGCATCGACTCCGCGGGCACGCACGCGTTTCACATCGGCGAGGCGCCTGATGCCCGGGCGCAGGCTGCGGCGCGCAAGCGCGGCTACGAGATCACGCACTGCGAAGCGCGTCAGGTTACCGCGGAGGATTTCCGCGATTTCGACCTGATCCTCGCCATGGACTGGGACAATCTGTCCGCCATGCAGCAGCAGTGCCCCAAGGCCTACCAGCACAAGCTGATGCTGTTGATGCGCTTTGCCAATGAGTTCGAAGAGGCCACTGTGCCCGATCCCTACTATGGCGGCGCCGACGGGTTCGGCAAGGTGCTGGACTACCTGGAAGACGCCTGTCAGGGTGTGCTTGAGCTGGTGCGCAAACGCGCGACCCAGTACCAGGCGGCTTGATCCGCTTTTGCCGCAGGCCGCCCGCCTGGCGGTTCTCGGAGGTGCTTGGCAGTGAAAAAACCGCGCAGATGCGCGGTTTTTTCTAGCCGGGAGCCATACCAAATTAGTCGGGAATAGGCTATACTTGAGCCAATTACTCGGGTATTGACCGCTGGATTCGCCTGCGGCCATTGCCGAATCACAGGGAACCTACCATGCGGCTAACTACCAAGGGGCGTTTCGCCGTGACTGCCATGATCGATCTGGCTATGCGGCAGCATAGCGGCCCGGTCACTCTAGCGGCCATCAGCCAGCGTCAGAATATTTCGCTGTCCTATCTGGAACAGCTGTTCGGGAAACTGCGTCGCCACGAACTCGTGGACAGCGTGCGCGGTCCCGGCGGCGGCTATTCGCTTGCACGCCTGGCTCGCAACGTAACCGTTGCCGACATCATCTTCGCCGTCGACGAACCCCTGGACGCCACCAGTTGCGGTGGCAAGCGGGACTGTACGAGCGGCAACGACGGCAAGCCGGGCAAGTGCATGACGCACGAACTCTGGGCTACGTTGAATCGCAAGATGGTGGATTACCTGGATTCGGTGTCCCTGCAAGATCTGGTCGATCAGCAGCGCGTGCGCCAGTTGCAGGAAGCCAACAATCAAGCGCAGGCTTGCGCGGTGCGCGTGAACCGGGTGGGAGGCGCAGCAAGCGCCGCCAACGCTCCGGCCGCGACCGTCGCCGCCAACGCCACCGTATAAGCAGTATCAGGAGTTGTAGAAATGACCACCCGCCCGATCTATCTTGATTATTCGGCCACGACGCCCGTCGACCCCCGCGTCGTGGACAAGATGGTGCCCTGGCTGTATGAGAACTTCGGCAACCCGGCCTCGCGCAGCCACGCGTTTGGCTGGGAATCCGAAGAAGCCGTCGAACGCGCCCGCGAAGAAGTCGCCAAGCTGGTCAACGCTGACCCGCGCGAAATCGTCTGGACCTCCGGCGCCACCGAGTCCAACAACCTGGCGATCAAGGGCGCTGCCAACTTCTACTCGGAACGTGGCAAGCACATCGTCACCGTCAAGACCGAGCACAAGGCCGTGCTCGACACCTGTCGCGAACTGGAGCGCCAGGGCTTTGAATTGACCTACCTGGACGTCAAGGACAACGGCCTGATCGATCTGGACACTTTCAAGGCCGCGCTGCGCCCCGATACCGTGCTAGTATCGGTGATGATGGTGAACAACGAAATCGGCGTGATCCAGGACGTGGAAACGCTGGGCGAAATCTGCCGCGAAAAGGGCATCATCTTCCACGTGGACGCCGCCCAGGCGACCGGCAAGGTGGCCATCGACCTGCAAAAGCTCAAGGTCGACCTGATGTCGTTCTCGGCCCACAAGACCTACGGCCCCAAGGGCATCGGCGCGCTGTACGTGCGCCGCAAGCCGCGCATCCGCATCGAAGCGCAAATGCACGGCGGCGGCCATGAGCGCGGTTTCCGCTCGGGCACGCTGGCCACGCACCAGATCGTCGGCATGGGTGAGGCCTTCCGCCTGGCCCGCGAGGAAATGGGCACCGAGAACGAGCGCATCCGCATGCTGCGCGACCGCCTGTGGGCCGGCCTGTCGCAGATCGAGGAGGTCTACCTCAACGGCGACATGGACCAGCGCGTGCCGCACAACCTGAATGTCAGCTTCAACTATGTCGAAGGCGAATCCCTGATCATGGCGATCAAGGAACTTGCCGTCTCCAGCGGCTCGGCCTGCACCTCGGCCAGCCTGGAACCGTCCTACGTGTTGCGGGCCCTGGGCCGCAACGACGAGCTGGCGCACAGCTCGATCCGTTTCACCCTGGGCCGTTTCACGACCGAAAAGGAAGTGGATTACGCCATCGAACTGCTCAAGAGCCGTGTCGGCAAGCTGCGCGACATGTCGCCGTTGTGGGAAATGGCCAAGGAAGGCATCGACTTGAACACCGTGCAGTGGGCTGCGCACTAAGCGCCCGCGCCTAGAAATTCGTGGAGAATTAACATGTCTTACAGCACCAAAGTTCTGGATCACTACGAAAACCCGCGTAACGTCGGTTCGTTCGACAAGTCGGACGAATCGGTGGGCACCGGCATGGTCGGCGCACCCGCCTGTGGCGACGTGATGAAGCTGCAGATCAAGGTGAACGAAGCCGGCGTGATCGAAGACGCGCGCTTCAAGACCTACGGCTGCGGTTCGGCCATTGCTTCCAGCTCGCTCGTGACCGAATGGGTCAAGGGCAAGACCCTGGACGAAGCGATGAACATCCGCAACACGCAGATCGCCGAAGAACTGGCCCTGCCGCCCGTGAAGGTTCACTGTTCCATCCTGGCCGAAGACGCGATCAAGGCCGCGGTGCAGAACTACAAAGAAAAGCATACGGCTCCGGCCGAAGCTGTGGCGGGCTGAACATGTCCGTTACCCTGACCCAACAGGCTGCCACCCATATCGGCCGCTACTTGCAAAAGCGCGGAAAGGGTATCGGCTTGCGGCTCGGCGTTAGGACGACGGGCTGCTCCGGCATGGCCTATAAGCTCGAATACGTGGACGACGCCACGGCGGAAGACACGGTATTCGAAAGCTTCGGCGTGAAGGTTTTCGTCGACCCCAAGAGCCTGGCCTACCTGGACGGCACCGAACTCGACTACGCCCGCGAAGGCCTGAACGAAGGCTTCAAGTTCCGCAACCCCAACGAGAAGGCGACCTGCGGCTGCGGCGAGTCGTTCACGGTGTAAGTCTTGGCTGGAGACGATCACTTCGGCCTGTTTGGCTTGCCGGCGCGCTTCGACCTGGACGCCCAGGCGCTTGAGTCCGCGTGGCGCGCTGTCGCCGCGCAGGTGCATCCCGACCGCTATGCCACCGCCAGCCCCGCGGAACGCCGCGTGGCCATGCAGTGGGCGGCGCGCGCCAACGAAGCCTACCGCATGTTGCGGGATCCGATGCTGCGGGCGCGCTACCTGTGCGAGCAGGCGGGCGTGGACCTGCAGACCGAGAGCAACACGGCCATGGACCCCGAGTTCCTGATGCAGCAGATGACCTGGCGCGAGATGCTGGACGACGCGCGCGACGACGCTGAAGCCCTGACGGCCCTGCAAACGGAATTGCAGCAAGCGCGCGCGACCATGCGCGCCACGCTGACCCGCCTGCTGGACCAGGAGCACGACTATGCAGCGGCCGGGCTCAAGGTGCGGGAATGGATGTTCGTGGAGAAACTGGCGGAAGAACTGGCGCACGCCCAGCCCGCTGGATAGCCCAGGGCGCGCCGGGGCGTCCGCACGGCGGGCGCCGGCACAGCGCGGCCTACTGACCAGAAAAATAGAATCATGGCCTTATTGCAGATTTCCGAGCCCGGCGAATCGCCCGCGCCGCACCAGCGCAAGCTGGCGGTCGGGATCGACCTGGGCACGACCAATTCCCTAGTTGCTGCCGTGCGCAGCAGCGTTGCCGAAGTGTTGCCGGATGCGCAGGGCCACGCCTTGTTGCCATCCGCCGTGCGCTATTTTCCCGGCGGCAAGGTCACTACCGGCCGCGAACCGCTCGCGCAGCAGGCCGAGGATCCGCTGAACACTGTTGTTTCGGTCAAGCGCTACATGGGCCGCTCGCTGGAAGAAGCGCGCGCCAGCCGCGCGCCGTACGAATTCGTGGACGCGCCCGGCATGGTGCGCATCCGCACCGTCCAGGGCGACCTTAGCCCGGTCGAGGTGTCCGCCCAGATCCTGGCAGTCTTGCGCCAGCGTGCCGAAGACGTGCTGGGCGATGACCTGGTTGGCGCCGTCATCACGGTGCCAGCCTATTTTGACGATGCCCAGCGCCAGGCGACGCGGGATGCCGCTCGCCTGGCTGGCCTGAACGTGCTGCGCTTGCTGAACGAACCCACGGCGGCCGCCATCGCCTACGGCCTGGATCATGCATCCGAGGGCGTGTACGCGGTGTACGACCTGGGCGGCGGCACGTTCGACATCTCCATCCTGCGCCTGACTCAAGGCGTGTTCGAAGTCATCGCCACGGGCGGCGATACCGCGCTGGGCGGCGACGATTTCGACGCCTTGATCGCCGACCACGTGGTAGCCGGGCTTGCCGCAGGCGAGCTTACGCCCTCCGATCACCGTGGTCTGCTGATGGCGGCGCGCGCCGCGCGCGAAGCCTTGTCGGATTCCGACGATGCCAGCCTGAAGTTGGCCTTGTCCGACGGCCGGATCGTGGATGCGATCCTGAGCCGCGCGGAATTCGAGGAACTGGCCCAACCCCTGATCGTCCGTACCCTGGACTGCGCGCGCCGCGCCTTGCGCGACGCATCGCTGACGCCGGCCGACGTGCGCGGCGTGGTGATGGTTGGCGGCGCCACGCGCATGCCGGTGGTGCGCGCGGCCGTGGGCAAGCTATTCGGCACGCAGCCCCTGACCGATCTGGATCCTGACCAGGTGGTGGCGCTGGGCGCCGCCTTGCAGGCCAATCTGCTGGCCGGTAACCGCGCTCCCGGGGAGGACTGGCTGCTGCTGGACGTGATCCCGTTGTCGCTGGGCCTCGAAACCATGGGCGGCCTGGTGGAGCGCATCATCCCGCGCAATAGCACCATTCCCGTGGCGCGTGCCCAGGAATTCACGACCTTCAAAGATGGCCAGACGGCCATGAGCATCCACGTGGTGCAGGGCGAACGCGACCTGGTCGCCGATTCGCGCTCACTGGCCCGCTTCGAGCTGCGCGGCATTCCGCCCATGGTGGCGGGCGCCGCGCGTATCCGCGTGACCTTCCAGGTGGATGCGGACGGCTTGCTGAGCGTGACGGCGCGCGAGCAGAGCAAGGGCGTCGAGGCCATGGTGTCCGTCAAGCCGTCCTACGGCCTCACGGACGACGAGATCGCGCAGATGCTGGCCGACAGCGTGGCGCAAGCCGATACCGATGCCCGCGCCCGCATGCTGCGCGAGCAGCAGGTGGACGCGCGCCAACTGGTCGAGTCGGTGCAGGCCGCGCTGGTCGCCGACGGCGACCTGCTGGACGCCGAGGAACGCAAGCGCGTGGACGAATGTCTGCAGGCCGCCATGGCAGCCCAGGATGCCCAGGACGTGGACACGGTGAAGGACGCGGTCCAGGCCCTCTCGGCCGCGACCGACGATTTCGCCGCGCGGCGCATGGATCGCAGCATCCGCGCTGCGCTGGCCGGCCGCAAACTTGATGAGATTGCCTGATAACACGTTATGCCGAAACTGACTGTATTGCCTCATCCCGACTACTGCCCGGAAGGCGCCGTGATCGAAGACGCGCCCAAGGGCGTGTCGATCTGCCGCGTGTTGCTGGACAACCATATCGACATCGAGCACGCCTGCGAATTGTCGTGCGCGTGTACCACCTGTCACGTGGTGGTCAAGCAGGGCTACTCTTCACTGGAAGACGCGACCGATGACGAAGAGGATTTGCTGGACAAGGCCTGGGGCCTGACCCCGACCTCGCGCCTGTCGTGCCAGGCGCTGGTGACGGACGCCGACCTGACGGTCGAGATTCCCAAGTACACCATCAACCACGCCAAAGAGGGCCATTGATGAAGTGGACCGACACCTACGAGATCGCCGAGGCGCTGCTCGATGCGCATCCTGACGAAGATCCCAAGACGCTGCGCTTCGTGCAGCTGCGTGAATGGGTTCTGGCCTTGCCCGGCTTCAATGACGATCCTGCTCATTGCGGCGAGAAGATCCTGGAGGCCATACAGATGGCCTGGATCGACGAAGCGGATTGATTGCTGAATTAAAAATGCTCCCCACGGGGAGCGTTTCTTTTTTGGCATGCAAACATGGCTTGAACGGGTCGACGCCACATCTGCCACGGTATCATCAAGCATCTCCTTGTCGTCCCTACCTGCCTGAGTCTACCAATGCCCGCTGCCCAATTGCGCTTTGGCCTGGCCGCCAACCGGCTGCACCACGAAACTCCCGATGCCGCGCTGTTCACCTGGCTGCGCGCGTGTTCGTCCACGATACGCGAGCTCGGCGTGCAACTGCACACCGTCGGCCGCACCCATGACGCCATCGTGCGCGAGGGCATGCTGCAGGGCTATGGCGGGCTGATCCGCTATCCCTATGGCCGCGAGGGCGGCCTGATGAAGTTGGTGGCCCGGGTCACGGAAGGGCGCGACGGGCAGGCGCCTTTCGACGGCGCGATCTACCTGATCGATCCGGTAGATCCGTCGTCGATTTTTCCCGAGGCGCTGGCGCTCAAACGCCAGTGCATCACGCACGGCCGTCCGTTCATCTCGACGCTGGCCGGCGCCATCGAATGGATGGAAGTCGAACGCATCCATGCCGGGCTGGCGCCGGATGTCTCGGCCTCGCGCCATTTCAACTACGCCGGCCAGACCGTGGCGCTGATCGCCCACGATGCGCTCAAGGACGAGATGGTGGCCTTCGCCAGCGAGCATTTCGATGTGTTGTCGAAGTTCGCCCGGCGAGTGGCGACCGGCACCACCGGCGGCCGCCTGAACGACCTGGCCTGGTCGCGCGGCTGGCCCAAGGACACGCCCTGGGTGCACCGCTACCTGAGCGGGCCGCTGGGCGGCGACGCGCAGATCGCGGAGCTGGTGCTGGAACACCAATGCCAGCGCGTGATCTTCTTCGAAGACCCGCACGTGGCCCGCCAGCACGAGGCCGATATCCAGCTGCTGGAACGCGCAGTGCGCGTGGTGACGGAATCGGCCACCTGCGCCACCTCGCCGACGGTGGCGCGGCGCTGGGCGCAGGCGGTGGAAAAGCGCGTTATCTGAGTTTCGTCCGACTGGGCGCGGCGCCAGGCCGGGAGTCCGCGATGATACGGCTGACCCGGTCGGCCACGGCAGATGCGGCCATGGATAGTGGCAGGACGTCCGACCTGCACAGGAATACCGGTCGCGCCATGCGCGGCGTGACGATGCGGTGCAGGACGACCTCGCCCCGCTCAGCCTCCTGGTGTACCGCCGCGTAAGACAGGATAGTGTGCGCGACGCCGGCCTGCGCCAGTTCGATCAGTTGCGGAATGGCGTTGGCCTCGGCAATGACCCGGAACTCGGCGCGCTCGCGCTGTTGGTACTGGTCCAGCAGGCGGCGCAGGCTGTGCTGATGGCCGGGCAGGATCAGCGGCAGTCCGCTGAGGGCTTGCAGATCCATGACCGGCAGCGCATGCAGCGCGGCAGGAGCAGGCCTTTTTCCTGGTGTGGCGGAGGGCGGCGAAACCACCACCAGTTCTTCGTCTATCAGGTGCTGGAATCGTAGATCGACCGACGCGTCGTCGCTGAAAGTCAGTCCCAGGTCGGCATGGCCGGAACTGACGAAGCCCGGGATGTATCCCGTGCTGGACTCGATGATCTTCAGGTAGACGTCGGGCCAATGCTCCAGAGAGAAACGTAAAAGCGGCACGGTCAGCAGCTTGGCCATGGACATGGACATGGCCAGCGACACGGTCCCGCGGGGCGCCTTGAGGTCTTCGCGGACGTCGGCGCGCGCGGCGTCGATGCGTCCCAGGATTTCGCGCGCATGCGCGAGCATGCGCGATCCCGCAGCAGTCGGCGTGACGCCGCGGGCGCTGCGATGCAGCAGCACCACACCCAGATCCTCTTCCAGGTTTCGTATCAGCAGACTCAGCGCGGGTTGTGCCACATGCAGGGCAGCCGCTGCGCGGCTGATCGATCCGGTGGAAACCACGGCGACAAAACACTGCATCGCGCGGATGGACATCGACATGCATGATCCTCGTGTGGTCTGAGGCCATCACAAATTTGTTATGGCCCGCATATTTAAACGGTATTTCTAATATACCAAGACCATTCGCATAATGGGCCATCCCTCTAAGAGCACAACGGAGACAAAGATGGCGTTCCAACGAATTCTTGCCGCTGGCGTGGTTGCGGCCGCCCTGTCCGGCCCGGCGCTGGCCGATACCTGGCCTTCCAAGCCCATTACGCTGGTCGTGCCGTTTTCGGCAGGCGGTCCGACCGACTTCATCGCGCGTTTGGTGGCCGACCCCTTGGCGCGCGAATTGGGGCAACAGGTCATCGTGCAGAACAAGCCGGGCGCCAGCGGCAATGTTGGCTACCAGAGCGTGCTGAATGGCCCCGCGGACGGCTACACGCTGATGCACAACACCGTCGCCATGCAAGCCATCAACCCGCTGATGTACCCGAGCGCGAAGATGCAACCGTTGCAGGACTATGTGCCGATCGGCACGACCGGCGCCATGCCCAATCTGCTGGTGGTCAATCCCGATCGCACCCCAGTCAAGACGCTGGCCGAACTGGTCGAGCGCGGACGCGGCATGAAGCAGGGGCTCAGCTATGCCACTTTCGGCCCGGGCAGTTCGCCGCATGTCTACGGCGCGTCGCTGCAAAAGCTCGCGGGCTTTCAAGCCGTGGGGGTGGCCTACAAGGGCAGCGCGAACGCCGTGACCGACGTGATCGGCGGGCAGGTCGACTTCCTGTTCGACAGCATGTCGACCAGCCTTGGCCAAGTGCAGGCCGGCAGGCTGAAGGCCCTGGCGATTACCTCGGCGCAGCGTTCGCCCTTGCTGCCGGATGTGCCTACGCTGAAGGAAGCGGGCTATCCCAGCCTGGATCTCAAATTCTGGTTCTCGCTGCAGGCTCCCGCCGGCACCCCGCCGGAAACGGTGCAGAAGCTGCGTGAGGCCGTGGCGCGCGTCGTTGCGAGCGATGCTTACCGCAAGGCAATGCAGGAACGCGGCGCGGAAGCCTTCCGGGTCGCTCCCGCCGATCTAGACGCGTTCTTCAAGCGTGAAACCATGCAATGGACGCAAGCGGCGCAAACCATCGGCCTGAAGGGCGAGCAGTAATCATGGGTACTGAAGCACGCATGACGCCGCTGAAGAACATAACGGTCCTGGATCTGAGCAAGGTGCTTGCCGGGCCGCTTTGCGGCCAGTATCTGGGCGAACTCGGCGCCCGGGTGATCAAGGTCGAGCCGGTGGGCAAGGGTGACGACACGCGTGCCTGGCTGCCGCAGGACGCGGGCCAATCCGCGACCTTCCTGGCCGTGAACCACAACAAGCGCAGCCTGGCCGTGGACCTCAAAACAACGGCCGGGCGCGCCGTGGTGCATCGGCTCGCGGAACAGTCGGACGTGGTGCTGCAAGGTTTCGGCGGCAAGACCGCCGCGCGCCTGGGCGTGGACTACGAGACGCTCAGCGGCCTCAATCCCCGGCTGGTGTACTGCGAAATCTCGGGCTATGGCCGCGAGGGGCCGATGGGCGAGGAGCCGGGCTATGACGTCATGCTGCAAGCCTTCAGCGGCATGATCAGCACCATGGGCGAGCCAGGTGGAAACTTTGCGCGCGCCAGTTTTTCGCCGGTGGACCTGGGGACGGGCTCCTTCGCGCTCAGCGGGATCCTGGCCGCGCTGCTGGAGCGCAGCCAGACCGGCAAGGGGCAGTACCTGGATGTTTCGTTATTGGATACTTCGCTTGGCCTGATGTCGTACATGGCGCAGAACTACTGGCGCACCGGCCAGATTCCGCGCCGCATGGGGACCGGCCACCCGGCCATGTGTCCTTACCAGGCGTTCCGCGCGGCCGATGGCGACATCATGCTGGGCGTGGGCAACGATGCGCAATGGCAGCGCTTCTGCGCGGTGGCGGGGTTGCAGGATCAGGTGGATGCCCCTGAGTTCGCGACCAACGCCGACCGGGTGCGCAACTTCGCCGCGACGGTCGCACTGGTCCAGTCGCGCATGGAGACCCGCAGCGTGGCGCAGTGGCTGGAGACGCTCAAGCCCGCAGGCATCGCTTGTTCCGCGATCCACACGCTGGACCAGGCGCTGGCTCATCCGCAGGTCGTTGCGCGCCAACTGATCGTCAAGAGCCAGCATAAGGTCTTGGGCGAGGTCCGCAACGTCGGCCTGCCAATACGGTTCGGACGCCAGCCTCGCCAGGCTGCGCTGCCCGCGCCCGCGCTGGGCGAGCACACTCGCGAGATTCTGGCCGAGCTGGGCTATGCCCAAGCCGAAATCGAGGCGCTGCTGGCCTCGGGCAGCGTGCAGAACCATTCCTGAATGCGAGGGTACCGATGACATTCCTGCGCTACGAAGTCCGTAACCAGATTGCGGAAATCCACTTGTGCCATGCGCCCGTCAATGCGCTGGACGAGGACATGCTGGACGTGCTGATTGCCGCGCTGGAACGGGCCAATGCCGATTCCGATGTGCGCGCCGTGTTGCTGGCCAGCGACTTGCCCGGACGGTTCTGCGCCGGGCTGGACATGAAGAAGCTGCTGGACAGCACGCCGGCGCGGATCCATGCGCTGTTGTCCAAGCTGTACATCAAGCTTTACGACACGCAGTTCAACCTGACCAAGCCATCGATTTCGGTGGTCTCCGGCTCGGTTCGCGGCGGTGGCATGACGGTGGCCATTTCCAGCGATATGGTGGTGGCGGCGGATACCGCCACCTTCGGTTATCCGGAAATCGATGTGGGCGTCCTGCCCGCGATCCATTACGTGCACCTGCCGGGTATCGTGGGCAAGCACCGTGCGTTTGACCTGCTGTTCACGGGCCGCACCTTCAATGCGCAAGAGGCGTACGGACTGGGGTTGGTGGCGCGCGTCGCAGCCGAAGCGGAATTGCTGGAGCAGGCCCGCCTGCTGGCGCGGTCGCTGGCGGGCAAGCCGTCGCAAGTCCTGGCGATGGGGCGGCGAGCCTTCGTCTACGGCAACGACAACGAGTACCGGCGCAGGGTGGCGACGGCGGTCGAAGTGTTCTGCAACGCGGCTGCCACGCCCGAGGCGCGCGAGGGCTTGAGCGCCTTCGTGCAAAAGCGCGCGCCGGACTGGAGCGGGCCGCGCAGCGGCGGGTAGGACCGCCGCCGCATGCGTGCCTGGCCTACTTCCCCTTGAACTGCGGCGGCCGCTTCTCGCGAAACGCCCGCACGCCTTCGGCGAAGTCTTCGTGGGTAGCCGTGTCCAGGAACCGCGCCGTTTCCTCGGCCAGCTGGGTTTCCAGCGTGGCGTGCTCGGCCGAACGCAACAGGTCCTTGGCGCCGGCGATGCCGTGCGGCGCGTGGCGGGCGATGTCCTGCGCATAGGCTTGCGCGGCTGGCGCGATTTCACCGGCCGCGGCGGTGCGCGTAACGATGCCCCAGGCCAGCGCATCGCCGGCAGAGAAGGCGTCGTGGCGCAGCAGCAGGTCCAGCGCGCGCCGGGCGCCCAGCACCCGCGTGAGGCCATGCGTCATGCCGGCGTCCGGCGTGGCCCCAAGCTTGAGATAGGCGGTCATGAAGCGGGCCTCGGCATCGGCGATGGCCACGTCGCAGGCCAGCACCAGCGACAGGCCAGCGCCCGCGGCGATTCCATGCACCTGGGCGATCCAGACCTTGTCCATGCGGGCGATGCGCGCAATGAAGTCGTTCAGCGGCGTGAACAGATCCAGCAGCGTGGCCCGCACCTGAGACGGGTCGCCCATGAACATGCTGATGTCGCCGCCGGCGCAGAAGGCCTTGCCGGTGGCGCGTAGCAGCACCGCGCGGATTCCATCGCGCGTTTCCAGCCATTGCGCGGCCCGCTGCAAGTCTTGCGCCATCGCCACGTCGATGGCGTTGAGGGCGTCGGGGCGGTTTAGCGTCACGGTCGCGATTGCGCCGTCGGTCTCCAGAAACAGCGTCTGGAAGACGGGAAGTCCTTGGGTCATGGCGAGTCTCCGTTATCGGGTAAGTACCAGCTGTCGATCCAAAAACCGCGATGCTATGGTCTGAACCGAGCGCTTGCTTGGTTTTCTTTTAAGCACGCTTAGCGTAACGCATAGAACGATTTTCCGGCGCTGTACTGGCGTAGGTAAAGACAGGTTCGTTGCATCTCCTGCCTCGCGGGTTCGCCAGACCGACGTCGATAAAAACTTCGCATGTAAAAGCGAGGAGACAAATGGTGGATCAGTCCGACAGCACTCCCTTGCTGGAGGTGGATGGGGTCACGCTGGCGTTTGGCGGAGTCAAGGCGCTTACGGGCGTGGGCTTTCGCGTGGCGCCCGGGTCCATCACCACGGTCATAGGCCCCAACGGCGCGGGCAAGACCTCGCTGTTCAACACCATTTCCGGCTTTTACCGCCCGGCCTCGGGCCAGATCCGCTTCCAGGGACGCGACATCACGCGCGTGGCCGCGCCGGAACGTGCGCGGATGGGCCTGGCGCGCAGCTTCCAGAACATTGCGCTGTTCCGCGGTATGACTGTGCTGGACAACATCAAGCTGGGCCGCCACGCCCACCTGCGCACCAACGTGCTGGACGCCTTGCTCTATCTGGGCCGGGCGCGCCGCGAAGAGATGGCGCTGCGCGCCGACATCGAAGAACGCATCATCGATTTCCTGGAGATCGATCACATCCGCCACGCGCCGGTGGCCGCGCTGTCCTATGGCTTGCAGAAGCGCGTGGAGCTGGCGCGGGCGCTGGCGATGAATCCCAAGGTGCTGATGCTGGACGAGCCAGTAGCGGGCATGAATCGCGAAGAGACCGACGACATGGCGCGCTTCATCCTGGACGCACGCTCCGAATGGGGCGTGACGGTGTTGATGGTGGAGCACGACATGGGCATGGTGATGGACCTGTCGGACCACGTGGTGGTGCTGAACTTCGGCCAGGTGATCGCCGACGGCACGCCTGCGCAGGTGCAGGCGGATCCGCAGGTCATCCAGGCCTACCTGGGCGCGGGCGATGTCGGCGATCTGCGCCGCCGCCTGCGGGAGGCAGCCTGATGGACATGCTGTTCTTCCTGGAAGTCACGCTGGCCGGGTTGGGCAGCGGCGGACTCTACGCGCTGGCGGCGCTGGCCTTCGTCATCGTCTACAAGGCCACCCGGGTGGTGAACATCGCCATCGGCGAATTCCTGATGTTGGGCGCCTACGTGTTCTACGCCTTCGCCACCGGCATGGAATGGCCGATCTGGCTGGCCATCGTGGGTGCGGTGGTGGTGTCGGGCGCGCTGGGCGCGGTGGTCGAAAGGCTGACCATCCGCCCCATGCTGGGCGAGGCGCCGATCTCGGTGTTCATGATCACGGTGGGCTTGGCGTCGATCCTGGTGGGCGCGGTGGAATTGATCTGGACGGCCGACCAGCGCCGGCTGCCGGAATTCATGCCGCGTTCGCCGGTGATGATAGGCGAGGCCTTTGTTGCGCCCAAGGTGTTCTACGGCTTCTGGGTGGCGGTGGTGCTGGCGCTGCTGGTGCTGGTGGTGTTCCGCTACTGGCGCGGCGGGGTGGCGCTGCGGGCCACGGCCTCGGACCAGGGCGCGGCGTATGCCATGGGCATCAACGTGCCGCGCGTGTTCTCGCTGGCCTGGGTGGCGGCGGGGGCGCTAGCCGCGGTGTCGGGCGTGATCGTGGGTGCGATCGGCGGCATCTCCTCGTCGATGGGCGTGTTCGGCCTGTCGGTGCTGGTGGTGGTGATCGTGGGCGGGCTGGACAGCGTGGCCGGGGCCCTGGTGGGCGGTGTCTTCATCGGCCTGCTGGAAGCCTGGGCGGGCGCCTATATGGGCGGCGAATACAAATTGCTGGCCACCTTCATCGTGCTGGTGGTGGTGCTGATGGTCAGGCCTTATGGCCTGTTCGGCACCCGTGAAATCGAGAGGCTCTGACCGATGCGCATCGCGACTGCCAAGCAAACCTATCTTGCGGACGAAGCGCTGTTCGATACCCGCACGCAGAAGGCGTGGCTGGTCCTGCTGGCCGCGTCCCTGGTCATGTTCCCCTTCGTGGCCGACGCCTATTGGCTATACCTGGCCTGCCTGGTGGCCATCAATGTCGCCAGCGCCACGGGCCTGAACATCCTCACGGGCTATACCGGCCTGGTCAGCCTGGGGCAGGCGGCCTTCATGGGCCTGGGGGCGTACACGGTGGCGGTGCTGGAGCAGCGGCTGGGCACGCCGGTGCTGCTGAATCTGCTGGCGGGCGGCTTGGTGGCGATGGCGGGCGGCCTGCTGGTCGGCATTCCGTCCCTGCGGGTGAAGGGTCTGTACCTGGCCATCGCCACGATCGCCGCCTCGTTCATCGCGCATTTCATCTTTGCCAACTGGCAGTTCACGGGAGGCACGACGGGGCTGCAGGTGCCGCCGGCGCGGGTGCTGGGCGTGGACCTGGATACCTCGTTCAAGATCTACTGGCTGATCGTGCCGGTGACGGCGCTGATGGTGCTGGGCGCAGCCAACCTGTTCCGCACGCGCATCGGGCGCGCCTTCATCGCCATACGCGACCGCGACATTTCGGCCGAGGTGCTGGGCATACGGCTACTGCGATACAAGCTGCTGTCGTTCGGCCTGTCGTCGTTCTATGCGGGCGTAGCAGGCGGTCTCTGGGCCTATTTCTTCCGGGTCGTCACGCCCGAGAGCTTCCCGCTGATCATGTCGATCTTCTTCCTGGCCGCCATCATCGTGGGCGGCATGGGCACGATCCTGGGCTCCATTCTGGGCGCCATTTTCATGACCATGGTGCCGGAGCTGCTCAAGCTGATCGTGGGCTGGCTGCCGGTGGGCGGCGACGCGCTGCGCCTGATTTCGCCGGTGCGCACTATTGTTTTCGGCCTGCTGATCGTGGGCTTTCTGATCTTCGAGCCGCACGGGCTCGCGGAAATCTGGCGGCGCGTGCGCCGTTACTTCCACCTCTGGCCCTTCCGCACCTAGCTCGCGTGCAGCGGCCACCCATAAGACCCTCAGGAGACTAACCATGAAGCGCATCCGGATCGGCAGCGGTTTATCGAGGTTGTTGGCCCCCCTGGGCCTGGCAGCAGCCTTGTCGGCGGCGCCCGCCGCACAGGCGGCCGAGGACCTGGTGCTGGGCGGGTCCATCCCGCTGAGCGGTGTGTTCGCCTTCGCGGGGCAGGGCATCCATGCCGGCATTACCGACTACGTGAAGATCGTCAACGACCAGGGCGGCGTGAAGGGGCGCAAGCTGCGCTACGTGCCGGAAGACACGGCCTACAAGGTGGATGCCTCGGTGGCGGCGTTCAAGAAGATTACCAGCCAGAACAAGGTGAACTTCTACTACGGCGATTCCACCGGCTTCTCCAAGACCATCAATGCCGAGTTGAACCGCACGGGCGACATCCTGATGACCGGTGCGTCCTTTGCCACGGAACTGAACGATCCGGCCAAGTATCCCGCCCAGTTCATGCTGGGTCCTGACTACACCGAAATGTTCGGCATCCTGCTGCGCTACATCGCCAAGGAACAGCCCGGCGCCAAGGTGGCCTTCGTGTATTCGGATACGGAGTTCGGCCGCGATCCCATCGCCAGCTCGCGCGCCGTGGCCGAAAAGCTCGGGCTGAAGGTCGCGACCGAGATCATGACGCCGCCGGGCAGCGTGGACGTGTCGACCGAGGTGATCAAGCTGCGCCGCGCCGATCCGGACTACACCATCTTCCATGGCTACGTGCTGGCGCCCATTCCCGAGTTCGTGGGGCAGGGCAAGCGCATGGGACTGAAGACGCGCTACATGGGCACGTTCTGGACCATGGACAACTCCACCGTGATGCAGATGGGCGAGGACGCCGAGGGCTTCATGGGCGTGATGCCGTACCGCTACTACTACGACACCGCGGCCGATGCGCCCATGCTGAAGAAGATCCGCGAGATGCGCCCGACGTACCAGAGCACGGGCTACATGCAGGGCTTCCTGGCCGCCATGCTGTTCACTGAGGTCGCAAAGCGCACGCTGGACGCCGGCAAGGAACTGACCAGCGCCAACATGAAGGCGGCGCTGGACGGCATCAAGGATTTCGACACGGGCGGCCTGATTGGCGTGCCGATCTCGATCAAGGGTAATTCGATCCCGGTGGGCCGGATCTATCGCGCCGATGTGAAGCAGAAGCAGATGGTGCCGGCCTCCGACTGGATCGTGCTGAAGTGAGGCGGCCGTGAACCCTGGACATGACGCGCAGGCCGCGCCGCCGGCCCCGGCGGTGCTCGATATCAACAACATCGAAGTCGTCTACAACAAGGCGGTGCAGGTGCTGCGCGGCTTGTCCTTGTCGGTGCCCGCCGGCAGCATCGTGGCGCTGCTGGGCAGCAACGGCGCCGGCAAGTCCACGACGCTGAAGGCGGTGTCGGGGCTGCTGGACCTGGAGGATGGCGCGCTGGTGCGCGGGCAGATCGTCTTCAACGGCGGCGACACCGCGGGCTCCAGGCCGCAGAACCTGGTGCGCGCGGGGCTGGCGCACGTGATGGAAGGACGGCGGGTGTTCGAGGACCTGACCGTCGAAGAGAACCTGGTGGCCGCGACCTATGCCTTGACGGGCAGGCCAGGGGCGAAGGTCGACTTCGACCTGGTCTACGGCTATTTCCCGCGTCTTTTCGAGCGGCGTCGCGGCCTGGCGGGCTACCTCTCGGGCGGCGAACAGCAGATGCTGGCCATCGGTCGCGCATTGATCGCGCAGCCCAGCCTGATGTTGCTGGACGAACCTTCGCTGGGCCTGTCGCCGATGCTGGTGGAGAGCATCTTCTCCATCATCGCGCGCATCAACCACGAGCAAGGAGTGTCCATGCTGCTGGTGGAACAGAACGCTTCAGTGGCGCTGGCGGTGGCCCATTACGGCTACATCATGGAAACCGGCAAGGTGGTGATAGACGGCAGCGCCGAAAAGCTGGCGGCGGATCCGGACGTGCGCGAGTTCTACCTGGGTGTGGGCGGCACGGGCGAGGCCCGCGGCTTTCGCGACATCAAGCACTACAAGCGCCGCAAGCGCTGGCTGTCATGACGGACAAGCACATGGATATTTCCGGCGCATCGACGCAGGCGTGGCCGGCCTTGACGCTGCCGCAGATGCTGCGCGAGCAGGCGCGCCGCCAGCCGGAGGCCATCGCCATCCGGCAGAAGGACTTCGGCATCTGGAAGCCCATGACCTGGGCGGAATATTGGAGCCGGGCCTGCCGCGTGGGGCTGGGCCTGCGCGCCCTGGGGCTGAGCGCGGGCGGACGGGTCGCCATCGTTTCCGAGAACCGCGTGGAATGGTTGCTGACCCAGATGGGGGCGGGCGCGGTCGGCGCCGTGGCGGTGGGCGTGTACTCCACCAGCCCGGCGCAGGAAATGGGCTACGTGCTGGAGCACGCGGACGTGGAACTGGTCGTGTGCGAGGACCAGGAGCAGACGGACAAGGTGCTGCAGGTGGCCGACAGGCTGCCGCTATTGCGCCGCATCGTCATGATGGAGACCAAGGGCCTGCGCTCCTATGCGCCGGCCGAGCGCGAGCGCATCGTGACCTACGCCGAGATCGAGGCCGAAGGCGAGCGGCGCGAGGCGGCCGAGCTTGCTGCCTTGAACGAGGCGCTGGACGGCCAGCAGTTGGACGACACCGGCCTCATGATCTACACGTCCGGCTCCACCGGCAAGCCCAAGGGCGCGATGCTCAGCTACGGCAATATGCGCGGTGTGGCGCCTGGCATCGCCGAGCGGCTGGCGATGGACGGCAATAGCGTGCATTTGTCCTACCTGCCGCTGTGCCACGTGGCCGAACAGATGCTGTCCACCTTCGTGCCCCTCTACCTGGGGGCGCAGGTGAATTTCGGCGAATCGATACGCACGGTGCAGGAAGACCTGCGTGAAGTCGCGCCGACGATATTCCTGGGCGTGCCGCGCATTTGGGAAAAACTGCACGCCGCCATTTCGATCAAGATGCAGGAAGCCGGGCGCGTGCAGCAATGGCTGTACCGGCGCGCGCTGGCGGCCTGCGCGCCGTTCCTGGAGAAGTCTCCTGCGCAATACACGCTGCGCGAGCGCTGGACGCGTTGGCTCTGGTACTGGCTGGTGTTGCGCGCCTTGCAGAACTTCATTGGGCTGCGGCGGGTGCGCGTGGCGATGACGGGGGCGGCGCCGATCTCGCCAGACGTGGTGCGCTACTTCCGTACGCTGGGCGTGCCGCTGATCGAGGTCTACGGGCTGACGGAGTCCGCGGGCATGATCTTCGGCCAGCATCCGGACCGCGTGAAGGTGGGCACGGTGGGCGAACCCATCCTGGGCGTGGAATGGCGCATGGGCGAAGCGGGCGAACTGCTGGTGCGCGGCGACATGGTGTTCCAGGGCTACTACAAGAACCCGGAAGCCACCGCCAGCACCGTGCGCGACGGCTGGCTGTACACGGGCGACGTGGTGGCTGAAGAGGCGGGCCGCGTGCGCATCGTCGACCGCCTGAAGGACATCATGATCACGGCGGGCGGCAAGAACCTGACGCCCTCCGAGATCGAGAACGCGGTCAAGGGCAGCCCCTATGTCAAGGAATGCATCGTGATCGCGGATGGCAGGAAGTACGTGTCGGCGCTGATCCAGCTGGAGTTCGACACGGTGGGCAAGTGGGCGGAGTCGCGCCGCATCGCCTTCACCCATTTCCGGTCGCTGGCCGAATGTGCGCAGGTGCGCGAGCTGGTGCAGCAAGAAGTCGCGCGCGCCAATGCCGGCCTCGCGCCGGTGGCGCAGATCAAGCGCTTCCATCTGCTGACCAAGGAGCTGGACCATGACGACGGCGAAGTCACCGCGACCATGAAGGTCAGGCGCGCCAGCATCTACCGCAGCTATGCGGACGAGATCGAATCGCTCTACGTTGAGGAGACGACGGCATGAACGAAGCCGTGATCGTGGAGGCCGTGCGCACGCCCTTCGGGCGGCGCGGCGGCTGGTGGGCGGACACGCGGCCGGATTCGCTGCTGGCCCAAACCGTGCAGGGCCTGTTGGCGCGCGCGGGATTGCCGGGCGAGAAGGTCGAGGACCTGATCGCGGGTTGCGTCAGCCAGGCGGGCGAGCAGGGCGCCAATATCGGCCGGCTGGCCGCCATGCTCGCGGGGCTGCCCGAGAGCGTGCCGGGCGTGGCGCTCAACCGCATGTGCGGGTCCAGCCAGCAGGCGGTGCATTTCGGCGCGCAAGCCATTGCCGCCGGCGACATGCGCTACGTGGTGGCCGGCGGCGTCGAAAGCATGAGCCGGGTACCGATGTTCCTGGACGTGACGCTGGGACAGGGCGAATTCCGCGGCTTTGAAGGCTTGAACCCCGCCTTGCTGGAACGCTATCCATTGATCCATCAGATCGAGAGCGCCGAGCGGATTGCGGAACGCTGGCAGCTATCCCAGGCCGAGATGGACGAATGGGCCCGGGAGAGCCATGCGCGCGCCTGGAGCGCGGCCCAGGCCGGCCTCCACGCCGAGTTGTTGCCAGGGCCGCGGGAGGATGCGGGGCGCGACGAAGGCATACGCGAGAAGACGGACCCTGCCCGCATGGCGGCCATGGCGCCCGCCTTGCGCCCGCCGGGTCAGGGCGGCGTCACCGCGGCCAACGCCAGCCAGCTGGCGGACGG
>NZ_JBARYB010000242.1:0-1712 GCF_049647645.1 Achromobacter sp.
CCCCCGGATGATCCCGCTATGACACGCTCGCGTCTTTTGCCCGACAACTTCACCCTGACCCTGATCGGCGTGGTGCTGCTGGCCAGCTTCCTGCCCGCCAGCGGCCAGGTGGCGGTCGGCTTCGGCTGGCTGACCAACCTCGCCATCGGCCTGCTGTTCTTCCTCCACGGCGCCAAGCTGTCGCGCGAGGCGATCATCGCCGGGGCCGGCCACTGGCGCCTGCACCTGCTGGTGTTCAGCCTGACCTTCATCCTGTTTCCGGTGCTGGGGCTGGCGCTCAAGCCGCTGCTGTCGCCGCTGGTGGGCAACGACCTGTACCTGGGCATGCTCTACCTGTGTGCCCTGCCGGCCACGGTGCAATCGGCGATTGCCTTCACCTCCCTGGCCCGGGGCAACATTCCGGCAGCCATCTGCAGCGCGGCGGCGTCGAGCCTGTTCGGCATTTTCCTCACCCCGCTGCTGGTGACCTTATTGCTGAACGTACACGGCGACAGCGGCTCGACCGTGGATGCCATCGTCAAGATCAGCGTGCAACTGTTGCTGCCCTTTATCGCCGGGCAGATCGCCCGCCGCTGGATTGGAGCCTGGGTCGGGCGTAACAAGAACTGGCTGCGCTTTGTCGACCAGGGCTCGATCCTGCTGGTGGTCTACGGCGCCTTCAGCGAAGCGGTGAATGAAGGCATCTGGCAGCAGATTCCGCTGTGGGAACTGGGCGGGCTGCTGGTGGCCTGCTGCATCCTCCTGGCCCTGGTGCTGCTGGCGTCGAGCTTTCTCGGCAAGCTGTTCGGCTTCGACCAGGAAGACCGCATCACCATCCTGTTCTGCGGCTCGAAAAAGAGCCTGGCCACCGGCGTGCCCATGGCCCAGGTGCTGTTTGCCGGCAGCACCATGGGCGTGCTGATTCTGCCCCTGATGCTGTTCCACCAGATCCAGCTGATGGTCTGCGCGGTGCTGGCCCAGCGCTACGCCAAGCGCCCGGAATCGGTGGCCGAGCTGATGGGCCAGGTCGACCCGTAAGCTTTTCGCAAGGTGGCCCGGCAGTTGGCCGGGCCTGCGCGCAGATGGCGATCAAGAGTGCGCAATGGCATGATGCCGCGGCAAAAATCATCAAGGACCGCTGATGTTTCCCCATCGAATTCAAGCCCCCAGCCAGGCCGACCTGGAACTGCAGGTGAGCGCCCGCCTGGAGGCTGATGACCAGGCCCAGGTCATCGTCCAGTTCGCCAAGGCCGAACAGTACGACGGCGAACGGCTGAGTCAGCTCGACACACTCTGCGCCCGTTTCGGTGAACGCCTCAACGTGCGCTTCTACAGCCATTACCCGGGCAGCGCGTTCGATGCCCGGGTGTTGCTGGCCCTGCCCCATGTGCAGTCCCTGAGCCTGGACTGCCTCGATGCCCTGGAGCATTGCGAGGCTATTGGCAGCCTGCCCCTGCTTCGGGAGTTTGCCCTGCAGGTGATCAGCGCCGACCTGCCCGGGCTGCTGGCCCTACCCAACCTCAAGCACCTGCAACAACTGCGGCTCTCCCTGGACAAGGGCCCCGCCATTGACCTGGCGCCACTGGCCGCCATGCCCGAGCTGCACACCCTGTCCCTCAGTGTGCAAAGCCATCACCTGGACGTGCTCAGCCAGTGCCCGAACATCGCCACCCTGAACTTGCACCGCATGCCGGCCAAGACGCCCCTGGGGATGGTGGCCGGCATGTCCGGCC
>NZ_JBARYB010000243.1:0-21777 GCF_049647645.1 Achromobacter sp.
GTCCGCGCGATGGCAAGCCCGCCGACCGTCCGGCCCACGCCGGCCGCAACGAGGGTCGCCCGCAGCAGAACCATCGCCGTCCGGAGGGCTCCGGCCGCCCGGCAGGCAACGGTGGCTCCGGACGCCCCTCGGGCGCGCCGCGCGCCGCGCTGCTGAGCAAGTAATATCACCGCAACCGCCCCCACGGACCCGCGCCATGCCTTTATCCACCTGGTTGACGTTCTTCCTGGCCTCCTGGGCCATTTCGTTCTCGCCCGGCGCGGGCGCGATCTCGGCGATGTCCTCCGGCCTGAAATACGGATTCGCGCGCGGCTACTGGAACACGGCCGGCCTGATCATGGGCATCCTGTTCCAGTTCGTGGTGGTGGCGGTGGGCCTGGGCGCGGTGCTGGCCACGTCCGAAATGGCCTTCAACGTGGTCAAGTACCTGGGCGTCGCCTACCTGATCTACCTGGGCGTGCGCCAGATCCGCACGGATGCCGCACCCGTCACGGTGGACGCCGGCGATCCCAAACGCGCCACGATCCGTGAACTGGTGCTACGCGGCTTCCTGATCAACACCATGAACCCCAAGGGCACGGTATTCCTGCTGGCCGTGGTGCCGCAGTTCGTGGACACCGCGCTGCCGCTGACGCAGCAGTACGCGGCGATCGCCGCCACGCTGGCGTTCACCGACCTGGTGGCCATGGGCGTGTACACGCTGCTGGCGGCGCGCGTGCTGCGCATGCTGCGCAGCGCCAAGCACATCCGCTGGATGAACCGGACCTTCGGCTCGCTGTTCATCCTGGCTGGCGTATTCCTGGCGTCGTTCCGCCGCCATTCCTGAATCCCATGTGCGGGGCATGCGCCGGCAACGGCGCATGCCCCGCACGTTTTCATGCCCGATACCGGACCGCGCCGGGCAAACAAGCGGCGCCGGGTAAAATCCTTCCGATCATGAACATCCCTCACGAAGTAGCGCGGCGCCGTACGTTCGCCATCATTTCCCACCCCGACGCGGGCAAGACGACACTGACCGAAAAGCTGCTGCTGTTCGCAGGCGCGATCCAGATCGCCGGCAGCGTCAAGGCGCGCAAGGCTTCGCGCCATGCCTCGTCCGACTGGATGGAAATCGAAAAGCAGCGCGGCATTTCCGTGGCGTCCTCGGTGATGCAGATGGAATACCGCGATTGCGTCATCAACCTGCTCGACACCCCGGGCCACGCGGACTTCTCCGAAGACACGTACCGGGTGCTGACGGCGGTCGATGCCGCGCTCATGGTGATCGACGCCGCCAACGGCGTCGAACCACAGACCATCCGCTTGCTGCAAGTCTGCCGCGCGCGTAACACGCCCATCATCACGTTCATCAACAAGATGGACCGCGAAGTGCGCGAACCGCTCGAACTGCTGTCCGAGATCGAAGGCCACTTGGGCATGGACGCCGTGCCGTTCTCGTGGCCGGTCGGCATGGGCAAGGCCTTCGGCGGGGTGTTCGACATCCGCCAGGACCGCATGCGCGTGTTCCGCCCCGGGCAGGAACGCCGCTCGGACAAGGACGACTTCATCGAAGGCCTGAACAATCCCGAAATCGCGCAGCGTTTCGGCTCGGCTTTCGAGCAGGCCAGCGGCGAGATCGAACTCATCAACGAAGCCGCGCCCGCCTTCGACCGCGAACAGTTCCTGGCCGGCAAGCAGACGCCCGTGTTCTTCGGCTCCGCCATCAACAACTTCGGCGTGCAGGAAGTGCTGGACGCGCTGGTCGAACAAGCGCCGCCCCCCGGCCCGCGCGTATCCATGCAGCGCCTGGTGCAGCCGGTGGAACCCAAGTTCACCGGCGTGGTGTTCAAGGTGCAGGCCAACATGGATCCGGCCCACCGCGACCGCGTCGCGTTCGTGCGCGTCAGCTCCGGCCGCTTCGAACGCGGCATGCGCCTGAAGGTCGCGCGCACCAACAAGGAAATGCGCCCCAATAACGTGGTGTCGTTCCTGTCGCAGCGGCGTGAACTGCTGGACGAGGCCTATGCCGGCGACGTCATCGGCATTCCCAACCACGGCGTGCTGCAACTGGGCGACGTGCTGACCGAAGGTGAAACCCTGCAGTTCACCGGCCTGCCGTTCTTCGCCCCCGAGCTGTTCCAGGCCGTGGAAGTGAAGGACCCGCTGCGCACCAAGCAGCTGCGTACCGGCCTGACCCAATTGGGCGAGGAAGGCGCCATCCAGGTGTTCCGTCCCGAGGCCTCCGGCGGTTCCCTGCTGTTGGGCGCGGTCGGCCAGCTGCAGTTCGAAGTGGTCGCCCATCGCCTGAAGACGGAGTACGGCGTGGATGCCCGGATGCTGCCTTCCCGCTACACAATGGCACGTTGGATTACGTCTGAAAACCCCAAGGCGCTGCGCAAGTTCATGGATGCCAATGCCGCCCATATCGCCTATGATGTTGTGGATGCGGCGGCGTTTTTGATCGGTTCTCCCGCGCAGTTGCGCGTGGCCGAGGAACTGTATCCCGATGTGAAATTCCACGCCATGCGGGAGCACGGCGGCAAGGTTTTCGGAGACAAAGCGTAGACCCGTTCGGGTTCCGCACGGCAGATGAGGGTAGCAATGTCTTGGCGTTTCTTATTCGCAACGCTCCTGATCGCGCTTGGCGCGTCGGCCTGGGGCGGCATTCAATTGGGCGATTGGCTGGTGGCGCATGCGCCGCCCGCAGCGCCCGCTCCTGGCCAGGACGCGGCTGCTTCCCAGCAGCCCGTGCTCGACGCCAACGGCCGCCCCTACGTGGCGCAGCCTCCGCAGCCGCGTATTGACGGCACCCTGGGGGTGCCCGACAAACCCGCCGACCGCGAATGGCAGGTCAATACCGTGTCCTTGTTCGACAGCGTCAGCGATCCTGCGGTGAAGATCTCGCGCGACCGCATCAGTCCGGACCAGGCCCGCGAAATTGCGGCGGCCTCGCACGTGCCGCTGCCTTCGGGCGCCTCGGACGTCAGCACGCTGGACCTGCAAGCGCCAGGCACCTCCACCGCCATCAACGGCGGCCAGGCCCAGGCCGGCGGCTATGGCACCCCGCAAATGGTGCAAGCGCCCCCGCCGCCGCCCAACACCGCGCAAGCGCCCGGTGCTCTCGGCTGGCAGGACGCCCTCAAGCGCGAGCTCGCGCAATGCGCCACGCAAGGCTTCTTCGAGCGTCCGTCGTGCTCCTGGGCGGCGCGCAACAAGTACTGCGGCCCCAACCGCGCTTGGGGCACCATGGCCGAGTGCCCGGCCCGCCCCCAGTAAGTCACTGGGCCTGCAATGCAGGCCCGGCAGTACCTCAAAAAAAATGGCGCCCCGCGGGGCGCCATTTTTCATGACCGGAACATTACTCCGGCACGGACATCTGACTTTGCAGGTAGTTCTGGATGCCGACCTTGTCGATCAGGTCGATCTGCGTTTCCAGGTAGTCGATGTGCTCTTCGGTGTCGTCCAGAATATCCTGGAACAGATCGCGCGAAACATAGTCACGGACCGATTCGCAATGCGCGATCGCTTCCTTCACGGTCGCCTGGGCGCCTTGCTCCAGCTTCAGGTCACAGGCCAGCAATTCCGGCACGTCTTCGCCAATCAGCAGCTTATGCAGGTCTTGCAGGTTGGGCAGGCCGTCCAGCATGAAGATGCGCGCGATCAAGCGGTCCGCATGTTTCATTTCGCCGATGGATTCTTCGTACTCGTGCTTGCCCAGCTTGTCGAAGCCCCAATGGTTCAGCATGCGGGCATGCAGGAAATATTGGTTGATGGCCGTCAGTTCGTTGGTCAGTTGCTTGTTCAGAAACTGGATGACGGTTTTGTCGCCTTTCATGATGGACTCCTTGCAGTCAGGCGCGACGCAGATGCATCGCGACAAAGGAGCGCACGATGCCGCGCGTACGCAACCCCGGCAGACTACCACCAGGCGCGGGGCCGCGCCTAGCCTTGCGCTGCATTTGGTAAACCGCTTTAGGAGCGCTACAAGAAAGCGACAAGCCAATGAGAATGAGTATGCGTGCGTGATGCCTTGCATGCCTGCATCAGCGCCTGCGCGGCCTGACGACGCGTCACTCGCTGGAATTCACCGCCAACTCCGCGCAATCGCACCCGGCCATGCGTCCCCTGGCTGCATGAAACGCGCCAGCTAGCGGCCGGCGGCGATTCGTTGCGGATCGGCAACCCCGGCCGCGGCGACACGCTATTCGGCGCGCCGCGTGGCCAGCCAGATGCCGAATGCGATGGGAACGATGCCCAGCAGGTCCAGCCACGACACGTGCTCGCCCAGCACCAGCCATCCGAACAACAGCCCGAGCGGCGGCATCAGGAAGTGCAACGCGCTGGCCGCCGTGGCGCTGGCGCGCCCCAGGATCATGAACCACAGGTAATAGCCGCCCATCGACACGGCGACGATCATGTAGGCCATGCTCCAGAACAGGCTGGCGGTCATGCGCGCATCGCCGATGTTTTCGTACATCAACGCGAAAGGCAGCATGACCACCGCGCCGGCCAACGACTGTATGCCTGTGGACGTCCACAGGCCCGAAGATGGCTTCAGGCGCTTGTAGAGCAACGTGCCCGCCACCAGCGCCAGCAGGCCTCCCGTGACCAGCAGCGTGCCGTGCAGATCCTCCTGCATGCCCGACAAGCGCGAGCGCAGCACCAGGGCCACGCCCGCCAATCCCAGGCACAGGCCGAGCAGCTTGCGCCATCCCAGGCGTTCGCCCAACACCGGTCCGGCCAGCACACCGATGAGCAGCGGGTTGGTGCTGATCAACACTGCGGTGAACGCGGATGACACGGTGGTCATGCCCGACCAGCTCAAACCCAGATACAGGGCATTGTTCAGTGCTCCCAGCAGGATCAGCGCGACCAAGTCGCGGCGCGCCGGCATTTTCCAGCCGCCGCTGGCCGCCGCCAAGCCCAGCATCAGGGCCCCCGCGATCAGGAAGCGGATGGTCAGCAGGGTCAGCGGCGGACAGTCCCGTACCGCGATCTTGGCCGCCGCGAATGCCGAACTCCACAGAAAACAGAACGCCGCGATCGGCGCCCAACTGATGCCCGGCGAGGCTTGGGCTGGCAGGGTGGCGGCAGACAGGGTTGAGGTGGCCTTCATGATGAATCCGAAAGTAGGCACTGAGCCGCAGTGGCGGCGGATGTAAGGATTCTGCGCGGGCGCCCATCCATTGACAAACTCTTTATTCGGATCGAAAGTATTTGAAAAATGAATGCATGGAGCGACCGATGCCAGACCTCGACCTTTTGCACAGCTTCGTCTCCGTCGTGGACGCCGGCGGCTTCACGGCGGCGGGCGAACGCGTGCACCGCAGCCAATCCACCGTCAGCCAGCAGATCCGCAAGCTGGAAGAAACCTTGGAGTGCGCACTGTTCGTCCGCGAAGGCCGCCAGGTTTCGTTGACCGAGGACGGCGAGCGCCTCTTGGGCTATGCGAGGCGCATGCTGGCCCTGTCGACCGAGGTCCGGGAAGCCGTCAGCGGGCGCAAGCGCGTGGACGTGATCCGGCTGGGCATCCCGGACGATTTCGCGGCCGACACGCTGACCATCCTGGTTTCCGAGTTTGCCCGGTCGCGGCCAGGCGTGCGGCTATCGGTCCGGTGCGACCTGACTTCGGCGCTCACGCGCGCGCTGGAACGGGGCGACCTGGACGTGGCCCTGCTCAAGCGCGAGCCCGGCGCGGGCGCCGCGTTGGCCGCCTGGCCCGAGCAATTACATTGGATCGGCGCTCCAGGGGTGCAAGTGCCGCTGGCTGAGCCGGTGCCGCTGGTGGCGTTTCCGCAGGGCTGCATCTACCGCAACCGCGCCATCCATGCCCTGGAGGCCGCAGGTCGGCATTGGCGCATCGCCTACGAAAGCCCGAATCTGATGGGCTTGCAGGCGGCATTGTCAGGGGGCTTGGGGGTGGCGCTGCTGGAGCGGCGCTGCCTCTTGCCGGACCATCGGATCATCGACGCGGCGCTGCCGCCGGTCCCGTCGACCGAACTGGCGCTATGCCTGGCCGACTCGGTGCGCGAGCCCGCGCGCCAACTGGCGATGACCATCCGGGAATTTTGCGAGAAAGAAGCAACGCGGCCCGCTGCGTGACGGCAGCGAGCCGGAAAGAGACGGCTATCCTCAGGCGATGGCGACCAGGGGAATCGGGAAGCTGCTGTTGGCAGCAGGCGCACCCGCTTCGACCATGGCGGCCGGAGGATTGACCGGAACAGCAATGGAGCGCACGTCGCACACGCTGGAGCAGCGGCCGCCCGGCAGGTATTCGGCGGCCGTGGCCGCGCAGCAGCCGCAGCACGTGGCTACGCCCAGCTCGAATTGCAGGTCGGAAAGCGTCGTCGCACCCCCGTCCACGCTGGCGCGGACTTGGCGTTCGGTGATGGCATTACATACGCAAATGTACATGAGAATAATTATCGAAAATTATTCCGCTACTGGCAAGCCCCGCGCATAAATAAATTTGCAACCAAAGTGTCACGCAAGTCGTTGAAATCAGGGACGAATTTCCATATATCCGTCCCCGATTACATTGGCCTGATCAGCGGGCCGCCGCCTGCGCCTTGCGCAACGCCGCTGGGGCTATCCGTAGCGCTTCACGGTACTTTGCCACCGTCCTCCGGGCGATCACTATCCCCTGATCGGCCAGTTTTTGCATGATCTGGCTGTCGGACAAGGGTTTGGCCCGGTTCTCATCGGCAACCATCTGGCGGATGAAGGTCTGCACCGCGGTGGCCGAAGTGGCGTCCCCGCCGTCCGTCGACACGCCCGTGCCGAAGAAGCGTTTGAGCTCCAGCGTGCCAAACGGAGTGAGCATGTACTTCTGCGTTGTAGCGCGTGAAATCGTGGACTCATGCAAGCCCAGCTCGCCAGCGATGTCCTTCAGGATGAGCGGCCGCATGGCGGCTGGCCCCTGGCTGAAGAAGGCTGCCTGGTGCTGCACGATGGCCTGGGCCACCCGCAGGATGGTGTCGAATCGCTGCTCCACGTTGCGGATCATCCAGCGGGCCTGCTGCAGCTGCGAGTGCAGCCCTGCATGCGCCGACTCCTTCTGGTTGCCCAACATCTGGGCGTACAGCCCATTGATCTGCAGCTTGGGCACGGCGGCGCTGTTGAGGGTGACCTGCCAGCCGCCGCGCGTTTTGCGCACGATGACGTCCGGTACCGCGTAGTCGGCTGCGGGCACGGTCCAGGCGCGCCCCGGACGCGGCTCCAGCCGCAGGATCAGGGAATGGGCCGAGCGGAACATGGCATCGTCGCAGCCGACGGCCGCGCACAGGCGCGCAGCGTTGCCTGTCGCCAACAGGGCGAGGTGTTGCGCGCAGATTTGGCGGGCACAGGCCAGAACCGCGGCCTCTGCCGCTTCGGGCAGTTGCGCCAGATCGGGGTTGCGCAGCTGCAACAGCAGGCATTCGGCCATATCGCGCGCGCCGATGCCGGGCGGGTCGAACGATTGCAGCAGCGACAGGGCCGCTTTCAGTTCGTCGATGTCCGGCTCCAGCTCGGCTGGCAGCCAGCCCAGGATCTCCTCCAGCGGCGATCCCAGGTAGCCGTTCTCGTCCAGCTCGTCGATCAGGAGGCCGGCCAGCGCGACGTCGCGCGGCGCGGCGCGCGTCAGCATCAACTGGCCCAACAAGTGCTCGCGCAGCGTGTCCGGCCGGGCGGCCTCCGGGCGGCTGGAATCGTCATCGGGATAGACCCCGCCCGAGCCCGGCATTTCATCCACCGGCGTCTCGCGTTCGGCGGCGGGTTCGTCGTCCTGCACGGAGGACTCGCGGTCGGACTCGGCCGGGGCCTCGGCCGACGGCGCTTCATCCTGCCGTTCCAGCAGCGGGTTTTCCGCCAGGACTTGCGAAATCTCGGCTTCGAGATCGAGCGTGGACAACTGCAACAATCGGATCGATTGCTGCAGTTGTGGCGTCAGCGTCAAATGCTGGCCAGGTCGCAGTTCTAAAATAGGACGGGTCATAGGTACAATATTTTGCATGATGAATCTGACTTCGCCCGCAAGCGCCCGCCAGGACTGCCGCCTCATCGGCCAGACCCTGCTCAAATTAGCGCTTCCCCGACTCATAGTGCGTGCGATCGTCATCGCCGTCGCCGTGGTTATCTGGTATCTGGCCGCCAACTGGATACTGAATTTCGGCCGCACCATGAACTACGAGTTCCTGCATTCCCTGGGGCAGCCGACCATGGACATGGTGCAGAAGGTCAACCCCTACATCTGGTGGGTGGTGGCCGGCATCTGGACCCTGATCGTGTTCTTCACGCTGCGCGCCTGGCTGTCCGCCAGCCTGGCCTCCGGCAGCGCCACGCCGGTCGAAACCAGCGTGCTGGCCGACCTGGCGCCCAACCTGTCCGAGGAAACCCTGGGCGTGCTGCGCTGGACCTGGGGCGACCGCCAGGAACCCTTCACGGTGGGTGACCTGCGCCGCTCCCTGTCTGAAATCCGCCACAACCGCATCGGCAAAATCGCGATGGTCGCGGAACAGGCCCGCATCCTGGAATCGTCCGACCGCACGCCGCGCGACCCGCGCGACGAAGTCCGCCGCGAAGCACGCACCGAAGGGCGCAGCGAGCGCTACGTGGAACCGCGCATCGGCCCGGCCCGGTAAGTCCCCCGCCATTGCCATACCAGGCCGCCGACAGGCGGCCTGTTTGTTTCAGTCCCTCGCCGGCCAGGCAAGCCCATACTGCACCAGCTCGGTATTCGCGGGCTGCGTCCATACCGCGCCATGCAAAGCCGGCGCCTATCCAGCCCCGTTTTTGCTGAATTTTCTTCGGCGAAATACGCTGCCGCAAGCCCGCAACCCGCCCCCACACAAAAGAGCATTCAGTTGCGCTGGCGAAGAAAATATGTTTGACTAGCAACCTATGGCCGCTCACCGCACCCCCTTCGCGATTGCCACCGGACGCTTCGACGCTCCGGTTGCCGGCCTGCGCGCTCGTTTCTCCTCCTACGCGCTATCGCTATACCTACCGATCGGTTGCCGGGCCTAGTGTCCCCGTGGTAGCTCGGCAACCACGCTTGCCACACGCGATTTCCCCCTTTTATCTCTGAATCCTGCCGGTCAATCACGGCAAATCCTGGCACAAGACCGCCATCCGGTCGCGCAGCCGCCTAGGGAAGCATTCCCGGGATTCAAAAGAAACCGATCGAGGTGTAGTAATGATGCTTGCCAACCCCGCCACCAAATACGTCCCCTTCGCGCCCTTTGCCCGCGACTTTTCTGAACGCACCTGGCCCAGCCGCCGCATCACCAAGGCGCCGATCTGGATGAGCACGGACTTGCGCGACGGCAATCAGGCGCTGATCGAGCCGATGAGCGTGGAGCGCAAGGTGCGCTTCTTCGAACAGCTGGTGAAGATCGGCTTCAAGGAAATCGAAGTGGGCTTCCCGTCCGCTTCGCAGACCGACTTCGACTTCGTGCGCAAGCTCATCGAGGAAAAGCGCATCCCCGACGACGTCACCATCATCGTGTTGACCCAGTCGCGCGAAGACCTCATCAGCCGCACAGTGGAATCCGCCGCGGGCGCCAAGCAAGCCATCGTCCACCTGTACAACGCCTGCGCACCGGCGTTCCGCAAGGTCGTGTTCAACATGAGCAAGGACGAGATCAAGAACATCGCCACCACCGGCACGCGCCTGGTGAAGCAGTACATGGCGCAGCACCCGGAAACGCAATGGCGTTACCAGTATTCGCCCGAAGTCTTCAGCACCACCGAACCCGAATTCGCGCTGGAAGTCTCCAACGCCGTAGCCGACGTATGGCAGCCCACGCCCGATTGCAAGATGGTGCTGAACCTGCCCGCCACCATCGAGGCCACCAGCCCCAATCTGTACGCCGACCAGATCGAGTGGATGCACAAGAACCTGGCGCGCCGCGACAGCATCGTGCTCAGCGTGCACCCGCACAATGACCGCGGCACCGCCGTGGCCGCTGCGGAATTCGCCGTGATGGCGGGCGCCGACCGCATCGAAGGCTGCCTCTTCGGCAGCGGCGAGCGCACCGGCAACGTCGACCTCGTCACCTTGGCCTTGAACCTCTACACGCAAGGCGTGCACCCGGGCCTGGACTTCTCGGACATCGACGAAGTGCGCCGCTGCGCCGAGTACTGCAACCAATTGCCGGTCCACCCGCGCCATCCGTATGCCGGCGACCTGGTCTTCACCGCGTTCTCGGGCTCGCACCAGGACGCCATCAAGAAGGGCTTTGCGCAGCAGCAGGCCGACGCCGTCTGGGAAGTGCCGTACCTGCCCATCGACCCGGCCGACCTCGGCCGCAGCTACGACGCCGTGATCCGCGTGAACAGCCAGTCGGGCAAGGGCGGCGTGTCCTACCTGCTCGAACAGGAACACGGCCTGGTATTGCCGCGCCGCCTGCAGATCGAATTCAGCCGCGCCATCCAGCGCGTCACCGACGAAACCGGCCGCGAAGTCACGGCCGACGACGTGCACACGATCTTCAACCGCGAATACCTCGAACAGAAGTCGCCCTGGAAGCTGGTGCGCCATCGCATCGACGGCAATCCGTCGGCCGGCGAGGGCCAGCATTTCAGCATCGAAGCCGAACTTGAATACAACGGCGAGCGCCGCATCGTGACGGGCAAGGGCGATGGCGCGATCTCGGCCTTCGTCGCCGCGCTGGACGTGCCCGTGCGCATCATGGACTACCACGAGCACGCCATCGGCACCGGCACCGACACGCGCGCCGCTTCCTATGTGGAACTGCGCGTCGGCGAATCGAGCACCGGTTTCGGCGTGGGCATCGACCGCGACATCGTGACGGCCTCGTTCCAGGCCGTGCTGAGCGCCGTCAACCGCCATATCAATGCGAGCGCCGTGACGGCAACCGAACAAGAAACGGCCGAAACGGCGTGATCCGCAACCCGGCGTAAAGAAACCGCCGAGACCGCGTGATCCGCGACTCGGCGTAAAAAAGCCAGCCTTACCGGGCTGGCTTTTTCTTTGGGCGCCGCCGCGCCAACGCGGCTTCAGTCCGCGCACGGGCGGCAGACGCTCAGCCGCGCGGCCACATGTCGGACGCGCCGATATCCGGCGCGGTGGCAGCCAGCAGCCGCTGATGGACCCAGGCCGCCATCGCCAGCGTCCGGTGGTCGCTGTAGCGCGCGCCGACCAGCTGCAGCCCGACGGGCAGGCCTTGCGGGCCGGTGGCGAAGGGCAGGCTGAGAGAGGGATGGCCGAATACCGTCCAAGCGCGCGAGAACTGCGGATCGCCCGTGCCCAGGTCGGCGAACGGCGCCTCGCCGCTCGCGCTGGGCGCAAGCAGCACGTCGTATTTGTCGAACCACGCATCCACGCGCGCACGGGATTCGGCAACGCGCATCAAGTTCTTCTGGTGTTCTTCCGCAGTGATCCGCGAGCCCGCTTCCAGGATGGCCTGGATCTTGGGGCTGAGCTGCGCCGCATGCTCCAGGCGCTCGTAGGCCAGCGCCTGAGACGCTTCAAACGCCATGATGTCCGCATGCAACTGCGCCAGGACGCAATGCTCGGGCGGCAGCGGCACTTCCTCGACCACGGCGCCCGCGCGCGACAGGATGGCCGCGGCCTGCGCGTAGGCTTCCTTGGTTTCGGGCAGGGCGTGCCGCCATTGCAGGCTGCGGTACATGCCGATGCGCGGCTTGCCGTCGTATGCAAGTTCCAGCATGCGGGGATCGCGCATCAGCACCGAAGCGAACAGCGCCACATCCGGCACCGAACGGGCAAAGCCGCCGATGGTGTCCAGGGACTCCGCCAGGCTTTTGACGCCAGCGCGGGAAATGCTGCCGAAGGTAGGCTTGAAGCCCACGATGCCGCAATAGGACGCGGGGCGGATGATGGAGGCTGCGGTCTGCGTGCCCAATGCAAAAGGCACCATGTCGTCGGCGACCGCGGCGGCCGAGCCGCTGGACGAGCCGCCGGGCGAGTACGCCTCGTTGCGCGGGTTGCGCGTGGGGCCTGCCTGATAGGTGGCGAATTCTGTCGTCACGGTCTTGCCGACGACGATTGCGCCCGCGCCGCGGCATAGCGCCACGGAGGCCGCGTCCAGACCGGGGCAGTGGCGTTCGTAGATGGGCGAACCGTAGCGCGTGGGCAGGTCGACGGTGTCGAACAGGTCCTTCACGCCCATGGGCAAGCCGTGCAGCACGCCCCGCAGCGCGCCGCGGTCCAGCGCCTGCGCGCGGTCGAGCGCGGCCTGCTTTTGCAGCGCGGTCCACGCATGGATGGTGCTTTCGCGTTGTTCGATGCGCGCAAAGCAGGCGCGCACCAGTTGCTCTGCGGTCAATTCGCGCCGTTGCAGCTTGCGCGCGGCTTCCAGCGCGCCAAGTCTGTTCAAGGCAGTAGACATGGTCCTTTCCTCTTTACCGGCGCCGCGCATCGCGCGGCGGCTCAACTACGCACCCGGTCCCCTTGACCGAGGATCCGCGGCGCCGCGCGGCATTCTGCCGCGAGGTTCCAGTGGACCAATCCTTGCCATTGTGCGCCAAGCGTCAATTAGGAAAAACCCAAAAGCATCTGATTTTTCGCAGAAAATCGCGCTTCGCGCCTTGGCTTTGTGTTGTTGCGTTGGCATCAGCATAGCGCAAACCCGTGCAACACAAGGGTCATATTTGTCGAGTAAGATGAAATCGTTTTCAGAAAATCCGGCAGCAATCCCGCCATGGCATCGCGCTCGTCGCCCCGCTTTTCCATCATCGAAGTGGCCCGCAAGGCCGGGGTCTCCCCGGCGACGGTTTCGCGCGCATTCAACCAGCCCGAGATCGTGCATCCCGACACGCTCGCGCATATCCGCAACGTCGCCAAACGCGCGGGCTTCCGGCCCAATCGCGTGGGCCGCAGCCTGCGCTCGGGCAGCACGCGCACCATCGGCCTGATACTGCCCACGCTGTCCAACCCCGTATTCGCCGAGTGCTTCGAAGGCGCGGAGCGGCGCGCGCGGGAATCGGGCTATAGCGTCATGCTGACCGCCACCGGCTACGACCCCGCGGTGGAATCCGCGGCGGTCCAGGGCCTGATGGACCACCAGGTCGATGGCCTGATCCTGACTGTCGCGGACGCCGCCAAGAGCGCCACGCTGGACGACCTGGACCACGCCGGCATTCCCTACGTGCTGGTCTACAACGAGTCCGGCGCCCATCCTTTCGCGTCGGTCGACAATCGCGCGGCCGCCAGCGACATGGTGGCCCACCTGGCCGCGCTGGGTCATCGCCGCATCGCCCTGGTGACGGGCCCGCTGACCGCATCGGATCGCGCCCGCCGCCGGCTGACGGGCGCGCGCGCCTGCGCCAAACGGCTGGGCCTGGACGCCATCCAGCACATATCGATGAGTTCGCACACGGGTAGCGACCTGGACGCCCTGAAGGCCGCGCTGCGCGGCAAGCAGGCGCCCACCGCCTTGTTCTGTTCCAACGATCTGCTGGCCACCGCCGTCATCGCGGACCTGGTGGGCCTGGGCCTGTCCGTGCCCGCCGACATCTCGGTTTGCGGATTCGACGGCATGCGCTTCGGCGCCTTGCTGACGCCGCCGCTGACCACCGTGGCCCAGCCCAGCGACGGCATAGGCGAAACGGCGTGCTCGAATCTGCTGGCGCAGATCCAGGGCCAGCCGCCGCATTCGGACCGGCTGCCGCATTGCATCGTGGTCGGCGGCACCGCCGCCCCGGTGCGCCGCTGAGGCCTCTCCCCACAACAACCCTTCATCTGTACACGCGTCATGCTCATCGCACAAATCACCGACCTGCACATGCGCACCCCCGGCGACAAGGCCTACGGCATCATCGATCCGGCGGCCTTTCTGGCGCCCGCGGTACGCGCCCTCAACGCGCTGACTCCGCGCCCCGACTGCGTGCTGATCACGGGCGACCTGACGGACCTGGGTCGTCCACACGAATACCAAGTGCTGCGCGAACATCTGCAGGCGCTGGAAATCCCCTATTTCCTGCTGCCTGGCAACCACGACGACCGCGCCCAGCTGCGCGCGGCCTTCCCGGACCATGGCTATCTGCAAGGCGGGGGCCCGTTCATCCAGTACGCCATCGAGACCTATCCGCTGCGCATGCTGGCGCTGGACACCGTGGTGCCCATGAAAAGCCATGGCGAACTCTGCCAGGACCGCCTGGACTGGCTGGCGGCGCGCCTGGCCGAACAGCCCGAGCGGCCCACGCTGGTCCTGATGCACCATCCCCCATTCCTGACCGGCATCGAACACATGGACGCCATTGGCCTGCTGGCCGGCGCGCCCGAACTCGAACGCATCGTGGCGCGCTTTCCCAACGTGGAGCGCGTGCTTTGCGGCCACCTGCACCGCACGATTTTCCAGCGCTTCGGCGGCACCATCGCCTCCACCTGTCCGGGCACGGCGCACCAGCTCGCGCTGGAGCTGGGCCCGCGCCCGACGCTGCAATACATCATGGAACCGCCGGGCTACCAGCTGCATTGGTGGCAGGGGAAAAACCTGGTCACGCATCATGCGGTCATCGGGGAATACCCCGGCCCGTACCCGTTCTCCTGAGGCCGAAGCTAGACTACGAAAGTTTGTCCTGCCATACATCCGTCATGTTTGCGCTGCACAATGAAAAGGTTTTCATAACAGGCAACAATGCGGATCTAACTATTAGATCTTCGAGACAGCATGTCATCCATCGTCCTGGATAATCTCACCAAGCAGTACGGCAACGCCGCTGCGATCCACGGAGTGAGCTTCACGGTCCCTGCCGGCAGCTTCACGGTCCTGCTGGGTCCGTCCGGCTGCGGCAAGTCCACCACCCTGCGCATGATCGCCGGGCTGGACACGCCCACCTCCGGCACCATCCACATCGGCGACCGCGACGTCACCCAGCTGCCGCCCGC
Organism: Achromobacter sp.; assembly: GCF_049647645.1. Classification (GTDB taxonomy): domain Bacteria; phylum Pseudomonadota; class Gammaproteobacteria; order Burkholderiales; family Burkholderiaceae_B; genus Achromobacter. Next base: position 14,837 of record NZ_JBARYB010000243.1, read on the forward strand.
CAAGCGCCGCATCTCGATGGTGTTCCAGTCGTATGCGCTGTTTCCGCACCTGTCGGTGCGCGAGAACATCCTGTTCGGCCTCAAGGTGCGCAAGGAGCCTGCCCGCGACTACGACCGTCGCCTGCAACGCGTAGCCAACCTGCTGGGCCTGAGCCATCTGCTGGACCGCAAGCCTTCGCAGCTTTCGGGTGGACAGCAACAGCGCGTGGCGCTGGGCCGCGCCGTGATTTCCGAGGCCCCGGTCTGCCTGATGGACGAACCGTTGTCCAACCTGGACGCGCAGCTGCGCCATGAAATGCGCCGCGAAATCCGCGCGCTACAGCAGAGCCTGGGTATCACCATGGTCTACGTCACGCACGACCAGACCGAAGCCATGAGCATGGCCGACCAGGTGGTGCTGCTGCGCGGCGGCAAGATTGAACAGCACGACACGCCCGACGCCCTGTATGCGCGCCCCGCCACCGAATTCGCGGCACGCTTCATCGGCACGCCGCCCATGAACCTGATCGGCCTGGCGTCCACGCAGGGCGCCACAGCCATCGCTGGCATGCAGAGCCCCGCCATCGCCGGCGCCCCCGCGGGTGCCGTGAAGCTCGGCGTGCGTCCGGAGCACATACGCATCGACGCCAATGGCGTTCCCGCCACGGTGGAAAGCGTGGAGTACTTCGGCGCGGACTCCATCGTGGTCTGCCGCGTAGGCGACACCAACGGCGTGGCCGTGCGCGTGGGCGGCCATCTGCGCGCCAGCGCGGGCGAAACACTGGGCCTGTCCTGGCAGGACAGCCAGCAGCACTTCTTTGCCGCCGATTCGGCGGTCATCAACTCTGCCGGCCGCTAGGGCCTGTACACAGCAAAGGAAACCGACATGCGTCGCATCGTACTGAAAACCCTGGCCGCCAGCCTGGCCGCCGCCTGCCTGTCGCTGCCCGCGCAGGCGCAGAACAAGCCCGTCGAGGTGGAGTTCTATTACCCCGTCGCGGTCGGCGGCCCGATCACCAAGATCGTCGACGACATGGTGGCGGATTTCCAGAAGGAAAATCCCGACATCAAGATCAAGCCGATCTACGCAGGCTCCTATCAGGACTCGATCGCCAAGGCGCTGACCGCGCTCAAGGGCGGCACCCCGCCGCAGCTGGCGGTGCTGCTGTCCACCGACATGTTCACGCTGATCGATGAGGACGCCATCGTTCCGATCGACAGCCTGGCCAAGAGCGACGCCGACAAGAAGTGGCTGGGCGGCTTCTATGACGCCTTCATGCAGAACAGCCGCAGCGGCGGCCATACCTGGGGCGTGCCGTTCCAGCGTTCGACCATCGTCATGTACTACAACAAGGACCTGTTCAAGGCCGCCGGGCTGGACCCCGAGCGCGCGCCCGCGACCTGGGCCGAACTGGTCGAGTACGGCAAGAAGCTGACCAAGCAGGACGCTTCCGGCAACACCACGCAGTGGGGCATCGAGATCCCGTCGGGCGGCGCCTTCGCCTACTGGCTGTTCCAGGCCTTGACCACGCCCAACGGCGCGATCCTGATGAACGAAGCCGGCAACGAGGTCTACCTGGACAAGCCGGCCGTGGTGGAAGCCGCTCAGTTCTGGCGCGACCTGTCGGCCAAGCACAAGATCATGCCGACCGGCACCATCGATTGGGGCACCACGCCCAAGGACTTCCTGGAAAAGAAGGCCGCGATGGTCTGGACCACGACGGGCAACCTGACCAACATCCGCAAGAACGCCGACTTCCCGTTCGGCGTGGCCATGATGCCGCAGCAAAAGCGCGGCGGCAGCCCGACGGGCGGCGGCAACTTCTACATCTTCAAGAGCGGCACGCCGGCGCAGCAGCAGGCCGCGCTGAAGTTCGCGCAATGGGTCACCACGCCCGAACGCGCCGCGGACTGGAGCATCGCCACGGGCTACGTGGCCGTGACCCCGGCCGCCTGGCAGACCGAAAAAATGAAGAAGTACGCGCAGGAAGTGCCTGCCGCCGCAGTCGCGCGCGACCAGCTGGAAGTCAGCGTGGCGGAGTTCTCCACGCATGAGAACCAGCGCGTCACCAAGACCCTGAACGACGCCCTGCAAGCCGCCCTGACGGGTTCCAAGACGCCGCAGCAGGCCCTGACCGACGCGCAACGCGAGGCCGACCGCATACTGCGTCCCTACAAGTAAAACCGACAAGCACGATGAGCCGCTCTTTAAACGCGCTTTATGGCTGGCTGCTGTTGCTGCCAGCCATCGTGCTGCTCGCCGCCTTCACGCACTACCCGGCGGTGGCGACGCTATGGCACAGCTTCTTCTCCACCCCCAAGGGCGCGCGCCCCGCGCGCTTCGTAGGGCTGGAAAACTACGCCGTCATGCGCGACGACCCAGTATTCTGGCAGTCGCTGTGGAACAACCTGTGGTTTGCGCTGGGCACCATCCCTACCTCGATCGGCATCGCGCTGGTCATGGCGCTGTGGGTGAACCGCAACCTGACGGGGCGCGGTTTCCTGCGCATGGCTTACTTCACGCCCACGGTGCTGCCCATGGTGGCGGTGGCCAACATCTGGCTGTTCTTCTACACGCCGCAGTACGGCCTGATCGCCCAGGTGATGCAGCTGTTCGGCTCGCCCGGCCCCAACTGGCTGGGCAACCGCGAGACCGCGCTGCCCGCGCTGATGCTGGTGACGGTCTGGAAGGAAGCCGGCTTCTTCATGATCTTCTACCTGGCTGCCCTGCAAACCGTATCGCCGTCGCTGCGCGAGGCCGCGATGCTGGAAGGCGCGTCGCGCTGGCAGTATTTCCGCCGCATCCTGTGGCCGCTGCTGATGCCGACCACGCTCTTCGTGCTGATCAACGCCCTAATCAATGCGTTCCGGCTGGTGGACCACGTGGTGGTCATGACGCGCGGCGGGCCGGACAACGCCAGCACGCTGCTGCTGTACTACATCTACCAGGTGGGTTTCAGTTTCTGGGACACGGCTTACGCCGCCACGCTGACCGTCGTGTTGCTGGTGGTGCTGGCGCTGACCGCGCTGCTCAAGTTCCGCTGGCTCGACCGCAGGACGCACTATCAATGAAAGACAAGCTCGACACCCTGGGCGCCTGGGCGCTCGGCCTGCTGTGGATCCTGCCCCTGGCCTATGCCATGTGGGCGGCGTTCCACCCGCCCGCCTACGCGACCCGCTTCGACCTGTTCGCGCCGCTGACGCTGGACAACTTCGTGCGCGCCTGGCAGGCCGCGCCGTTCCCGCGCTACTTCCTCAACACCTTCCTGCTGGTCACCATGGTGCTGGCGGCGCAACTGGTGCTGTCGACGCTGGCCGGCTACGCCTTCGCGCGCTTCGAGTTCCGCGGCCGCGATTTCGTCTTCATGCTGGTGCTGCTGCAGCTGATGATCATGCCGGACGTGCTGCTGGTGGAAAACTACCGCTCCATGAGCCAGCTGGGCATCCGCGACACGGTATTCGCCATCGGCCTGCCTTACTTCGCATCGGCCTTCGGCATCTTCCTCCTCCGCCAGACCTTCAAGACGGTGCCGCGTGAACTGGAAGAGGCCGCGCGCATGGAGGGCGCCAATGCCCTGCAGGTGCTGTGGAAGGTGTATGTGCCGCTGGCCAAGCCGATCTATGTGGCCTACGGGCTGGTGTCGGTCAGCCACCACTGGAACAACTTCCTGTGGCCGCTGATCATCACCAACTCGGTCGAATCGCGGCCGCTGACGGTGGGCCTGCAGGTGTTCTCGTCGACCGACCAGGGCATCGACTGGTCGGTCATCACCGCCGCCACCCTGATGTCGGCCGCGCCGCTGTTGATCGCCTTCCTGCTGTTCCAGCGCCAGTTCGTGCAATCGTTCATGCGCGCGGGCATCCGCTAGGCGCAACGGTCGGAACCGCGCAAACGAAAACTGCCCCTAGGGGCAGTTTTCGTTTTTGGAGCGCGAGTCTCTCAATAGCCGACCGTCAACCCCGGCAGATCCACGGTAATGCGCGGGCGCTCCAAGGCCAGCGCCAGGTGCTCCGCGAACTCGCGGGCCTCCTTTTCGTCGGAGGACAGGGTGTCGTAGCCCAGCGCGTCGGCCACGCCCAGCACCTTGTCCAGCAGCAGGACCTTGCCGCTGGGGCGCAGCGGCTCGCAACCCAGCGTTTCCCAGGCACTGTCGAACCAGTCGCGCGCGTCGCTCTGGCGCTGCGGCGAGGGTTCGACGTTCGCCGAGAGGTCCAGCGAACGGCGGGAATCGAAAACAACGGTGATATCGCAGCGCATGTGGTGGTTCCTTCGGGTGGCGTCAGGCGAGTAGGGTAGGCAAAAAATGCCGGGCAGATTGTCTGCCCGGCGACATTGGGCTCGCCAGCCTACCAGCCCCGCGACACCTCCCAGGTGACTTCGGCATTTGCCGCCAAGGATTGGCGCATCATGTCCAGCAGGGGAAAGGCACGTTCCTTCAGGCCCACCATGCGGGCCATGGGCGACGCTGGAGCCTTGTCCTCATCTTCTTCATCGGAGCCGTCACGGGCGCTCTGGTATTCCTCGATGGCGTGCTCGATGCCGCTGATGGCCGGCCCCAATTGCTCGACGGTGAAAACGCCACGCTCGGGGACCTTGTCCTTGAAGGACTTGCCGGCCGCCAACAGCAGCGCCCCCGCATGGTCGGTCAGCATCAGAACTTCGGCCACGACCTTGGAATGAAAGGTGATCAGCATATTCCAGTCTCCCACATTGATTACTTACATACACTACCGCAACACCCGGGGGATGCCAACTGGCCCGGGGCAGCAGGTCCGATGGCTGGCGCCATCTGTCCCCTCGGACCCGCCGACGCAGGGCTGATGCCCTGGCCGCAGGTCTGTCCCACTGCCAAATCAAGCTATGATTCAGGAGATTCCCGTGACAGCGGGACCTGACGCGGCCATGAGGCCGGTGCGCGCGGTCCCCCCGGCTACGCCGCCCCTGTCCGCTCCGCCCGACAGGCCCGGCCTGTGCGGGCGCGTCCGTCACTAACTCAGAACTTCTCCAGACGCCCATGCTCCTCGAGCAACAAAAACAGCTTATCTCCCTGATCCAGGCCGCCGTCGCGCAAAGCCTGCCCGACGCCGTGGCAAATGTGCTGCTCGAGCGCCCCAAGGTCGCCGCCCACGGCGACGTCGCCACCAACGTGGCCATGCAGCTGGCCAAGCCGGCCCGCCGCAACCCGCGCGAACTGGCCCAGGCCATCGTCGACGCCCTGATGGCGCAGCCCGGCGCAGCCGGCCTGATCGAGTCCGCTGAAATCGCCGGCCCCGGCTTCATCAACCTGCGCGTCACCGCCGCCGCGCGCCAAGCCGTCATCGCGGCCGTGGCCGAGCAGGGCGCCACCTTCGGCCGCTCGCCCCGCAGCGGCGAGAAGATCCTGGTCGAGTTCGTGTCGGCCAACCCCACCGGCCCGCTGCACGTGGGCCATGCCCGCCAGGCCGCGCTGGGCGACGCCCTCTGCCGCCTGTACGACGCCATCGGCTGGGACGTTACCCGCGAGTTCTATTACAACGACGCCGGCAACCAGATCCACAACCTGGCCATCAGCGTGCAAGCCCGCGCCCGCGGCCTGACGACCGAATCGCCCGACTGGCCCGCCGACGGCTACAAGGGCGACTACATCGCCGACATCGCACGCGATTTTCAGGCCGGCGCGACGGTCCACTCCGATGGCGTGGACGTCACCGCCACCGGCGACATCGACAACCTGGACGACATCCGCGTCTTCGCCGTGGCCTACCTGCGCCGCGAACAGGACCTGGACCTGCAGGCTTTCGGCCTGGCGTTCGACAACTACTACCTGGAAAGCTCGCTCTATACCTCCGGCCGGGTCGAGGCGACCGTCAAGGCGCTGGTCGCCGGCGGCCATACCTACGAGGAAGGCGGCGCGCTGTGGCTGCGCACCACCGAACTGGGCACGGGCGACGACAAAGACCGCGTCATGAGGAAGAGCGAAGGCGGCTACACCTACTTCGTGCCTGACGTGGCCTACCACAAGGCCAAATGGGAACGGGGCTTCCATCGCGCCGTGAACATCCAAGGCAGCGACCACCATGGCACGGTGGCGCGCGTGCGCGCCGGCCTGCAGGCGCTGGAAGAAGGTATTCCCAAGGACTACCCGGCCTACGTGCTGCACAAGATGGTCAAGGTCATGCGCGGCGGCGAAGAGGTCAAGATCTCCAAGCGCGCCGGCAGCTACGTGACCATGCGCGACCTGATCGACTGGGTGGGCCGCGACGCCGTGCGCTACTTCCTGATCCAGCGCCGCGCCGACACGGAATTCGTGTTCGACGTGGACCTGGCGCTGTCCAAGAGCGACGAGAACCCCGTTTATTACATCCAGTACGCGCACGCCCGTATCTGCTCGGTCATCAACAATGCCGCCATGCCGGCCGCCGACGTGGCCCAGGCCGACGCCGCGCTGCTGACCGCCCCGACCGAATTCGCGCTGCTGCAACGCCTGGCCGAATTCCCCAACGTGGTGGCGCTGGCGGCGCAGGAACTGTCGCCGCACCACATCGCCTTCTGGCTGCGCGACTGCGCTTCGGACTTCCATGCCTGGTACAACGCCGAGCGCGTGCTGGTCGACGACACCGCCTTGAAGCTGGCGCGCCTGCGCCTGGCCGCGACCACGCGCCAGGTGCTGGCCAACGGCCTCGATCTGATGGGCGTGTCGGCGCCTGAGCGGATGTAACATCGGTTCATGGCAACCAAGCGCAAAACCACCCGCCGTTCGTCCGGCGAAAGCGGCAGCACCCTGTACGGCGCGCTGGCCGGCTTGCTCCTCGGCCTGATCGTGGCCGCCGTCGTCGCCTTCTACGTCACCAAGGCGCCCGTACCCTTCGTCGACCGGGCCAGCCGCCAGGGCGACAACGGCAAGCTGCCGGATCCGCGCCAGGCACCGGACCCCAATGCCGGCCTGTACGGCCGCGACGGCGCCGCCGGCGTCCCGTCCACC
>NZ_JBARYB010000244.1:0-12835 GCF_049647645.1 Achromobacter sp.
GTGGAAAATCTGCTGGCGGCCTGACGCCGCGGCATGGCCAGCGCCACCGCTGGCGCCGGCCATGCCGACAAGCCCGACTGCTGGTAAGCCCTAACTGGTCAGACCGGTACTACAGGATTAAAAAACAGGCAGAGTTCCCGCCCGCCGACACCGTTCGCCCGCGCGAACGGCGGCATCGCCGTACCTCCTTTCCAAAAGGAAACCACGATGAAACTGCTCCGCCTCGCCGCAGCCGTATCCGCGGTCGTTCTCGCCTCTGCCGCCCATGGCGCCGATCCTGTCGTCATCGGCGTGAGCATCGCGCAATCCCCGCCCGGCTCGGTGGTGCAAGGCACCCAGGTGAAGGACGGCGTGGAAATCATCGCCAAGATGATCAACGACAAGGGCGGCGTGCTGGGCCGGCCGCTGAAGATCATCTACGAAGACAACCAGGGCATCCCGGAAAAGGGCCGCGCAGCGGCCGAAAAACTGATCTCGCGCGACAAGGTCGTGGCGGTGACGGGCGGCCACCAGAGCTCGGTCTGCCTGGCCGAGATCGAAGTCGCGCACCGCTACAAGGTGCCCTACGTCAACACCAATTGCTGGTCCGACGACGTGCGCGCCAAGGGCTATCCGGAAGTCTTCAATCCGGCCAACTACAACACCCGCGTCTCCAGCGCCATGGCCGACACCATTGCCGCGCTCAAGGTCAAGAACGTGGTCGCCTTCGCCGAGAACACAGACTACGGCATTGGCCAGGCCAAGCTGCTGGGCGAATTCCTCAAGAAGGCCGCGCCGCAGACGCAGTACAAGTACATCGCGCTGGACCGCGCCGGCAAGGACTTCACGCCCGCCGTGCTGCCGCTGCGCGCCAGTCCGCCCGACCTGGTGGTCAACATCATGTTGCCGCCGGCTGCCTACATCCTGATGAACCAGCTGTACGAACAGGGCGTGGCGCCCAGCGCCAAGACCTGGTTCTACGACGGCGCCGGCATTGCCGACTATCCCGACTTCTGGAAGAACGTGAAGGAAGCCGGCAAGTACATGCTGGCCTTCGGCCTGTACCACCCGCAGATGCCCATGCCGCAGATCGGCATGGACGTGGCCGCGACTTACCAGAAGCAGGCCAAGACCGAACCCAACCGCCTCATCTTCCAGGCCGCGGACTCGGTGCTGCTGATCGCCCGCGCGATCGAAGAGGCCAAGTCCACCGACAGCGCCGCCATCATCAAGGCGCTGCAAGGCATGCAGTTCGAAGGCGTGCGCGGCAAGTTCGGCTTCTCGCAGCAGCCGGGCTACACCTACCAGCAATGGGTCGATATCCCCTACGTCACCTACCAGCTGACCGAGGTGGACCAGCCGCTGAGCAAGACCACGCTGATCCAGGCCACCGGCCAGCCGCTACAGGTCGACAAGCTGGTCAAGCCAGCGAAGTGATTGTGCCCCTCCAAGGGGGAGCGCTTTTGCCTTGAGGCCGCCGGCGGCAACATTGCGCCCACGCAGTGCCTCAGGCTGGTTCCCCAAAAAGGAGGTGGCGCGACGGCCAAGCGGCCGGACCGCCTCGCCATCGGGACCGCAATGCGCGCCGGGGCACGCCCCCGGCGCCAGGGAGAATCGAGTGCTGGCATTGGACCTGTTCGTCAACGGCCTGATCATCGGCCTGTACTACGCGCTGATGGCGGTCGGCCTGACCATGATCTTCGGCATCCTGAAGGTCGTGAACTTCGCCCATGGCGAGTTCTACATGATAGGCGCCTACACCTACACCCTGGTGTCGCTGGCCCTGGGCGTGCCGCCCTGGCTGGCGCTGCCCATTGCGGCCGCGGCCGGCGCGCTGCTGGGCTGGGCCACGGAACGCTGGCTGATGCGCCCGCTGTACGCGGGCTACGGCTCATGGGGGTTGATGAAGGACGAGTACGCGGTGGTCGTCACTTTCGGCCTGTCGCTGCTGCTGATCAACCTGGTGGACAAGGTGGTGGGCCCCTACCCCATGCGCGGCCCGTCGCTGTCGGACGTGACGCGCATGGCCGTCGGCCCTTTCATGATGAGCGGCCAGAAGCTGATCACCGCGGGCCTGTCCATCGTGCTGCTGATCGGGTTGGCGCTCTTCATCAAGCGTTCGCTGTGGGGCCGCCAGGTGCAGGCGGTGGCGCAGAACCGGCTGGGCGCTTCCATCGCCGGCATCGATACGGCGCGCGCCAGCAGCATCATCTTCATGGCGTCCGGCGTGTTGGCGGCGCTGGCCGGCGCGCTGCTGGCGCCGGTGATCAACCCGGCTCCGGACGTGGGCGCGTTCCCGGCCATCAAGTCCTATGTGATCGTGGTGATCGGCGGCATGGGCTCGATTCCCGGCAGCATCGTGGCGGCGCTGGCGCTGGGCGTGCTGGAGAGCTTCGGCGCGGTCTACCTGTCCTATGACTACCGCGACACCTTCGGGCTGGCGCTGCTGATCCTGATCCTGCTGTTCCGGCCCAAGGGCCTGTTCGGCGAACGCGCGCGGGAGGTCTGAACATGGAACCGCTGGCCCATCCCAATCTGCTGCGCAACAAGCTGAGCCAGGAAATGCGGCTGTCGCTGCTGTTCCTGGCGGTGCTGGCGCTACTGCCGCTGGGCGTGTCCTCGCCCTACTGGCTGGGCGTGCTGATCGTCAGCATGTACTTCGCCATGCTGGCCTGCGGTTGGAACCTGCTGGCGGGCTACGCCGGCCAGTTCTCGCTGGCGCCGGCCGCCTTCGCCATGCTGGGCGGCTACACCACGGGCCTCCTGGCCTATCACTGGAAGGTGCCGCTGTGGCTCGGCCTGCCGCTGTCGGCAGTGGTGCCGGGACTGGTCGGCCTGGTGCTGGGCCGCATCGTGCTGCGGCTGTCGGGCCCTTACCTGGCGCTGACCACGCTGTCCTTTGCCGAGATCGTGCGCCTGGTGATCTACAACTCCATCGACTTCACCCGCGGTGACCAGGGGCTGCACGTGCCCGCCCTGCTGGAAAGCCGGGTGGGCAACTACTACCTGTTCCTGGCCGCGCTGGCGGCGGTGACGCTGCTGATCTTCCTGCTGCTGCGGGCGCGTCCGGGGCGCTTCCTGCAGGCCATCCGCGACGACGAGATCGGCGCGGCCAGCCGCGGCATCGACGTGGTGCGCTACAAGACGCTGGCCTTCCTGGTCAGCTGCGCCATCTGCGGCTTCGCCGGCGGCCTGTACGGCACCTTCGCGCAACTGGTCAGCCCGGAACTCGGCATCGTGACGCAGACCGGCATGGTGATCGCCATGGTCGTGATCGGCGGCATGGGCACGCTGGTCGGGCCGCTGCTGGGCGCGGTGCTGGTGTATGTCGCGTCGGAACTGCTGCGCGACGCGGGCAACATCCAGATGATCGTGTTCGCGCTGCTGGTCATCATCTTTGCGCGCTTCTTCCGCGAAGGGCTGTGGGGCCTGGCGCGCCGCGCCGCCCTGCGCCGCTCCGCCGACGCCCGCGCCAGCGCCAAGGGGGCCTGATGGCACTGCTGCAGATTTCCGGAATACAGAAGCGCTTCGGCGGGCTGCTGGCCGTGAACGGCGCGGGCATGGACGTCGCCGACGGCGAACTGCTGGGGCTGATCGGCCCCAACGGTTCCGGCAAGACCACCCTGCTCAACGTGCTGTCCGGCCACCTGGCGGCGGATGCCGGCCAGGTACGCCTGGACGGCCGCAGCGTGATGGGCCTGAACCCCACTCAACTGACGCGTCTGGGCGTGCTGCGCATGTTCCAGATGACCCGGGTCTTCAACCGGGTCAGCGCCTACGACAACCTGATCGTGTGCGGGCTGGCCCTGGGCCTGGACGAGGCGGCCGCCAACCGGCGCGCGCTGGAGCTGCTGGAAGAACTCAAACTGATGCACGTCATGCAGCTGGATGCCGGCCAGCTGTCGGGCGGGCAGAAAAAGCTGCTGGAGTTCGGCGCCTGCTTCATGGTGCCGCCGCGCATCGCGCTGCTGGACGAACCTTTCGCCGCGGTACACCCGGTCATGAAGGAAACCATGTCGGAATTCATCCGCCGCCGCAGCCAGAGCGGCCAGACCTTCATCCTGGTCAGCCATGACATGCCGGTGGTGGTGGACCTGTGCCCGCGTTCGGTGTGCATGAACGCCGGCCGCGTGCTGGCCGATGGCCCCACGCAACAGGTGCTGCGCGAGCCCGCGGTGATCGAAGCCTATCTGGGCGAACAGGGACAAGAGGAGCAGGACCATGCCTGACACGCTGCTGGCCATGGAAGGCGTGACCGCGGGCTACATGGGCGACATCGACGTGCTGCGCAACGTCTCGCTCACGGTCCAGGCCGGCCGCATCAGCGGCCTGATCGGCCTGAACGGCGCGGGCAAGTCCACGCTGATGAAAGCCATCTGCGGCTTCCTGCGGCCGAAGTCCGGCCGCGTCACCCGCGCCGGGCGCGATATCTCGGGCCAGCCACCGCACCGCATGATCGATGACGGACTTTGGTACATCCCGCAGGAATCCAGCCTGTTCCCCTACCTGACGGTGGAGGAGAACCTGCGCCTGCCGCTGGAAGGCCGGCGCAAGCGCTACGGCGACGTGCTGGAGCCGCGCTTCGCGGAAACGCTGGAGCGCTTTCCGGTGCTGAAGGAAAAGCTCAAGGATCAGGCCGGCAACCTGTCCGGCGGCCAGCAAAAGTCGCTGGAGTTCGCCAAGGCCTATATGGTGCAGCCGCAAGTCTGCCTGATCGACGAGCCCAGCATCGGGCTGGCGCCTCGTGTGGCGGCCGAAGTGTTCCAGTGGATCCGGGCCTTTGCCGACGCCGGCATGGGCATCCTGCTGGTGGACCACAACGTGCGCCGGGTGGTGGCCATGTCCAACCACATCTACGTGCTGAGCCTGGGCGAAATCACCGCCTCGGGTTCGCCCGAGGATTTCGCCGGCGACCTGCACGAGCAGGTGCGCGAATGGCTGGGGATCAACTTCTGATGGCCGCCCGGCCCCTGATCGCGCAGCCCCTCACCGCTGCGGCCTTCGCGCCCTATGGCGAGGTCGTCAGCAGCGCGGACCGCGCCGGCCGTTCCATCAACGCCGGCACCTCGCTGCGGGTGGAAATGGGCCAACCCGACATCCTGGACGCGGACGGCCGGCCGTCGCTCTCGGTATTCCGTGCGCAGGCAATCGCCCTGCCCTTTGCCGCGCGCATGCTGGAACGCCACCGCTTGGGCAGCCAGACCTTCCTGCCCCTGGCGGGCACGCCGTATGTGGTGCTGGTGGCGCTGGGCGCGGACGCGCCGGATCCGGCCACCTTGCGCGCCTTCATTGCTGGCGCGGGCGTGGGCATCACGCTGCGCCGGGATGTCTGGCATCACCCGCTGCTGGCGCTGGCCGACGGCGAATTCGCCGTGCTGGAACGCGCCGGCCCGATTGTGGATTGCGAGGTGGTGGATCTGCCGGACGCGCCCTGGACGATCCAGGCCGCTTGAGCCCCAGGCCAGGCGCTGTCCGCGGTCCCCCTCAGTATCGGCCGGCCGCTAGCCCGCCCGCCGCCAGACGCTGGCCAGCCAGGGCTGCTGCTCGCGCGGCAGGCCCTGCGGCCGGTAATAGTGTTCAAGTTCCTCGAAGCCCGCCGCCGCCATCAGGGCGCTCCAGCCTTCCAGGTCATGGTAGGCGCCGTAGCGTCCGCGATTCCAGCCTTCCTGGTTGCCGCCGCGCGGGTTGGAGCTGAACAGCACGCCGCGCGGCTTGAGCGCGCCGTGCAAGGCTTGCAGCACCTGCGGCAACTCCTGGCCAGGCACGTGGAACAAGGCAGCATTGGCGAATATGCCGTCGAAGCGGCCGGGCGGCAGCGCCAGGCACAGGAAATCCTGCTGCCAGACCTCGCAGCCGGTCGCCTGCCGCGCCATCTCGACGAAGCGCGGCGTGCCGTCCAGGCCCACCGCGCGGTGACCCAGGGCCGCGAACGTTTTCAGGTCGCGCCCCGGCCCGCAGCCGAAATCCAGGATGTCGTAGGGAGGATCGCCTTCGATGTGGCGCAGCAGCGCCGCGATGTTCTGGCTGACATCGTGGTCCCGGGTGCCGGCTTCGAACGATTCCGCGTTCTCTTGATAATGCGCGACGGTCAGGGAACTGATTTTGGCGAGGTCTTCGGCGTCGAGTTTCATGGGGTGATTGTGCCGCAAAAGCGGCTTCCCATGAGGTGTCAGGCCCCGGCGGGCGCCGGCGCCTGACACCTTTAAAACACGTCGCCGGGCTTCAGGCCGCCAGCCGCCCTTCGATCTTGGCCTTGGCGGCCGGCAGATCCTCGGGCAGGCCCTGCGCCAATTGGGCGAACAGCTCGTCATGCAGCGCCAGTTCGTCGCGCCAGGCGGCGGCATCCACCGACATGACCTGCTCGAACTTGTCCGGGCTGAACTCCAGGCCGGTCCAGTCGATGTCCTGGTAGCTGGGCGAAATGCCGAACACCTGGTCCACGCCCTTGGACTGGCCGTCGATGCGGCCCAGCATCCAGCGCAGCACGCGCATGTTGTCGCCGAAGCCGGGCCAGACGAACTTGCCGTCCGGACCCTTGCGGAACCAGTTGACGCAATAGATGCGCGGCAAGGTGGCGCCGGCGGCTTCCAGCTGCTTGCCCAGCTTCAGCCAGTGGCTGAAGTAGTCGCTCATGTTGTAGCCGCAGAACGGCAGCATGGCGAAGGGATCGCGGCGCACCACGCCCTGCTGGCCGGCGGCCGCAGCGGTGGTTTCCGAACCCATGGTGGCAGCCATGTAGACGCCTTCGACCCAGTTGCGGGCTTCGGTGACCAGCGGCACGGTGGTGGAGCGGCGGCCGCCGAAGATGAAGGCATCGATGACCACGCCTTCGGGGTTTTCCCATTCGGGGTCGATGGACGGGCATTGCGCGGCCGGCGCAGTGAAGCGCGCGTTCGGGTGCGCGGCCTTGCGGCCGGTTTCACGCGCGATGGCGGGTGTCCAGTCCTGGCCCTGCCAGTCGATCAGGTGCGCCGGCGGCGTGTCCGTCATGCCTTCCCACCAGACGTCGCCGTCATCGGTGAGCGCCACGTTGGTGAAGATGACGTTGGCCTTGAGCGTGGCCATGGCGTTGAAGTTGGTCTGCTCGCTGGTGCCCGGGGCCACGCCGAAATAGCCGGCTTCCGGGTTGATGGCGTGCAGGCGGCCGTCCTTGCCCGGCTTGATCCAGGCGATGTCGTCGCCAATGGTGGTGACCTTCCAGCCGTCCATGCCTTGCGGCGGGATCAGCATGGCGAAGTTGGTCTTGCCGCAGGCCGACGGGAATGCCGCGGCCACGTGGTATTTGCGGCCCTTGGGCGAGGTCACGCCCAGGATCAGCATGTGTTCGGCCAGCCAGCCCTGGTCGCGGCCCATGGTGGACGCGATACGCAGCGCGAAGCACTTCTTGCCCAGCAGCGCGTTGCCGCCGTAGCCCGAGCCGAAGCTCCAGATCTCGCGGGTCTTGGGGAAATGGACGATGTACTTGGTGGGGTTGCAAGGCCAGGCCACGTCGGCCTCGCCTGCGGCCAGGGGCTTGCCCACGGAATGCACACAGGGCACGAAGTCGCCATCGGCGCCCAGCACGTCGTAGACCTGCTTGCCCATGCGCGTCATGATGCGCATGTTCACGGCCACGTAGGGGCTGTCGGACAGTTCCACGCCGATGTGGGCGATGTCCGAACCCAGCGGGCCCATCGAGAACGGCACCACGTACAGCGTGCGGCCGCGCATGGCGCCGTCGAACAGGCCGTTGAGCGTCTCGCGCATGGCGGCGGGCTCGGCCCAGTTGTTGGTCGGGCCGGCGTCTTCGGCGCGGTCGGAACAAATAAAGGTGCGGTCCTCCACACGGGCGACGTCGGAAGGATCCGAGCACGCCAGGAAGGAATTAGGCCGCTTGGCGGGGTTCAGCCTGCGCATGGTGCCCGCTTGGACCATCTGTTCGCACAGCCGGTCATATTCTTCCTGGGATCCGTCGCACCACACGACCTGGTCCGGCTTGGCCAGGGCGACAAAGCTGGCGACCCAGTCGATCAGGCCGCGGTGCTTCACATAGGCAGGCACGTTCAAGGCTGCCAATCCCCCATCCAAAGGCTTATTCATCGGGGTTTATCTCCATACTAGTAAGGCTAATGGTGATACGGCCCCAAATGACATGGGGCCGTAGCAATTTGCGCCATCATACTTGCAGCGGCTGGTTGCCCGTCAACCCATCCTCTTGGACGACATTGTCACCGGTTGAGACGGGTCAGGCATAGCGGCCGTCGCGCAACTCGCGGCGGATGATCTTGCCGGTGGCGGTGGTCGGCAAACTGGTTACAAAACGGATCGCGCGCGGATACTCGTGGGCCGCCAGGCGCTTGCGCACATGGGCCTGCAGGTCCTTTACCAGCGCGTCGTTGCCCTCATAGCCGTCGTTCAGCACCACATAGGCCATCACGATCTCGGTGCGCTGGGCGTCGGGCACGCCCACCACCGCCGCCATCCGCACGGCGGGATGGCCGATCAGGCAGTCCTCGATCGGGCCGGGACCGATGCGGTAGCCGGCGCTGGTGATGACGTCGTCGTTGCGGCCGACGAAGCGGATGAAGCCCTCGGCGTCGCGCACGCCCTGGTCGCCGGTCAACAGGTAGTCGCCGGCGAACTTCTCGGCGGTGGCCTCGGGGTTGTTCCAGTAGCCCAGGAACATGACCGGGTCCGGCCGCAGTACGCCGATATTGCCCTCCTGTCCATCGGCCACTTCGACGCCCCGGTCATCCACAATAGCGACGCGGTGGCCCGGCGCCGCGCGGCCGATGGCGCCGATGCTGGGGTCGAACAGCGACGAGCAGGACGACACCAGCATGTTGCATTCGGTCTGGCCGTAGAACTCGTTGATGGTCACGCCCAGCACGCGCCGGCCCCAGTCTATGAGTTCCGCCCCCAGCGACTCGCCGCCGCTGGCGACCGAACGCAGCGCCAGCGCGCCGGCTCCGGCGGGCAGCTCGGCGCCGCGCATCATCTTCAGCGCGGTGGGCGGCAGGAAGGTGTGGGTCACGCCGTGGCGCGCCATCAGCTCGAAGGCGCTGGCGCCGTCGAATTTCTCGAAGCGGCGCGCCAGCACCGGCACGCCGTGGTGCCAGGCCGGCAACAGCACGTCCAGCAGGCCGCCGATCCAGGCCCAGTCGGCCGGCGTCCACATCAGTACGGCGTTCTCGGGGAAGAACTCGTGCGACATCTCCACGCCTGGCAGATGGCCCAGCAGCACCCGGTGCGCATGCAGCGCGCCCTTGGGCTTGCCGGTGGTGCCCGACGTATAGATGATGACGGCCGGATCGTCGGCCGCCGTCGCCACCGGCGTGTATTCGTCGGACTCGGCCGCCAGCGCGGCATGGAACGGCAGCGCGTCGTCCGGGCAGTCCTGGTCGATGCAATAGACCACCTTCAGGTCCGGCAGGCTGGCGCGGATTTCGCGCAGCTTGCGGCAGCCTTCGGCGTCGGTCACCAGCGCGGCCGCGCCGCTGTTGGCCAGCCGGTACTGGATCGCGTCCACCCCGAACAACGTGAACAGCGGCACCGCCACCGCGCCCATCTTGTAGACGGCGATATGGGTTACCGCCGTTTCGGGCGCCTGCGGCAGGTAGACGGCGACGCGGTCGCCGCGCTTGACGCCATGGCGCTCCAGGCTGTGCGCCAGGCGGTTGGACAGCGCCTTGATCTGATCGAAGCTGTAGCGCGATTGCGCGCCGTCGCTCTTTTCGTAGATCAGCGCCAGGCGGCCGCTGCCGTCGGCCCATTTGTCGCAGGCGTCGACGCCGATGTTGTAGGCCGCCGGCACCTGCCATTGGAACTGGGACGCAAGCTGCGTGTAGGAATCGGCTCTGGACAGCATGGTTTGTCTCTGATGTTGTTGTCGAACGCGCCGGCGCCAGCCGCCGGCGATGTAACGTCTTGCCTCAAACTTGACCCTGGCTCAATAATAAGCCCCGCCCACCCGCAGCCCCTTCCCCATCGCATGGAAAAAGCCGCCACCGTCCCGATGCGCCGCCCGCCGGCCAGCGCCAAATCCGAACAGCGCATCCGCGACATCCTGCGCGTCGCCCGCCAGGTCTTTTCCGAAGCCGGCTTCCAGGCCGCCACCACCACCGAGATCGCGCAGCGCCTGGGCGTGTCCGAAGCCACGGTGTTCACCTATTTCGGCGGCAAGCGCGAACTCTGCGTGCGGGTGATCAGCGATTGGTACGACGAAATCATCGCCAAGGTCGAGGACAGCCTGCCCCATGTGCATGGCGCGCGGGCCCAGCTGCATTACCTGGTGCATGCGCACCTGCGCCACCTGCTGGCCGAAGGCACCGGCCTGTGCGCCTTCATCCTGTCCGAGGGACGCGCGCGCAACGACGACTTCGGCGAGGTCTATGCGCAATTGCAGCGCCGCTACACCGCGCCGCTGATGCGCATCCTGGCCCAGGGCCAGGCCGACGGTGACATCCGCCGCGACATGCCGCTGCGGCTGCTGCGTTCGACGGTGTACGGGCCGATGGAGCACGTGCTGTGGGACGCCATCCTGCGCGGCGCGCGCGTGGATGTGGCCGCCACGGCCGACCAACTGGTCGGCTTTCTGTGGCAAGCGCTGCAGCCGCCCGCGCAGGACGCGCTGGCGTTGGCGCAGTTCCGGGGCGAGGTACGGGATGCCCTGCATCGGCTTCAGTCGTCGGAGAACAAGGACGGCGGCTCGTACTGAGGAAAGCCGTTGTAGGCCTCGCCCCGCTCGGCGGGCGCCAGGGTCCAGGAATGGCGGGCGTTGGGCACGCCGCCGTCCACCCGGATGACGCTGCCGTTGATGAAGGCCGCGGCCGGCGACAGCAGGAACACCACGGCTGCCGCCAGTTCGGCCTCGGTGCCGAAGCGCTGCAATGGCACCTTGGTCCGCAAGTCGCGCAGCACGGCGCGGTAGTCCTCGTCGTAGCTGTCCATGCCGCTGGAGGCGATCCAGCCCGGCGCCACTGCGTTGACCCGCACGCCGGCATGGGCCCATTCGCAGGCGGCGGTTTCGGTCAGGTTCCAGACGCCGGCGCGCGCCGCGCCCGAATGCCCCATGCCCGGCATGCCGCCCCAGATGTCCGCCAACATATTGACGATGGCGCCGCCGTGCTGGCGCATGTGCTGGGTATAGACCTCGCGCGCCATCAGGAAGGTGCCATGCAGATTGTTCTGCACCACGGCGTTCCAGCCGTTGTAGCTGATGCGGTCCAGCGGCGCGGGGAACTGCCCGCCCGCGCAATTGAACAGGCCGTCGATGGCGCCGTGCCGCGCCAGCGCCTCGGCCACCGCGCCGCGCACGCCGGCTTCGTCGCGGATGTCGCAGGCGTGCAGGCTGATGCGGCCGGCGGCCTCCGGATAGATCCGGTAAATCTCGTCCTGCGCCGCCTGCAGCTTTTCCGGCTTGCGCCCCACCAGCGCCAGGCCGGCGCCAAGAGACGCCAGCTCGTGCGCGGTGCAGCGGCCCAGGCCGCTGCCGCCGCCCGTCACTAGGATGGTCTTGCCCTCGTAGAGGCCCGGCCGGAATACCGACGCGTAGCGCTGGCCGGCGGCCGCGCCGCCTGCGTTCTGGCTCATGTCTCGCTCCATTATTTTTTTGAGGATAACTCAATATTTATCCCGATTCGATCGTCAGGAAGGAATTTTCAACCTAGAATCGAGCGCTAGTCCCGTTGCTTTGTTGAGCCTGAATCAAGAAAACTGGAGACCAGGAATGACCACGCCCGCCCCGCTGGACATCGCCCATGACGGCCCCATCGCCCGGCTGACGCTGAACCGCCCCGAGATGCGCAACGCGTTCGACGACACCCTGATCGCCGCCCTGACCCACGCCGTGCAGGCGGCGGTGGACGATCCCGCCGTGCGCGTGCTGCTGCTGACCGGCGCGGGCAAGGCCTTCTGCGCCGGCGGAGACCTGAACTGGATGCGCAAGATGGCCACGCTGACCGACGCCGAAAACCGCGCCGACGCCGCCAAGCTGGCGCGCATGCTGCACGCGATCTGGTCCTGCCCCAAGCCGGTGGTGGCTTGCGTCAACGGTGACGCCTATGCCGGCGGCATGGGCCTGGTGGCAGCATGCGACATCGCCATCGCCGCCGACAGCGCGCACTTCTGCCTGTCGGAAACGCGGCTGGGACTGCTGCCCGCCACCATCAGCCCCTACGTGCTGCGCGCCATGGGCGAGCGCGCGGCCAACCGCTACTTCCTGACCGCCGAACGCTTCGACGCGGCGACCGCGTTCCGGCTGGGCCTGGTGCACGACATCGCGCCCCTGGCCGAGCTGCCGCAACGCGCCGAGGCGCTGTGCCTCGCCCTTTGCGACAACGGTCCCGGCGCGGTGCAGGCCAGCAAGCGGCTGGTGCGCGACTTCGCCGGCCAGGACATCGACGCCGCGCTCATCGCCGACACGGTGGAACGCATCGCGGCCGTGCGCAGCACGGACGAAGCGCGCGAAGGCGTCAGCGCCTTCCTGGAAAAGCGCGAGCCGTCCTGGCGACAGACCTCGTAGCAAAGGCACGGGTAGCGGCCGGGGCTTGCGGACTTGCGGGAACCGCGCCGCAGCGCCGGCAAGACTGCGTGCCATAATCGCTGGCGGATCTCCAGGAAGCACCATGCCGCAAGCCACACCCCCCGCATTCCCTCCCCTGAACGCCGAGCGCCTCTGGGCCCGCGTCGAAACCCTCTCCCGATTCACCCTGCCTGACGTCCCCTGGACGCGCCGCGCGTTCTCGCCGCTGTTCGATGAGGCCCGCGCCTGGCTGCGCAGCGAGTTCGACGCCGCCGGCCTCTCGACCCGCCTGGACGCCGGCGGCAACCTGGTCGGCACGCTGGCCGGACGCGATCCGGCGCGCAAGCCCATCAC
>NZ_JBARYB010000245.1:0-10926 GCF_049647645.1 Achromobacter sp.
CCCTGGGTGCGCGACCTGGCCCGCACGCTGGGCGAGCCCGAGGACCGCGTGCGGCAGCTGCTGCGCAAGTTGTTGCGGCGCGGCGAAGTGGCCCAGGTAGTGAAGGACCTGTTCTACCACCGCGAGCAGGTGGCCGGGCTGGCGGCGCTGGCGCAAGGCCTGACGGCGCAGCCGGCGGGCTTGAACGCCGCGGGGTTCCGCGACGCCACGGGCCTGGGTCGAAAGCGCGCCATCCAGATTTTGGAGTTCTTCGACCGGGTGGGCTACACGCGGCGGGTGCGCGATGCGCACGTGCTGCGCCAGGAAAGCGCTTACGGCAGCACGCGCCCGGCGCAGTAACCGGTATCATGGGCAGCCACCGCGGAAGGCATTCGTGCCCGGTGGCACGGCTGGGCTTCAAACCCAGTTGGGGGCGTCAGACGTTCCCAGGTAGGTTCGACTCCTGCTGCCTTCCGCCATTTCTCGCGCAGGGCGCTAGGCTCGCAGCAACCCCGTCACCACGCCGCCGACGCGGTCCGATTTCCAGTCCAGTTGCCCCAGGTGCCAATATCGGATGGATCCGCCGCGATCCACCAGATAGTTCGCGGGCAGTCCGACCGCGTCCCATTGTTTCGACGCCGTGCTGTTCCTGTCGTGCAGCACGATGCCCGCGACCGGCCACTTCGCAAGAAAGGTATTGATCTTGGCCGCTGAGTCGCCCACGTTGACCGCCACCAGGCGCAAGCCTTCCTCGCGATGGCGTTTGGCCATGGCGGACATGATGGGGATTTCGTCGCGGCAGGGCTCGCACGAGGTGGCCCAGAAACTGACGATGACCACATTGCCGCGCCAGGATGAGAGCTTTTTCTCGCGGCCGGAGAGGTCAGGCAAGGCCAGCGGCGGCGTGGGCGCGGTCCAGGGCGCCCAGTCCGGACCGGTGGCCTTCTTGAGCGCATCGTCGCTGGCGGCCCGGACAAACCAGGGCAGGGCCGCCAGCGACAGGCCGGACTGCAGGAGTAGGCGGCGGCTGATCATGGCAGTCCCCGTGGCTGGACTCAGATGGCTAGAGGCTTGGCGCGGAGCTTATAGCTGAAGCTGTCGGGATCCAGGCTGTCCAGCCGGCCGGCCGCGGTTTCGCCATTGGGATACATGAGGAAGGGCACGGGGCCGTGGGCCGCGCCGGGCAGGACTACGTCGTGGCCATGGTTGTATGCGACCCAGTTCATCTCCCAGGCGCCGAACAGCATGACGCGCGCGGCGCGCACCTTGGCGTCGGACAGCGGCAGTTCGCCGGGAGGCTCTTCCAGCATGACCTTGCGCACGTCGGCGGGGTCCACGGGCACCCAGCCGTAGCCAGCGGCGTAGAACTCGGCGCGGCAGTGCTGCGCCTTGGTGACGTCGCCCGCCTTGCCCAGGCTTTTGTAGCCGAATTCGGAGTCCGCCACGCGCAGGCCGTAGGCGTCGCGGGCGGGAATGCCGACGGCGCGGGCCAGCGCGACGAACAGGGCGTTGATGTCGGCGCATTTGCCGTTCAGATCGTTGGCCGAGAGCATGTAGCGCACGTCGCCCACGCCGCAGCCGCGGGTGGACGCGGTCCTGCAGGTGTTTTCGACCACCCATTCGTAAATGGCGCGGGCCTGCGCCAGATCGCCGCGATGGCCGCGGGTGATGCGGTCGGCCGTGCTCTTGACGATGCCGTCGGTGGGCAGCAGCGCGGTGGGCTGGAGGAATTCGCGCAGCGCCGCCGCGCTTTCCTGCGGGATGCCGGCCGCGGGCGGCTGGCTCAGGTCCACGCGCCGGTTGCGGGTCTGGAAGCGGCTGGTGACCGTGACCTGGCGCGGCGCTTGCGCATCCGGCCATTGCACGGCCAGCATCTGCACGCCGTAACCGGGCGCCTGCGTCAGCTGCGCGCTGCCGCCGCCGCTGACCTGCCAAGTGCTTTGTGCGCCGCGCTGGTAGGGGGTGTCCGTGGCGTAGGGAACCGGAATCCAGATGCGCGCATGCGCGCCCGGGTCCTGCACGGTGATGTCGGTGCTCAGTTCAAAGCCGCGCCATTCGGCGCTGACGGGGGCGAGCTCCGCGCGCGCCGCCCTGGGCAGCGCCGCGCTGGCGGCGCACAGGGCGCCGGAGAAACGGAGAAAGTGTCGGCGATCCATGTAGCCCTCACTCACGGTGAAGATTGGCTGTCGGTGCGCCCGGGGCCGGGCGGCCGTCCGTTGCTGCGTGCTGCCGGATCATCATAGGGCCAATCGTGGGGGCGGTGCTATCCTTTTCCACTGACCAACGGAGATTCAAATGACCACCCAGGATGTTGCCAGCGCGGCGGTGCCGCGATTGACTTCGCTTTCGCACGGCGGCGGCTGCGGCTGCAAGATCGCGCCCGGCGTGCTGTCCGAACTGCTCAAGCGCTTCGGCCCGGCGGTCAGCTATCCCGATCTGCTGGTGGGTACCGAGACGGCCGACGACGCCGCGGTCTACCGGCTGAACGACGAGCAGGCGCTGATCGCCACCACCGACTTCTTCATGCCCATCGTCGACGATCCCTACGATTTCGGCCGCATCGCCGCGACCAACGCGCTGTCGGACGTGTACGCGATGGGCGGCACGCCCATCATGGCGCTGGCCATCGTGGGCATGCCGATCAACGTGCTGCCGCACAGCGTCATCGCCGCTATCCTGCGCGGCGGCGAATCGGTCTGCAAGGACGCCGGCATTCCGGTGGCCGGCGGCCATAGCATCGACTCCGTCGAACCCATCTACGGCCTGGCGGCGATGGGCCTGGTGCATCCCGGCCGCATCAAGCGCAATGCCGATGCGCGCGCCGGCGATGTGCTGATCCTGGGCAAGGCGCTGGGCGTGGGCATCCTGTCGGCCGCGCTGAAGAAGAACCGGCTCGACGACGCCGGCTACCGCGCCATGATCACCGAGACCACGCGCCTGAACCGGCCGGGCCCGGCGCTGGCCGCCATGGAAGGCGTGCACGCCATCACCGACGTGACCGGCTTCGGCCTGTTGGGGCACACGCTGGAAATGGCGCGCGGCGCGCAACTGACGGCGCATGTGCGGCGCGATGCGTTGCCCTGGCTGCCCGGCGTGCAGGCGTTTGCCGCGGACGGCGTCATCACCGGCGCGTCCGGCCGCAACTGGGCGTCCTACGGCGCATCCGTGCGCCTGGGCGCGGGCGTGAACGACACGGAACGGGCCTTGCTGACCGATCCCCAGACCGCGGGTGGCCTGCTGGTGGCGTGTTCGCCGGATGCCGCGCAGGCGGTGCTGGACCTGTTCCGCCAGCACGGTTTCGAACAGGCGGCCGTCATCGGCGACATGCGCGCGGGCGAAGCGGAAGTGCGCGTCGACTGAAACGCTGGTCTCTCCAGGGGTTAGCGCTCCTGGTCCATGCGGCCCAGCTCCTGCACCTGGTAGTTGATCTGCCAGTGCAGCAGCCGCGGATAGGCGTTCAGCCGCACCTGCTCCGCCCATTGCTCGGCGGTGGCGTCCTGTTCCTCCCCCAGCGCCAGTCCCGACGGGCTTGCCCAGGGCAGGATGCGGCCGGGCTTGTCCGGCCGGAACACGCCTTCATCCGTCAGCGTCACGTTCCCGTCGTTGAAGCCGAAGCACCAGGCCGGGTCGGGCGGCGCGGCCAGCAGGTCGCAGCCGCTGCGGAAGTAGGGCGTTCGCGGCAGGCTCAGGTGGTACAGCGTGGGCAGGATGTCCTTGTGGCTGCCCACGCGCGCAGGGTCGTAGCGGGCCTGCGATCGATAGGCCGGCGGCACGTACAGATAGAACGGCACGGCGCGCGCCAGCGCTGCGTCCTTCGGGTCCTGATAGTCGATGCCCAGGATGTTGTGGTCGCCGGTCACGGCGACGATGGTGCGGGCAGCGGCGGGAGAGGCTTTCAGCCGGGTCAGGAAGCCGCCCAGCTGATCGTTGGCATAGCGCAGCGTGTCGATCGCGTCCGCCAACGCATCCCAGCTCTTGAAATAGGGCAGGCTGGCCACGTCATCCAAGGGCAGGCCGCCCCGCTGGCCGCCTTCCGGCACGATGAACGGGGGATGGTGGGTGGTGGACAAGGCCACGATGAATAGCGGTTGGCCATCCTCGGCGCCTTGCGCCAGACGCTCCTCGATGTAGCGGAACATGTACTCGTCTGGCACGCCCCAGGTTCCCGCCCGGGCTTGGGGATAGCGCGCCCTGAGGGTTTGCTGGTCCGCGAATTCGTGCGCGCCCAGCTTGGTGGCGAAGACGCCGAGGTTGCGCCAGGTGGCGGCGCCGGACGTGACGAAGACAACCCGGTAGCCGCGCTGCAGAAAGGGCGTGAAGGCATTGCTGGCGAATGGGGCGTCCACCGCCGACGATTGGCCCACGGCAGCAATGGGGCTGCGCACCAGCAGGCGGCTGAGCGAGTCTATGGTGCCGTTGCCCTCTGCCACGAAGCGCTCGAACAGCCAATCTTCGCGCCAATGCGGGCGCAGCGCGCCGAGCAGGTCGCGGCCGGGAGCGTCATAGGCGTTCAGGTGGGTGCCCATGCTTTCCATCAACTGCAGCACTACGTGGGGCGGCCGCGCCGCCGCCGCCGGATTGGGGCCGGTTGCGGCCATGAAGGGCCGCAGGCCGTGGTCCGGCCAACCGAGGAAGCGCTCGTAGAGCAGGCGTCCTTCGCGCGCGGTGACGGGTTCGAAGCGCTTGTCGTTGCCGCGGTCCGACAGGGCCCAGGAAAAGGCCGAGATGCCGTTGGGCGCGATGTCGTTGAGCAGGCGCAGCGACGAAATGCTGGTGTCGTCCTTGTTGAGCGGGAACCTGCCCAGCGAACCTCTACAGGCCACCACGGTGCTGCCCATGATCAGCGCGAATAGCAGCAGGCCGGGCACGGCGGCGCGGCGCTTGAGCGGCATGCGCTGCACCCGCGCCCGCCAGCGGCGGCCGAGCCACCAACTGCCGGCCAGCACCACCGCCAGCAGCAGGCTCGCCTGCGCCAGGGGATAGCCGTGCCACAAGGTCATCAGGATGGCGTGGGTGTCGTCGTCGACCAAACCGAACACGAAAATGTCGATGGAGCGCGAGAACGTGGCGAAGTAGAAGACGCTGACGATCGTGATGGCGGCAAACAAGGTCGCCATGACCGCGCCCAGTCCTGGCAGATAGCGCTGCCAGCGCTGTTGCAGGCCGGGCGTGGCGGCCGCCGCCATGGACAACAGCAGGAGCACCGAACAGGCGATGCTGGCGACCTTGATGTCGAACAGCAGCCCGGTGGTCAGGCTGCGCCGCACATCCTGGGGCAGCGCGTCATATGTCCCCGGCGCGGCATAGCGCAGCAGCAGGTAGCTTCGTCCGGCGCTTTGCGCCAGCACGCTGATCAGCCAAGGGGCTAGCAGGACCAGGAAGGAACGCTGAAAGTTGATGAGCCAGTCTTGCCATCCAAGCGCCGAACGGAATAGCTTCATCAAGTTTTTGGGAGCAAGGTTGCGGATGCCGCGGTTGTTTGCGTCGGGATGGCGGCAAGTCCGCCGCCGCGCAAAGGCGCAGGCCGCAATCTACAGGAGGCAGCGCCGCAATTTATAAAGATTTGTATAGCGGCGTGTTGCGACGCCTTTGCATTAGCCCGTCAGCGCTCGTGCGGTGGCTTCTGCTTGTTCCATCAGCCAGCGCGTGACTACGTCCGCGTCCGGCGTGGCGCGGCGCGCGTTGCGCACCAGCCAGTAGGCGTGTTCAGTGGCGCTGGCGGCTTGGCCGCCGACGGCCTCCAGGCGTTTGTCCGCCAGCATCGGCGCGATCAGCGCCAGCCGTCCCAGCGCGATGCCGTGGCCCGCCAGCGCCGCGTGCACGATCTGGTCGTACTGGTTGAAGCGCAGCATGCCTCGGGCGGGCGCCCGGCCCAGCCCGCGCGCGTTCAGCCATTCCGACCATTGCAACCAGGGGCGCGTGGGATCGTCGAATTCCAGCAGCACGTGGCGTTGCAGTTCCTCGGCATCCAGCATCCGGGCCTTGAGCGAAGGGTGGGCCACCGGCACAACCGCTTCGCCGAACAGCCAGGCTGCGTTGTCCGGCACGCCGTCGCGCAGGCTGTAGCGGATGGCGATGTCCACGCTTTCGCGGTCGATGTCGATCAGCCGGTTGTCGGCAGCCACGCGCACGTCGATATGCGGGTGCGCCGCCTGGAAGTCTCCCAGCCGCGGCAGCAGCCACAGCGAGGCCACGCCTATGGTCGTGGTGACGGTGACGGGCGTGCGGCGCTCGGGCGCGCGCAGTTGCTCGGTCAGGTCGCCCAGCTGGCTCAGCCAGACGTCGGCCATGCGGAACAGCTGCGCGCCTTCGGAGGTGAACGACACGCTGCGGAAGCCGCGCACCAGCAGCGGCACGCCCAGATGGGCCTCCAGCGCCCGGATCTGGCGGCTCACGGCTGACTGCGTCACATGCAGGTCCTGCGCGGCCAGGGTGATGCTCATGCGGCGGCCCACGGCCACGAAGCCTCGGACCAGATCAAGCGGCGGCAGTTTTGCCAGCGGATATGGCATTCGTAAAACTCATGCGTGTCGGACGGAAATGTCGCTTGAGCAATAGTACCTCCCGGGCGTTCAATAAGACTCAGACGACGGGTAAAGGGCGCACAGCCCCGCAACCCGCCGCGATCGCCGCCGCCGCGGCCCAGGGGTACGCCATGATCCAGGTATGTTGCACTGCGGGAATGTCATTCCGTTTGGCCGGCGGCTCGACTATGCTGCTCAAACACGCTTCGGGCGTTCGCATCGTGTGTCACGCCGGCACCTTGTGGATGTCCGAATACCAGCGCCTCGATGACAGCGTGCTTCAAGCCGGTGATTCCATCACCGTCGGCAGCGATCGCGATGTCGTTCTCAGCGGCCTGCCGGATGCGCAGGTCGCGCTAATTTCCTAGCAGCCCCGGAGCCCTAGTCATGACCGCGCCCCTGCCCGACACGCCCCGCATCGAGATGTGGTTCGATTTCGCCAGCCCGTACAGCTACCTGGCGATAGAACGCATCGACGCCCTGGCGCAAGAGGCCGCCGTCCGGGTCGATCTGCGGCCCTTCCTGCTGGGTCCGATCTTTCAGGCCCAGGGCTGGAATGACACGCCGTTCCGGCTGTTCCCGGGCAAGGGCGCCTACATGATGCGCGATATCGCCCGCCTGGCCGAAAAGTACGGCCTGATCTACAACCGTCCGCGCCTGTTTCCGCGCATGAGCGTGCTACCCGCGCGCATCGCGCTGCTGGGCCAGGACGAGCCCTGGGGCCGCGATTTCTGCGTGGCGGTGTTCCGCGCCAATTTCCAGCACGACCTGGACATCCAGTCCGAGGACGTCGTGCACGGGCTGCTGACGGAGCTGGGCCTGGACGCCGATGTCCTGATCGCCCGCGGCAAGTCCGAAGCCGCCAAGGAAGCGCTGCGCGGCCAGGTCGACCAGGCGCGCAACCTGGGTCTGTTCGGCGCGCCGACCTTTTTTGTGGACGGTGAAATGTTCTGGGGCAACGACCGCCTGGAAGATGCGCTGGAATGGACCCGCCGCGTGGCGCCCGCCAGCGCTTGGACCTCGTCCGCCGCGCGCTCCTGAGCCGCCTGCGCAAGCTTTTTCCTCACCCTACCTTCAGCAATGAAAAACGCCAGCAGTGCCTATCGCGGCGCGCCCATGCCGGGCGGCCGTTCGTTCACGCAATTCCGGGCCGCGCGCATCCGACGCGTGTCGTTCCAGTGGCAACAGGCAGCAGGGCCTGGCACGCCGGACAAGGGCCGCCCGCAAGTCGGCTCGCAGGGCCGCTAGGGCCCGGCGCGCAGACCTGGTCAGGGGCCGGAGTCAGCCCCTGCTGACGGGCGCCACCCGCGCCCATTCCTCGTCCGAGTACAGCCGCGAACGCAGCAGGAAGCGCTTGCCTTCCGCGCTGTCCAGCGAGAAGGCGCCGCCCCGGCCGGGCACGGCGTCAATGATGAGCTGGGTGTGCTCCCAATAGGCGAACTGGTCCTCGCCCATGTAGAACGGGCAGCCCTCCAAGTCGCCCAGCAGCACGTCCGAACCGCCCACCATGAATTCGCCCTGGGCGTAGCACATGGGCGAGCTGCCGTCGCAGCAGCCGCCGGATTGGTGGAACATCAGCGGGCCATGCTTGGCGCGCAGGGTCTCGATCAGGCCGCGCGCCTCGTCGGTGGCGACCACGCGCGGCGTTTGCTCTGCCATGTCAGGCTCCTTTGAGGCGCGCCGGGTCTCGCGGCCCGGCGCCAGGCTCTGGCAGGTTCAGAAGAAGCCGAGCTTCTTCGGCGAGTAGCTCACCAGCAGGTTCTTGGTCTGCTGATAGTGGTTGAGCATCATCTTGTGGTTCTCGCGCCCGATGCCAGACTGCTTGTAGCCGCCGAACGCCGCATGCGCCGGATAGGCGTGATAGCAGTTGGTCCAGACGCGGCCCGCCTTGATCGCGCGTCCCATGCGATAGCAGGTATTGGCGTCCCGCGACCACACGCCCGCGCCCAGGCCATAGAGCGTGTCGTTGGCCAGGGCCAGCGCGTCGTCGGCGTCCTTGAAGGTCGTCACGGCCACCACCGGCCCGAAGATCTCTTCCTGGAATACGCGCATCTTGTTGTGGCCCTTGAACACCGTGGGCTGCACGTAATAGCCGCCTTCCAGCGCGCCCTGCAGCTGCGCGCGCGAGCCGCCGGCCAGCACGTCGGCGCCTTCCTGCTTGCCGATGTCCAGGTACGACAGGATCTTCTCCAGTTGTTCGGTGGAGGCTTGCGCGCCCAGCATGGTGTCCGCGTCCAGCGGATTGCCCTGCTTGATCTCGGCGACGCGCTTCAGGGCGCGCTCCATGAACTTGTCGTACAGGGATTCCTGGATCAGCGCGCGGCTGGGGCAGGTGCAGACCTCGCCCTGGTTCAGCGCGAACATGACGAAGCCTTCGACCGCCTTGTCGAGGAAATCGTCATCTTGCGCGGCCACGTCGGCAAAGAAGATGTTGGGCGACTTGCCGCCCAGCTCCAGCGTGACCGGAATGATGTTCTGCGAGGCGTACTGCATGATGAGGCGGCCGGTGGTGGTCTCGCCGGTGAAGGCGATCTTGGCGATGCGCTTGTTCGAGGCCAGCGGTTTGCCGGCTTCCAGGCCGAAGCCCGTGACCACGTTGATCACGCCCGGGGGCAGGATGTCGCCGATCAGTTCCATCAGCAGCAGGATGCCCAGCGGCGTCTGCTCGGCGGGCTTGAGCACCACGCAGTTGCCGGCGGCCAGGGCCGGCGCCAGCTTCCACGCCGCCATCAGGATGGGGAAGTTCCAGGGAATGATCTGGCCGACCACGCCGAGCGGTTCATTGAAGTGGTAGGCGACCGTGTCGCTGTCGATCTCGGACAGCCCGCCTTCCTGGCTGCGGATGCAAGAAGCAAAATAGCGGAAGTGGTCGATCGCCAGCGGAATGTCGGCGGCGCGCGCTTCGCGGATGGGCTTGCCGTTGTCCCAGGTTTCGGCCGTGGCCAGGCGCTCCAGGTTCGCTTCCATCACATCGGCGATCTGCATCAGCATGTGGGCGCGCTGCGCCGCCGGGGTTGCACCCCATTTAGGCGCGGCGCGGTGCGCGGCGTCCAGCGCCAGTTCGATGTCGCGTTCCTTCGAACGCGCATTGCGCGTCAGCACCTGGCCCGTGACCGGCGTGACGTTGTCGAAGTATTCGCCGTCGGCGGGCTTCTGCCATTTGCCGTCGATGAAGTTGTCGTACTGGGTCTTCAGGTCCAGGCGCGTGCCGTAGGAGTCGGGGGTGATGCGGGTCGCGATGTCCATGCTTGTCTCCGGTATTGTGGGATAGCGGCAGTCGGCTGCCTGTCCTGTATCAAGCAAGGAGCGTGCCAGTCGGTGCTTCCCCGCTGGACAGCCTGCGGCTTGCATGCGAAAGTAGGTTTCCAGAACGGGGCGACGTGCAGCAATGCCCCTCGAGGGCCGGCTCGCCGCCGGGCCGCCCCAAGGCGGGCCAGCTCCCCCAGGGGCAGCCAGCCCGCACAGCGGCGCGGCGAGGGGGCTCCCTCCCTGTCGCTTTTTGCGACATCGTCGCGGAACAGGTGTCGCAGAACGCTTGTCCCAGGAGACATGCATGGCCACTCATTCCCGTCAGCACGCGCTGACGCAAGCGCGCCTGCTGTTCAACCAGCAAGGCGCGGTGCCCGGCGGCATGGTCGCAGAGCCCATCCTGCGATCGTGGCGGCGCTGCGCCGACCTGGGCTTCGATATGCGCGGTGTGCGCCGCGCCGAGCTCATGACCCAGGGCGAACTGCGCGAGGCCCAGCAGCGCAATGAGGCGCTGCGCCGGCTGTCCGAACCCGCCATGTCCATGCTGCGCCGCGAGGCCTGCGGCAGCGACGGCCTGGTGATCCTGTCCGACGCGCAAGGCCTGGTGCTGGACTCCGACGGCGACACCGGTTTCGCGCAGCGCGCGTCGCGCGTGGCGCTGATGCCCGGCGCGCCCTGGGACGAAGCGGCCGCAGGCACCAACGCCATCGGCACCGCGCTGGTGGAAGGCCGCCCCATCGCCGTGCATGGCGCGGAACACTATTTCGAACCTAACCGCATCCTGACCTGCGCGGCCGTCCCCATCACCGATAGCGAAGGCCGCACGCTGGGCGTGCTGGACCTGTCCAGCCCGGCGCGCGACCTGCGGCCGGACGTGCTGGAATTGGTGCGCGCCGCCGTGGACCTGATCGAGCACCGTTTGTTTGAACAAGCCTACGAGCAGCACGCCGTGCTGCGGCTGCACGTGGACCACTCCGGACTGGGCGCGCCGGGCGAGGGCCTGCTCGCCTTCCAGGGCGACCTCCTGATCGGCGCCAACCGCCGCGCCTTGCAGGCGCTGGGCCTGGCGCCCACGGCCCTGGGCGTGTACCGCTACGCCGACGTGTTCGATGGCGACATGGAACGCTGCCCCGACGCAGCCGGCAGGGTGCAGGCGCGGTCGGGCGCCGTGTAC
>NZ_JBARYB010000246.1:0-15874 GCF_049647645.1 Achromobacter sp.
CCTGTTGGGCGGACATTGCGCGGGCGACGTGCGCGACCGCGCGCGGTTGGCCTCGATCGACGCGCGCTGGCGGCGTCAGGCGCAACGGCACGTCAGCCCACAGGACTGGCGCAAGCTGCTGGCGGACCTGCCCGCGCTGGCGCAGGCCTGGAACCAGGCCATGGAGATCTGGACGCAGGGCGGCCGCCAGGCCACCTGCGACGTATGGATGCTGCGCATGAAGGCCGCCTTGATGGCGCTGGGCTTTCCCGGCGAAGGCGTGCTGGACAGCGTCGGCTATCAAGTGATGGGCGCGCTGGGCGATGCGCTCGGCAGCTTTTCGGCGCTGGCGCCGGCCGCTGGCCGCCTGGGCGGCGTGGCCGCCGTGAACCTGCTGGAAAGCGTGGCGCGTTCCGCCTCCTTCCAACCGCAGCGCGACCCCTTGGCGCGCCTGGACGTGCTGGGTTTGCTGGAGGCCGAGGGCGGCTATTGGGACGGCGTCTGGATGCTGGGCCTGACTGACGACGTGCTGCCCGCGTCGCCCAAGCCCAATCCGCTGCTGCCGCTGGCCGTGCTGCGCCAGGCCAAGGCGCCGCGCGCCACGCCCGAACGCGAGCGCGAATGGGCCGAGGGCATGTACGCCGCGCTGTGCCGTTGCGCGCCCGAGATCATCGTCAGCCACGCGCACATGGACGGCGAGCGCGAGCTGCGCCCGTCGCCGCTGATCGCGGCCGCGGCGTTGACGGATTGGAAGCCTGCCGCGCTTGAAGCGCTGCGGGTCTTGCCGCAGGAATCGCTGGATGACGCGCAGGGCCCGGCGCTGGCGGCCGGCAACCGAGGCGGCGGCGGCCTGGACGTGCTGGACACGCAGGCCCGCAATCCGCTGTGGGCCTTTGTGCGGCATCGCCTGGGCGGACGCGAAATGGCGCCTTACGCCGACGCGGCCACTGTCAACGTGCGCGGCCAATTCCTGCACAAGGCGCTGGAGCTGGTGTGGGGCATGATGCCCGACCAGGATACGCTGCATGAGGTCATGGCCACGGGCCGCTTGCCGGCCCTGCTGGAACAGGCGGTGGCGCAGGCCGCGGACGAAGAACTGAAAGACTACGC
Organism: Achromobacter sp.; assembly: GCF_049647645.1. Classification (GTDB taxonomy): domain Bacteria; phylum Pseudomonadota; class Gammaproteobacteria; order Burkholderiales; family Burkholderiaceae_B; genus Achromobacter. The sequence continues at coordinate 1,090 of NZ_JBARYB010000246.1, forward strand.
GCCCGCCTTGCGCACGCTGGAGTGCCAACGCGCCCAGACCGTGCTGGCATCCTGGCTGGACATGGAGGCGCAGCGCCTGCCCTTCGCGGTAGCCCAGGTGGAAAAGAACCACCAATGGCAGCGCGGCGCGCTCAACCTGAAGCTGCGGCTGGATCGCATCGACACACTGGGCGACGGCCGCAACGTCATCGTGGACTACAAGACTGGCGTGGCGGCGGCCAAGCCCGAACCGGACTGGTCGCGCAGCCGCCCCGTGAACGTGCAGTTGCCGTTCTACGCATCGGTGCTGGCGGACGCCGCGGGCGGCGAAGTGGCGGGCCTGGTGCTGGCGCAGATCCATGCGCGGCAGGTCGCCGCGCAGGGCCTGGCCGACGAAGACCTCGGCGTGCCTGGCGTCACGCTTGCCAGCGACAGCAAGTACTTCGACGGATTGTCCTGGCCCGAAATCCGGCAGCGCTGGCGCACGGCCATCGAAGCGCTGGCCGACGAGTACGCCGCGGGCTACGCGGCCAACGTGGCCTATCGCCGCGACGATCTGAAATACTGCGATGCATTGCCGTTCCTGCGTTTGCATCTGGACGACGAGGACGCTTGAGCCATGGCTGAACAAGAACGCTTGCCGCACGACCACGTGGCGCGCGCCGACGCGCTGGACCCGACACGTTCCTTCCTGGTGCAGGCGCCCGCAGGTTCCGGCAAGACCGAGTTGCTGACGGACCGGATCCTGGCGCTGCTGGCGACCGTGAACCGCCCGGAAGAAATCGTCGCCATCACCTTCACGCGCAAGGCCGCCTCCGAGATGCATGCGCGCGTGCTGAGCAAGCTGCGCCGCGGGCAGGACGCGCCGCCCGAGGCCATGCACGAGCGCCGCAGCTGGGAACTGGCCCGCGCCGCGCTGGCGCGCAACGAAGAGCAGGGCTGGCACCTGCTGGACCATCCCGCGCGGCTGGCCATCCGCACCATCGACTCGTTCTGCGCGGGCCTGGTGCGCAGCATGCCCTGGCTGTCGGAGCTGGGCGGCATGCCGGAGATCACGGATGATGCGCGCGCCCATTACGAGGCCGCCGCGCGCGCCACCCTGGACCTCGCCGACGACTACGAGGCCGTGCGCATCCTGCTCAAGCACCTGGACGTGGATGTGCAGGCGGCCAAGGAGGCCATCGCCGACATGCTGGGGCAGCGCGACCAATGGCTGCCGCTGCTGCGCCATGGCTCCGACCGCGAAGGCATGGAGGCCATGCTGGCCGAGGCCATAGGCGAAGATCTGGATGCGCTCAGCGAGGCCATGCCTTACGGCTGGGCCGAAGCCCTGTGCGGCCCGGCCCGGCTGGCTGCCGCCAATCTGCAGGATGGGGAAGCGGAAAACAAGCTGCTGGCCTTGCTGGACTGGACGGAAGAGCCTCCGCCTGACGCCGAAGCGCTGGAGCTATGGCAAGCCGTGGCGCACCTGTTGCTGACCAACACCGGCACCTTGCGCAAAACCGTCAACAAGAACCAGGGTTTTCCGGCCAAGTGCGCGCACAAGGAACCGTTCGTGGCGTGGCTCGAAGCCGCCGACGCGGACGCGGCCTGGGTGCGCCGCCTGCATGCCGTGCGCGACGTCCCCGCGCCGCATTTCACCGATGCGCAATGGGAAGTGCTGGGCGCACAGCTGATGACCCTGGCGCTGGCAGTGGCGCAGCTGCGGCTGCGCTTTGCCGACACGGGCGAGGTGGACTTCATCGAGATCGCGCAGCGCGCCGCGGCGGCGTTGGGCAGCGCCGACGATCCGGGCGAATTGCTGCTGAAGCTGGACGCCTCGATCCGCCATCTGCTCATCGATGAATTCCAGGACACCAGCCAGACGCAGCTGGACCTGCTGCGCACCTTGACCTCGGGCTGGCAGCAGGGCGATGGCCGCAGCCTGTTCCTGGTGGGCGATCCGATGCAGTCCATCTACCGCTTCCGTAAGGCGGAAGTGGGCTTGTTCCTGGAAGTCGCCGACATCGGCGTGGGCGAGCTGCAGCCGGACTTTCTCAACCTCACCGACAACTTCCGTTCGCAGGCGGGCATCGTGGATTGGGTCAACCAGTCGTTCGCGCAATTGCTGCCCCGGCGCAGCGACGCGGCGGCGGGGGCCATCGCCTACAGTCCGTCCACTGCCTTCCACGAAGCATTGCCGGAGCCGGCGGTACGCTTCCATCCAGCCTGGTCGCGCGAGGGCGCTGCCGCCGCCGAGACGCAGGCCGAGGATATCGCGGTGGAACTGGTGCGCCAGGCGCTGATCGACCACAAGGGCGCCAAGCACCCCGTCGCGGTGCTGGTGCGCGCGCGCAGCCATCTGGGCAACCTGACCCGCCGCCTGGCGCAGGAAGGCATACGCTGCCGGGCGGTGGACCTGGTGCCGCTGGCCTTGCGGCCGGTGGTGGCGGACCTGGTGCAGCTGGTGCGGGCCTTGTCGCACCCCGGCGACCGCCTGGCCTGGCTGTCCGTGTTGCGCGCGCCATATTGCGGCCTGACGCTGAACTCCTTGCAACGCCTGTTCGGCGACGATCACGTCACACCGGTGCCGGTGCTGCTGGAACGCGCGCTGCGCATCGCGCCGCAGACTGCGCCCATGGCGGCCACGAGCGCGCCGCAAGGCTCATTGTTCGACGTGGCGCCCGCAGCGCCGGAAACGCCAGCGGCGCAGAACGTGCTCGGCGCCGACGAATTCGAGCGCTTGCGCCAGGTGGCGGCCATCTTGCTCGACAAACGCAACGCCGCTGGCGCCATGCCTTTTGCGGCCTGGGTGGAATCGTTGTGGCGCCGCCTGGGCGGCCCGGCGCTGTATGCCGGCCTGTCCGTGGCCAACGACGCGGAAAGCCTGTTCCAGTTGATCGAGCGCCTGGCGCCGCATGGCGCCATCGACGTCGCCGCGCTGGACACCGGCATCGCGCGGCTGTTCGCCGCGCCGGACGCGGCGGACGAAGACACGGGCGCGGTCGAAATCATGACCATGCACAAGTCCAAGGGCCTGCAGTTTGAAACCGTCATCCTGTACGGCCTGCATCGCGCGCCGCGCGGCGATCAGGCGCCGCTGGTGCGCTTTGAACAAAGCAGCGGCCGCGTGCTGTTCGGCCCGGTCAAGCCGCGCGCCGAAACCGAAGCGGACCCCTTGTCGCGCTACCTGGGCGCACGCGAGGCGCGCCGCGCATCCTATGAAATCGACCGGCTGCTGTACGTGGCGGCGACGCGCGCGCGCAAGCGCCTGCACCTTGTGGGCCACGTATCGGTGGACGAGGCCAGCGGCCAGGTCAAGACGCCGTCGTCCGCCAGCCTGCTGGGACGCTTGTGGCCTTGCCTGGCCGTGCCGGTTCCGCCCTCATTGGACGGCGAAACGATGGTGCAAGAGGCCGACGGCCCCGAGTGGCAAGGCGAGCCCTTGCGGCGCGTGGACCGCGCGGGCCTGGGCCAACTGGCGCGCATGGCGGACGTGGCGGTCAGCCCCGGCTTTGGCGCGGCGGCGCGCGGGGCTTGGAGCGAGGGTGGAGAACATCCCGCGTGGCAACTCGAAGCCGGCTACGACGCGGCCATCGGCACCTTGTCGCACGCCTGGCTGGCCCGCATCGGCCAAGACGGCGTGCATGCCTGGTCCGCCGACGCGTTGGCGCAGCGCCTGCCCGCCATGCGCCGCCAACTGACGCGCGCAGGCATTCCCGCCAGCCAGGCAGACGCCGCATCCGAAGCTGTGCTGGAAACCCTGCAAGCCACCCTGGCCGACGATCGCGGCCTGTGGCTGCTGTCGCAATCCGGCGCGCGCCGTGAATGGCCCCTGATCGACGCCGCCGGCAAGGTGTCCGTCATCGACCTGGCCCTCAGCACCGAAGACGGCTGGCTGATCGTCGACTACAAAACCGGCCGGCCGCATCCGGGCGAGGCGCCAACTGCCTTCGCCGCGCGCATGCGGCAGCGGCATGGCGACCAGTTGCTGCGCTATTGCGCGCAGGTCACGGCGCTGGACGGCCGTACGGCGCGCGCCGCGCTTTACTTCCCGCGCGCTCGCGCCTGGATCGATCTGTAGCTCGGGCCGCCGGCCGGCGGCCCTCAGGTGAACGAGCGTACCGAGTTGTTGATGCCGCGGGCGCAATCGAACACCAGCGGTCCCAGGCGCGCCAAAGCTTCTTCGAGGGTCCAGCGGCTGGTCGGCGCCACGATATGCACGGCCGCAACGGGCGTGCCGCGCTGGCCCATGATGGGCGCGGCGATCGTCATGTCGCCCAGGAACAGTTCTTCCTTGTTGTGCGCGATGCCTTCGCGCCGCGCCTGCCGAACGATCTCCATCAGCTTCGCCGGATCGGTCTCGGTCCATTGCGTATGGCGCTGCAGCGCAGAGGCGTCCAGGATGGCCTGCGCCTGTTCTTCCGGCAGCGCGCCCAGGTAGGCGCGGCCGCTGGCCGTGCAGTACATGGGGATGCGGCTGCCGATGGGCATGTGGATGGGAATGAACTTCGCCGCCACGACCCGCGACACATACACCATCTCGTGGTCCAGGGGTTCGGTCAGGTTGACCGTTTCCCCCGTGATATTGGACAGCTCGGCCAGGAAGGGATTCGCGGCCTCGACCAACGGGTCGGCCGCGATGTAGTTGTAGCCCAGCTCCAGGACCCGCAGGGTGGGGCTGAACTTGCGCGTCTTGGGCGACTTGCTGATGAGCCCCAGCTTTTCCAGCGTGTACACGGTGCGCTGAGCGGTGCTGACGCTCGTGCCCACGGCTTGCGCCACTTCCGACAGGGACATTGCGCTCTGCGCGCCACGGAACGCGAACAGGACTTTCAGTCCCCTCGCGAACGAGTGATTGAACATGCCATCGTCGACTTCCAGTTCGGCCTGTTCCAGCATTTTTAGGCTCCTCGTTTTCCCGTATTTTGGGTATTAATTACCGCCTAGCGATAATAATAAACCTTCATGCGGGATTTTACTATTGCCCAAAGGATGCTGGCTCCAATATCCTGCGCTCATTCATCGGTTTTGCCGGAGTGTGTGAGCATGGGGCAGGGTCAGAAAACAGCGGGGACGCCGATCCTCCAGATCCAGGACGTCACCAAGACGTTCGGCGCGTCGATGGCGTTGAAGGGTGTGAGCCTGGACGTGCGCGAAGGCGAGTTTCTGACGCTGCTGGGCCCCAGCGGCTGTGGCAAGACCACGCTGATCCGGATCATTGCCGGCTTTGAAACGCCTACCTCGGGCGAGGTGAAGATAGACGGACAGTCGATCCTGTCATCGCCGCCGTACCGCCGTCCGCTCGGGATGGTGTTCCAGAACCTTGCCCTGTTTCCACATCTCACCGTCGCCGAGAACATCGGCTACGGCTTGAGGATGCGGCGCGAGCCGCCCGCCGCCATCCGCGGCAAGGTGGAGCAGTCGCTCACGATGGTCGGCCTGGAGGGCTACGGCGCGCGCTATATCGGCCAGATCTCGGGCGGGCAGAAGCAGCGCGTGGCGTTGGCGCGCGCCATTGTCATGGAGCCCCGGGTGCTGCTGCTGGATGAGCCGCTCGGCGCCCTGGACATGAAGATCCGCCGCCAGATGCAGACCGAGTTGAAGCTGATCCAGGAAAAGCTCGGCACCACCTTCATCTTCGTGACGCACGACCAGGAAGAGGCGTTGACCATGTCCGATCGCGTCGCGGTGTTCCGCAACGGCCTGATCGACCAGGTCAGCGACCCCGCCACCATTTACGAAAAGCCGCAGACCCGCTTTGTCGCTGAATTCGTGGGCGACACGAATTTCTTCGAAGGCGTGGTGCAGGCCGGCGCGGCCCGTCTCGACTGCTCGGAACTCGGCTGCGAATTCGATCTGCCGGACTCGCGCTTCGCGGCAGGCAGCGCCGTGGGCATATCGCTGCGGCCGCAGCACCTGAAACTGGCGCCCACTGGCAGCGCCCGCTTGCAGGCCCGGGTGGAGCGCCGCGTCTACGCCGGACAGAACACGCGCCTCTGGCTGCAGGCCGGCGCCCGGACCCTGATCGCCGATTGGCCGGCGCAGGACGGGAAACCGTTGCCGGCGCAGGGCGAAACCGTCGGACTGACCTGGGACGACAGCTGCATTTCGGTCGTATCCCTCTAGCGCTGTTCACTCTCACAGGAGTCGCACAATGAGCACCTATCGATTTGCCCACTGGACCGCTGCGGCGGTCATGGCCGTCTGCGGCGCTGCCAGCGCGCAGGAAATCACCATGGCCACCTGGGGCGGCGGCGTGGGAGCGGCGTGGCGCGAGGCTTACGCGGAGCCCTTTACGAAGGAAACGGGAATCGGCGTGAAGATCGTCGAAGTCCCGACTCCCGAGGCCCAGGTGCGCGCGCAGAAGGACGCGCCCAAGTTCAATGCGGCGCTTTCGTCGTTCTTCGAGGCCTCGCAGATGTACAGTGACGGACTGCTCGAAGATTTCGACATGAGCGAAGTTCCCGCGCTGAAGAACGTCCCGGAGAAATACCTGCTCAAGGCGCCTTCCGGACGCCTCATAGGCGTCAGCACCTACTTCGCGTACTACGGCATCGCGGTCAACAAGGATCTTGCGAAACCTTCCGACTTCTCTTCGTGGAAGGCGCTGGGGGATGCCAAGTGGGCAGGAAAACTGTCGGTCACCCGTCCGGTCTACAGTTCGGCCTACGACCTCACCATCATGTCCGTAGCCGAAGGCGGCAACGAGCGCGACACCGCCAAGGGCCTGGCGCTGCTGACCGCCTTGGGCAAGAACTCCCTGGCGATGTATAGCTCGATGGCGCAGATGAACCAGCTGCTGCAGCGCGGCGAGGTGACGGCTGCGCCCTACTACTCGACCCGCGTCTGGCAGATGAAGCGCGACGGGCAGTCCAACATCGAGATGGTGATTCCGAAGGAGGGCGCGCTGATCCTGCCGTACATCGTGGTTGTGCCCAAGAAGGCGCAGGGCCGCGCCAGCTACCTGAAGTGGCTGAACTATGTGGCCCAGCCGGAAGGCCAGTCGCGCATTGCCGATATTGCCGGCTACCTGCCGCTGAACAGCACGGCCAAGCTGTCTCCCGCGACTGAAAAGGAACTGGGCCAGCCGCTGGCGGCCCTGCGCGACCAGCTCTATCAGCCGGACTGGAACTACATCGCCGAATCCCGCAAGTCGCGCATCGAGCTGGTCGAGCGCGCGATGGCGGGCGCCGGCCGGTAAGCCCGGAGAAGCCGCAATGAAATCGACCCGGCCGCCGCTGATCCTGCTGCTTCCCCCGGCGATCCTGATCCTGATGTTCCTGACCGGGATCGCCTATCTCGCCGTGGAATCGCTGCGCACCGCGGACGGCTTGGGCCTGGGCAATTTCGTGCGCTTCTTCGAGCGGGCCGATTATGTCGCGGTACTGCTGCGCACGATAGGGGTCGCGCTGGCCGTCACGTTCTTTTCCGTGCTGGTCGGCTATCCCATCGCCTATGCGATTTCGCGCTATCGCGGCAACCGCAATTTCCTGATGATGCTGGTCATCACGCCGTGGCTGGTCAGTGTGGTGGTGCGCACCTACGGCTGGGTGGTGATACTCGGTCCAAAGGGCACGCTGAATTCGCTGTTGCTGTCGCTGGGCGTCATCGATACGCCGTTGCGCCTGATTTTCAACATGACCGGGGTGGTGATTGGCCTGGTACATGTCTTCAGTCCGTTTTTCATCGTCTCGGTGCTGGCGGTGCTGCTGCACCTGGATCGGGCCCTGGACGAGGCCTCGCAGACGCTGGCTGCGGGCCCGCTCAAGACCTTTTTGCACGTCACCCTGCCGCTGAGCCTGCCGGGCGTCATCACCGGCGCCATGCTGGTCTATCTGCTGTCCACCGGAGCCATCGTCACGCCGCTGTTGCTGGGTGGCGTGCGTGACGGCATGCTGGCCACGCAGATCTACCAGGACGTGCTGCAGGTCTTCGACTATCCGAAGGCAGCCAGCATGGCGATCGTGCTGTTGCTGGCGGCATTCTCGCTGGTCATTCCCTTGCAACTGCTCGAACGCCGCGTCGCGGCGCGCGTGTCCGGAATGGGAGCCTGATATGCGCTGGCTATACCGCTTGTTGCTGGTTTTGCTGTTTGGCTTCCTGCCCTTGCCCATCCTGGTGGTGGCGGTGTCTTCGTTCACGTCATCCGGCTACTTCACCTTGCCGCTGGCGTCGCTGTCCTGGCGTTGGTATCTGGAGTTCTTCACCGATCCGCAATGGTTGGGTCTGTTGGCGGTCAGCGCCGGCATCGCCTTGCTGGTGGCGTTCATCAGCACATCGGTGGCCCTGCTGGCCGCGCTGGTGCTGGACCGCAGCCGGATCAGGGGCAGCGGCATTATCGAAGCGCTGATCATGCTGCCGCTGGTATTTCCCAATGCGGCGCTGGGCGTGGCGTTCCTGGGCCTGCTCGGCCTGCTCGGCGTCAGCGGTTCGTACCTGGGCATCGTGCTGGCGCATTGCATCATCACGCTGCCGTTCGCTTACCGCCCCATCCTGAACTCCCTGCGCAAGCTCGACCCCGCGCTGGGAGAGGCCAGCATGAGCCTGGGCGCACGGCCCGCGCAGGTCTTGCGCACCGTGACCTTGCCCATGCTCAAGCCGGGGCTGATCACCGCCTTCCTGTTCTGCTTCATCGTGTCGTTCGACGAGGCGACGATCACCGTCTTCCTGGTCGCGCCGGACGTCAACACCTTGCCTGTGCGCATCCTCACGCAGATACAGGAAAGCGCCAGTCCCGTAATCGCCGCCATCGCCACATTCCTGATTGTCTTCACGCTTGCGCTGGTGCTGCTGCTGGAACGCACGGTCGGCCTGGAGATGTTCGCCGCGCCAGAGCGCGACCACTGAATCGATTTTTCATGCCCGGAGCGCGATATGTACGAGATCCAGCCCGAAGATGCGGAGCTTCTCAAACACTTCAGGACGACGACCACCAAGAACCGGCCGCTGAAGTTGAACCGCCTGCTCAACCGATTGCGGATGGAGCCCATGGCCGGCAAGCAGGTCATCGTCTGCACCCAGCCTTACTCGGAGTACGCCATCGGCACGCTCGGGGCGGGGCGGGGCGATCCCGTCGAACTGGCGCCGCAGCGCTACGCCAAGCTGGCCGATGCCCAGTGGGCGCTGCTGAAGATCCGCTGGGCCATCCATTCCCCTTATCCCTGGCCGGCCGACCTGGACTGAACGCAGGCCGCAACACCGTGTCGCTCGAACCAAACTGACGGAGCTTGTATGTACGAGATCCTGGGGTACCCCAGCACCTGGACGATCGCGCCGGGAGAGACCATAGAGTTCAAAGTGAGTTGCGCGCATGCGCTGCGCTATGACGCCGACCTGGTGCGTATCCGCAGCGGCGACGTCTCGCCCGGCGCTCCCGGCTTGAAAGAAACCGTGGTGATGCGGGGCATCGCCACGGCCGTCGCCGGACGTCCCCAAGCCACCGAGATCGGTTCGCGCGCGGTGGCGCCCGCTTTCGACGAGCCTGTCACGGGCTGCAAGAGCTGGATCCTGGCGGTGATGCCGACCTTGCCTTGCAACGGTGGCGATCAGGCGATCCTGTCGCGCTGGGATGACACCGCGCGCGTCGGATATCTGCTGGGCCTGGATCGGGACGGCTGCCTGTTCTGGCAGCAGGGCAGCGGCGGCAAGAGCGAGCGCGTCACGCTGGGATTGCCCATGACGGTGCGCCAGTGGTACCTGGTGGCAGTGACGCTGGACCTGGACTCGGGGGCCGTCGATCTGCGGCAGATGCCCGCCAATCCCTTGCTGGCCGTGAATTCGCATGCGCAGGCGAGCAGCCGGCTGCCGGCGATCGATCCGGTCGCGCTGGCGCGGCTTCCGCTGACGATGGGCGCGGCCGCCACTGGCCTGCCGCGCCCGCAATACGCCAAACACTTCAACGGCCGCCTGGATTCGCCCACGCTGCTGCCGTATGGCGCCGGGGATGCAGACCTGGCGCAATTGCGCGTCGAGGCCCAAGGCCGCCGCCATGCCGCGCCGCCACTGCAGGCCTGGGATTTCTCGCAGCGCATCGACAGCGATGTGCTCGTCGATACGGCCAGACCCTGGTCGGAGGGGCGCATCGAGAACCTGCCCTCGCGCGGCGTGCCCGGCCTGCGCTGGGATTCCAGCGTCATGTTCTGGCGCGAACGTCCCGACCATTTCGCCGCGCTGCACTTCCATGAGGACACCCTGGAGGATGCGCGCTGGGAGACCGATTTCAGCCTGACCGTGCCTGACGACCTGCCCAGCGGCCTGTATGCGGCGCGCCTGACCGGCGCGGCGGGAGAGCAGGAACGCATCACCTTCATCGTGCGGCCGAAGGCTGGCGGGCCGCGCAAGCGGATCGCGTTCCTGGCGTCGACGGCCACCTATATGGCGTACTCGAACTCGCACTACCGTTTGGATGAAGAAGGCATGGAAATGAAGTCCGGCAACTTCATGGTCCTGTATCCCTGGGAGACCTACCTGGGCGAACACCGCGAGTTGAGCCTTTCCATGTACGACACGCATTCGGACGGCTATGGCGTCTACTACGCCTCGCGCTTGCGGCCGGTCTTCAGCATGCATCTGCAATGCCGCACCTGGTCGCTGAACGGCGATACCCACTTCCTGGACTGGCTGGACGAAAAGGGCTTCGACTACGACGTCATCACGGACGATATGCTGCACGCCGAAGGCTTGCAGGCCCTGGAGGGCTACAGCGTGGTCATGACCGGGGCGCATCCCGAGTACTGGACCACGCGCATGTGGCAGGCAATGGTGGCGTACCAGGGGCAGGGCGGCCGCCTCATGTACATGGGCGGCAACGGCTTCTACTGGCGCTGCGCCTACCATCCCGAAAAGCCTTGGTTGATGGAACTGCGCCGCACCGAGACCGGCGCCCGCTACAGCGAGACGCCGGCCGGGGAGAGCTATCACAGCTATACCGGCGAATATGGCGGCACCTGGCGCCGCATCGGGCAGGCGCCGCAGACGCTGACTGGAATCGGCACGACCGCGACCGGGTTCGATGCCTCGTCCTACTACCGTCGGCGGCCCGAAAGTCGCGACCCGCGCGTGGCCTTCATGTTCGAAGGCGTGGCGGATGAAATCATTGGCGATTTCGGCAGCAGCGGAGGCGGCGCCGCGGGCGACGAGATCGATCGCGTCGACTACCGGCTGGGCACGCCGCCGCATACGCTGATCGTTGCCCGCTCGGAAAAGCACACGCGCTACTACAACGTGGTGCCCGAGGAGACGACCTACCACCATCCCACCATCAACGGTGAGGAAGCCAAGCACTGCTACGCGGATCTGGTGTTCTACGAGTGCTTGAACGGCGGCGCGGTTTTTTCCACGGGCTCGATCACCTGGGGGGCGTCGCTGGCCTGGAACGGCTACGACAACAACGTGTCGCGCATCACGGCGAACGTGCTGGCCCGGTTCGCTGATGCCACTCCCTTCGTGTTCCCCCAGGCCAGCGGACGCTGAGATACACCATGCGCGCACCAGACTCGGCCGACGCCCGGCAATCCTTGTGGCAGCAGACCGCAGGGCAGGCGCCCCAGGCGCCCGCCTTGGCGGCTTCCCTCCAATGCGACGTCGTCATCGTCGGCGCCGGCATCACCGGCTTGTCGACCGCCTTGCACCTGAGTGAACTCGGACTGCGCGTTTGCGTGTTGGATGCCCAGGAACCGGGCTGGGGCGCCTCCGGCCGCAACGGCGGGCAGGTCATTCCCGGCATCAAGCACGATCCGAAGGCGATCCTGGCGCGTTACGGGAAAGCGCTGGGAGAACCGCTATTGCAGATGGTGGGGTCCGCCTCCGACGCGGTATTCGAGCTTATCGAAAAGCATGCCATCGCCTGCCATGCGATGCGGACTGGCTGGATACAGCCGGCCCACTCTGCTCGCGCCTTGGAAACCGTGTCGGACCGCGCCCGGCAGTGGCTGGATCGTGGAGCAGCCGTGGAAATGCTGAACCAGGACGCTGTCAGCGCAAGGCTGGGCACGGACCGGTTCCTGGGAGGCTGGATCGACCGGCGCGCCGGCAGCATCCAGCCCCTGTCCTACACCCGCGGATTGGTGGCAGCGGCGCAAGCGGCCGGCGCGTCGGTGCATGGCCATACCCGCGTCACGGCGCTGGAGCGGTCCGGCCAGCAATGGCTGGCGCGCACGGAGCAGGGCGCCACTGTGCGCGCCGAGCACGCGCTGATCGCGACCAATGGCTACACCAACGGGCTATGGCCCGGACTGCAGCGCAGCGTCATCGCCGCCAACAGCTTCATCGTCGCCACCGGACCGCTGGATGCGAAGGCCTGCGGCCACATCATGCCCGGCGGCGTGGTGGCCTCGGACTCCCGCCGCCTGTTGCTGTACTTCCGCCGCGACCACGAGGGCCGTTTCGTGCTGGGAGGCCGGGGCCACTTCGCCGACCCCGCATCGGAACAGGATTGGGACCACCTGGTGCGCGGCGCGCGCATGCTGTTTCCGGAACTGGCCCGGATTCCGTTCACCTATCGCTGGGCCGGCCGGATTGCCCTGACACGCGATTTCGTGCCGCATGTCCATCAGCCGTCGCCCAACCTGCATGTCCTGCTGGGCTACAACGGCCGTGGCGTTGCCCTGGCGACGCAGATGGGCCGCTATCTCGCCCGGACCATCGCCAAGGGCGAGCCCATGCCGTACCCCGTTACCCCGATCAGGCCGCTGCCGTTCCACGGCCTCAAGCGCTTCTACATCGCGCTCGGCGTCGCCTATTACGGCCTGTGCGACAAGCTCTCATAGACGCCAGCCCCACCCTCCAGAGAACGCCATGACCATCCAACACATCCCCCAGACCCGCGACACCGCCCAGCTGGACGACCTCGGCCCGGTCGGCATCCCGCTCAGCGAACCCGCCTGCGCATTGCGCGCCAGGAAAATAGTGATCCCCGGCGCCGAAGCCACCAGCGCCGGCATCTGGGAATGCTCCCCCGGCCAGTTCCGCCGCCAGGTCCAGGAAGGCGAAATCATGCACATCCTGGCCGGCGAAGGCTCCTTCACCCCCGACGGCCAGCCCCCGCTGCAATTCCGCGCAGGCGACACCCTGGCCATGCCGCCCCATACCCAAGGCGTCTGGGATATCCGCAGCACTGTCCGCAAACTCTACGTCCTGGCCCCCGCCAGTTAAACGGAGAACCAAGCGTCCAGTGAACGAAGACCAGAGCAAGCGCAATCCGCAGACCCCACAAGGCAAAGCGAAGCGAGCCGAAAGGACCAGCGAAGCGAAGTCCTCACTCCCTCCCCCTCGGGGGGAGGGCTGGGGAGGGGGCCCACATACTGCCCCCTGGGGCCCGCCGGCCGAGATGCTAGCAAGCAAGCGAAGCGCAGCTCTGCTAGAATCTCGACTGGCGGGCCCCTCCGCATGGTTCGGCGGTGAACCTGGTCAGGTCGGGAACGAAGCAGCCATAGTCGTTTAGGGTCAGTGCCGGAGTAAGGCTCGCCAACCGGATTCTTCAAAGCAACGCGTCATGCCAAACCCATGACGCGTTTGTTTTCAAGGGGGACGGGGTTATTTTCCAAGGATATCTTCCACGGGAATAAACCCGTCCCCTTTGCGTTTCAGGCCAGCTTCCGAAACAGGCTCTACAATCCACCCATGACTTATCTGGTACTGGCCCGCAAGTGGCGGCCGCGATCGTTCGATACCCTCGTGGGACAGGATCACGTGGTGCGCGCGCTGACGCATGCGCTCGACACCCAACGCCTGCACCACGCCTGGCTGTTCACCGGAACCCGGGGCGTGGGCAAGACCACGCTTTCGCGCATCCTGGCCAAGTCGCTCAACTGCGAAACGGGCATCACTTCCAAGCCTTGCGGCGTGTGCCGCGCGTGTACGGAAATCGATTCCGGGCGTTTCGTCGACTACCTCGAACTGGACGCGGCCTCGAACCGCGGCGTCGAGGAAATGACGCAGCTGCTGGAGCAGGCGGTGTACGCGCCGGGCGCGGGGCGCTTCAAGGTCTACATGATCGACGAAGTCCACATGCTGACCGGGCACGCGTTCAATGCCATGCTCAAGACGCTGGAAGAGCCGCCGCCCCACGTCAAATTCATACTCGCCACCACCGACCCGCAGAAAATTCCGGTGACGGTGCTGTCGCGCTGCCTGCAGTTCAACCTGAAGCAGATGCCGGCGGACTCCATCGTCGGCCATCTGCAGGCCGTGCTCGGCCAGGAAGACGTGGGTTTCGAGGTGCCGGCCCTGCGGCTGATCGGGCAGGCGGCTTCGGGCTCCATGCGCGACGCCCTGTCGCTGACCGACCAGGCCATCGCCTACAGCGCCGGCAACCTGACCGAGGACGCCGTGCGCGGCATGCTCGGCACCATCGACCAGCGGCACCTGGTGCGCCTGCTGGACGCGTTGTCGGCCGGCGATGCCAAGAGCGTGCTGGCGGTGGCGGATGAATTGGCGATCCGCGGCCTGTCTTATGCCGGCGCCCTGGCCGACCTGGCCGTGCTCTTGTCGCGCGTGGCCATCGAGCAGCGCGTGCGCGGCGTGACGCCCGCCGAGGATCCCCTGGCCGGCGACATCGCCTGGCTGGCGCAGGTCCTGCATCCCGATGCGGTACAGCTTTTCTATTCGGTGGCGGTGCATAGCCGCAGCGAACTGACCCTGGCGCCCGACGAGTACGCGGGTTTCATCATGGCCTGCCTGCGCATGCTGGCGCTCAATGGCGACGCTGGCCCGCAGACCGCGCTGGAAGCCCCCGCGGCTCCGGCCCGCCAGACGGCCGATGCGGCCGCGGCGCCCGCGCCGGTTGCCGCGCCTGCACAAGCGCAAGCCCAGCCCGCACCTGCTC
>NZ_JBARYB010000247.1:0-8170 GCF_049647645.1 Achromobacter sp.
CGCCGGAGGCGGCCGGCAAGCGCCGCTCGGGCAAGGCGGCAGAACCCGCCGCCACGCCCGGTCAGGCGCAACTGGCCGAATTGCAGCAGCAGCTGCGCGCCTTGCAGGGCGAGGCGCCGCTGGTGCCCGCCTTCGTGGACGCGCAGGTCATCGCCGAGATCGTGTCGGCCTGGACCGGTATTCCGCTGGGCCGCATGGTCAACGACGAAATCCGCACGGTGCTGGAACTGCAGCCCCTGCTGGCCGAGCGCGTCATCGGCCAGGACCATGCCTTGCATGCCATCGCCCAGCGCGTGCGCACGGCACGCGCCGGGCTGGAGGATCCCAACAAGCCCAAGGGCGTGTTCCTCTTCATCGGCCCCTCGGGCGTGGGCAAGACCGAAACCGCGCTGGCCGTGGCGGACGTGCTGTACGGTGGCGAACGCAAGCTGCTCACCATCAACATGAGCGAGTACCAGGAGGCCCACAGCGTATCGGGCCTGAAGGGCTCGCCGCCGGGCTACGTGGGCTATGGCGAGGGCGGCGTGCTGACCGAGGCGGTGCGGCGCCAGCCCTATAGCGTGGTGCTGCTGGACGAGATTGAAAAGGCCCATCCCGACGTGCTGGAGCTGTTCTTCCAGGTGTTCGACAAGGGCGTGATGGATGACGCGGAGGGCCGCGAGATCGATTTCCGCAACACGCTCATCATCCTGACGTCCAACGTCGGCTCGTCGGCCATCATGCAGGCTTGCCTCAACAAGAGCGCCGAAGAGCGGCCCGACCCCGAGGCCTTGCAGGAGTTGCTGGCGCCGCAGCTGTACAAGGCCTTCAAGCCCGCGTTCCTGGGCCGCATGAAGACCATTGCCTACTACCCGGTCGACGATGACGCGTTGGCCCGCATCATCGGGCTGAAGCTTGGGCGTATCGCGCAGCGGGTCCAGGCCAACCACCGCGCCCGGTTCGAATGGGACGAGGCGCTGGTGGAGGCCGTGCTGGCGCGCTGCACCGAGGTGGATACCGGCGCGCGCAATGTGGACCACATCCTCAACGGCACACTGTTGCCGCAGATCGCCGAGCAGGTGCTGGGCCGCATGGCGCAAGGCGAGGCCATCGCCCGCATCCGCGTGACTGCCGGCAAGAACGGCGATTTCCGCTATCGCCTTGCCTGACGCCGGAGCCTGACATGCCTTTGGACAACACCGGCCTTTCCCGAATGTCGATCGCGTCGGTCGATCAGGCCAATCGCCTGCTCGATTTGCGTACGCCGCTGGGCGCGAACCGGCTCGTGGCGGAAACGCTATCCGCCACGGAAACCCTGTCGGACGGCGCGTTCCGGCTCGAACTGACTGCCCTGTCCGACGATGCCGGCATCCCCTTGTCCGAACTGCTGGGCAAGCCGGCAACCTTGCGCCTGCAGACAGCGCTGGGCCGCGAACAGCCGCGCGTCTGGAACGGCTACATCACGGCGGCGCAGTTCCAGGGCGCCAACGGCGGCATGGCGCGCTACGGGTTGACGCTGGAGCCCTGGCTCGCTTTTCTGCGCGCGCGTCGCGACAGCTTTGCCTATCAGGACAAGACGGTCTTTGAAATCGTCGACAGCATCTTTGGCGACTATAAGGACCAAGGAGGCCTCGCGCCGCAGTGGCGCTGGGTGGTGAAGGACCGCGCCGCGTACGCCAAGCGCAGCCTGACCGTGCAGTACCGAGAAACCGACCATGCCTTCGTCGAGCGTCTGCTGGCCGAAGAGGGCCTGTTCTACTGGGTGGAGCACGAGGCCGGCGAAGGCGAGGGCAGCCACACGCTGATCATCGCCGATCATAACGGCGCCTTCCAGCCCGGCCCGCAGGCCAGTGTGCGCTTTGCGCGCGCCGATGTCACTGAGACCGAGGACAGCATCCAGCAATGGAGCCGGCGCGCGCGCTGGCAGACCAACGCGGTGCGCCTGGCGAGCTGGGATTACCGCAGCGCCCAGTCCAGGCCGGTGGCGGCGCAGGTCGATGGCGGCGCCTCGAAGGGCGCGATGGATCTGGTCGTCAACGACTATCCCGGCCAGTACGCCTACGAGGACAGCGCGCAGGGCGAACGCCTGGCGCATATTGCGCTGGCCGCGCTGCGCGTGGGCCAGGACAGCTGCGAGGGCGCGGGCACCGTGCGCACGCTGGCGCCAGGCCAGCGCTTCGAACTGACCGGCCATTACCAGCAGGGCGGGTCCGCCTACGTGGCGATAGCCGTGCGGCACGAGGCCCGCAACAACTTCGACGAGGACCTGGGCCGCGCCGTGCGCGAGGCGCTGGGCGAGGGCGGTCCGGAAGCTGCCGAAGCCGACTTCTACCGCAACACCTTCACCTGCATCGGCATCGATACTGAATTCCGCAAGGCCACGCGCGACGGACATGGCGAGCGCCTGCATCCGCGGCCCACCGTGTACGGCGCCCAGACCGCGCTGGTGGTGGGCGCGGAAGCGCCGGTGCATACCGACCGCGATCATCGCGTCAAGGTGCAGTTCCATTGGCAGCGGGGCAAGGCCTCCAGCAGCCGCCTGGAACATCCTTCGGGCGACGAGAACGCGCCCGCCAAGGATGAGCTGGGCACCTGGGTGCGAGTCGCGGAGCCCGTGGCGGGCGGCGACTGGGGCGGCAACTTCGTGCCGCGCGTCGGCCAGGAAGTGCTGGTCGAGTTCCTGCACGGCGACATCGACCGTCCCGTGGTGGTGGGCGCGCTCTACAACGGCGCGGGTGCCGAGGACGCGTCGCACAACCAGGTGCAGGGCGGCGCCGCCAACGCCACCGGCAACGCGCCCGCCTGGTTCGCCGGCGGCGCCGACGGCCACGCGCACAACGTGGTGATGTCCGGCTTCAAGACCCAGGCGCTCGCCAGCAGCGGGCAGGGTACTGGCGGCTACAACCAGCTGGTGCACGACGACACGCCGGGTCAGTCGCGCCTGACGGCTTCGACCACGCAGGCCGAGAGCCGCCTGAACCTGGGACACATCAAGCAGCAGCGCGACAACGAGCGACTGCAGGACCTGGGCCACGGCGCGGAACTGTCGACCCGCGAGGCGGTGGCGCTGCGCGGCGGCGCCGGGCTGCTGATCAGCGCGGACGCGCGCAAGAACGCCAAGGGCGCGCTGCTGGATAGCGAGGAGGCGGGCTTGCAGATCGAGAACGCGATGCGCGCGGCCGAGGAACTGGCGCAGGCGGCAACGCGCCAAAAGGCCGTGCTGGAAGGCGATCCGGAAACGCTGCCGGCGCATGACGCGCTGAAGCACGTGCTGGAGGTGATCGATGCGAAACAGGACGCGCCCGAAGGCGAGCCCGTCGCGGCCTATAGCGAACCGCAGCTCCAGGTGAGCGCGCCCAGCGGCATCGGGCAGTACACGCCGGCCGACGCATTTCTCGTGGCCGGCGCGACGCTGGCGCAGGTGGCGCCGGACGTGAACTGGGTCAGCAGTGCCAACCTTGCGATGGGCGTGGCCGGCGGCGCGGTGCTGTTCACACAGGGACGCAAGGCGCCCGGCGGCAGCCCGGTGCAGGGCCAGGGACTGCTGCTGCATGCGGCCGGCGGCAAGCTGCGCCTGCATAGCCAGGACGCCAAGATGACTCTGTCCGCCGAAAAGGCGGTGACCTTCGCTTCGGCGCAGGCCGGCGTGACCGTGCAGGCCGCCAAGCGCGTGCTGGCAACGGCGGGCGGCGCTTACATGCGGGTGGAAGGCGGCGGCATTCAGCTGCATGCGCCGGGCAAGGTCGAGTTGAAGGCCGGCGTGCACAACTGGGTCGGCCCGGAAAGCAGCCAGGCGAATCTGGCCTTCAACGAAGCCAGTCCCTTGTGCGAAGCCCGGGTGCGCGGCGCGGCCCAGCGGGGCGGCGCCGTGGTGCCCCTGGGCTGAGGCGGGAGGACGGCGGCATGCTCGATTACCAGGCTTTCAACGCCTATGGCTTTGGCCTCATCCAGGATGAACGGACGCCCGGCGTGCCGGCCTGCGTCCAGGCCGAAGCCCTGGTGCCGCCGGCGCTGCGAAAAATGCCGGGCCTCATGCCCCGGTTGGTGGATCTGTCCGCCATGCCAGCGGTGGACAAGGCGCAGGCGCTGGCCAGCCTGAATCAGGCTTTGCTTGATGGCGGGGATCTCTGGCTGGGGCTGTTGCTTCACTCCGATCTGCCCGCCGATGCCGTTGCCGCGCATCTGCGGTCGCGGATGATCGTCGACATCGCGGGCCAGGGGCCGTGTTTTTTCCGTTTTTTTGACCCGCGCGTGTTGGTCCAGCTGTCATGGATGCTGGACCCTGCTCAGCTGGCCTGGCTTTGCGGGCCGGTGCAGCGCTTCGTGTTCCATCTGGACGGCGAATGGTGCGCCGTGGCGCGCCCCGACGCCGAGGCGGCGGCGCGCCCGAAGTTGAGCGCGGAGCAATCCTTCGCCTTGACCCAGGTGCAGGCCCTGAATGAAGTGCTGTCAGATCTGGACACGCTGGAGCCCGCCGGGCGCGCCGCCCTGGGCCAGGCGGTGATGGCGCATTTCCGCACAGCCCGGGATCTGGGGCTGGCGTCGGCGCAGGAGCGCAAGACGTTTGCGCGGCACGCCCTGGAAGTGCACCCCGCCTTCCACCGCCACGAACGGGTGCGCGCCTGCCTGGCGGCAATGCGGCCCGAAGATGATTACCCCTACCTGGCTGCGGTCCAGGATCTGTCTGATGAAGATTGGTCCAGCGTGCGCGCGGATATGGAACGAACTGGAGAGCCCGATGGCCGATGATGCAAAGAACTGCGGGAAGAAGCGCTCGTCGCTGGATTGCGGGGAGGATTGCCCGTTTCACCGGATCGGCCTGCCCATCATGCCGCTGCGCTACGCGGTGCTGAAGAACGACGGCGCCTTTCCGGCGCTGGACGGCGACCTGAACATGCCGCAGCTGGCCGAGAGGCCCTTGGGCGACAGCGCGCGCTATGGCGTGCGCCTGCTGCGCCCGGGGTATCTGTATGTCTATGACGAAGCGCGCTCTGAACTGAAGGGTTACTACGTCAACGAAAACGCCACCCTGTACAACTTCGACCTCGACAAGCCGGTGCAGGACTGCGACCGGACCTTTACTTGCACGATGGACCACGAAGCCAAGGCTTCGCTGTTGACCATTCCGAACGCCAAAAAGGCGACCTATGTCTGGCTGGCATATTCGGACGTGCAGTGGACCAAGGATGTGTGCAAGGCGCACAAGGGCAAGAAGGGCGCCGACATGCGCGAGCGGCACATGTTCAAGTTCGATGTGCAGGCTTGGCTCAGCAGCGGCAAGCATGCCAACGCCAAGAACATCAAGACCCTGAAGGACACGGCCGCCGACTACCAGGTGCATCGCAAGCGCGACCTGGATCAACATCAGAAGCAGCAGCTGCTGGGTTGGAGCACCGTCGGCTACTACGACGTGAAGGGCTGGATGGGGGAAATGATCGAGAACGCCGCAGAGGCGTTCCTGCCCGGCAAGGGCCTGATGCTGGCGCTGCCGGACAGCACCGGCATCCTGCAGGACATCGCGCGGCTGATGCGGATCCGGTTTGACGATTTCGTCTCGAACAAGGAAGACCTGCGTCCGCTGACCGTGTCGAAGTCGATTGAGTCACTGAGCGAAATCATCATGCAGTCGGCCGAAAGCGACTTCCTGGAGCAGCGAGGCCGGGATGCGACTAACCACTCGGTCTATGGTACGACGACCCCGAGTATGGGAGCCGGCCCGGGAGGCGCGGGTGCGGGCGGGCTGGCGGTAGGCCAGCTACTGGCGGACTGGTTGATGCCCGAGAACAAGAAGCAGCGTATGGCCGAGGCGGAGAACTATCGGCATCCGACCGAGCAGGAGCGCGCAACGGTGCGCTGGGACGCCTGGAAGAAGTACTGCGAAAACTACGATGAGAACGCGCGCAGGGCGTGGCAGAAAGGCTTCGACGAGCGCCTGACGAAATTCGACGCGGCGACCATCGTGCCCCTGGCAAAGGCGCACGTCGCGTGGATCACATGCCAGAAAACGTTGGATTCGTTCGAGTGCAACTACGACTCCAACAGCGCGGACAGCGGCGAGGTCTACCAGACAGTCTTCGCCTTGTGCATCGACGGAACCCAGGACAAGCGCATCTGCTTCAAGCAGTATACGGACTGGTTGCAGGGGGAGCCGGACGACACGCGCAACCTGCTGCTGCGCGCCATGTTCCACAACCAGGATTTCGTGGTCAAGAAAGTGGTTGAGGCGCATGAGGCTGCCCTCGACTGGAAGGCGATTCCCTGGGGCAATCTGCACGAGGCCTACAAGACCGGACTCAAGGTGCTGAGCGAAGGGCAGATGGACAAGACCGCGCGCCTGCTGGAGCAGCTCATGGGACCGGTGGTGCAGGTGCTCAAGATGGGCGTGGATAGCGGCGTCGCACGCAAGCTGGCGATGTACGTGGGCCTGCTGGCGCGGCAGAACGTGGCGATCGTGGAGGTAGAAGGCGGTAAGAAGGCATTCCGCGCTGCGCTGATCCGTGAGGTCCTGCGCCAGCATGGCAGCCAGGTGAACATGCGGCAGATGGAGCAGGCGGTGGCTGATGAGCTACGGCGCTTGGAAGTGCGCGGCGAACAGCTGGAGGGCACCGACAAGAAGCGCTGGTTCATGCTGGTGGACAGAGATGCCGCAGCCAATGTGTCGTCGGATTTGCGGGCCGGCGACCGGGCCCGCGCCCTGGCGCAGACGACCATGACGGTCGAGGAATACGAAGCCAGGGAGCTGTCGCGCTGGCGCACGGCGATCAATACGGACGTCCGGGTCGGTGTCGTCGGCTGCCTGTTCCAGACCGTGGCGGTATACAAACTCTGGAGCGACCTGGAGTCGGCGATGCCGCACGAACGCAGCGACGCGAGCTGGAAATTCGTGGTTGGCATCGCATCGGCGGGCGGTTCGGTGGCCGACGTGCTGGGTGTGGCGCTCAAGTCCCGGCAGGCCGCCGGCATGCGGCTGGGCATGGGCGTGGGACTGGAAACCACGGGCTCGCTATTGGTGCGTTGGGGCGGCCGCATCGGGGTCGTCACCGGCGTCATCATGGCAGTGTTCGACTTCAAGTCCGCCAAGGACCAATTCGTGGTCGAGAAGAACGGTCTGATGGGTGGGCTGTATGTGGCCTCAGGTATCCTCAGTCTGGTCGTGATCGGTGCGTTCGCCCTGTCCGCCACGGTCGTGGGGCTGATCGCGGCGGTGCTCCTGATCATCGTGGCGATACTGATTGAAAAATTCAAAGGCAACAAGATTGATGACTGGCTCAAGCGTTGCCTGTGGGGCAAGCTGCAGGGCCAGTCCGGGACCGATTATTACTATGGAGTACAGCAAGAGATGAACAGCCTGCGCGTGGCGCTGGGAGGGTCGTGATGGACTTCACGGGGCTGATGTCCAGATTCCCCAACGACCGTCCATTGTCGGAATTCGACCGTGAACATCGCTTGCTGCAGAAAAAACGTCTCGACGTCCCGTTGTTGACGCAGCTCTGCGTCGTGCAGATGAATTCCAACAGCCTGCTGTCGGTGGACCGCTGGTACGGCTGGCGTGGCTTCATCGCCTTGATCGGGGCCATAGGCGTGGTCTTTGGCGTGGGCGGCATTCTGATGTTGGCCTGGATCCTGGTGGTGGATAACGTGCCCAATGAGAATGGCCTCTGGGAGGCGATCTTCTTCGGCATGGCGATGTTCGCCGCGCTGGGGTTGGCTGGCGCCTGGGTCGCGTGCAAGGAGATGTTCCGCTGGACCTACTATCCGATTGCGCTGGACCGTAAGCACCGTCTGGTGCACGTGTTCCGGCTGGACGGCAGCGTCTTGACGGCGCCCTGGGACAAGATCTATTTCACCCTGGGCCGGGGCAAGGGCACGTTCGGCTGGCTCAACTGGGACATACGCGGCCTGATCCTGGCCGCGGACGGCGTCACCGTGCAGGAGACCTTCGCGTTCTGCATCGCCACCAGCCGCGTGGAGAACGCCTATTCGCACTGGGAGTTCCTGCGCCGTTACATGGAGGAAGGCCCGCAGGCGGTGCTGGACGCGGTCCTGTACTGCATGCCGGTGGATGGCAAGCGCGAGAGTTTCGCTTTCAGCAAAGAGCGCGTTTTCGCCAATGACGCGCAAAGTCCGGGCTTTATGTACCTGACGATGATGCCGTTCAACTACCTGCACGCCATCATGCGCTGGGCGGTCA
>NZ_JBARYB010000248.1:0-2037 GCF_049647645.1 Achromobacter sp.
CGGCACACCCGTCCGTGAACTGCAGCGCACCAGCGCCCTGATCGACATCCTCAGGCGCGGCCCCAAGCCCGCGTTGCCCGCCGCGCAGCAGACCGCGATCGAACTGCCCTGGCGCTTGATCCTCAGTCCTCACGCGGAAGAGCGCTGGCGCCACGCCAAGGCACCGGCGACCTCCACCGCCACGCAACACACCGAGCTCTGGCATACCCAGCTGCTGGCCGCGCAGCCGCAGGACAGCGCAACCGCGCCGCGCGCGGACGATCCCCGCCCGGCCGTGCGCGCGGTCTGGGCGCTGGGCGGCGAAGGCACGACCAAACCCATGCAGGCGGCCTTTCCCGTGCCGACCGCGAGCTATCTGCCCGAGCCGAACACCTCGCCCTTCCGCATGCCGATGGACGATTTCGACCGTTTCCAGATCGCGCACCTGTCGTCGAACTTCTCCGTCGCCAACTACACGCCGCAGGCCGTGGACGCCAAGCTGCTGATGCTGTCCGCGCTGGGTGCGTGGCTGGATTCGCGCGGCAACTGGGACGCGCCGGGACTGTCTCTGGAAGAATGGACGCATCGCGGCGCCATGGGCCGCGACCACTACGTCCGCGTCGTCTACAAGGGCCTGCTGTTTCCCTTCGGCCACCGCGCCTCGCTGGTGAAGGTCAGCGAACGCAAGTTCCATACGGGCACCACGCCCGGCAACACGGCCTACCTGCGCCAACGCCTGTTCATCATCGTGCGCGAACGCGAACGCGTGTACGCCGACCCGGAACTGCAAGCGCGGGACGACACCGGAAACATGATCTTCCTGCACCGCCGGATGCCGCTCTCCAGCGTGCGCATCCTGACGGCCGTCACGCCCAGCCTGGATGCGCCCACTTCGGCGGCCAGCAGCATCGACGGCCTCGGGCAATTGCTGTTCTGGCCGTGCGTGGAAACCATCCCCTTCCGCTTCGCCTGCTCGGCCACCGACATCGACGGCCGCAACGTGCAGTTCGACCTGCCCATGATCTTCATGGACGGCGGCCGGGCCTGCCCGCGCAAGCTCAGCGGCCAATGGCTGACACCGGACTATGCGAACGCGGAAGCCTTCGCGCAGCAAACGCGGGAGGCCTGGCGCAACGCCGAATCCAGCCGCCGCACCGCGCAGCTCAAGCAGCAGCGCGTCACGTTCGCCTCCCCGCTCAAGCCCGGCGATACCGCGGCGCAAGCGGAGACCATCGAGTTCGACGGCCTGTTGGATCCAGGCAACACCCAGCTGCGCGCCTACAGCGACTCCCTGAACGGCCCCGTGTTCTATCCCGGCATCAAGCGCGCCGAGATCCGCATCGCCGCGCTGGCCGAACTGACCGGCAGCGACAGCAACAGCGTGCTGAGCTGGAACGACCACTACCTGCGCTTCGGATTCGACTCCGGCAACGTCGGCCAGGTCTTCGGCAACATAGACGCCGAGCCCGGCTACCGCGGCGATGCCGTGCTGAACTTCTCCGCCCAAGGCGACCGCGCGGGCGGCTTCGTCCAACCGAATCTGCGGCCCACGGCCCTGTCGCGCATGGCGGGGCCGGTCAGCGGCAAGGTGTCGGACTTCGTGGCCGGCAAGATGAACGGCCCCGACATCTTCCCCAAGGTGCTGTCCTCGGACCTGCCCTTTCCGCTGCTGTTCGGCTGCATTCCGCTGGGCGACGTGATCGAAGCCGTGTCCAACGCCGCCGGCACGCCGGAACAGGTGCCGCGCTTCGTATCGGAGGCCTGTTCCCAGCTGGAAAGCCTGGTCAACGAGATGGGCCGGCTCTATGGCCTGGTGGCGGACCTGGCGCAGCAGCCGGGCCGCATCGCCGAAGCCGCCTTGCAGGTGCTGAAAGACACATTGCAGGATCTGCTCGCCCAGGCGCAGGCCTATGCGCAGAACCTGGTGCAGGACGCAAAGGCCCGGGTCAACGACCTGATGGCGGCGCTCGAAGCGGTGCGCGCGCAGGTCGCGCTGCTGGCCGGCCAGTCTTTCGACGCCGCGCCCGCGCTGCCGGGGCTGCCCGCGGTGCTCACCGC
>NZ_JBARYB010000249.1:0-53761 GCF_049647645.1 Achromobacter sp.
GCCGATACCTGGCGCGGCACGCCCGCCGCCGGCGGCCAGGCGCAGGCAAGCGCCTTCGTTGCCCGCACCCCCTCCGAGGGTCTGGCCATGCCAGCGGGCGGCATCCTCGTCGCCGCGTCCACCGACCCGGCCTGGACGCCGCTATTCCTGCAGGCAGGCGCCCTGGTCATGGAGGCAGGCGGCTACCTGTCGCATGGCGCCATCGTGGCGCGCGAATTCGGCATTCCGGCAGTCGTCAATGTGCAGGGAATCATGCGGCAGATCGCCACGGGCGACGTCCTGGAGGTGGATGCGTCCCGCGGCACGGTGCGGCGGCTAGCTCGCGCTGGCAGCGTTGGCGCTCGCGGCGAGGACATGCCGCGCACCGACTCCTAGCATCCCGTGCCGCGGGACCTGGCCGTTAGCGCGCCGCGGACAGATCGAACTGGAATACCGCGCCCGACCCGGCGCGGTCCACCAACCGGATCTCGCTGTGATGCAACTGCAGGATGCGCTGCACGATCACCAGCCCCAGGCCACCGCCATCGCCCGGACCGCGATTCAAGGCGCTGGCCCGCGTGAACAGGCCGGCGCGCAAGGCTTGCGGAATGCCTTCGCCGGTATCGCTGACCTGCACCTGCACCAGGTTCTGCGCGCTGCCCAGCCGCAATTCGATGAGCCCGCCCGGCGGGCTGTGGCGGATGGCGTTGTCCAGCAGGTTGGTCAGCACGCGCTCGATCAGGCCCAGGTCCGCCCGCACCGGCGGCAGCTCCTGCGGAATGTCAGTGGTCAGGCGCTGCTGGCGGGCCTCGGCCGCCAGTTCGAACTTCTGCATCACGTCCTGCACCAGTTCCGGCAGCGAAAAGGTTTCGGGTTCCAGCCGCACCAGCCCGGACTCCAGCCGCGCCAGTTCGAAGAGTTCCTGCGCCAGGCGGCCGACCTTGCGGCTCTGCGCCAGCGCAATGTCCAGGTAGCGGCGGCGTTCGTCCGGATCCAACGTCTGGTCCTTCAGCCTCAGGGTTTCCAGATAGCCATGCAGCGAAGTCAGCGGCGTGCGCAAATCGTGCGAGATGTTGGCCACCAGATCGCGCCGCTGCTGGTCCTGGCGCGTCAATTCGCGCCACTGGTCCGAAATGCGCTTGCCCATCTGCACGAAGCTGCGGCGCAGCACCGCGATCTCGTCGCCGTTGCGGTCCGAGGCGTCGCCCGGACGCTCCAGCGCGGCCAGGGCCTGCCCGTCGTCGCCGTCGAAGGCGCGCACGGCCCGCGTCAGCCCGCGCAGCGGGCGCGTGATCAGCGCGAAGGCCGCCAGGCCCGCCACCAGCCCCAACAACGCTACCAGCGCGATGGACCATAAAGTCGTGCGCAACACGGAGCTGCGCGACACCGCCATCGCCAGGGCGTCGTGCGCCTGGCCTTGTAGCACCACGTAAACGTAGCCCTTTTCCTGTCCGCCCACGCGCACCGGCGCGGCGCTGAACACCTTGCGCGCGTCCAGGCTGCGCGGATCGTCGCCCGTGATGGGCAGCATGTCGCCGGCCAGCAGGCGCTTGACCGGTCCCAGGTCGACGCGGTCGCGCTTGATCTGGCCGGCCGGGGCCGCATCGCCCACGATGCGTCCGTCGTTTGACAGCAGATAGACCTCCACTGCCGGGTTCACCGCCATCAGCATGTCGAACAGCGAACGCACCGCGCCAGGCTTCCAGCCGTTGGTGTCCATCAATTCGTTGGCGCCCGCGATGTGCTGCGCCAGGCCGCTGGACAGGCGCTGCACCACCTCCTGCTCGTAGCGGGAATTGGCTGCGATCTGCAGCCAGGCCGAGGCGCCGCAGCAGGCCAGCAGCAACAGCGCGAACACGGCGGACAGCCGTTGGGTGAGCGTGAACCGCTTCATGATGCGCCTCCCGCGCCGGCCGGCCCCGCGGCGAATTTATAGCCTTTGCCCCAGACCGTCAGGATGCGTTGCGGATCGGACGGGTCCGCCTCGATCTTGGTGCGCAGCCGGTTGATGTGGGTGTTGACCGTGTGTTCATAGCCTTCGTGCTGGTAGCCCCACACCTGGTTCAGCAGGTCCATGCGCGAGAAAACCTTGTCCGGATGCCGCGCGAAGAAATGCAGCAGGTCGAATTCGCGCGGCGTCAGGTCCAGCCGGCGGCCGTCGACCTCGGCCGTGCGCGCCACCGGATCGATGGATACGCCATGCAGGGCCAGGCTGCCCGCATCGATGCGGGCATTGCGCTCCAGCGCCTCGCTGCGGCGCAGCAGTGCCCGCACCCGCGCCACCAGTTCCAGCATCGAGAACGGCTTGGCCAGGTAGTCGTCCGCGCCCAGCTCCAGACCCAGGATGCGATGCACCTCGCTGGAGCGCGCGCTGGTGATGATGATGGGGGTGTAGCGCGCCATGGCGCGCGCCCGCTTGCAGATTTCCAGGCCGTCTATGCCGGGCAGCATCAGGTCCAGCACCAGGGCGTCCCAGCTGCCTTCCTCCAGCCGCCGCATGCCTTCATGGCCGTCGGCGGCATGCTCGACCGCATAACCTTCGTCCCGCAGATGCAGGCGCAGCAATTCGGCAATGTGGGCGTCGTCTTCGACGATGAGTACGCGTCGGGGCGTGTCCATGGGCGGGTAACTCTAAAGGGGCTATGCGCCTATTGTCGCCAATCCGCGCCCCGGAGTTATCACAATTAATTTAAGTTTGCGTGAGGACTTCGGTATCGGCCCCGGAGAAGAATGGCTCCAACGACAACAAGCCCTCCTGGAGCCCCGCCATGCTGGCCACTCCCGCAAGCCACGACGCGCCGCCCATGCCGCCGGAAAACGCCCCCATCCATCCGGGCTGGCTGCGCATCATGCACTGGCTCAACGCCCTGGCCGTGGTCATCATGGTCACCAGCGGCTGGCGCATCTACAACGCCTCGCCCCTGTTCGACTTCGTGTTTCCCCGCGAGATCACGCTGGGCGGCTGGCTGGGCGGCGCCCTGCAATGGCACTTCGCCGGCATGTGGCTGCTGTTCTTCAACGGCGTCCTGTACCTGGCGCTGAACCTCGCCACCGGCCGCCTGTGGCGCAAGTTCTTCCCGCTGAGCGCCCGTGGCCTGGCGGCCGACCTGGGCGCGGCGCTGCGCGGCAAGCTCGCCCATGCCGACCCGCGCCGCTACAACCAGGTGCAGCGCC
This sequence comes from Achromobacter sp., assembly GCF_049647645.1. GTDB lineage: Bacteria > Pseudomonadota > Gammaproteobacteria > Burkholderiales > Burkholderiaceae_B > Achromobacter. Next base: position 3,154 of record NZ_JBARYB010000249.1, read on the forward strand.
TGGCCTATCTGTTCGTGATGGCCGATATCGCCGTGCTGGTGCTGTCCGGGCTGGTGCTGTGGAAGTCGGTGCAATTCGATCTGCTGCGCGAGCTGATGGGCGGGTATGAGACCGCGCGCCGCGTGCATTTCGTCGCCATGGCCTTGTTGACGGCTTTCGTGGCGGTCCATCTGGTGATGGTGGCATTGGTGCCGCGCAGCCTGATCGCCATGATCCGCGGCAAATAAGGAGCCCTCCGTGAACAAGCACAAGCGCCCCTCCCTGCCCGGCCTGGACGGCCCGGCCATCCTCAAGGAAGCCGGGAAAATCCTGGAGAAACGGATCGAACAGCCCTCGCGCCGCGCCTTCCTGCGCAGCAGCCTGACCCTGGGCGGGCTGGCCATGCTGTCGGGTTGCTCGCTGTCGGACGACGAAAGCGTGGAAAAGGCGCTGACGGCGGTTTCGCGCTTCAACGACCGGGTGCAAGGCTGGATCTTCGACCCCAACAAGCTGGCGCCGACCTATGCCGAATCGATGATCACGCGGCCCTTTCCGTTCAACGCCTACTACGGCATCGACGAGGTGCGGCACGTGGACGAGGAATCGTTCCGGCTGGAAGTCAGCGGCCTGGTCGCCGACAAGCGCCGCTGGCGGCTGGAGGAACTGCGCGCCATGGCGCAGATCGACCAGGTGACGCGGCACATCTGCGTGGAAGGCTGGAGCGCCATCGGCAAATGGGGCGGCGTGCCGTTTTCCGCCTTCCTCAAGCGCGTGGGCGCGGACTTGAGCGCCAAGTACGTGGGCTTCAAGTGCGCCGACGACTACTACACCAGCATAGACATGCCCACGGCGCTGCATCCCCAGACCATCCTGGCGCTGACCTACGACGGCCAGACGCTGCCACCAGAGTACGGCTTCCCCATGAAGCTGCGCATGCCCACCAAGCTTGGCTACAAGAACCCCAAGCACATACAGGCAATTTTCGTCACCAACACCTACCCGGGCGGTTACTGGGAGGACCAGGGCTACAACTGGTTCGGCGGCAGCTAGGTGGAATCTTTCACTGTCCATAAAGGAACGCATCATGAAGAAAATCGCTACCACCGCCGCGCTGTCCCTGTGCCTGGCCTTCGGTGCCGCGGCCGTCCACGCCGCCGACAACATGAGCAAGGACGCCACGGGCGGCGGCTCGATGGCCAAGGATTCGATGTCCAAGGACGGCATGTCGAAAGGCGGCATGTCCAAGGATTCCATGTCCAAGGACGGCATGTCGAAAGATGGCATGTCCAAGGATTCCATGTCCAAGGACGGCATGTCGAAAGACGGCATGTCCAAGGATTCCATGTCCAAGGACGGCATGTCGAAAGACGGCATGTCCAAGGATTCGATGTCCAAGGACGGCATGTCGAAAGGCGGTATGTCCAAGGACGGCATGAGCAAATAGCACCCACCCGAGCAGCCCTGATCCGGAGCATGTCATGAGACTAGACCGCAGGCATTTCCTGGGCCTGGGCGGCGCGGCGGCCATAGCCGCCGGCCTGGCCCCGGTCCTGGCCGCGCGCGGCGGCCCGGCCGCCGCCGCCCAGACCTTTCCCTACACGCTGAGCGACGCGCAATGGCGTGAACGGCTATCGCGCGAGCAATATGACGTTCTGCGCCGCGAAGCGACCGAGCGTCCCTACTCCAGCCCGCTGGACAAGGAGCATCGCAAAGGCGCCTACGCCTGCGCCGGTTGTGCCCATCCGCTGTTCTCCTCGGCCACCAAATTCGACAGCGGCACCGGCTGGCCCAGCTTCTGGCAACCGCTGGACGGCGCCGTCGGCGAGACCAAGGACCGCAGTTTCGGCATGACGCGCGTCGCCGTGCATTGCGCCAACTGCGGCGGCCACCTGGGCCACGTCTTCGATGACGGCCCGCGCCCAACGGGACTACGCTATTGCATGAATGGCGTGGCCCTGGCGTTCACCCCCCAGGCCTGAGTATCCGGCCACCACCTTCCGGCCTTCCGCCATCAGGAGACACCATGTCCGCCACCCGCCTGCCCCACAAACTCTGCGCCGCGCTGGCCGCTGCCTGCGGCCTGCTGGGAGCCGCCGCGGCCAGCGCCGCCGAACAGGCCTTCATCATTCCGCCCCCGGCCCTGGACCAGCCCGCGGCCGCCGCGCCGCAGAAAGCCGTCATCGCCGGCGGCTGCTTCTGGGGCGTGCAGGCCGTATTCCAGCACGTCAAGGGCGTGACCTCGGCCGTCTCCGGCTACGCCGGCGGCCAAGCTTCCACCGCCGACTACGACACCGTCAGCGGCGGGCGCAGCGGCCACGCCGAAGCGGTCGAGATCACCTACGATCCCGCCCAGGTCAGCTACGGCCAATTGCTGCAGATTTATTTCTCGGTGGCCCACGACCCGACCCAGCTCAACCGCCAGGGTCCGGACAGCGGCACTCAGTACCGGTCCGCGGTCTTCCCCGCCGACGACAGCCAGCGCAAGGTGGCCGAAGCCTATATCGCGCAGTTGAACAAGGCCGGCGCCTATCCCAAGGCGCTGGCCACGACGATAGAACCGCTGAAGGCCTTCTATCCCGCCGAGGACTACCACCAGGACTATCTCGTGCGCCATCCGTACAGCATGTACATCATGGTGAACGACGTGCCCAAGGTCGAGAACCTGGCCAAGACCTTTCCGCAGCGGTATCGGGATAAGCCGGTGTTGGTGATGAAAACGGAGAAGTGAGTCCGTGGCGCCGAAGCAAGCACGCGACGCAGCGCGCGGGCCGTTCGATCCTGCTCAGGCCGCTGGCTGGCATGAGGCCCAGAAGGCATCGAACAGCATGCTCTGGTGCTGGGCGTGTTCTTCGCTTTCGATGATGAGGCCGTAGTTTTCGCGCTTGGATGAGATCATTGCGACGCAATTGCCGTAGATCAGCGTGGTCATTGCCACGCTGGCCTCGGCCGGCGCCCATCGCAACTCGCGCAGTTCGGATTGGCTGGCGGGCCAGATGTCGTCGGTATCGCGGCTGCGCGAACGGATCACGCGCATGCTGATGCCCTTGGCGATGCGCGCGTCGCGGTAGCGATTGATTTCTTCCAGGCCCGGAACTTCACGCAGTTCGGACATCGAGAAAGTGGCCCGCAGGGAAACCGATGCGTTCAGGCTGTCCCACAGCACGGTGCGGATGCCCTCGGCGCCTTCGTAAAAACGCGTCTTGGGCTTGCCTTTGGCCTGGTTATACATGGACCGGAGTTCAGGCATCATTTCCGTGACCATGACGCGCCTGGCCGCCACGTATTCGAGCAGTACGGAGGGGTCATGCGCCACCACGTGGCGCTTGCGGTCGGCGCCTTCGATCCTCAGCAAGCCTTCCTCTTCCAGTCTCAGCACCGCGTCGTAGGTCGTGGTGCGCGGCAGGCCGGCGCTCGCCGCCAGTTCGGATACCGGTACTTCGCCCAACTCGATGGCGGCCCTGTACACCCGGTAGAGATTGCCGCTAATACCCAGCCGCCCGAGCTTCTCTTCCAGATCCATCCCTGACGCGTCTCCTTTTGGTGGGCCGACGGGTACGCGGCCCGTTGGCGGTATGTCTGAAGCGGCTAGACAGTATCAAACGGCGCAGCCGGTGTCCATGAATTTTAATGTCGGATTTGTCCGACATAATTTCCTTTTGATGGTTGTATCCGTAAGGGCTCGGGGAATCTATTTCAACAAATATCCATTAAAACAATAGCTTATATTTGATATAGGGTTAACCCGTCGCGCGATTCAATTGACGGTCAAAACCGTTATAAATACACTTCCCACTCGCCAGGCAGGACCGCGTCGAGGAGCAGCACCCGCAACGCGCAGGTCGCGCGCCTGCAGACGAAACTTGTGCATACGAACGAGGGGAAGCAATGAAATTGATAGACAAGAGCTTGTTTTCGGCTGTTCTGGGCGCTGCTTTCGCGTTATGGCAACCCGCCCAGGCGGCTGAGCCCATACGCATCGGCGTGTCGACCTATCTGTCCGGCGCCGGCGCCGTTTTCGGCGTGCCCGCCCAGCAGGCCGCCCGTTTACAGGTGGAAAAGATCAATAGCGCCGGCGGCATTAAGGGCGCGCCCATCGAGCTGGTCTTCATCGACGAGAACCACGGCGTGGACAACGTCGTCGTGGAGTACCGCAGCCTGGTCGAGTCGGGCAAGGTGGATGCGATGATCATCGGGCTGTCGAGTTCGATCTGCCTGGCGGTCGCGCCGGTCGCCGAGCAACTGAAAATGCCGACCATGCTGTGGGACTGCGGCACCGAGCGCATCTACACCGATGCCAAGTACGAGTACGTGTACCGGACGTCTGACTACACCCCGTCGAACAACGTTGCGACGGCGCTGTACATGCTCAAGCTGATGCCCGAAGTCAAGACCATCGCCGGCATCAACCAGGATTACGCGTTCGGCCGCGACAACTGGGCCGCGTTCCGGGGCGCGGTCCAAGCCCTGCGTCCGGACGTGAAGATCGTTGCCGAAATGTTCCCCAAACTCGGGACGTCGGACTACTCAACCGAGATTTCCCGCCTGTCAGCCCTGCGTCCGGACGTCATCTTCACGACGCTGTGGGGTGGCGACATGAACACTTTCGTCAAGCAGGCTTCGTCACGCGCGCTGTTCCGCAATTCCCGCCTGGTGGCAGCCAACGGCGAAAGTTCCATGCAGCAGTTGGGCAAGGCCTTTCCGGAAGGGGCGATCGTGGGCATGCGCGGCGATAGCTGGGCATTCAATCCCGCCATGGCCGGCAACGCCGAGCACCAGGCCTTCGTGACGGATATCGAGAAGAGCACGGGCGCCTATCCGAGTTTCCCCTCGTACCACATGGCGCAGGCCGTGCGCGCCGTCCAGCAGTCGCTCGAGGCCTCATGGGACGGCGATCGCAAATCGCTGCAAGCCGCGCTGCTCAAGGGTTGGAAGGGGCTGGAGCTCAATGATTTCACGGGCCAGCTGAAAATCCGGGAAGACAACCAGGCAATGGAAGGCCAGCTGCTGGGCATCGCCACGGAGAAAAGCGGGCAGAACTTCAAGACGCTCAAGCAGCTGCTTGTGATCCCTCCCGAACTGACCTCTCCGCCCGTGGGCGTGAAGAGCGACGACTGGTTCAAGACGCTCTCGCCGGAAGTCATGCAGCGGGTCGGCACCCCTTCGGAATAAGCGGCGCCATCATGCAACAAACGCTTCTACTGGCCACGCTGGACGGGTTGGCGCAGGCCTCGGTGCTGTTCATGGTGGCCGTGGGCCTGAGCCTGATCTTCGGCATCATGCGCATCCTGAATGTCGCCCACGGCAGCTTCTACGCGCTCGGCGCCTATGGCGCCGTGACGCTGGGGCTCTGGCTGGCGGGCCCCGATGGGGGCATCTGGACCTATCCGGCCCTGCTGCTGGCGGCAGTCGCCATCGGCGTGGCCTTGGGTCCGCTCATCGAGCGCTTTCTTCTGCGCCGCATCTATGGCAAGGAGCACGCGCTCCAGCTCCTGCTGACCTTCGGGGTCTTCATGATCCTGGAGGACGTGCAGAAGATGATGTTCGGGGTGGAGCCGCTGTTCAATGACGCGCCGCTTGCCATGCTGGGGATGGTCGAGGTGGGCGGCATCTACTACACCGCCTACCAGCTGTTCGTCTTGCCGCTGTCGGCGATCGCCGTGATGCTCGCCCTGACCTTCTATTTCAACAAGACGCGGCAAGGAAAACTGATCGCGACGGTCATCGAGGACTACGAGGTGGCGCGCTTGCTGGGCATCAACGCCAAGCGGGTCTACACGATCACTTTCATGCTGGGCACTGCCCTGGCCGCCCTGGGCGGGGCGCTGGCCTCGCCCACGACCTCGCTGGTGCCGGGAATAGGCGCCGATTCCATCGTGATTTCCTTTGCGATCGTGGCCACCGCCGGACTCGGCCATTTCCAGGGCACGGCGGTGACTGCCGTGATTGTCGGGCTGGCGCAGGCGTTGTGCGTGCATCTGCTGCCCGCTTTGTCCTCCGTTGTGCCGTACCTGGTCATGACCGCCATTCTGCTGGTCAAGCCTTACGGCCTTTTCGGCAAGCCCCAAGTCCGTCGGATCTGAAGATGAAAACCTATTTGAAAACGACGGCGCTCGCCTGCCTGCCGTTGCTCCTGCTCGCGGCCTTGCCGCTGATAGCGCCGTCGCTGCGGCCGCTGGCGACCATGGCCATGGCGATATCGTTCTGCGCGCTGGGGTTGTTGTTGCTGCTGCGCGCCGGCCAGGTCTCTTTTGGCCACGCGCTGTATTTCGCCTGCGGCGCCTATGCAACCGCCTTCGGCTCGCGCCACTTGAGCGCCGACGCGCTGGCCGTCATCGTCATGGCGGTGCTGTCGAGCGCGGCGCTGGGCGCCATCCTGGGCCTGATCCTGTCGCGCTATCGCGACATCTTCTACGCCATGCTGAATCTGGCCTTTTCCATGGTGGGATTTACGCTGGTGCTCAAGCTGTATGGCCTGACCGGAGGGAGCGATGGCCTGCCCGTGCGGATACGGTCCCTGGCTGGCGTGCCTCTGGAGGTCGAGGTTTTCGGCTGGGCCTTGTTCTACACCGCCCTGGTCATGCTGGCCGTCGCGCTTTTCGCCGTGACGCGCTACCTGGATTCGCCCCCCGGCCAGGCGCTGGCGGCTCTCAAGACCAACGAGACGCGCCTGGAATACCTGGGCATCTCGGGACGCCAGGTGCTCTACGTCGGGCACGTCCTTTCCGCCGCGCTCGCCGGCCTGGGCGGCGCCATCGCGGCGATGGGCACGGGCCACGTCACGCCGGAAATGGCCTACTGGAGCCGTTCGGCCGAGTTCGTGTTCATCGCGGTGCTGGGAGGCATAGGCAATGTGCTCGGCGCCTTGCTGGGCGCCGTGTCCTTTGAGGCGCTGCGCAGTACCGCGAGCGCGTATGCGGCCAATTCGTGGCAGCTGATCATGGGCGCGGTGCTGGTGGCGATCGTATTGTTCGCGCCGACCGGATTGTTCGGCCTGGGCCTGCGCCTGCTTGGCCGCAAGGAGGCCCGGCAATGAAAGGTCAGGTCATCATCAGCTCCAAGGATCTGCATGTCGAGTTCGGCGGCGTCAAGGCCGCCAATGGCGTGAACCTGCATATCTACCGCGGACAGATCGCGTCCATCATCGGGCCCAATGGCTCGGGCAAGACCACTTTCCTGAATCTGTGCACCGGTTACGTGCGGCCCACGCAGGGCAGCGTGCTATTCGGCGACAAGGACCTTACCCGGCTGAAGCCCCGCGCTATCACGCGCCTGGGAATCGCCCGCACCTTCCAGCTGCCGCAGCTGTTTTCCGAGCAGTCCGTGCTCGAAAACCTGCTGCTGGCGCTGGCGGCCCGCGACGGTTTCTGGACGCTGTCCTCCCTGCATCGCCAGGCGGCTCGCGCCGAGGCTGAAGAACTGCTGGCCATTTTCGGCCTGCTCGGCCAGGCCGGGCGGCAGATCGGCTCCTTACCCGAAGGCGTGCGCAAGCTGGTGGACATCGCCGTGGCGTTGGCCTTGTCACCCAGCCTGCTGTTGATGGACGAGCCCACCAGCGGGGTCAGCTCCCAGGAGAAGTTCGAGATCATGGACATGTTGATGCCGGTCTTGCGGCAGCGCGGTATCGCCGCACTGCTGGTCGAACACGATATGGAATTGGTCGAGCGCTATATGGATCGCGTCATCGTCTGGAATGCCGGCCAGGTCGCCGCCGATGGCCCGCCCGCCGAGATCCTCCAGAACGAAGAGGTCTTGCGCAATGTGATCGGAGGCGCCCAATGATGTTGCAGGCAAGCAAGCTGGTCGCGTACATCGAAGGCGCGAAGGTGCTGCGCGACGTCGATCTCGATATACGCGCCGGAGAGACCGTGGCCCTGATCGGTCGCAACGGAGCTGGCAAGACTTCACTCTTGCGCGGCATCATGGGTACGCTGCCGCTGGCCCAGGGCAGGCTTCTATTCCAAGGGCAGAGCCTGACAGCGCGGGAGGCCCATGCGCGCGCCGGCCTGGGGATCGGATTTGCGCCCGAAGAGCGCCGCCTGATCGGCAAGTTCACCGTCATCGAGAACATGATGGTGCCAGCCTGGGCCTGCAAGCTCAGCGCGGTCCAGGTACGAGAACGGCTGGATCTGATCTATTCCGTGGCGCCGGAGCTCGCGCAGCTCAATCATCGCCTGGGGGGCCTGCTTTCGGGCGGGCAACAGAAGATGGTGGCGCTGGGCCGCGCGCTGATGGCCGGCGAAAACCTGGTGCTGTTGGACGAACCCTTCCAGGGCCTGGCCCCTGCGCTGGCCCTGCGCTATGCCGACAGCCTGAAGACCCTGCGCGCGCGCAAGCCCGACCTTGCCGTTCTCATCACCGAATCCAACCCCAAGCTGCTGCAGCCGATGGCCGACCGCGTCGTCACCATTGAACGTGGCGAAATCATCTCTGAGGAGTCCTCGCAATGACATTCAAGGCGGCAGTCGTACAGACCGCATCGATCCCGTTCAACAAGCAGGCCACGGTGGAGAAAGTGGTCGCCAAGATCCGTGAGGCGGCCGAACTGGGCGCCAAGCTGATCGTGTTTCCGGAGGCCACCATCTCCGGCTATCCCAAGGGCAGCGATTTTGGCGCGCGCGTGGGAGGCCGGCTGCCGCGGGGACGGGAAGAGTTTCTGCGCTACTTCAATGGCGCGATTACGGTGCCGGGCCCCGAGGTGGACGAGATCGCCGCGGCCGCCCGCGAGGCCCAGGCCTATGTCGTGGTCGGGGTCATGGAGCAGGAGATCGGCACGCTCTATTGCACCGCGCTGCACTTCTCGCCCAGCGGCGAAATGATCGGCAAGCACCGCAAGCTGATGCCGACCGCCGTGGAGCGGCTGATCTGGGGTTACGGCGATGGCTCTACCCTGCCCGTGTTCAACACGCCCCACGGAAAGATGGGCACCGTGATCTGCTGGGAAAACTACATGCCGCTGCTGCGCATGGCGATGTATGGCAAAGGCATCCAGCTCTATTGCGCCCCGACGGCGGACGACCGCGACGAGTGGATCACCAGCATGCGGCACATCGCCATGGAGGGGCGCTGTTTTGTCTTTTCAGCCTGCCAATACATCACCCGGGGCGATTACCCCGAGGACTACGATGCCATCCAGGGCAATTCGGCCGACACCGTCCTGATGCGAGGCGGCAGCGCCATCATCAGTCCCGCCGGGCAGTTGCTGGCCGGCCCGGACTACGAGGGCGAATGCATCCTCACGGCCGATATCGATCTGGATGACGTCACGCGCGGCAAGTATGACTTCGATGTAGTCGGGCACTACGCCCGTCCGGACATCTTCAAGCTCGTCGTCGATGAAACGCCGAAGCCTCCCGTGGTGACCATCGGTCAGGCCTGAGCGAGGGCCGGCCGGCAACGCGACCACGTCGGCCGCCGCCGGGGATACCGCCCTGCTCAATGCCGCGATCGGCTGCGGCGCGACGCTGGGCGGTATCATGCTCGCCAAGACCGGCGTTGCCGGCAAACGAGTCCTGGAGAAGTACAGCAGTGAACGACACCCGCATATCCGATGTTGAAGCCCCCGAAGACCGCAAGGAACAGCAAGCCACGCTGTGGCGCGATGACGGCTGGACCGCCCGCATCATCAAGAACGAAGAGGACGACGGCTGGGCCGTGGAGATGACCATGGATGGAGAGGCCGAGCCTGCCCTGGTCGGTCCCTGGACCATGGGCCGCGACAAGAAGAACCCCAAGCCGCTCGACTCGCCCGCCTTCATCACCCTGGTCAAAACCGCCCGGGAAGTCCTGCGCCGCCACGAACAGCAATTGCATGCGACGCTACACAAGAGCGTGAAGATCGACGCCGCCGCCGGCCGGCTGACCATCAAGCTGGATATCGTTCCGGATGAAGACGAGCCGTATGCCGTGCTGAGCGCCTACGATGAATCCGGCGAACAACTGGCCCGGACCCAGGTCGCGCCGACGTACAAACTGAGCGTGCAGCGCGCAGCGGAATGGGCCAGCGGCGGTTTCGGCAAGCACGGCTGACACGCCGCCCGTCAAAATCCGCCTGATTCCCGACCTGGCGCCTCAATACCTGTAATTCACGCCCAGCATGGCGCTGAACGGCGCGCCGTAGTAGTTGCTGTATACGTTCGTGCTTGCGTAGTACTTCTTGTCGAGCACGTTGTTCAGGTTCAAGGTCGCCGACCACTGCCGGCTGAACTGATAGCGCGCCATCAAGTCCACCAGTGCATAGCCGCTTTGCGACGACTCGAACGGCTTTCCACCGGGGCCTCGGCTGGAATACTCGCTTCCGCTTTCCCAGCGCAAGCCGCCGCCCACCGTCAGGGCGCTCAAGTCGCCAGGCAGGCGATAGGTGGTGTACAGCTTAGCGATGTGGCGCGGCAGGCCGACTTGCGTGATGAACCCTTGCGGCAGGCGGCGGTCCACGTACGCATAGGACAATTGCATCTGCCAGCCCGGCGTCAGTTCGCCGCTGATCTCGGCTTCCACGCCGCGCATCACCGCGCCGTCGGCGGCGACGTAGGCGTTGTCGCCATTCGGCGCCAGGCGGTCGCCATCCAGCATGGCGTAGTTGTCCTGGCGGGTACGGAACAGGGCCAGCGCCGCGTTCAAGCGGCCGTCCAGCATGGCCGACTTCAGGCCGATTTCGTAAGTATTGCCTTTGATGGGCGCCAGCACGCTGCCCGACGCGCTCTGCGCCTGCTGCGGCTGGAAGATGCTGGTGTAGCTGGCATAGGCGGACACCGTGCTGGTCAGGTCGTAGACCACGCCGGCATAGGGGGTGTAGACGCCCTGCTCCCGCATATTGTCCGGGTAGGACGTACCATCGTTGTAGTTGTACGAGGCCTGCTGGTCCCACCAGCTCACGCGCGATCCCAGCACCACGGACAAGGCATCGGTGGGGCGCAGACGCAAGGCGCCGTAGATCGACGCCTGCTTCTCGGTGTAGTAGCGCCTGCCGGTGGACTGCCAGTCGGGCTCGGGCATGTCGCCATTCCAGTCGCGAATGTCTGGAATCTTCGCGTCATAGCCCGGCGCCGTCCAAAGCGGATACGTGTCGTAGTCGCCCCTCGTGCGCGAAGCGCTCGCGCCCACGACCAGGTCATGTTGGCGGCCAAAGGCGTCGAATGCGCCGCTCAGGCTTGCGTCGACCGCGTTCTGCGTCTTGGGGATGGGCCATTTGGCGACCCACACCGAGGCGCCGCGGCCCGTGGTCGGGTCTGCCCAGCCGTTGCTGCTGAACCAGCCATAGGTGCGGTCATTGTCGTCTCCGGTGCGCGATACGGTCACCGACCCTTTCCACAGCGGCGCGAACTCATGGTCCAGCGTGGCGAACACGTTGTAGCGCGTGCGCTCCTGGCGGCTCCAGTTGGTCGCCGAATTGAAGCGCTGGGGGAAATCCGTTTTCGAACCATCCGCGTAGGCGGCAGGAAAGCCAAAGTACGAGCATGCCGTGCACTTCTTGCGCTGATACTCCGCACCCACGGTGAGCAGCGTGCGTTCGGCCAGATCGGCTTCGATCACCCCATACAGCAACTGCGAATCCTGCTTGACGCGATCGATGAATGAACCGCCCTCCTGCCACGCGCCGACCAGCCGGCCCCGAAGCTTGCCGGCTTCGTCCAGCGGGCTGCCCAGATCGAATTCCGCGCGCCGGTAGTCCCAGGAACCGACGGCCGCACCCACGCCGGCCTCGAACTCGCGGGTCGGACGCTTGCGCACCAGATTGATAGACGCCGCGGGGTTGCCGGCGCCGTTCAACAGGCCGGTCGAACCGCGCACCACTTCGATCCGGTCATACAGCGCGGTATCCAGCCCCAGCGCATTGAAATCCTTGTGCACGGGCACGCCGTCCACCTGCATGTTGGTGACTTCCATGCCGCGCGCGTACAAACCTTTTTCGTTGTCGTCGGCCGACCCTTTCTTCTTGAAAGTCAGGCCCGGCGTGTTGGCGATGGCGTCCTCCAGCGTGTTGAGTCCCTGGTCCGACAAGCGTTCGCGCGTCATCACCGATACCGATTGCGGCGTCTCGCGCAGCGTCATCGGCAGCTTGGTGGCGGTGGTGGACAGGCCCACGGTGTACGAGCCTGAGCCTTCGCTGGGCGCGGGTTCGCGCGAGCCCAGCACCTCGACGGGCGCGAGCGTCTGCGCGCTGACAAGGCGCAGTCCATAGTTATTGCCGCCCTGGCTGACAGCCTCCAGCCCGGTACCCGACAACATGGCTGTCAGCCCCGAGGCAATGCTGTACTGCCCCCGCAGGCCCGCGCTTTGCCTGCCTTGCGTCAATTGGGAATCGAAAGACAGCACCACGCCCGCCTGGGCGGCAAATCGGCCAAGCGCCAAGCCCAAGGGGCCGGCCGGCACATCGTAGGAACGGGCCGCAACGGCCGGCGGCGCGGCCTGCGCCATTGCAGGCGGGGTCGACGCCAACGCCACCAATGCAGCTAAGACGGCGCACGCAATCGGCGCCGAGGAACCTGGATGGCGATGGAAGGAGGTAGCGAAAGGCATATGCTCAGGTTTTCCGTGTATCAAATCCGACGTAATCCCTGCTAAGTCGGATGAGCACGGAAAAAGGACAATGCCACGTGAAAATAAATCAGCCGCGGGCGACGACCCGGGTGTAGTAGCGCGTAAACCGCGAGATACGCACGGGCAGCGCGCGTTCCACCGCGGCCAGCGCGCGGTCGGTGTCGTCGATCGGATAGGCGCCCGATACGCGTAGCGCCGCCACCGCCTCGTCACAGCTCAGGCGGCCAGGACGGTAGCGGTCCAGCTGCGCAACGAGGTCGCCCAGCCGCACACCGTCCACGATCAGCAAGCCGCGAGTCCAGGCGTCGGGTTCGCCGGTGACGGCGCCTTCATGACGGGCTGCCGATATTTCCAGCACGCCCTGTTCGCCTGCGTTCAACACCAACGGCTCCCCTGCTCCAGCGGGTTGCAGTTCCACCGCATGCCGCAGCACCGCGACCCGCGTGTACGCGTCCTGCCGGTTGACGATAAAGCGCGTCCCCAGCGGGCGCACCGTGCCGTGCCGCGTCGTCACCCGCAAGGGCGGCAACTCCGGACCGGCGTGTTCGGTGTCGATCAGGATCTCGCCCGCATGGACGGTGATGTGCCGGCCGCGCGCATCCATCGTCACGTCTACCGCGCTGGCGCTGTCCAGCCACAGCAACGTGCCGTCCGCCAGCAACAGTTCGCGCCGTTCGCCCGTGCCCATGCGGTAGTCGGCCAGATAACTCGCCGCCATCCGCTCGACCGGCAGGGTGCGCCAGGCCAACAAGCCACCGGCGCCGAACAGCGCCGCCGCCCCCAGGCCGGACCGCAGCGCGGTACGCCGGCGTGCAAAGTGAAGGTCTGCCCGGCTGAGCGCATCTGCAGCAAGCCGCGCGGGCGCCGCATTCAAGGTCCCGCGCAGGCGTTCCACCTGGCTCCAGATGCGGGCATGTTCGGGATCGGCCGCCAGCCAGCGGCCATGGGCCGTCACATCGGCCGCGCTGACGTCATCGGCGCACAGCCGCGCATACCATTGCGCCGCCGCGGCGATAGTCTTGTCCGCCATCGCGCGCCTATTGCCGTTCCAGGGCGTAGACCAGGCAATGCTCGGTCGCGCGCGCCATGTACTTCTTCACCGAACTGACCGTCACGCCCAGCTTGGCCGCGATGTCGGCGTAGCTTGCGCCTTCAAGTTGGGACATGAGGAAGGCGCGCCGCACCTTCTCGCCCAGGCCGTGCAGCATGGCGTCGATCTCGCGGATCGTTTCCAGCAGGATGGCTTGAGATTCGGGCGAGATCGCATGGGCCTCGGGCTGCTGAGCCAAGGTCTCCAGCCAGGCGCGCTCCAGCACCTGGCGGCGGATATGGTCCACCAGCGTGCGTTGCGCCACCGTGGCGAGGAAACTGCGAGGCTGCCTTACGCCCTGCAACTGCGCCATGGATGCAGGCGAGGCCAGCAAGCGCAGAAACGTGTCCTGAGTCAGGTCGGCGGCTTCGGCGGGCACGCTCAAGCGTCGCATCAGCCAACCGCGCAGCCAACCGTGATGCTCGCGGTACAGCAAGCCAAGCTCGCGGTGCTCCAAGGATTGCAGGGACGACATGGCCGTAGCGCGACCGCTTCATGAACTTTTAAGAATGGGAATTGTAATCATTATTGATGGCGAAGCGCAATTTCGCGCGAAATTCATCAGAAAACCATGGGGCTTTTCGCATAGGCGTCCGCACCGGCAAAAAAAAGGCAGACCTGCGGTCTGCCTTCCTCTGGTCCAGGCATCTGCTGCGGCCGGACAACGGCGCGCAGCAGCGGCCACCTCAATGCCCCGTCGAATCCCCTTCCCGGCTGGCTTCGAACAGGAACCAAGTGCGCCGCTCGGTCTCGTCGATCCAGTTCTCGATCAAGCTGGAGCTGGCAATGTCGCGATGCTCGTCGGTGATGTTGTGCGCTTCGCGCAGCGCCGCGGCCAGGACCTTGTTGTCTTCGCGCAGCTCGGCGAGCATGTCCAGCGGCTGCACGTAATCCGCATCGTTGTCCGAGATGCGCTGCGAGCGCGCGATATGCCCGATGGACCGCAGCGTGGTGCCGCCGATCTTGCGGATGCGTTCCGCGATGGGATCCGTCATCGCGAACAACTGGTCGCCCTGCTCGTCCAGCAGCAGGTGGTAGTCGCGGAAATGGGGCCCGCTGACATGCCAGTGGAAGTTCTTGGTCTTGAGATACAGCGCGAACACGTCGGCCAGTATCTGGTTCAGCGCGGCGGAAATATCCCTGGTGGCCGCTGCCGCCAGGTCGGTCGGCGTCGCCAGCGGGCGCTTGCGCCGCTCTTTCAGGGTTTTGGTGGTCTTCTCATCCAGTTTCTTGGCCATGGGTCGCAACTCCTAGGAATGATGGTGAAAACGCACGCGCGGCGCAGCTCATGCACGCCACGACTCCGCTAGCGTAGTTCCGCCCGTGCATTTTTGCCAATGTCCTGGATCAAGGCGCCGCCGCTTCTTTGAGTCTGCCCTGCGTCAGGGTTCCGCCCCTTCTGAAATCCGGTCCGGCTAGGAGTATGCTACGCCGCGTCAATTCAGCCGGATCCATTCATCGCTATGCGCGGCAATCCCGACGCCAGGCAAGGCGCCATCGCCCTGCACGGGTTTTACTTCCTGTATTACGGCCTGCAGGGGGTCAGCATTCCGTTTCTGCCCCTGTGGTTTGCCAGCCGCGGCCTGGATCCCGCCGTCATCGGCCTGATCGTCGCCACGTCCTTCCTACCCAAGATCCTGTCCACCCCGGTCGTCGCGCACGTGGCCGACCAGACCGGGCGCGCGCACGCCCTGATCGCCGCGGCGCTGGCGGCCTCGCTGGTGCTGTTCGTCTGCTACCCGTTCGGCAGCACGCCCGCCTGGCTGCTGGCCATCACCCTGCTGCTCAACGCCGTCTTCCCGGCGGTGCTGCCGCTGATGGACCGCATGGCCATCGCCAGCGGCCGGGGCCAGGGCAATTCCTACACCGTCATGCGCGCCTGCGGTTCGCTGGGCTTCGCCGTGGTCACCGTGGCCGGCGGCTACCTGATCAAGACCTTCGACGCCGACTGGGTCATGTGGCTGTCGATCGTGCTCATCGTCGCCTGCCTGGCCTGCGTACGGCTGCTGCCCCGGGCGGCGCGCCCGTCCCCCGAGGAAACGCCAGCGGCGCCTGTGCGCCTGCCCATGCTCGAGGTCCTGCGCGACCGCCCCCTGCTGATGTGCATCGCGGCGGCCTCGCTGGTCCAGGCCAGCAACGGCTTCCTCTATTCCTATTCCACGCTGTACTGGACCGCCAGCGGGCTATCGACCGCAATGATTTCGATGCTGTGGGTGGTGGGCGTGGCCAGCGAGGTCCTGTTCTTCTTCCTGGCGCCCCGCATCCTGGCCCGCACGGGCGCGCAATGGCTGATCCTGGCGTCCGCCGTCATGACCGCCATCCGCTGGGCCGGGTTGTCCGCCACCACCGACCCCGCCCTGATCGCCGGACTGCACCTACTGCAGTGCTTCACCCTGGCCGGCAACAACGCCGCCATCATGTGGTACATCACGCGCCACGTGCCCGCGGCGATCAAGACGTCGGCCATTGCGCTCTATGCACTGTTGTCGGGCGGGGTCTTCATGTTCGCCAGCATTCAGCTGGGCGGCGCGCTGTACCGCAGCTATGCGCCGGGGGGATTCCTGGTGATGTCGTTGTGCGCCATTGGGGCGGTGCCGCTGGTGATATATGCGGAGAAGCTGCGCCGAAAGGCCGCCTAGCGCTCGGGCTGAAACCCATGCCATGGATACGCTCGGAGGCTGACTGCTACATCGCCAACTGCTGGCTCAACATTTGCACATCGTGCTCCGAAAACTTTCCCGCGTGAAACCGCAGCTTCGAATAGGCCTGGAGTCGTTCCACAATAGCGCGCAGCAGCTCCTGACGCGCTTGATAGAGTCGATGCTCAGCAGTCAAAACGTCGGCATTAATTCGTTCACCACCGTTTACGCTGCGGTCCAACGCAACGACCAGGGATCTGCCGTCCTCTACACTCTCGCGCAAAATGTGTATGCGTTGAGTACTGGACAGGCACAGCAAGTAGTACTTTCGAACCAGATTGGCGGCGTTATTAGTCATATCCTGCAACTCGTGACTCGCCTGAACGCGCTGGCTATAGGCCTGACGTGTCGCGTAGTAACTTGAACCGCCATTGAAGATCGGGATGAAAACCTGCAGGCCTATGGTATTGGTCCTGTAGTCTCGGCCCCGATTGTTGACACTGTCCGAATCGATGCGTTCGTGCGCAGCATAAAGTGAGACACGAGGCATGAATCGCCCTTTCTCGCGCTCGATGGCCAAGTCGTTATAACGTTCTGTGAGTCGCGCCGCTTGCACTTCCGGGTTCTGTTGCAACGCAGAATCCCGCAATGCCGATTGATCCTCCATATCCTGCAGCAACGGCTGCCTGGAATTCAAGTCGATCGCGGTCAGTTGGGCCGTCAGCACCCGCTCACCCACGAGCGTCGATAAGTCGCCCAGCCGATCCGCGAGATCGTTCTCATGCGCCACCATCTGCGCGCGCAGGGCGCTCAACTGCGCCCGAGTTTCCAGAATCTCAATCCGGCTACCCTCGCCTTGCGCATTCTTCCGTTCGTTGTCATGCAACATGTCTTCATGGTGTCTTCGTTGCTGGAAACCAGCACGCGATCATAGATTTGCAGCATGTAAATGGTCGGTGCCAGCATGGCTATCGCGATCACGCCAGAAAAAATTCCTGCATTAACGAACGCGCGCCGATACGACAATAGAGCGTGCGCCAGCCCGCCCCCCTCCCCCTTGTGCGGCTTGAGCTGTCTCATGCTCATAGCATCGTTTTCCTGTGCAACCTTCTCGCCAAAAAAAGAAGAACCAAAAAAATCTCGCCGAAGCGGAGCTCAGCAGACCACAGCCTTTAATTTGCAGATTAGAACCGGACCGGATTATGTCCCAATCACATAGCTATGCCGAATCGAAGGGGAAAAAGAAGAAAATGTGGAAAAAGCAGGAGGCGACGATTTGGAAGACGAGGCCTTGGGCTTGACTGCGTCCTTGATTTCCCCTCCCAACGCCTTGGCCAGAAACTCCACACGAGCAATTGCAGCTTGCATGGGAGTTCCCTGCCCGCCGCTTGGAAGCTTCAAACCCAAGCTTGCCAGTTTTTGAACTGCGTCAATGGACATCGACGTAACGCCGGTTACGTATACGGTGGCCAGAACCTCCCCATTCACGACAATATTCTTGAAAGCTCTTTCAGGCGAATTGTCGGCAACAAGCTCCCCCCTTTTAAATTTCTCTAGCGTTTCCTGGAATTCCGCCTCCCGCTCTCGAGCTTCTTTCAGTATTGCCCGATCCGATTCAGGAATCGGCAAATTCCACAGTCCTTCAGTAGAAATAGGGTCACCGGCGTAACGCTGACCGTTAAAGAGAACTTCCATAGCACCTCCTTACATTGATATCAACCACTAGAAATCTCAAGCCATCGCCAAGTCAGACGCAGAGAATTCACCATGTGAAAAATCGTCGGACATGAACATTACGGATAGAGATAAAGTATTCCCTCTGCCATCCTCAAGATATTCGATATTGGTATTTTGACTCTTCAAAAAGAAATCCTGAATAATTACTCCATGCTGCAAAGCTCCTTTCACCACTCCCGCTGAAGAATATATCAAGAGATTATCGCTGCCCGCCATCTTCTGCAGATGAATATCGGACAAAATCGCGCCATTGAATCTGAGCGTATCGACGCCCCCTCCGGACCCAGGCATTTCCGCAGCGGTACGCCCATCGTTGATGGTGTCCATACCTGTATTCGCCGTGTAGATGTACAGGTCATTTCCATAGCCGCCGTATAGCCTGTCGTTTCCCTCACCACCGTACAAACTATCGTTTCCGCCTACGCCGTCAAATGTGTTGTCGCCAACTAGAAGATCATTCCCATCTCCGCCATACAGCGTATCGTTGCCATAACCACCAATGAGTACATCATCGCCTCCAAATCCGTACAGCGTATCGTCACCTTCCTCGCCATCGAGAATGTCGTAGCCGCCGCTCCCATAAATGGTTTCATTCCGCCAACCTCCTTCCCTATTGAAAACTCCGGAAGCTGACGATACGTCGTCATGATGCCCGCCACTTGAAATTCTCATGATTTTCTCCAGTTGAACAGAACCATAAAACGCCGAAATTGAGGAGTTGGCGCGCGAAAAAAATAACATCGACCTCACATTCAGGAGAAGACAGTTTTTTATGCACTTCACTAATTTTTTTATATGGCAGAAAATTCACCGGAGTGCGAATCCACAGCCGCTGGTGGCTTCAGCATGATTTCGCGTCACCGATGACAGGACCCAGAGCGTCGCCTGCTGCAATTCCTGCTGGCAGACGAACGGTCGCTTTGAAATCTCCCGCCCACGAAAAAACCCTCCGTTTTACGGGAGGGTTCATCATCAATCCAGCTCTCGCAGGCGAGGCCGTCGATCGTCAGCAGCAGCCGATCCGTTTCTTCCCGCCATAGCGCGCATCCTGGCGCTCTCGGAAAAAGGCTTCGTAAGTCATCGGCTCCTGGTCAGGGTGCGTGCGCCGCATGTGCGCCACATACGTTTCGTAATCCGGTACGCCGACCATCAGCCGGAGCGTCTGCCCCAGGTAGCGGCCGGCGGCTCCGGCCGCGGAACTCATGTTGGTGAACAGCATGCGTCGTCTCCCTGTTGCGCTCAGTCCGCGCCGGCGGCCGCCGGCAGCGTTTCGTACGGCATTTCGCGCGAGGTGGGCTTGTTTTCGTTGCGCGCGCGCTGCACCGAACGCAGGCCGAACACCACGATGCTCACCACCACGAAGATGAAGATCGCGCACAGGCCGGCGTTGATGTAGTCGTTGAGGACCACGCGCGACATTTCGCCCAGGGACTTGGCCGGAGCCAGGACCTTGCCTTCGGCGATGGCCGCGTTGTACTTGTCGGCGTGCGCCAGGAAGCTGACGCGCGGGTCGGCGTGGAACAGCTTCTGCCAGCCGGCGGTCAGCGTGCATGCCAGCAGCCACAACGTCGGCAGCACCGTCACCCAGGCGTAGCGGTCGCGCTTCATCTTGAACAGCACCACGGTGCCCAGGGTCAGCGCGATCGCGGCCAGCATCTGGTTGGCGATGCCGAACAGCGGCCACAGCGTGTTGATGCCGCCCAGCGGATCGACCACGCCCTGGTACAGGAAGTAGCCCCAGGCCGCCACGCACAGGCCGGTGGCGATCAGGTTGGCGGGCAGCGAATCGGTGCGCTTGAGCGACGGGGCGAAGGTGCCCAGCAGGTCCTGCAGCATGAAGCGGCCAGCGCGGGTGCCGGCGTCGACAGCCGTCAGAATGAAGAGCGCTTCGAACAGGATGGCGAAGTGGTACCAGAACGCCATCATGCCCGGGCCGCCGATGGCCTGGTGCAGGATGTGCGCCATGCCCACGGCCAGCGTGGGCGCGCCGCCCGCGCGGGAGATGATGGTGCTTTCGCCCACGTCCTTGGCGGTCTGGATCAGGTCGGCGGGCGTCACCACGAAGCCCCAGCTGGACACCACCTGGGCGACCTGGTCGGGGGTGGTGCCGATCACGGCCGCCGGACTGTTCATGGCGTAGTAGATGCCCGGCTCGATCACGCAAGCCGCCACCAGCGCCATGATGGCCACGAAGGATTCCATCAGCATGCCGCCGTAACCAATGTAGCGGGCCTGGGTTTCGTTCTCGATCAGCTTGGGCGTGGTGCCCGAGGAGATCAGGGCGTGGAAGCCCGACACGGCGCCGCAGGCGATGGTGATGAAGAGGAACGGGAACAGGTTGCCCGACCACACCGGGCCGGAACCGTCGACAAACTGGGTCAGCGCCGGCATTTTCAGCTCGGGCGCGACCACGACGATGCCGATGGCCAGGCCGACGATGGTGCCGATCTTGAGGAAGGTCGACAGGTAGTCGCGCGGGGCCAGCAGCAGCCACACCGGCAGCACCGAGGCGATGAAACCGTAGATGATCAGGATCCAGGTCAGGCCCTTGCCGTCGAAGTCGAACATGGGGCCGATCACCGGGTGCGCGGCCACGTCCTGGCCGAAGGTGATGGCGGCCATCAGGCCGACGAAGCCGATGATGGACACTTCGCCGATCTTGCCCGGACGGATGTAGCGCAGGTACACGCCCATGAACAACGCGATGGGTATGGTCGCGGCCACCGTGAAGGTGCCCCAGGGCGAGTGCGTCAGCGCCTTGACCACGATCAGCGCCAGCACGGCCAGGATGATGACCATGATCATGAAGGCGCCGAACAGCGCGATCACGCCCGGGATCTTGCCCAGCTCGGACTTGACCAGGTCACCCAGCGAACGGCCGTCGCGGCGGGTCGAGATGAAGAGGATGGTGAAGTCCTGCACGGCGCCGGCGAACACCACGCCGGCCAGGATCCACAGCATGCCCGGCAGATAGCCCATCTGCGCGGCCAGCACCGGACCCACCAGCGGACCGGCGCCGGCAATGGCGGCGAAGTGGTGGCCGAACAGCACGTGCTTGTTGGTAGGCACGTAGTCCAGGCCGTCGTTGTGCTTCCATGCCGGCGTCATGCGCGTCGGATCCAGCTGGAAGACGTTCTTGGCGATGAAGCGGCTGTAGTAACGGTATGCGATCAAATACACGCATACGGCGGCGATCACCACCCATAGCGCATTGATGGTCTCCCCTCTGGCCAGCGCCACGGTGCCCAGCGCGAACGCGCCCAGTACCGCAACCGCCAGCCAGACCAGGTGCTGACCCAGTCCCTTACTGCTGGTTTGCATAAGTGCTCCTCTTGCCTCCCGCCATGCTTTTGGCGTGAAACGCTTTTATCGTCCCGCGGAAGGCAGACTCGTTGTTGTGGGGTGGTGGACGCGCGCGTCCACGCAGCGCCGTGTCGACGCGGACGCTAGTATTTCGTTTTGACCATGCAGCAACAAGCGCGAAACTACGCAAGTCCGCTACGTGTTACTACGCAATGCGCCGCAGCATGATTTGGCGGAAACCGTAAAATCCATGCTGAAATTTCCCGACCCTGATTGCGGAACGTAAAATGCTGCACCGCAATAAACGCATTCGCGCTGATACAAATCCTTCATGAAGCTGCGCCTCAAAATCCTGCTGCTTGCCGCGGTGCCCCTGCTGGTGGCCGTCGCCGCCATCACGGTGGCCGTCTACGTGCAGGGCCTGCAGTTGGCGCAACGCGAAAAGCAAGTCGTGGAAAGCGCCTGGCTGGCCAGCAAGGAAGGCGAGCTGCGCCATTACGTCAACCTGGCCTACAGCGCCATCGCGCCGCTGCAGGCGGCGGCCGACGACGACGCCACCCGGCAGCGCGCGCTCGACCTGCTGGCGCAGATGGAATTCGGCCACGACGGCTACTTTTTCGTCTATGACCTGCAGGGCAAGAACCTGATGCACCCGCGCCAGCCGGAACTGGTCGGCCAGGAGCTCTGGGAGCTGCGCGATACCAAGGGCCAGCCCGTCATCCAAAACCTGCTGACGGCCGCCCGGCGCGGCGGCCAGGATGGCGAAGCGGTGCATTACCTGTGGGAAAAGCCGTCCACCCTCCAGACCGAGGAAAAGCTGGGCTACGTGGTGGTGCTGGAGCGCTGGGGCTGGATGCTGGGCACCGGCATCTACCTGGACGATGTGCAGCAGGCGCTGGAACGCATCGACGCCGCCGCGCAGGCCAATATCCGCAGCATGTTTGCCTGGGTGGCCGGCATCGCCGCCGTTTCCATCCTCGGCGTGGCCGCCTGCGGCCTGGCCCTGAACATCAGCGACCACCGCCAGTCCGACGCCAAGCTGCGGCTGATGGCGCGGCAGCTGGTCCGTTCCCAGGAAGACGAGCGCGCGCGCCTGTCGCGCGAGCTTCACGACGGCATCAGCCAGGTGCTGGTGTCCATCAAGCTGTCCTTGGAAGCGGCGCGGGAACGGCTGCGGCAGACGCTGCCGGCGGAGCCGCGCGCACTGGCCCACATCGATACCCCGCTGGGCGGCGCGCTGGACCGGCTGAATACCGCAGTGGGCGAGGTCCGGCGCATTTCGCACAACCTGCGGCCCACGCTGCTGGACGACCTGGGCCTGCCGGCCGCGCTGGAACACCTGGGCCGGGAGTTCGCCATTCCCAGCGAGGACGGCGCCCCGCCGCTGGCCGTGCGCCTGCATACCGCCGGGCAGCCGGTGAAGCTGCCCGAGACCTACGCCACGGCCCTGTTCCGCGTCACCCAGGAAGCCCTGACCAACGTCATCCGCCACGCCGGTGCCACCCGCGCCGACATGACGCTGGCCTATTCTTCGCGCGACCTGCGCCTGACCATTGCCGATGACGGCCGCGGTTTCGACTACGCCGAGGTGCAGCAGGATCCGCGCCGCGGCATCGGCCTGCGCAATATGCGCGAACGCATGAATGCGCTGGCCGGCACGCTGACGTTCCATTCCACTACCCACGGCACGGTCCTGCAAGCCTGGCTGCCGCTGCCCGCCGCCCCCGTTCCCGCGAGCCCCGAAGCATGACTGACGCCATCCGACTGCTGTTGATCGACGACCATCCCCTGGTGCGGGACGGGCTGCGCCTGCGCCTGGAAACCGTGCCGCAGCTGCGGGTGGTGGGCGAAGCCGGCAATGCCGCCGCCGCCCAGGCCTTCCTGGCCGCCTGCCTGGCCGAGGATCCGCAGGGCGGCACCTTGCCGCACCTGGCGCTGATGGACCTCAACATGCCCGGCGTCGGCGGACTGGAACTGACCGCCCTGCTGCATGAACGCTACCCCCAGATCGCCGTGCTGGTGC
The DNA here is from genome assembly GCF_049647645.1 of Achromobacter sp. Classification (GTDB taxonomy): domain Bacteria; phylum Pseudomonadota; class Gammaproteobacteria; order Burkholderiales; family Burkholderiaceae_B; genus Achromobacter. The sequence goes on from NZ_JBARYB010000249.1 coordinate 26,462, forward strand.
TGTCCATGCACGACAACCCCGAATACATGGTGCAGGCCGTCAAGGCCGGTGCGCGCGGCTATCTGCTGAAGGACGAGCCGGCGCAGGAGATCGTCACCGCCATCGACGCCGTCATGGCGGGCCGCAACTATTTCAGCGCCGCGGTGGCGGTGCGCCTGTCGCAGGCCACGGCGCCGGCCACGATGCTGACGCAGCGCGAACGCGACGTGCTGCGCCACATCGCCAGCGGTGAAGCCAACAAGCAGATCGCGCAGGCGCTGGGGTTGTCGGTGCGCACGGTGGAGACCCATCGCCTGAACATCAAGCGCAAGCTGGGCATAGATGGGCAGGCGGAATTGATCAAGTATGCAGTGGAAAACAGAGGGGTCTGAACCGGGTCCGGTCCCGGTCTGACCCTTTTCCCGCGCTGCGGTAGACTTGCGTCACCAAGCTACACAGTAAAGCGCCGCAACCAGCGCCGCCCCCAGGAGTCCCCGATGTCATTGGAAAAGCACTACACCGCCATTCTCGAACAACTAGGGGAAGATCCGTCCCGCGAAGGGCTGGCCGACACGCCCGCCCGCGCGGCCAAGGCCATGCGCCACCTGTGCCGCGGCTACGGACAGAACCTGGACGAAATCGTCAACGGCGCGCTGTTCACCTCCGACACGCGCGAGATCGTGCTGGTCAAGAACATCGAGCTGTATTCGCTCTGTGAGCACCACATGCTGCCGTTCATCGGCAAGGCGCACGTGGCCTACCTGCCCAACGGCAAGGTGCTGGGCCTGTCCAAGGTCGCGCGCATCGTCGAGATGTACGCGCGCCGCCTGCAGATCCAGGAAAACCTCAGCCGCCAGGTGGCAGAGGCGGTGCAGTCCGTGACCGGCGCCGCCGGCGTGGCCGTGGTCATCGAAGCCCAGCACATGTGCATGATGATGCGCGGCGTGGAAAAGCAGAATTCGTCCATGGTGACCTCCGTCATGCTGGGCGAATTCCACGACAACCCCTCGACCCGGGCCGAGTTCCTCAGCCTCATCCGCTAGCAGGATCCCCCCTCCCCCTTTTGGCGCATGTCGCGGGCCCGCCCCGCCGCGCCGGCCGCGCCAGTCCTGGCGTTGCCGGCGAGGCGGGCGGGCCTGGATCTTTTTGGCTCCTACTGATTAGGGCATCTGGACCTAGCGTTCTGGCCCCATCCGGGCAAACTGGCTTCAGTGTCCTGTCCCGCAGATGCGTCCGCATGACGAAATTCATCCATAGTCGTCAGGGCTAGGCGCAAACCGCAGCGATACCCGTAGGTATCGCGAGGATTTGCAACGACGCACGGGCGGCTATGGGTGGATTTCGTGCGGGCGTATCTGCGGGACAGGACACCAGCATGCCGGTCGCGCCGGAGCGCGGCCGTTCCCTCCCGGAGATCTCCATGAACGCGATATTCCGCCTCATCCGCCGCTGCACCCTGGCCGGCCTGGCCGCCGCGCTGCTGGCCGCTCCCGCCTATGCCCAGACCAAGCTGGTGGTGGGCTACCAACTGATCGTGGGGCCGTTCCTGTCGGCGATCGCCGACGGCAGTTTCGACAAAGCCCTGAAGGATGCCGGCTACCAGGTGGACTGGCGCCAGTTCACCTCCGGCGGCGATATTTCCACCGCCCTGGCCTCCGGCAACGTGCCGGTCGGCGTGCTGGGATCCACCGGCATCACCGCCGCCGCCACCCGCGGCGTGGACATGGAGCTGTTCTGGATCCTGGACAACATCGGCAAGTCCGAAGCGCTGGTGGCGCGCAACGGCTCCGGCATCAACAGCACCGCCGACCTGAAGGGTAAGCGCGTCGCCACGCCCTTCGTGTCCACGTCCCACTTCCACCTGTTGGTGGGCCTGGAGCAGGTCTGGAAGATCAATCCGCGCGACGTGCGCATCCTGAACATGCAGCCGCCGCAGATCGTGGCCGCCTGGCAGCGCGGCGACATCGACGCCGCCTACGTCTGGCCGCCCGCCCTGACCGAAATCGCCAAGTCCGGCAAGATCATCGCCGACTCGGAACAGATCGGCGCAGCCAGCGTGCCGACCTTCGACGGCATCGTGGTCGACCGCGCCTGGGCCGCCAAGAATCCCAAGTTCATGGCCGCCTTCACCAGCGTGCTGGCCAAGTCCTACGCCGACTACCGCGCCAACAGCGCCAAATGGACCGCCGATTCGCCGCAGGTCAAGAGCATCGTCAAGCTGATCGGCGGCAAGCCCGAGGACATGGTCGAGGCGCTCAAGCTGCTGGTCTTCCCGACCGTGCAGGAACAGGCCTCCAATGTCTGGCTGGGCGGCGGCAAGGATTCGGGCGCCGCGCGCGCCTTCGCCGCCAGCGCCACCTTCCTGAAGGACCAGAAGCAGATCGACAAGGCCCTGGCCGACTACAGCCCGCACGTCACGGACAAGTACGCCAAGGCGGCAGAGAAGTAAGCGGCGCGCCCGGCAAGGCGGGCCGTCCGGCGCCGCCTGCCTCGCGCCCCGCAGGGCTGCGCGCAGCCCGTCGCACCAAGGGGACCCGGCATGACCATGCAGTCCACGTCCGCCACGCAAAGCCTGTGCGCGGAGAAAGTCAGCGTCACCTACCCCGGCCTGCACGACAGCGGTCCGGTCATCGCGCTGCAGAACGTCAACCTGACCATCCAGCCAGGCGAGTTCGTGGTGGCCCTGGGCGCTTCGGGCTGCGGCAAGACCACCCTGCTCAGCCTGCTGGCCGGATTTCTGTCGCCCACAGAAGGCGAGATCACGCTGGGCGGCAGGCCCATCCTGGGGCCAGGCGCCGACCGCGGCGTGGTGTTCCAGAAGCATGCCCTGCTGCCCTGGCTGAACGTGCTGGAGAACACCGAGTTCGGCCTCAAGCTGCAAGGCGTGGACAAGGAAACCCGCCGCGCCCGCGCCCGCCGCAACCTGGAACTGGTGGGCCTGCAGGAGTTCCACCGCCACATGATCTACCAGCTGTCCGGCGGCATGCAGCAGCGCGTGGGCATTGCGCGCGCGCTGACCTGCAACCCCGCCATGCTGCTGATGGACGAGCCCATGGCGGCGCTGGACGCGCTGACCCGCGAGACCATCCAGGAGCTGCTGCTGGATATCTGGCGCCAGACCAACAAGATGTTCTTCTTCATCACGCACAGCGTGGAAGAAGCGCTATTTCTGGGTTCGCGGCTGATCGTCATGTCGCCCCGCCCGGGCCGCATCACGCACACCTTCACGCCGGACTTCAACCGGCGCTACCTGGAGACCCGCGATGGCCGCAGCATCAAATCCAGCCCCGACTTCATCGCCATGCGCGAACAAGTCCTTGGCATCATCTACGGCGACGAGCGAGCCTCCTCCCCCCAAGGCTTCCATGGCTAGCAGCCGCAAGGGACACAAGCCCGCGGCGCCTGGCAGGGTCTACGGCGCGCCGGGCGCGGGCTACAGCGGCCACATCAGCCTGATCACCAGCCTGGCGCTCATCGGGTTGTGGTTCCTGGTGACCAGCGCCGGCTGGGTGCGGCCATTGTTCCTGCCCTCGCCCTTGGCGGTGTACGACAAGTTCGTCTCGGCCATGACCGACGGCGTGGCCAACTCCACGCTTACCGAACATGCGCTGGCCAGCCTGTCGCGGGTGTTCGGCGCCTTCTTCCTGGCCTGCGTGACCGCCATTCCCGTCGGCATCCTGATGGGCGTGAACCGCTACGCGCGCGGCATCTTCGATCCGCCCATCGAGTTCTACCGCCCGCTGCCGCCGCTGGCCTATCTGCCGCTCATCATCATCTGGTTCGGCATCGGCGAATTCCCCAAGGTCCTGCTGATCTACCTGGCGATCTTCGCGCCCATGGCGATCGCGGCCCGCGCCGGCGTGCGCTCGGTCTCGATCGAACAGATCCACGCCGCCTACGCCATGGGCGGCACGCCCGCGCAAATCGTCTGGCACGTGATCCTGAAGGCCGCCATGCCGGAAATCTTCACGGGCATGCGCATCGGCATCGGCGTGGGCTGGACCACGCTGGTGGCCGCCGAAATGGTGGCCGCCGACCGCGGCCTGGGTTTCATGGTGCTGAACGCCGCCCAGTTCCTGGCCAGCGACACGGTCATCATGGGCATCATCGTGATCGGCGTGTTCGCCTTCGCCTTCGACCTGCTGGTCCGCTATCTGGAGAAGTTCGCCATCCCCTGGAAGGGACGGGTCTGAACGCCGCCCGGGCAATCCCTCATTCCTTCCCCCATCCGGCTCCTCTATCCTCAAGAACGACGCCTGCGCAGCGGCTACCGGCTGCGCGGCCGATACAAGGAGCCGTCATGTCCAGCCAGGCCTCGATGCTCAAGCCTGTGTTGTGGGAGCGCCTGTTCGAACGCGAAAGCGCGCCCAACCTCAGCCTGCAGGGCTGCGTGCGCCAGATGCTGGTGTCCGCCATCCTCAGCGGCCACTTGCCGCCCGGCACGCCGGTGCCGTCCAGCCGGCATCTGGCCGACCAGCTGCGCATTGCGCGCAACACCGTCGTGTTCGCCTATCAACAACTGGTCAGCGAGGGCTATCTGGTGTCGCGCGAACGCAGCGGCCACTTCGTCAGCGACACGGTCATGCGGGGCCACTCCGGCCCTGCGTCCGATGCCCCGCCCGCCGACGGCGGCGAGCCGGACGTGCGCTGGGACGAAAGGCTGCGTTTCCGCCCATCCCGCCAGCGCAACATCACCAAGCCGCGCGACTGGCAGAAGCAGCCCTATCCCTTCGTCTACGCCCAGTTCGACCAGGACCTGTTTCCCACTGCGGAATGGCGCGAGTGCTGCATCAAGGCCCTGTCGGTGCTGGACATCCGCAGCTGGGCGCCCGACCTGATCACGCACGACGATCCCGCGCTGATCGAACAGATCCGCACCCAGGTCCTGCCGCGCCGCGGCGTCTGGGCGGACGCCGAGGAAATCGTCATCACCGTGGGCGCGCAGCATGCGCTCTATCTGCTGGCCGACCTGCTGGTCAACGAAGACACCGTGGTCGGCATGGAAGACCCCGGCTACCCCGACGCCCGCAACATCTTCGCCAGCCACACGCGCAACCTGCTGCCCCTGCCGGTGGACGAACAGGGGCTGTGCAGCGGCACCCATCTGCTGGGCTGCGACTACATCTTCGTCACGCCCGGCCACCAATGCCCCACCACGGTCACGCTGTCGCCAGAGCGCCGCCAGAACCTGCTGACGCTGGCGCGCCAGGCCGACAGCCTGATCATCGAGGACGACTTCGAAAGCGAGAGCCGCTGGGGCGAAGGCGCGATTCCCGCGCTGAAGAGCCTGGACCGCGACGGCCGCGTGATCTACGTGGGCAGCCTGGCCAAGTCCTTCGCCCCGGGATTGCGCATCGGCTACATCGTGGCCCCGCGCGAGCTCACCGCCGAACTGCGCGCCCTGCGCCGCCTGATGCTGCGCCACCCCTCGGCCTACATCCAGCGCGCGTTTTCGCTGTTCATCTCGCTGGGCCACCATCACTCGCTGCTGCGCAGGCAATCCCAGGCCTACCAAGAGCGCGGCACCGAGCTGGCCCGCGCGCTGGCGCGGCACTTGCCTGATTTCAAGTCCATCCCCATTACCGGATCGTCGTTCTGCTGGCTGCAAGGGCCGCCCTGGCTCAACGCCGTCGAGCTGTCCGAGGCGGCGCTGGCCGAAGGCGTGGTGGTCGAGCCGGGCGACGTCTTCTTCATGAACGGCGCCGACGCGCCGCGCAACTTCCTGCGGGTCGGCTTCACCTCGATCCGGCCGGAACACATCGAGCCCGGCATCGCCAGACTGGCCAAGGTGGTCGAGCGCTACCGCCGTGCCGCCGCCAGCGGCAAAACGGCCCCTGAGGGCCCCGACCTGCACACGCTAGAGCATTTCGTCTCGTAGGTAGTACCAGCGGTACAGCAGGCCCTGGCCCAGCCTGCGGAACGGCGCGAACATATGCCCAGGCAAGGGCGAATCGTAGATCGGCAAGTCCCAGGCCACGCCGTCCTTGCCCATCATGCGCTGCGCCAGGCGCTTGCCCGCGTGGGCCGAGAACGCCACGCCGTTGCCGCCGTAGCCAAAGGCGTAATAGACCGGCTGCGCCGGATCGGGCTGCGTCACCCGCGGCATCATGTCGTGGCTCACGTCCACCCAGCCCCACCAGGAATAGTCCACGTCCACGCCCGCCAGCGTGGGAAACTTGCGCGCCAGTCCTTCGCGCAGCAGCGCCAGATGGCGCGGATGCTGGGCATCGGCGCCGCGCAAGGCGCTGCGGCTGCCTATCTGCATGCGGCCGTCAGGCAGCAGGCGGTAATAGAAGCGCAAGGTCCGCGTGTCGGTGATGAACACCGTGCTTTTCAGGCCTGCGGCGTCGCGCTCCGCCGGCGTCAACACCCGCGTCACCAGCGAGTTCGACAGCACCGGCATGATGCGGTTGTCCAGCAGGCGGTTGACGCCTTGCGCGGTGTAGCCTCCGGTCGCGAACGCCACCCGCCGGGCGCGCACATATCCGCCCGGCGTCTGCAGCCGCACGCCGCCGTTCTCGGCGCGCCAGCCCAGCACGGGGCTGCCCGGATGGATGCGCACGCCCAGCGCCCGCGCCTGCCGCATGTAGCCATAGGCGAGCTTCAAGGGATGCACGCCGACGCCGTCGGGTTCGTGCATCGCGCCCACCGCCTCGCGGTCGTACACGTAGCGTTCGCGCAATTCCTCCTTGCTCAGCATCTTGGCGTCGTAGCCGAACACTTCGCGCATCACGCGGGCTTCGTTCTCCAGGAAGGCCATCTTCTTCTGGCGATGTGCCGTGTAAAGATGGCCGCCCGGCTGCGCGTCGCAATCCACCTGGGCCACCAGGCTCTTCCAGTACTCGAAGCCTTCGCGGATTTCCGCGTCCAGGCGCTTGGCGGTCGCCAGGCCCCAGCGCTCGATCCATTGCGAGCGGTACAGGCGCCCGGATGCGTTCTGCCCCTGGCCGCCGTTGCGGCTGGTGCAGCCCCAGACCGCGCGGTTGGCTTCCAGCACCACGGCCTTCACGCCGAAATCGCGCGCCAGCGTCAGGGCCGCCGACAGGCCGGTGAAGCCCGAGCCCACGATCACCACGTCGGCGTCGATGTCGCCGTCGACGGGACCGTCGTCCTCGGGCGGCTGGCCGGCGGTCGCGACCCAGTAGGTGGGCGCGTAGTCCTGACCGCGGCCGGGCGGCGACACCAGCGGATCGTAGGCCGGGTTATAGGCGCTGATCGCCGTCCGGCCAGCAGGGGCCGGACCTACAGGTTGGAAGGACATTTGAGTATCCATGCTGCGTTCCGGTTGCTGGGTGCGGGAGGCGTCCTCAGCCGCGCGCCGGCAGGGCCGGGCGCTGCTTGCGGTAGGCGTTCTTCACGCGGATCTTGCCGTCGTGGAAGGTGAAGACATCCACCATGTCCGCCTCCACGCGGGAACCGTCAGCGGCGGTGCCCGTAAAGGTGGACTCGGATACGCCGCGGTCGCCCGCGACCCAATGCGTGCCGTTGCGCCACTGCGCATCGGGAAAATTCGCCCAGGCCGCCGCGAAGGCCGCGCGCACCGCGTCGCGCCCTTCATGGCGCGCGCCCCATCGCTCCGGGCCGGCCACGGTCTCGAACACGCAGTCCTCGCTCATGAAGGACATCAGGGCGTCGATATCGTGGCGGTTCCAGGCCGCCGCGAATTCGGCCAGCATGTCGGCGGTGACGGTCTTCTGCATTGCATACCTCCGATAGACGCCAGCGCAATGTGCGCCAGCATTCAGATCAAAGGTAAGTGAGCCCCCAGGCAGGGTCTAGAACCAGAAGCGGGAAATCGCTTGCACCAGAAGCGACATCGGGGGGCGAGCCGCGCAATGCGCGCCCCGTCCCCCGCTGCCATGCCTTGCGGTGTTCCCGGATTGCGGGCTACAGCGTCATCCCGCCATCGGCTGTCAAGCTGGCGCCCGTCATGTATCCGGATTCCGCGCTTGCAAGCCATGCCACCAGCGACGCGATTTCGTCGGCGCTGCCGGCGCGCTGCAGCGGAATCAGCGGAACGACCGCGTCCAGATGGTTGACCGTCATGTCGGTCTGGATAGGCCCGGGCTGCACGTTGTTGATCGTAATGCCGCGCGGCGCAAGGTCGAGGGCGATGCCCTTGACCATCGTCGCCACCGCCGCCTTCGTCATCGCATAAACGCTCACGGCCGGCCCGCCGATGCGCGCGGCCACGTTGCTGCCGATCGTCACAATCCGGCCGCCGCGCTCGAGGTGCTCAGCGCCCGCCTGGATCGCCAGGAACACGCCCCGCACGTTGACGGCCAGCATCTGGTCTAGGTCTGCCACGCTCACGTCGGCCACGCCACCCAGCTTCAGAATGCCCGCGTTGACCACGACGACGTCGAGCCGCCCGAAATGCTCGGCCGCCCGCGCGGCGGCCAGCCGGATCGCCTCCGCGTTCGCGCTGTCGGCATGGATGGCCAGCGCCTTCGCCCCGCTCGCCTCGATCGCGGCGGCGGTCTCGCGCGCCCGCTCGGGCGCCGAAACGTAGGTGAACGCCACGTCCGCGCCGTCGGCCGCCAGCCGCCGGGCAATGGCGGCGCCGATGCCGCGCGAACCGCCGAATACGATTGCGGCCTTGCGCAAGCCGTTGGAAATGCCTGTCATGATTCGCTCCTTGGTAGACCGATGGGTCAAATTGCAGCCGGCAAAAGGCCGGCTATCGAACCGGCGGATTCTCCCGTTTGCATCGAGTCGATCAATGACAAAAAAATTGACAGGCAATCCAATAAATTTATATTTCTCTACGCCCGTCCCTCAAACCGCCGCCGGCGCCAGCCATGCAGCGACCTCCACGGGCTTGATCGCCCCGCGCAAGCCGATCAGCACCAGCGATGGCCCGTCCAGATCCGCGGGCGGCCTGGCCTGCGTGTCGTAGCGCACACGCCGGCCCGCCAGTTGCACCAGCACCAGGCCGTGCCGGTCGGTGCGCACCCAACCCTTGGCGCGCAGCAATTGCCGCGGCGCCTCGCGCAGCCTGCTGGCGAGCCTGTCGGCGTGGAGCAGCGCGGGCGCGCGCCAAAGCCAGCTCTGGAACGGATGGTCGGGATCATCGGACGTTGCGGCGTGAACGTGTCCCGGGTGCCCGCAAGCGCCGCTGGCGCATTCATGCACGAGGCCGCGCGTCTCGCCCTCCACCTCGCCCAGCAGATGGCGCAGGTCCACGCGACCCTCGCGCGCCTCGACCATCGCGACCCCACCCGTCGCCGCGTGCAACCATAGGCGCAGCGACGGCAGCTCTTCGGCAGGCGCCAGGTCGGTCTTGTTCAGCACCAGCAGATCGGCCGCCTTGAACTGGCGTTCCAGCGTATCGGCCAGCAAGGGATCCGCCGCCAGCGCGCGCACGTGGGCGGCGTCGACCAGCACCACCACGCCCTCCAACTGCAGCATGGGATCGGACATGCCGACCTGCGCGATGCGGCCCGGATCGGACACGCCGCTGGCCTCGATCACGATCCATTCGGGCAAGGGGTCCAGCGCCAGCACCCGCGCCAGGGCGTCGTCCAAACCGCCCGCCATCGAACAGCAGACGCAGCCGTTGGCCAGCCTGATCACCTGATCGCTGCGCTGCGCGATCAGCCCGGCGTCGATGTCCACCGGGCCGAAGTCGTTGACCAGAACCGCCGCACGGCGGCGGGTCGTGGATAACACATGATTGAGCAGGGTCGTCTTGCCCGCGCCTAGGAAGCCGCCCACCACCGTCAGCGCGATGCGCGTTCCGCCCCGCGGCGCCATCTCAAGCCTCCCGCAACGCCAGCGGCCTGCCGCCGATCACCGTGCCCAGCACGCGCACGTCCTTCAGTTGCTCCGGCGGCACTTCCAGGGGGTCGTCCTGCAGCACGCAGAAATCGGCATATTTGCCGATCTCGATGGACCCCACCAGATGGTCCAGGTGCAGGGTGTAGGCCGCGCCCAGCGTCACCGCGTGCAGGGCCGCCTCCACGCCGATGCGCTCCGACTCCCCCAGCACCTTGCCCGAGGAGGTCTGCCGGTTCACCGCGCACCAGGCCGTGAACAACGGCCCCAGCGGCGTGATGGGCGCATCCGAGTGGATCGAGAACGGCACGCCGGCGCGCGCCGCCGAAGCGCAGGCGTCCATGCGGTTGGCGCGGTCCGGCCCCATGGTCAGGGCATGGTGCGCATCGCCCCAGTAGAAGATGTGGTTGGCGAAAAGATTGGCGCACATGCCCAGGCTGGCCATGCGCCGGAACTGCGCCGCGTCGGCCATCTGGCAATGCTGCAGGGTGTGCCGGTGGTCCCGCCGCGGACTGCGGCACAGGGCGCGGCCGACCGCGTCGATGGCCAGCTCGGTGGCTTCGTCGCCATTGGTATGGATATGCAGCTGCACGCCGGCGTCGTGATACGTCTGAACCATGGCGTCCAGCTCGGATGGCGCGATCACCCAGATGCCGTTGGGCGCGCCGTTGTAATAGCCCGGCCAGCGCAGCCTGGCCGTAAAGCCCTGGATCGAGCCGTCCACCACCAGCTTGACCATGCCTAGATGCAGCTTGTCGTTGTTGAGACGCCGGGCTTCCGCCAATTTGCTCAGGCAGCGTCCCGGATCGCCCGCATACGTCAGCGCGGACGCGGCTGGCACGATACGCACCGGAAAGTCCGGCTCCGCGGTGATGCGGGCCAGCGTCGCCAGGCCGTCGTCGCCCAATTCGTTGACCAGGTCCGTGGCGGTGGTGACGCCAGCCCATTGCGCCACCTTGCCGAACATGCGCAGGCCCTCTTCGGACACGCCCACGGTGCGGAACGGACTGCCGATCAGGCGCATGACGGGAAACATGGCCGCGAATTCGCAGAGTTCGCCGCTGGGGCGCCCATCGTCCATGCGGGTAATGCCTTCGATGTCGGTATCGCGGTCAATGCCGGCACGCGCCAGCATCGGGGTATTCACGTTCATCAGGTGCATGCTGGCGTGCATGACCACCACGGGCCGTTCGGCGGACACCGCGTCGAGGTCCTGCACGCGCATGCGCGCCCCGTCAAAGAAGATCGGATCGAAGCCCCAGCCGATCAGCGTTTCGCCGTCTGGCAAGGCACGCTCGGCCTCGCGCAGGCGGGCAGCCACCGCGTCAAAGCTCTTCAGACCTTCCCAAAGCCGGCCGTCGGGCCCGCGCCGGTCGTAGAAGCCCACATACACGAACTTCCACATGCCGCCTTCCGGCAGATGGCAATGCCCTTCCACCAGGCCGGGCATGAGCACCTTGTCCGCATAGCGCTCGTCAAGGTCGGCTGGCCCCCAGCCCGCCAGGTCTTCGCGGCTGCCGACGCCCAGGATGCGGCCCTCGCGCACCGCCACATGGGTGGCGCGAGGCTGCATCGGATTCATGGTCAGGATGCTGCGCGCGGCATAAATCGTGGTTCGGGCGCGGGTCTGGGTCATCGGTCTGTCCTTCTGATGGAGGGTGGGCTCATCCCTGCAACGGCGACACCAGGACGCCGTCGCGGGATTCGACAAAATGGCAGGCCACGCGGTGGCCCGGCGCGACTTCGCGCAGGGTCGGCTCGCGCGTGGCGCAGAGCGGCTGCGCGGCCGGGCAGCGCCCGGCGAAGCGGCAGCCCGGCGGCGGATCGACCGGGCTGGGCGGATCACCCGCCAGCCGCACCCGGCGGGCCGCAAGTTCGCGCCCGCCCTTCACCGTCGGCACCGCCGACATCAGGGCGACGCTGTAGGGATGCAACGGCCGCGTGAAGAAGGCATTGCGCGAGGCCTGCTCGATGATCTTGCCCAGATACATGACGGCGATGTCGTCGCAGATGTGCTCTACCACCGCCATGTCGTGCGAGATGAACAGGAAGGACTGCCCCTGCTCGCGCTGGATGCGCCGCAGCAGATTGAGGATCTGCGCGCGGATGGCGATGTCCAGGGCGGACACCGGCTCGTCGCAGACGATCAGGTCCGGCGCGCTGGCCAGCGCCCGGGCCACGTTCAGCCGCTGCCGCTGGCCGCCGGAGAACTGATGCGGAAACAGCTGCCGCTGTTCCGGGCGCAAGCCCACCAGCTCGAACATGCGGGCCACGCGCGCCTCGCGGCCGCCGGGCGGATCGATATCCATCAGGTCCAGCGGCGAGCGCACGATGTCGCCCGCGCGCTGGCGCGGATTGAGCGAGGAATAGGGATCCTGAAACACCAGCTGCACGCGGCGGCGCATGCGGCGCAGGGCCGAACCGCTCAACGCCGTCAGGTCGGTGCCGTCGAAGTGGATGGAGCCGGCAGTCGGATCCGCCAGGCGCAGCACCGACAAGGCAGTGGTGGTCTTGCCCGAACCGGACTCGCCGACGATCGCCAGGGTGCGGCCGCGCTGCAGCTCGAAGGACACGCCGTCCACGGCTTTCACGACGACGGGCTTGCCGTCGCGGCCGCGGCCGCCGATGGGGAAATGCACGGCCAAATCGCGTACCGACAGCAAGGCGGGGGATTGCGGTGATGTCATCGCGCGGCCTCCGGATACAGCCAACAGGCCACTTCATGGCCCTCGCCCACTTGGACCAGCGGCGGAAACGCGTCACGGCACCGGGCCATGGCCTGCCCGCAGCGCTCCATGAAGGGACAGCCCGCGCCGCGCTCCCAGATCGATGGCACCACGCCGGGAATCTCCGGCAGGTCCGGGCGGATGTCGTCGGGCTCGCGGTCCAGTTCCGGCAAGCACGCGATCAAGCCCTGGGTATAGGGATGGCGCGGCTGCGCCAGGATCTCGCGCACGCCGCCCTGCTCCACCACCCGCCCGCCGTACATGACCACTACGCGGTCGGCCATTTCCGACACCGCGCCCATGTCATGCGTGATCAGCAGCACCGCGGTGCCTCGCCGGGCCTGCTGCTCGCGCAGCAGGTCGAAGATCTGCGCCTGGACTGTCACGTCCAGCGCGGTGGTGGGTTCGTCGGCGATCAGCACGTCCGGATCGCAGGCCAGCGCGATCGCGATCATCACGCGCTGCCGCATGCCGCCTGACATCTGGTGCGGATAGTCGTCCACCCGCCGCTCGGGCAAGGGGATGCCGACGGATTTCAGCATCTCGATGGCGCGCTCGCGGGCCTGGCGCTTGCTCAGGCCCTGATGCAAGCGCAAGGGCTCCGCGATCTGGTCGCCGACGGTGTACACGGGATTGAGCGCCGTCATGGGTTCCTGGAAGATCATGGAGATCTTGTTGCCCCGCACCCGGCGCATGGCCTCTTCGTCGTGGCCGGCCAGGTCGTCGCCGCGCAGGCGCACGCTGCCCCCGCCGATACGCCCCGGCGCGGGAATCAGGCGCATGATGGCCAGCGCCGTCATGCTCTTGCCGCAGCCGGATTCACCCACCAGGCACAGGGTCTCGCCGGGGTTCAGGGCGAAGCTCACCGCGCTCAGCACCTCGGCCGCGCGTCCGCGCGTCTGGAATTCCAGGCTCAGGCGATCCACCTCCAGCACCGGGGCGTTCATGCCCGCCCCCGCGAGTTGGGATTGAGCGCGTCGTTCAGCCCGTCGCCGATCAGGCTGACGGCCAGCACGGTCACGAAGATGGCGGCGCCCGGCAGGGTCACCGCCCACCACGCGGTCAGGATGTAGGGCCGATTGCTGCCTATCATCAAGCCCCAGCTCATGATGTTGGGATCGCCCAGGCCCAGGAACGACAGGCCGGCCTCGAACAGGATCGCCATGCCTATCGCCAGCGTCGCCGACACGATCAGCGGCGCCAGCGCGTTGGGCAGGATCACGCGCCAGATGATACGGGCGTCGCCCGCGCCTATCACCCGTTCCGCCAGCACGTACTCGCGGCGTTTGAGCCGCAGGAATTCGCCGCGCGCCAGCCGCGCCGTACCCGTCCAGCTCACGACGCCGATCGCCACCGCGATGGTCGCGAGCGAAGGCGAGAACAGCGTCACCAGCACCATGGCGAACAGCAAGGTGGGCAGCACCTGGAAGAACTCGGTGATGCGCATCAGGGTTTCGTCGATCCAGCCGCCGTAATAGCCCGCCAGCGCCCCCACCGTCAGCCCGATGGCCATGGACAGCACCGCCGCCACCACGCCCACCAGCAGCGTGGCGCGGCCGCCGTAGACCATGCCGGTCAGCACGTCGCGGCCCAGATAGTCCGTGCCCATCAATGCGTCCGCGCCCGGCGGCGTCATCGGGGCGCCGGCGATCTCGAAGGGGTCCGCCTGCATGACCATGGGTCCGAAGATCGTCACCGCCAGAATGATGGCCAGCAACAGCACGCCGGCTAGCGCTGAGGGATTGCGCGCGAACACCCGCAAGGCCTCGTAAGACGGGCGGGCCGGCGGCCGCGCCACCTGGGCCGGCAAGGCGGCAACCGGAACGGCGGAAGGAGTCTGGCTCATGAGGTCTTGATCCTGGGATCGATCAGGCGGTAGGCCAGATCGGTAAGCTGATTCATCACGACCACCAGCAGCGAGGCAAACAGCAGGATGCCCAGCAGCGTGGGATAGTCGCGCCTGAGCACGGAATCGAACGCCAGCCGGCCCAGCCCGGGCCAGTTGAAGACCGTCTCGACCAGAATCGCGCCCGCCAGCACGTTGCCGAACTGCAGCCCCAGCATGGTCACCACCGGCAGCACGCCGTTGCGCAGCGCGTGCTTGTACAGCACCGTGCGTTCCGGCAAGCCCTTGGCACGCGCCGTGCGGATGTAATCCGCCGACAACGCCTCCATGACGCTGGCGCGCGCCAGCCGGCTGTACTGCGCCAGGTACACGAACGCCAGGGTGAAGGCCGGCAGCACCAGATGGTGCAGCACGTCCAGCACGCCGGCCCAGCCGTCTTGCGGACCGCCGGCAGAGCGCATGTCGGACACCGGGAAGATCGGCAGCACCGAGGCGAACAGGATGATCAGGATGATGCCGGTCCAGAATACCGGCGCGGAATAGCCGACCACCGACAGCAGCGTGATGCCCTGCGACAGCGGCCCGTTGGGCTTGCGCGCGGCCAGCGTGCCCAGCAGCGTGCCCGCCAGGAAGGCGCTGAGCACCGAGGTCACCACCAGCAGCAGCGTGGCCGGCACGCGGTCCCAGATCAGCTGCGCCACCGGCACGTTGAAGAAGTAGGAATAGCCCAGGTCGCCGCGCAACACCTGCATCAGGTAGATGCCCAGCTGCGTCAGGAAGGGTTTATCCAGCCCGTACTGCGTGCGCAACTGCGCCCGCAGTTCTTCGCTGATGCCGCCCATGGAGCCCGCAATGGTCTCGACCGGATCGCCCGGCGAAATGTGGATCAGCAGGAAGTTCAGCGTCACCACGGCCAGCAGCGGCACCAGCGCATAGGCCAGGCGGCGCAGAAGATAGCGCGTCATGGCAGCTCCACCCTACTGCAAGTAGGTATCGTCCATGGGCGAGATGACGCCCCAGATCCCATCCGGCAAGCCGTGCACCTTCTTCGAGGACAAGGTGTGGTACGGAATGACCGTGAGGAAGTCGATGGGCACGTCCACGGTGACCAGGCGCTGGAACTCGGCATACAGCGCCCGGCGCTTGTCCGCGTCGGTCTCCGTGCCAGCCTGCTCCAGCAGCTCGTCCACCTTGGGATTGGCGTACGACTGCGTGTTGGTCCAGATGATGTCGCGGATGTTGCTGGACAGATAGGTGCGGTGCACGCCGATCACCGGATCGCCCCAGTTGAAGACGATGTCGGTGGTCATGTCGAAATCCTTGCTGGCGATGCGCTTGGCCCAGGTCGGGAAGTCTGGCGACGCCCGCACCTGCACCGCGATGCCGACCTTCTTCAACTGGCTGCGCAGGTATTCCGCCACGTTCTTGCCCTGCACGTCGGATCCCGGCATGTAGTCCACGGTCAGCGACAGGCGTTCGCCCTTGGCATCCTTCTTGAAGCCCGCTTCTTCCAGCAGTTGTTCGGACTTCTTCAGGTCCAGCGGATATTTCGCGACGTCCTGCGTGGCGAATGGGCTGGTGCCGATGATGGGGCCGTCGGCAGGCTGGGCAAAGCCGGCGTTCAGGGCCTTGGTGATGAAACCCTTGTCGGTGGCGTAGGCGATGGCCTGCCGCACCCGCACGTCGTTCAGCGGCTTGCGCGCCGTGTTGAAGGCCAGCCAGCTGAGCGCGCCTATGCCTTCATAGCCCTTGCTGGTCATGACAATGGCGGGATTATCCTTGGCGCGCCGCAGGATGGTCGGCTCGGTCATGAACGGCAGCACGCCGATATCGCCGCGTTCCAATCCGATCAGCAGATTGGTGGCGTCCGGATTGATCTTCACCACGATCCGGTCCAGGTGGGGCTTGCCGGGCAGGAAGAACTTGTCGAACTTCTCCAGCACGATTTCCTGGCCGGGCTTGAATTCCTTGAATTTGAACGGCCCCGACCCGACCACGTCGGCCGAATTGCGCGGGTGGTTCTTCAAGTCCTGGCCGTCGTCATAGATGTGCTTGGGCAGCACCGGCATCAAGGCCGGCGACAACGCCAGCAGGATGGCCGGATGCGGCTTGTTCATGCGCAGCACCACCGTGTAGGGATCCGGCGTGTCCACGGCCTCCACGGGCGCGAACATGGTCTGGAACGGGTGGTTCTTCTTGACTGCCATGACGGAGAACGCCACGTCGGCCGAGGTCACCGGCTTGCCGTCATGGAACAAGGCGTCCTTGCGCAGATGCAGGGTCAGCGACTTGCCGTCCGGCGCCAATTCCCAGGACTGCGCCAGATAGGGTTGCGGCTTCCAGTCGGCGTCGTAGCGCAGCAGGCTGGCGAACAGCTGCGTGCTGGGCAAGGCGGTGGCGATGCCCGACTGCACCGCGCCGTTCAGGTGACGCGGCACCTGCGTCGAACCGATCACCAGCGTGCCGCCCGGCTTGGGCGCGTCCGCGGCCATGGCCCCGCCCGCCAGGGCCAGCGCCGTCAGAATCGTGGTCAGGCATTTTTTTGCGCTGCGCATGTTCTACCCCTTGATGTCTTGTGTGTCGCGAACCATTCAACGGATGGCCTTGGGGGTAGCGTATCCAGGCTGCGGGTCCAGGCTTAGTACCAAACCGCCGGACTTTTTGGAACCAGCCGCGCAGAGGGCTGGAATTCAGGCTGCCAACGCCCGCGCATACAGCGAGGCCACCGCGCAGCTGTTGACGCGGGCCTGCATAGAATCGGAGCGGCTGGTCAGCAGCACGGGCACGCGCGTGCCCAGCACCAGCCCGGCCGTGCCGGCGCCGGCCAGCCAGGTCAGCTCCTTGTAGAGCATGTTGCCGGCCTCGATATCGGGGACCAGCAGGATGTCGGCATCGCCCGCCACGCGCGAAACAATGCCCTTCTGATCGGCCGCCTCGCGCGAGATGGCGTTATCGAACGCCAGCGGGCCGTCGATGTCGCCGCCGCGAATCTGCTGCCGATCCGCCATCTTCGACAGGGCCGCCGCATCCAGCGTGGCGGGCATGGCAGGATTGACGGACTCGGTGGCGCACAGCACCGCCAGCTTGGGCCTTTCCACGCCAAGCGCGCGCGCCAAGTCGATGGCGTTCTGTGCGATATCGGCCTTTTCCTGCAGGGTCGGCGCGATGTTGACTGCCGCGTCGGTCAGGATGAAGAGCTTGGGATAGGCCGCCACCGCCATCACGAAGGCGTGGCTGATGCGCCTGGCCGTGCGCAGGCCCGCGTCGCGCGCGACCACGGCCGACATGAAGTGGTCGGTATGCAGGCTGCCTTTCATCAGCATGCGCACCGTGCCATCGCGCGCGAGCGACGCCGCTGCGCGCGCCGCCTGCGATTCGTCGTCGGGCGTATCGACCACTTCCAGCTCATCTGCGCGCAGCCCCAGGTCCGCCATCAGGGCGTGCAACCGGTGTGCCGGGCCGACCAGCACCGGTTCGATATAGCCCGCGTCACGCGCCTGCACGGCCGCGCCCAGGCTGGTCGGACACAGCGGATACGCCACCGCGGTGCGCAAGCGTCCCGCCGACAGCGCAGCATTGCGCAGCGGCTCGAACAATCGATCGCTTTCCATTTCTGTCTGCTCCTGCCGCGGAAATCCGCGGCGCCTGGCGGAAGAAATCCGGCGCGGCCGCCGCCGCGCCGGACGCGTCGCGATCAGCGCCTGGCGGGATCGATCGGCAGCGGCACCTCGCCCGGATGGAACGGCTGGTTCACGTACGGCTTGTACTTGTCGAGGAAGCGCACCGGCTGCTTGAGGGCGTCGCGGCGGAACGGGTCGCCCAGTTCCTGGCTGACCATCATCTCCAGCACAGTGGTCTTGCCCTCGGACTGGGCCTTGCAGGCGGCCTGCAAGGCGGCGCCCACCTGATCGGCGTGCTCCACCCGTATGCCTTCCGCGCCCATGGCCCGCGCCAGTTCGGCGAAGTTCGGGTTCAGCAGGTTGCTGCCGACGAAGCGACGGCCATAGAAGTCCACCTGGTTCTTCTTTTCCGCGCCCCATTGGCCGTTATGGAACACCACGGCCGTGACCGGTATCTTCTCGCGCACGCAGGTCAGCAGTTCCTGGAAGCTCATGCACCAGGCGCCGTCGCCGACGTAGGCCACGGCGGGCCGGTCGGGCCTGCCGAGCTTGGCGCCGATCAGCGCCGGCAAGGCGTAGCCGCAATTGCCGAAGCTCATGGCGGCGAGCATGGAGTTCGGCTCGTCAAAACGCAGGTAGCTGTTGGACACCGAGCAGATATTGCCGATGTCGGTGGACACCATCACGTGCTGGGGCATGGCGCGTTCCAGCTCGCGCAGCATGCGCCGCGGATGCATGCGGCCGCCGCCGTGCTCGATGATGTCCAGGCTCCAGTCGTCGCGTTCGTGCGACCAGCTGTCCAGTTCCTTTTCCCATTCGGCCTTCTGCGCCGCGATCTGCTCGCCGCGCCCCGCCTTGGTGGCCACGCACGCGACCTCGCGCCCTTGCAGCCTGGCGGTCAGCGCCGCGGCGGCCGGCTTGGCATCGCCGCAGATGCCGACCGACACCGGCCGCACCAGACCCAGCATGCGGTGGTCGGCGTCCACCTGGATGATGCGCGCGCCCTGCGGCCAGTAGTCCAGCCCGTGCTGCGGCAAGGTACCGAAGGGGCCCAGGCGCGTGCCCAGCGCCAGCACCACGTCGGCCTGCGACAGCAGTTTCATGCCCGCCTTGGCGCCCTGATAGCCCAGCGGGCCGCACCACAGCGGGTGGCTGGCCGGGAAGGCGTCGTTATGCAGGTAGCTGGTGACCACCGGCGCGCCCAGCAATTCGGCCAGCGCCACGCATTCGGCCTGGCCGTCCGAGAACAGCACGCCGCCGCCCGCCACGATGACCGGGAACTTGGCCTGCGCCAGCATCTGCGCCGCCGCCTCCAGATCCTCTTCCGAGCCCGGACCGCGGCGGATGCGGCGCGGCTCCGGGATGGCCACGTCGATCTCGCCATAGAAGTAGTCGCGCGGAATGTTCAGCTGCGTGGGACCGCGTTCGGCCAGCGCATTGTCGAAGGCCTTGGCCGTGAACTCGGCCATGCGGTCGGGCCGGTTCACGTGGGCCTGGTACTTGGTGATGCGCGAAAAGATGGGCAGCTGCTCCGTTTCCTGGAAGCCGCCCAGCCCCATGCCCGCAGTGCCGGTTTCGGGCGTGATCGCCACGACCGGGCTGTGGGCCCAGTAGGCGGCCGCCACGCCGGTCACGAAGTTGGTGATGCCCGGGCCGTTCTGCGCAATGCACACGCCGTGGCGGCCGGTGACGCGCGAATAGCCGTCGGCCATGTGCGCGGCGCCCTGTTCGTGCACCGTGGGCACGAAGCGGATGCCTGCCGCCGGAAACAAGTCCAGCGCGTCCATGAAGGCCGAGCCGACGATGCCGAATACGTCCTTGACGCCCTGGGCGACCAGCGTTTCGACAAACGCTTCGCTGGGGGTCATGTGTTGCTTGCTGCTCATGGTCTCTCTCCTGGCAGGCCGGCGGTGTCGGATTGCATCTGGGCCGGCATGATCCGATACTGCAGCAGAAACCTGGCCGTTCCCAGCCCGCGGCGTTTCATTTTCTGCAAAATCCGTGCGAGGATGGGCAGCAAGCCGCCGAATCTTCAATTATTGAAAGATGAAAGACGAATCCTCCGCAGCGCTGCGCGCGCTGACCCTGCTGGAACAGGTCGCCCGCTCCGGGCAGCCGGTATCGCTGGCCGCGCTGACGGACGCCACGGGCTTGCCCAAGCCCTCGGTGCTGCGCATCCTGTCGCGGCTGGTGGACGCCGGCATGCTGCTGCGCGAACCCGCCGGCAAGAGCTATGTCAGCGGCCCGCGCCTGAGCGCGCTGGCGCGCGACACCCTGCTGAATTCGCCCCTGCGCGGCGAACGCCACCGCATCCTGGACAGCCTGGTCGACGAGATCGGCGAAACCTGCAACTGCACCATGCTGGACGGCGACGAGGTCATCTACCTGGACCGCGTCGAAACCGCCTGGCCGCTGCGCGTGAACCTGCAATCGGGCTCGCGCGTGCCGCTGCATTGCTCGGCCAGCGGCAAGCTGTTCCTGGCCCATATGCGGCGCGAGGCGCGCGAGCGCCTGCTGGCCGCGGCGCCGCTGCCGCGCTACACGCCCAACACGCTGTGCGACGTGGCCGCCCTGGAACAGGAGCTGCGCGCCATCAAGAAGGAAGGCGCCAGCTTCGACCGCGAGGAATTCCTGCTGGGCATCGTCTGCATGGCGGTGCCCATCCTGCACGGCACGCGCGCCATTGCCGCCGTGGCCTTGCACGCGCCGGTGGCGCGGCTGTCGATCGAGGGCGCGCGCGCCTGGCTGCCCCGCATGCAGGAGGCCGCCCAGGCGCTCGCCGGCACCTATGAGTCCGAGACCTAGCTCCCTGTTCCCCGGCTGCGCCGGCCTGTTCATGCGGCACAAATCGCCGCGCGCAGCCCGGCTTGGGGCATCGTGCTTTGGCCCTAATTTCGATGGCAAACAGCCGCAGGCATTACACTCTCGGGCATACGCGGTTTTCCGCCCCGCCCCTTCCTTTTGCCGCCAGGCCGCCGCCGGGCAGAAAGCGACTTTTCCATCGTGACCGATACCTCCTTTACTTCCCTCCCCCTGCTGCCCGCCCTGCTCGACAATCTGAAGAGCCTGGGTTTCGAGCAGATGACGCCCATCCAGGCGCAAAGCCTGCCGCTGATCCTGGAGGGCCGCGACATCATTGCGCAAGCCAAGACCGGCAGCGGCAAGACCGCGGCCTTCGGCCTGGGCGTGCTGCAAAAGCTCGATCCCACGCGCTTGACGCCGCAGGCGCTGCTGGTGTGCCCCACGCGCGAATTGGCTGACCAGGTTGCGCAGGAACTGCGCCGGCTGGCGCGCCAGATCGCCAACATCAAGATCCTGACCCTTTGCGGCGGCGCCGCCGCCCGCCCCCAGGCCGAATCGCTGGCGCGCGGCACCCACCTGGTGGTGGGCACGCCCGGACGCATCCAGGACCACCTGGAACGCGGCAGCCTGGACCTGTCCGGCCTGAACACCCTGGTGCTGGACGAGGCCGACCGCATGGTCGACATGGGTTTCTATGACGATATCGTGGCCATTGCCTCGCACTGTCCGACCAAGCGCCAGACCCTGCTGTTCTCGGCCACTTACCCCGACAACATCCGCAAGCTCAGCGCCCGCTTCCTGCGCAATCCCGCCGAGGTCAAGGTCGAGGCGCAGCATGACGCCAGCCGCATCGAGCAGATCTTCTACGAGATCGATGAAAAGGACCGCCTAGACGCCGTGACGCGCCTGCTGGCGCATTTCCGCCCCGAGTCCACGCTGGCCTTCTGCAACACCAAGATCCGCAGCCACGACCTGGTCGAACGCCTGCAGGCCGAGGGCATCAGCGCCCAGGCGCTCAACGGCGACCTCGAACAGCGCGAACGCGACGAGATCCTGATCCAGTTCGCCAACCGCAGCTGCGCCGTGCTGGTGGCCACCGACGTGGCCGCGCGCGGCCTGGACATCCAGAACCTGGGCGCCGTCATCAATGTGGACGTGACCAAGGACACCGAGGTCCACGTGCACCGCATCGGCCGCAGCGGCCGCGGCGAACAAAAGGGCCTGGCGCTGAGCCTGTGCTCGCCAGAGGAAATGCGCTGGGCCAACCTGATCGAGCAGTACCAGGGCGCGCCGCTGGTGTGGGGCGACATCAAAACGCTGCGGCCCAAGGCGGACCGCCCGCTGCGCGCGCCCATGATCACCCTGTGCATCCAGGGCGGCAAGAAGGACAAGCTGCGTCCCGGCGACCTGCTGGGCGCCCTGACCGGCGATGGCGGCCTGACATTCGAGCAGGTCGGCAAGATCAACATCACCGAGTTCAACTCCTACGTCGCGCTGGACCGCCAGATCGCCAAACAGGCGTTCTCACGCCTGTCCAACAGCAATATCAAGGGCCGGCGCTTCCGCATGCGCTATCTGGAAGAGTTCTGAGTGTCGTTGGGCGACAAAAACTTGATGATTTTGCTCGGGTTTTGCAATAATGGCGCGGCCTACCCTGCCTGCCGCCTTGCCCGCGGCGACCAGGGCGCGGAACCAAAGGCTCGCGACCTGTTCCAACGGCCGCGGTCCCCTTTCAACCAATAGAAGAGAAACTCACCATGATCAAATCCGACGACACCGGCAAGCTGATCCTGCGCCTGACCCTCGGTATTCTGATTCTGCTGCATGGCCTGTTCAAACTGACCGGCGGCGGCGTCGGCGGCATCAGCGGGATGCTGTCCTCGCATGGCCTGCCGGGCTTCCTCGCCTATGGCGCCTACGTCGGCGAAATCCTCGCGCCCGTCCTGCTCATTGTCGGCATCTACACCCGCCTGGGCGGCCTGCTGATCGCCATCAACATGTTGGTCGCCATCCTGCTGGCCCACTCCGGCCAGATCAGCAGCATGACCAACAACGGCGGCTGGGCGCTGGAACTGCAAGGCATGTTCCTGTTCACCGCCCTGGCCATCGCCTTCATGGGCGCCGGCCGCTTCAGCCTTGCCGGCAACGGCGGCCGCTGGAACTAACAGCCGTAACACGGCGATACGCAGTACACAGGGGTCGCCGAGGCGGCCCCTCTTCATTTGCGCGGAGATTGATACGAACGACATCGACGGTCACGCAGGCGCAAACATCCGTCACCGGAAAGCTGTTTCGGAACGATTACAGCGCAGAACCCTGGGGCCTGCCCTGTGGCCTAATCCTGACGAGCGCAACAAAGGCGTGAGCCACGCCAGGCGCTCGGCAGGAGCCGCAAATGAAGAAGAGTCTGTTGCTGATGCTGGCCATGTCCAGCGCTTTGACTGGATGCGTGGTGGTGCCGGCAAGGCCGGCGTACTACCGCCCGGCGCCGGTGTATTACACGCCGCATTATTACTACCCGGCATATCCAGCCCCCCATTACTACTATCGTGGCTATTGATCCGCGCGCCTATTGCGCAAAGGAAAAGACCATGAACACCTACTCCCGGATCCTCCGCCCGCGCCCCCTGGTCGCGGCCGTCCTGCTGGCCGCCTGTGCCAGCGCCGCGGCGCAGACCTATGCGCCGCCACCCGCCCCCGCCGCGCCCGTCTACGACGATGGCGATCCGGCCAACGCCAATCTGGCGCTGGTGGATCGCAGTCCCGAACCGCCGCCTGCGTTGCCCGTTTACGTGCAGCCGGCCGCGCCGGCGGACGGCTACATGTGGGTGCCTGGCTACTGGAGCCGCAACCGCTACGGCTTCTTCTGGGTGCCCGGCGCGTGGGTGCTGGCGCCCTATCCCGGCGCCCTCTGGACCCCGGGATACTGGGGCTTCGTGAACGGCATCTACCTCTGGAACGCAGGGTACTGGGGCCCTCACGTGGGCTTCTATGGCGGCATCAACTACGGCTTCGGCTACACGGGCCTGGGCTATGTGGGCGGCTACTGGAAACGCGACCGCTTCTACTACAACCGCTCCGTCACGAACGTGAACATCACGCGCGTGACCAATGTCTACAACCACACGGTGGTCGTGAACAACGTCGACAACCGCCGCGTCAGCTACCACGGCGGCCCGTCAGGCATCCGGCGCGACGCGGACCCGCGTGAACTGGCCGCGCGCAAGGACCGGCATTCCCAGCAGACCGACATGCAGCGCGGCTATGCGCGCGACGCCGGCAACAACCGGGCGCAGTTCTACGACCAGAACAAGGGCCGCCCGCCCCAGGCGTACGTGGACCATCAATCCAACGGCAGGCCGCCTGAAGGCCAGCGTCCGGGGAATGGACGCGACGGCCGGGACAACAACGGGCGCGACAACCGTAGCGGCGGCGACCGCAACAGCCCGGATCGCGGGGATATGCAGCGCGGACGCGATATGACGCCCGGGCAGCAAGGCCGCTCTCAGCCGCCGCAGGCTCAACAGGCGCGCGAGCAGCAGCAGCAGCAGCAGCAGCAGCAGCAGCAGACGCGTCAGCAGCAGCAGCAGCAGCAGACGCGTCAGCAGCAGCAACGCGACCAACAGGCTCAGCAGCAGACACGTGAGCAACAGCAACGCGATCAGCAAGCCCAGCAGCAGGCGCGCCAGCAGCAGCAACGCGACCAGCAGGTCCAGCAGCAAGCGCGTCAGCAACAACAGCGCGACCAGCAGGCTCAGCAGCAAGCGCGTCAGCAACAACAGCGCGATCAGCAAGCTCAGCAGCAAGCGCGTCAACAACAACAGCGCGATCAGCAAGCTCAGCAGCAAGCGCGTCAGCAACAACAGCGCGATCAGCAAGCTCAGCAGCAAGCGCGTCAGCAACAACAGCGCGATCAACCGCGCGGCGATGGAAACGGCCGCGGCGGCCCCGGACGCGACTAGGGCCGCGCTCCCCCCGCCTGGCCGCGTGCTGGACCCTGGCCCCCCACAGGGCTACAGTAGACTTGTTGCCACGAAGCCCTTGAGATTCCTGGAGATTCCGATGAAGCGCATTGCCCCCTGGTTACTGCTCTGCGGCCTGCTGGCCGGCCCTACGGCCCAGGCCGCGCTGGACGTGGGCGCCCCGGCGCCGGAATTCAGCACCCAGGCTTCGCTGGGCGGCAAGGTCTACACGTTCTCGTTGAGCGAAGCGCTCAAGCAAGGCCCGGTGGTCCTGTATTTCTTTCCCGCCGCATTCACCCAGGGCTGCACGATAGAAGCGCACAACTTCGCCGAAGCCACGGACGAATACAAGTCCCTGGGCGCCACCGTCATCGGCGTGTCGACCGACAACATCGACACCTTGAACAAGTTCTCGGTCAGCGAGTGCCGCGGCAAATTCGCGGTGGCGGCCGACGGCGACGGCAAGATCATGAAGGCCTATGACGCCGTCCACGACAAGCGCCCGGAATACGCGCAACGCATTTCCTACGTGATCTCGCCGCAGGGCAAGATCCTGTACGAATACACCGACATGAACCCGGATTCCCACGTGGCCAACACCATGCGCGCCTTGCGCGACTGGAAGGCCAGGCAGTAGGCGCCGCCGCGGCCTGCGCCACCGCAAGCCTGGTTCTGGGCCGCTTATGGCGGCGGCACGGATTTCGATTTCGCGGGAAGGAATTCCACGCGTACGATCTTACCCTTGTCCACCCCAACTGCCCGCGCGCTCAGTTCGACAGTGCCGGCCGCGCTTGGCGCGCGCAGCTCCATCGTGGCAACACCGTAGTCATTGGTGCTGCTGGTAGGCGCTACAAGCGTGCCGGCGGTGGCCCGCCAGTTGACGGTGATGCCAGCCCCCTCCAGATTGCCGTTGATGTCCTTCACGGTCGCCGTGAGGGTGAGCTTTGTCTTGCCGTCGGCCGGAGCGGAGGTCTTGCTGCTGGCGAAGGAGGCGATGCGAGCGGTTATCGGATCGGCGATCAGCCTCACCTTGACGCTATTGCCTGTATCACCCGCCCCGGCCCTGGCTATCACCGAGGCCTGCCCCGCCACCTTCCCTGCCGTCAGTACAACCGTGGCCGCCCCGTCGGCGTTGGTTTTGCTAGATGACACATCCAAAGTGCCGAGGTCGGTGCTCCAGTTGACGATCTGGCCCGCGCCTGCGGAACTGCCATTGCCGTCCTGCACCAGCGCCGTGAGTATCGCCGCATCGCGGGAGTTGGCCACGATGCTGGTCTTGCTGGCGGAGGAGCTGCCCACGCGGACGCTGGACGCACCGCCTGAAAAGGTCACGCTGGCAGTCTTGCCCGCATCCCCCGCTGCGCCCGCGGCGGTGACATTCACCCTGCCGGCAACCTTCGGCGCGGTCAGTACCATCGTAGCCTTGCCGCTCGCGTCGGTGCTGCTGGCGGCCGCGGCCAGCGCGCCACCGGACGCTGTCCAATTGACGGTCACGCCGACAAGCTTGGGCTTGCCATTACGGTCCCACGAGATCATCGGATTGCCGTATCGGTCCTGCAGTGTGGCCGTAAAGCTCACCGTGTCTGCGCCGTCGGCTATGCCATTGGCCTTGCTTTGCACGAGTTCAACCACGCGGGCACTGGAAGCGTCGGCCGCAAAGACTATCGGGAAAGTCTTGCCTGGATCGCCACCCGCGGCCCGGGCGGTGATGGTCGTCGTGCCAGCGGTAGTGGGCGCGGTCAATACGACCGAGGCTTGGCTGTTGGGATCGGTCTTGCTGACCTTGGCAGCTAGCTTGCCCAGGTTGGAACTCCAATTGACCTCGACCCCTGCGCCTACCGGATTGCCCTTGGCATCCGCGACCGTGGCCGTGAGGATCACCGCATCCGCGCCATTGGCAACACCATCGGTCTCGCCCGGACTGAGCGCGACCACGCGGGCGCTGGAGAGGTCGGCCGTGAAGACTATCGCGGCGGTCTGACCGGCATCGCCGGCCGCAGCCCGGGCGCCGACGGTCGCCGTGCCGACTGCGGTCGGCGCGGTCAATACGACCGTGGCCTGGCTGTTGGCATCGGTCTTGCTGATCGGCGCGACGAGGGTGCCCAGGTTGGTGGTCCAGTTGACCGCGACGCCCGGGCCTACCAGATTGCCTTGAGCGTCCACGACCCATGCCCTCAAGATCACGGTATCCAGGCCGTCAGCCAGCGCCGTGTGTTTGCTCGGGCCGAACTCGACCACGCGGGCGCTGGACGGGTCAGCCATGAAGGCAATGGCGGCGGTCTTGCCTGGATCGCCCCTTATACCCTTTGCTGAGGCCGTTGCCGCGCATTTGGCGGTGACGGTCGCGGCGCCCGCCGAAGCCGGCGCGGTCAGCACGATCGTGGCCTGGCTGTTGGCGTCCGTGACGCTGACAACCCTGGCGAGCACACCCGCGCTGCTGCTCCAGTCGACGGCAACGCCAGCCCCCACCGGATTGCCTCGGGCATCCGCGACCGTCGCCATCAAAGTCACGGTGTCCGTACCATTGGCCAGCCCCGTGGTCTTGCTCGGGCTAAGCGCTACCACGCGCGCGCGGAGCAGGTCGGCCT
>NZ_JBARYB010000250.1:0-9642 GCF_049647645.1 Achromobacter sp.
GGCCGCCATCGCCCGCATCGCCCGCCCCACGCCCGGGCTACGCGCCAGCGCGATGGCGGTTCTCTGGAACATGCTCATGGGCTCTCTCCCTATAAAGAGAGCCACTGTGCCGGGGCGGCCGGCGCGCGTCTTGAACGCCAGTGAACCCGCCGCCCGGAAGGTCTAGTCCAGCGCCAGCGAGCGGGCGCGGCCGAACAGCGGACGCTGCACCGTCTGCGCCAGCAGCACGCCGGCCAGCGTCACCGCGCCGCCCAGCAGGTGGTACGTGTGCAGTTGCTCGCGCAACAGGACGAAGGCGGCCAGCGCGGTGAACAGCGGCAGCAGGTTGATGAAGATGCTGCAACGGTTGGGCCCCAGGCGATGGACCCCTTCGATCCACAGGAAGGACAGCAGCACCGACGAGAAGATGCCGGCGTACAGGATCAGCGGAATCGTCTTCATGTCCAGCGCGGCCTGCGCCGCCGGCACGCGCAGGTACAGCGGCAGCATATAGAGCAGCGCGAAGATCGATTGCACGAAGGTGGATTGCCAGGCCGGCACCGGCACCTTCCAATGGCGCAGCAGCACGCCGTACAGCGCATAGGACAAGGCCGCCAGCAGCATCAGGCCGTCGCCGACATGGATGCCGTGCTGGAACACGCTCAGCATGTCTCCCTGCCCCACCAGGTACAGCAGTCCCAGGAACGACAGCGCGCCGCCGGCGGCCATGCCCAGGGTCAGGGGATCGCGCAGGATCACCACGCTGAGCAGCATGCTAAGCAAGGGAATCAGGGCGGTCAGGATGGCCATGTTGGTGGCGGTGGTGGTTTCGGCCGCGCGGTAGGACAGCGCCTGGAACACCGCCGACGACAAGGCGCCGTATAGCGCCAGCTTGGGCCAGTGGCGCAGGATGGTCTTGCGGTTGCGCCAGGCGGGGCCGGCCGTGAACAAGCCCATCAGGAACAAGGCCAGCACCAGCCGGTAGAAGGTGATGGCGGTGGGCGAGATGGCGCTGGCGGCCATCTTGGACACGATGACATTGCCCGCCCAGAACAGGATGGCGAACAACGGGAACAGGTAGGACATGGTGGTTGCGCTCGGAGAATGAGGGATGGGCTCCGGCCGCGCGCGGCGCCCTTCGGGGCGGTGCGCGCGGCAGAGTATCGCTATCCTATTGAGCGCTATTCAGTCCGTCTGCCGACGAAAAGGCAGGCACTATCGCAAAATGGACATCATCCGCATCAGGGGCGGAATGGCGCGGGATCCAGCGGCAGATCCAGCCCTCCCATCTGCGCCGTCAACAGCGCGGCGCTGCCGCAGGCCAGGGTGAAGCCCAGCGCGCCCTGCCCGATGTTGAGCCACAGATTGTCGGCCGCCAGGCTGCGGCCGATCAGCGGCTTGCCGGTGGGGGTGGCCGGGCGCAACCCCGCCCAGGGCTCGGCCTGGCGCAGGTCCAGCGCCGGGAAAGCCTCGTGCACCTGGCGCTTGAGCAGTCCGATGCGCGCCGTATCGATGCCGGCGTCGGCGCTGCCGATGTCGACCATGGCCGCGATCCGCAGCACGCCGCCCACGCGGGCGTAGACGATGCGCCGCTCATAGTCCGTCACGCTGATGCGCGGCGCCACCGACTCGTCGTCCTCATCCAGCGGCACGCTCAGGCTGTAGCCCTTCAAGGGATACAGCGGCACGTCCTGGCCCAGGGGCTTGAGCAGCGCGCGCGTGCCGATGCCGGTGGCCAGCACGATGGCGTCGGCGCCGATGTCGCCGTCGCGCGTGTTCACGGCCACGATGCGGCGGCCTTCGCGCTGCAGGCCCGACACCGGATTGGACATGGCGCATTGCACATTCGCCATGGACTGCAGGCGGTCGAACAGCGCCTCGGTGAACTGGCGGCAGTCGCCGGCCTCTTCGCTGGGGGTGTAGATGGCGCCCGCCAGGCTGCCGCCCATGCCGGCCAGCGCTGGCTCCAGCGCCAGGGTCTGCGCCGCGTCCAGCACCTGCTGGTCGGCGCCGTGGGCGGCCTGGTAGGCCACCAGCTGGCGCGCCTTCTCCAGCAAGGCAGGGCTGCGGTAGGCGATGAGCTTGCCGTTCTTGAGATGGCCGAAGGCCAGGTCTTCCTGCTCCAGCAGGGAGTGCATCACGTCACGGCTGAGATAGGACAGGCCAGCCAGCTGGGCAGTGGAAGCCTTGGCCACCGAGGCCCGGCACGCCAGCGCGAACTGCAGGCACCAGCGCCATTGGTGGGGATCCAGCCTGGGCCGGAAACGCAGCGGGGAATCCTCGCGCAGCAGCCAGCCCGGCACGCTGGGCAGCACGCCGGGGCCGGCCAAAGGCGCCACGTAGCTATAGCTGAGCTGGCCGCCATTGGCGTAGCTGGACACCTCGGCCGGACGCGCCTGGCTGTCCACCAGCACCACGTCATGGCCCTGGCGCGCCAGGAAATAGGCCGACGTGACACCCACGACGCCAGCGCCGATTACGCAAACCCGCATACTCATAGATCCAGAAAGACAGGGACACCACGCTATTCTGGAACGCGCCCCACCCGTCCGGCAAATGCCAAACTCCGCAGGGTCCATAACAAAACATCATGCCCCGCCTCAGGCGGCGCGGTGCAGCTTGATGATGGCCGCGGCCGTGGGATCACGCACCAGGTCGGCCAGGGTATAGCCGTTGAGCGCCTCGTAGAAAGCCTGCAGGGTCTGCGCCAGCACGCCGGACAAGCGGCATGAGCCGTCCAGCGCACAGGGAGGTTCGTGGCAATCGATCAGCGGCCCCTGCTGCTCCAGCTGCCGGATCAGGTCGCCCAGCCGGTAATCGCCAGCGGACCGCGATAGCCGCAGCCCGCCGCCCTTGCCGCGCGAGGTGCTGACCCAGCCCTGCTGCGCCATGAAGTGCACCACCTTCACCAGATGATTGCGCGACACGCTGAAGCGGTCGGCGATCTCCGGGATGGTGACTGCGGCGGACCGGTAGCCGCATTGCGTCAGGTACATCAGGACGCGCAGGCCGAAATCGGTGAATCGGGTCAGTTGCATGGCTGGGACGATAAGGTTGGGCGCTGGCGGCCCCGGGCATTCAGGCCGCCAGGATACACCGCTCAGGCGGGCGCGCCGCCGCTGCCGAAGGCTTCGGCATGGATGCGGTCTTCGGACACGCCCAGGCCGGTCAAGGCCTCGCGCTGCGCGCGCATGAAACCCGCCGGGCCACACAGGTAGTAGTCCGCGCCGGGCACGATGACCTCTTCGCGGATGGCGTTCAAATCCACCCGGCCGGCGTAGTCGTAGTCGCGCCCGGGCTGGTCGCCGTGGCCGACCTCCTCGTAGAACACTGCCTTGCGCACATTGGCGCGTTCGGCGGCGATGCCGTTGACGTGGTCCCGCATGGCGTGGACCGAATTGTTGCGGCAACCGTGCACGAAACGGATCTGGCGATCGTCGTTCAGGCCCACCAGATGGTTCAGGATGGAAACCATGGGCGTCAGGCCCACGCCGCCGCTAAGCAGCACCACCGGCGCGTTGCCTTCCTCGCGCAGATGGAAGTCGCCCTGGGGCGGCGCCACGTCCAGTACCCCGCCTTCTTCCAGGCGGTCATGCAGGGCGTTGGACACGCGGCCGGCCGGCGTATCGGCGCGGCCCGCTTCGCGCTTGACGGAGATGCGCAGGCGATCCCGCCCCGGCGCGTCGGACAAGCTGTACTGGCGCGGCTGCATCAGGCCCAGCTCAGGCACGAACACGCGCACCGACACGTACTGGCCGGGACGGTAGGCAGGCACCTCGCCGCCATCGGCCGGCGCCAGGTAGAAAGACGTGATCTCGGCGCTTTCGCGCTGCTTGCCCACCACGCGGAACGCGCGCCAGCCCGTCCAACCGCCCGGCTTGGCGGCCGATTCCGCGTACAGGCGCGCCTCTTCGGCGATCAGCAGGTCGGCCAGTTGCCCGTAGGCCGCGGCCCACGCAGCGATCAGTTCGTCCGTGGCCGCCTCGCCCAGCACTTCGCTGATCGAGGCCAGCAGATGCTTGCCCACGATCTGGTAGTGCTCGGGCCGTATGCCCAGGCTGACGTGCTTGTGCACGATGCGCGTCACCACCGGCGTCAGCACCGAAGGATCGTCGATGTGCTCGGCGTAGGCCGTAACCGCGCCGGCCAGCGCGTGCTGCTGCTCGCCGCCGGCCTGATGGGCCTGGTTGAAGACATGCTTGAGCTCGGGATTGTGCTTGAACATGCGGGCATAGAAATGCTTGGTCAGCGCTACGCCATGGGTCTTGAGAACGGGGGCCGTGCCCTTGACCAGGGCGCGGATTTGGGGACTCAACATCAACTGCTCCTTGTGGCGCGATCGGAATCGCCATTAAACATGCATTTATAATACATCTTTAAATGCCCGCTGAAAAACGCGCCGCGATTCAATCCTGTCCGGCTGCCCACTCGCCCAGGATGGCAAGCGGCGGTAACACGCAGGCGGCCCCGGCCCGCCATTGGGGACGCGCGGCGTCGTCAGCCTGCGCGCGCCACGCCACGGACGCGATCCAATCATCCCCCAGGCGATAGGAACAGGCGCGCCACGGCCCGGGCGGCGCGCGCAAGCGCCATCCCGCCTTGCCATCGGGCGCCAGGCCCACCGATGCCATGTCCGCCGGGAAATCCAGGCCCACGGCCTTGATGAAGGCTTCCTTCAGGGTCCACAAGAGATAGAAGAGCTCCAACTGCGCCGCTCCCTGCAGGCCGGCCAGCGCCTCGCGCTCGGCTGGCGCGCAGACCCACTCGGCCAGGCGCAAGACCTCGCGCGGCCGGATGCGCTCCAGGTCGGCGCCAAGCGCCCATCCCTGCGGCGCCGCTGCGCAGACCGCATGGCCGCCGCTATGGCTGAGCGAGGTGGCCGCGCCCGCAGCGGCTTGCCTGACGCTTTGTAGCAGCGCCCTGCTGACCCGCCAGTCGCCCTGCGCCTTCGAACTGCGCAACGCCGGGGCGCGCGCGGCATCCTCGGCCGACAGGTCCTGGCTGCGGTAGCAGACGGCGGCGCCTTGGTCCGCCCACCAGATGAAAAGTTCCTGAACGTTCACGGGAGAAAGTAACAAATAGCAAGCTGAAGTGTAAGAAACACCGGAAATATTGTGTATTATGTAACGTTTTAAATCAAAATGGCCTGATATTGCCATAGTAGAATCGCGCGCTATGTTGACGTTTTCGATCGCGCAATGGCAGGGTTGGGCGCAAGGCATCGATAGCCCCAGCGACTGGTTGGAATGGGCCGAACATCCGTTCTGCCCGCTTGAAAACCAGAACCCGCCCCGCCTGGACTTCCTGCCCCCCTTGCAACGCCGCCGCTTGAGCCCCCTGGCTCGCGGGGTGTTCGAGTGCGCGTGGCCGATAGCCGAAGGACGGCCCGCCATGCCGCTGGTGTTCGCCTCCCGCCATGGCGAAACCACGCGCAACTTCGGCTTGCTGCAGGCGCTGGCGGGGGACGAACCGTTGTCGCCCACGGCTTTCGGCCTGTCGGTGCACAACGCGATCGCCGCGCAGTGGTCGATCATACGCCGCGAAACCACGGAATCCGTGGCCTTGTCGGCCGAAGACGACGGCCTGGAACATGCCTTCATCGAAGCGTCCTTGCTGTTCGATGCGGGCCACGCGGACGTGCTCGTGGTACTGGCCGAGGAACGTCCGCCGGCGCCTTACTCGCCCTGGGTGGATGACGCGCCTTACTCTTATGCGCTCGCCCTGCACCTGCGCCCCGGCGCGGACTGGACGCTGGCCCTGGCCCCGCAAGCGCCGCATGCCGGCGACGCGGCGCAGGCCTGGCCCAACCCCCTTAACCTGCTGCGCCACCTCTTGCTGCGCACGCCCGACTGGCGGCACGCCAACCGCTCCCGACTATGGACCTGGACACGCACGGCATGACGAGCGCCACGCCTCCCCGGCAGGACTTCTGGCTCTGGCGGCTGTTCGCCACCGGCATGGCCTTCACGCTCTTCGGCTTGGGCGGCGTGCTGCTGCGCGTGCTGGTGTTCCCGCCGCAGCGCCTGCTGCCCGGCGACAAGGCGGATCGCCAACGCCGCGCGCGCAGCGCGCTGAATGGCACCTTCCGCCTGTTCATCCGCTTCATGGTCCGCACCGGCATCCTGACCGTGGAATTCAAGGGCGCCGAACGCCTCGGCCAGCCCGGCCAGATGATCCTGGCCAACCACCCCTCGCTGCTGGACGTGGTGTTCCTGGTCGGCCACGTCAAGAACGCCAACTGCATCGTCAAGCACGGCCTGGCGACCAATCCGTTCACCCGCGGCCCGGTGGCCAATGCCGGATACATCACCAACGACGAAAGCTTCGACATGTTCGACCGCGCGGCAGACGCGCTGCGCGCAGGCGAAACCCTGATCGTCTTTCCCGAAGGCACGCGCACGCCGCGCGACGCCATGCCGCGCTTCCATCGCGGCGCCTGCGCCATCGCGCTGCGCGGCGCGCGCGTGGTGACGCCCGTGGTCATCAGCATGAATCCCCGCAGCCTGACCAAGGGCGAACCCTGGTACCGGATCCCCCCCTGCCGCATGCGCTACGTGATCCGCGTGGGAGAGGACGTCGACCCCGCCGCCTTCAGCCGCGCGCATCCGCTGCCGATCGCAGGACGCAGGATGAATGATTACCTGCACGCCTATTTCGAAGCCGAGCTGGCGCGCGCCGCGCCCGCCGGCGCACTCATGAACGAACAACCGCCCCAGGCGGTGGAAGTGGAGTCCTGACCGGATGAACCAACTGGAATTTGAACTGAAGACCCTCGTCATCGAATCGCTGGGCCTGGAAGACATCGCGCCCGACGATATCGACAGCGACGCCCACCTGTTCGGCGACGGGCTCGGGCTGGACTCGGTGGACGCGCTGGAGCTGGGCCTTGCGCTGCAAAAACGCTACGGCATCGCCATCGATCCCGAAACGCGCAATATGCGCGAGCATTTCGCCAGCATCGCCAAGCTGGCCGAATTTGTCAGCGCGCAACGCCGCGCCTAATGGATACGGAGTCCAGAATGCATACCCGCGAGGAAATCTTCAATACGCTGCGCGGCGCGCTGGTCGAACTGTTCGAGATCGAACCGGAACGCATCACGCCCGAGGCGAACCTGTACACGGACCTGGAGATCGACAGCATCGACGCCATCGACCTCATCGACCATGTGCGCCGCCAGACTGGCCGCAAGCTCGACGCCAATGACTTCCGCACGGTGCGCACCGTCGAAGACGTGGTGCAAGCCATGTGCCAGAAACAGGATCCCGCCGCATGAAACGCGGCGTGGCGGCAGCCCTGGCCGTGGCCGGCATCGCCTATCCCTTCGCCGTCCATGCGGCGCTGGGACGGGTGAGCGCCGCATGGCTGGCCCTGCCGCTGGCCCTGCTGTGGCTGGCCCGCGGCCTGACCGCGGATACCGCCCGGCCGGGCGCGCGCCTGCTGCCCGCCGTGGCGGTGGCGTTCTGCCTGATCCTGGCCATCTCGAATTCGCAAGCCTGGCTGCGCTGGTATCCGGTGCTGGTCAACGGCATGATGCTGGTGATCTTCGGCGCCAGCCTGCGGCGCGGCCGCCCCGTGATCGAACAATTGGCCCGGCTGCGCCACCCCGACCTGCCGCCCGCGGGCGTGCGCTACACCCGCAACGTCACCCGCGTCTGGTGCGCCTTCTTTGTCCTGAACGGCAGCGTGGCCGCGGCGCTGGCGGCCTGGGGGCCCTGGAGCTGGTGGACCGCCTACAACGGCGCCGTGAGCTATGTGCTCATGGGCTTGCTGATGGCGGGCGAATGGCTGCTGCGCCCCGCGGCTGCCAAGGCGGCGTAAGACATGGCCTGGACCGACCTCGCGCAGCTGCTGTTGCCCGCCCCGCCCGACTTGGCCGGCGCCCTGGTCGCCGATGAGCCGCCCCTGACGCGCGAAGCATTCGCGCGCGCCAGCCTGCAGGCCGCCGGCGCATTGCAGGCGCGGTCGCTGCGGCGCGTCGCGCTCTGGTTCGAAGACGCGGCCCAGATGGCCATCGCGCTATTCGCCTGCTGGCGCGCCGGCGTGGTCGCGATCCTGCCGGGCGACGCCCAGGCGCAGACCTGCGCCACGCTCGACGCCACGGTGGATGCCTGGCTGAGCGACGCGGAACTGCCGCTGCCGGCGCAACGGCTATGCCGGTTGGCCGACCTGCAAGACGGCGCACCGCTGGCGCCCGCCGCGCTGGACCCGGCGCTGACGCTGGTGCTGTGCACCTCCGGATCCAGCGGCACGCCCAAGCATATCGCCAAGCACTGGCGGCAATTGATGGAAGAAGTCCGCGCGCTGCAGCAGCAATGGCCCGATGCGCGCGGTCCCGTGCTGGGCAGCGTATCGGCGCAGCACATGTACGGCCTGCCCTTCAGGGTGCTGTGGCCCCTGTGCGCGGGACGCCAGCTGGACCGGCTCCAGCGCCTGTACCCGGAAGAGCTGCAGCAGGCCAGCCTGCGCCATCCGGCCTGCACCTGGATCGCCAGTCCCGCGCTGCTGCGCCGCCTGGGACAACGGCTGGACTGGACCCGGCTGCGCGGCCGGCTGACCCGCATCCACTCCTCCGGCGGCGAACTGCCCGCCGAGGCCTCCGACCATATCGCGCAGCATCTGGGCCTGCGCCCCAGCGAGATCTACGGCAGCTCCGAAACCGGGGCCGTCGCCTGGCGCGAAGGCAACCGTTCCTGGCGGCCGCTGCCTGGCGTGGCCGTGGACCTCAACGGCGAAGGCGCGCTGCGCGTGCAATCGCCCTGGGTCAACCCGGCCGAGGCGCAGACCGCCGACGGCGCGGAACTCGCCGATGGCGGCTTCCGCCTGCTTGGGCGCCTCGACCGCATCGTGAAGATCGAGGAAAAACGCATTTCCCTGCCCATGCTGGAGCAGGCGCTGACGCGCCATCCCTATGTGGCGGAGGCCCGCCTGGGCGCGCTGGCCGGCGCCGCGCGCCTGGCGGCCCTGGTAGCCCTGTCGGCTGGCGGCCTGCATGCCTTGCGCAACCAGGGCCGCAAGGCGGTGGTGGACGCATTGCGCGCGCACCTGGGCGCCGGCTTCGAATCGCTGGCCATCCCACGCACCTGGCGCTTCTTTGCGCAACTGCCCGCCAACGCCCAGGGCAAGCTGCCGCGCAGCGTATTCGAAGCAGCCGCCGGCCCCCGGCCGCTCGCGCCCGCAGCGGTGGCACTGTCGCGCCCGGCGGATCACGAATGCCGCTACACGCTGGAAATTCCCTACGACCTGGCCCATTTCAGCGGCCATTTCCCCACCGCCCCGGTGGTGCCCGGAGTGGTCCAGATCAGTTGGGCCATGTCGCTGGCGCAACGCGACCTCCATCCTGAATTGCGCTTCGCGGGCATGGAAGCCCTGAAATTCCAGCGGCTGCTGCGCCCGGGCGACGTGGCCGTGCTGGCGCTGAAATGGGACGCCTCGAAGCAGAAGCTGTATTTCGCCTTCACGCTCAACGACGCGCCCTGCTCTTCAGGCCGCATTCTGCAGGCGGGCAGCCATGACCCCGCATAAGCTCTGCGCACTCATTCCCGTGTACAACCATGGCGCCACGGTTGCCGCCGTGCATGCGCAGCTCGCCGCGCAGGGCCTGCCCTGCGTGCTGGTGGACGACGGCTCCG
This sequence comes from Achromobacter sp., assembly GCF_049647645.1. Taxonomy (GTDB): domain Bacteria; phylum Pseudomonadota; class Gammaproteobacteria; order Burkholderiales; family Burkholderiaceae_B; genus Achromobacter. Next base: position 9,610 of record NZ_JBARYB010000250.1, read on the forward strand.
CGCCGGCTTGCGCGGCCACGCTGGATGCGCTGG
>NZ_JBARYB010000251.1:0-7554 GCF_049647645.1 Achromobacter sp.
GACCGGCTGCCAGGCCCGCGGTGTGGCACGCGCGGGCGCGGCCAGATTGCCGCTGGTCGGCCGCATCAGGCCGCGGCAATTGCGCAGGAACAGGGGCCAGAAGCGCGACAGGTCATCGTTGGTCCAGCCGGGCATTTCGGCCCAGTTGGCCGCCTTGAACTTGCCGGCCAGCGCGCGCGGCGGCGTATCGGGCAGCGCCGACAGCGGCGGCACCACCAGGGGGCCGTCGGCTGCGGGCGCGGACGGGCCGGGGAGGCCGGACGAGCCCGAGTCGGGGGGGATATCGGAGGGGGTGGAACATGCCGCCAGCAATACGGACAGCACGGACAGGCTGAGAATGCGCTTCATGAGCAAATGAAAAAACGTGCGACGGGTGGCCGGGCCATTCAATGCAGGGTACGCGGCATGGCCAGGACGAATTCGGCGATCGGCACTTCGAACGGGATGCCGTTCTCGCCGACGCAGTGGTAGGTGCCCCGCATCGTGCCCACCGGCGTGGGCAGGGGACAGCCGCTGGTGTATTCGAAGGTTTCGCCGGGCGCCAGCAAGGGCTGCTGCCCGACGATGCCCAGGCCGCGCACTTCCTGCACGCGCTGGTTGCCGTCGGTGATGATCCAGTGGCGGCTGATCACCTGGGCGGGATGCTCGCCGGTATTGGTGATGCGGACGGTGTAGGCGAACACGAACTGCTGTTCGGCAGGGTCGGACTGTTCGGGCACGAAGCGCGGAGAGACAGAGACGCTCAGGTCGTAAGGTTTCACAGTCCTTCCCTGTGTGATGCTGGCAGGCTACCGTGGTACGGCGCCGGACGCTGGAAAAGACGCGGTTCCCGGACCCGCCGGGCCGGGCCATTCCCGGTACCGCGCCTCAAACTGCAATAATGGCACATTATGCCCTCCCCGATCCCGAACATCATGTCTACCCAACAGGCTTCCACCCGCATCACCCCCAGCATCCTGTCGGCCGACTTCGCCCGCCTGGGCGAGGAAGTCCGCAACGTCGTCGCCGCCGGCGCCGACTGGATCCACGTGGACGTGATGGACAACCACTATGTCCCCAATCTGACGATAGGCCCGATGGTGTGCGCGGCGATCCGCCCCCACGTCCAGGTGCCCATCGACGTGCATCTGATGGTGGAACCGGTGGACGACCTGGTGCCGATGTTCGCCAAGGCCGGCGCCGACTACATCAGCTTCCACCCGGACGCCAGCCGCCACGTGGACCGCACCCTGTCGCTGATCCGCGAAAACGGCTGTAAGGCCGGCCTGGTGTTCAACCCCGCCACCCCGCTGTCCTACCTGGACTACGTAATGGACAAGATCGACCTGATCCTGATCATGTCGGTGAACCCTGGCTTCGGCGGCCAGAGCTTCATCCCCGGCGCGCTGACCAAGCTGCGCGAGGCGCGCGCCCGGATCGACGCCTGGATGCAGGCCGGCGGCCAGGAAATCGTGCTGCAGGTGGACGGCGGCGTGAAGATCGACAACATCGCCGAAATCCGCCGCGCCGGCGCCGACACCTTCGTGGCCGGCTCCGCCATCTTCGGCAAGCCGGACTACGCCGGCATCATCAAGTCCATGCGCGAACAGATCGCCATCGGCGAAACCACCGCCATCTAAGCCCTGGGAACCGACATGACCGCTTTTCGCGCCGCGCTGCTGGACCTGGACGGCACCCTGCTGGATTCGATTCCCGACCTGGCCTTCGCGGCCAACGCCATGCGCGTGGAGCTCGGCATGTCGCCGCTGCGCGAAGACGTGGTGGCCACCTTCGTGGGCAAGGGCGTGGACAACCTGGTGCGCCGCAGCCTGGCCGGCAGCCTGGACGCGGCCGACCCCTCGCCCGCCGAGTTCGATGTCGCCCGCGCCGCCTTCTATCGCCACTACCACCTGTCCAACGGTGAGAAAGCACAGATCTACCCCGGCGTCATCGAAGGCTTGAAACTCATGCGCGAGCAGGGCCTGAAGCTGGCTGTCGTCACCAACAAGCCCACCGAGTTCACCCTGCCGCTGCTGCAACGCACCGGCCTGGCGGGCTTTTTCGATGCCGTGGTCTGCGGCGACACCTGCGAGCGCCGCAAGCCGGATCCCGACCAGGTGTTGCATGCCTGCGACTTGCTCGGCGTCGCCGCAGAGGAAGCCGTGACCATCGGCGATTCCGTCAATGACGCCCAGGCAGGCCGCAGCGCCGGCACCCAGGTCCTGGTGGTGCCTTACGGCTACAACGAAGGCCGCGACGTGCGCGAGCTGGATGTCGATGGTATAGTTGACACGCTAGTCGCCGCCGCCGAGTGGGTCGTGATCTGGAATCAAACCCGGAACGCGGCAAAAGCCGGCTCTTGAATACCTGGCGGCTCACCGCGAATTCAATACTGAACAAAGCTCAATGAACGTTTCCATCCAGAACCAAATGCTCGGCGCCTCGTGGCGCTGGTGGCGTTTGTCTTCCGGGTGGCGATGATCCCTCCCGGCCCTGGACGCGTATGCCGCCTAGTGCCGTAGCTGTGTAAAACACAGAGCCAAGCCCGGAACCAGTAACCTGGACCGGGCTTTTTTGTTGTGCGCCTGGTCCGAAAGCAGATAAATCGCTCACGAGACCCGACATGACCGAAATCGAATTCAAGGCCCTCGCCGCACAAGGCTACAACCGCATCCCGCTGGTCGCCGAAACCTATGCCGACCTGGACACCCCGCTGGGCATCTACCTGAAGCTGGCGCACGCCGGCCCCCAGGGCGGCCGCATGACCTGCCTGATGGAATCGGTGGTGGGCGGCGAGCGCTTCGGCCGCTATTCCTTCATCGGCCTGCCGGCCCGCACGGTGATCCGCGCCAGCGGCGCCCGCACCGAAGTGCTGCATGACGGCAAGGTCGCCGAGATCCATGACGGCGATCCGCTGGCCTTCATCGAGCAATACCAGAGCCGCTTCAAGGTCGCCCTGCGCCCGGGCATGCCGCGCTTCTGCGGCGGCCTGGCGGGCTATTTCGGCTACGACACGGTGCGCCACATCGAGCCCTGCCTGGGCCCAGCGGTCAAACCCTTCCCCGCCGGCATGGAAGGCGGCACGCCCGACCTGATGCTGATGCACGTGGACGAGCTGGTCATCGTCGACAACCTGGCCGGCCGCATCTACCTGATGGTCTACGCGGATCCTTCCCAACCCGAATCCTACAGCCGCGCCCAGCAGCGCCTGCACGACCTGCGCGCCCGCCTGCGACGCCCCGTGGAAATTCCCTACAGCCACGCCAGCATGCAGACCGAAGAGCGGCGCGACTTCAAAAAGGAAGACTATCTGGCGGCCGTGCACCGCGCCAAGGAACACATCGCCGCCGGCGACCTGATGCAAGTGCAGATCGGCCAGGTCATCGCCAAACCCTTCCGCGATTCCCCCCTCTCCCTCTACCGCGCCCTGCGGTCGCTCAATCCCTCCCCCTATATGTACTTCTGGAACTTCGGCGACTTCCAGGTGGTGGGCGCGTCGCCGGAGATTCTGGTGCGCCAGGAAAGCGTGGTGGAAAACGGCGAGCCCAAGTCGCAGATCACGATCCGTCCCCTGGCCGGTACCCGCAAGCGCGGCGGCACGCCCGAGGAAGACGCCGCCCTGGCCGCCGAACTCAAGGCCGACCCCAAGGAAGTGGCCGAACACGTGATGCTGATCGACCTGGCGCGCAATGACGTGGGCCGCGTGGCCCAGGTGGGCTCGGTCAAGGTCAGCGACACCATGGTGATCGAACGCTATTCGCACGTGATGCACCTGGTGTCCAACGTCACCGGCACGCTGAACCCCGGCATGAGCAGCATGGACGTGCTGCGCGCCTCCTTCCCCGCCGGCACCCTGACCGGCGCGCCCAAGGTCGAGGCCATGAAGATCATCGACGAGCTGGAGCCCGTGCGCCGCGGCATCTACGGCGGCGCGGCCGGCTACCTGAGCTACGGCGGCGAAATGGACGTGGCCATCGCCATCCGCACCGGCGTCATCAAGGACGGCACGCTGTACGTGCAGGCCGCCGCCGGCATCGTGGCCGACTCCAACCCTGAAGCCGAATGGGCCGAAACCGAAGCCAAGGCCCGCGCGGTGCTGCGCGCGGCGGAGCAGGTGCAGCACGGCCTGGACGAGCCCATCTGAGGCCCCGCGAGCCCCAACGGATACATCCGGGCCGCCGGACGGCCCTACAGGAGAATTAAATGCTGTTGATGATCGACAACTACGACTCTTTCACCTACAACCTGGTTCAGTACTTCGGTGAGCTGGGCGAGGACGTGCGCGTCGCGCGCAACGACCAGATCACGCTGGAAGAGATCGCCGCCATGAATCCGGACCGCATCTGCGTGTCGCCCGGCCCCTGCTCCCCCGCCGAGGCGGGCATCTCGGTACCCGTGATCCAGGCCTACGCCGGCAAGAAGCCCATCCTGGGCGTGTGCCTGGGCCACCAGGCCATCGGCGCGGCCTACGGCGGCGACATCGTGCGCGCGCAGCAGATCATGCACGGCAAGACCGTGCAGATCTCGCACACCGGCACCGACCTCTTCACCGGCCTGCCCACCCCGTACACGGTGATCCGTTACAACTCGCTGACCATAGACCCCGCCACCCTGCCCGATTGCCTGGCCGTGACCGCGACCGCGCCGGACGGCGACATCATGGGCGTGCGCCACAAGACCTTGCCGCTATACGGAGTACAGTTCCACCCCGAGTCGGTGCTCAGCGAGCACGGCCATGCCCTGCTCCGCAATTTCCTGAACCTCGCCTAAGAAGGACGCATCGTGACGATTTCCCCCGCCGAAGCGCTGACGCGCTGCATTGAACACCGCGAAATTTTCCACGACGAAATGCTGCATCTCATGCGCATGCTGATGCGCGGCGAAATGTCGCCGCAAATCGCAAGCGCCCTGCTGATGGGCCTGCGCGTGAAAAAAGAGACCATAGGCGAAATCACCGCGGCCGCGCAGGTCATGCGCGAATTCGCCACGCCCGTGGTCACCCCCAACCCCGCCGACCTGCTGGACATGTGCGGCACCGGCGGCGACGGCAGCCACACCTTCAACATTTCCACCACCGCCATGTTCGTGGCGGCCGCGGCCGGCGTGCCGATCGCCAAGCACGGCAACCGCAGCGCCTCGTCCTCCAGCGGCAGCGCCGACGTGCTGGAAGCCCTGGGCGCCAACCTGGTGCTGACCCCCGAGCAAGTGGCCGAGTGCATCCAGGCCACCGGCATCGGCTTCATGTTCGCGCCCGCCCACCATGGCGCCATGAAGAACGTGGCCGCCGTACGCAAGGAGCTGGGCGTGCGGACGATCTTCAACATCCTCGGCCCGCTGACCAATCCGGCCGGCGCCGCCAACCAGCTGATGGGCGTGTTTCACCCCGACCTGGTCGGCATCCAGGTGCGCGTGCTGGAACGTCTGGGTTCGCGCCACGTGCTGGTGGTGCACGGCAAGGACGGCATGGACGAGGCCTCGCTGGGCGGCGCCACCCTGGTTGGGGAACTCAAGGACGGAAAAGTCCTCGAATATGAGATTCATCCCGAGGACTACGGGCTATCCATGATGTCCAACCGCAGCATCAAGGTGTCCAATCGCGAACAATCGCGCGAGCTTGTCATAGAGGCGCTGGAAAATGTCGAGGGCACCGCCCGCGACATCGTCGCGCTCAATGCGGGACTCGCCATCTATGCTGGCAATAAAGCCGATTCCATTCCCGAAGCCTTAGCACTAGCATTCGAATTGATCTCCACCGGCGCGGCACGAGCCAAGCTGGAAGAATTCTGCGCATATACCCGGAAATTCCTGAAATGAACGATATTCTCGCGAAGATCCTCGCCGTCAAGGCCGAGGAAGTCGCCGCCGCTCGCCAGATGCGCAGCGAAGCCGAAGTCCTGCGCGAAGCGCAAGCGCGGCAGGACGTGCGTGGCTTTGCCCAGGCCATCGAAGACAAGATCTCGCAGGGCAAGGCCGGCGTCATCGCTGAAATCAAGAAGGCCTCGCCCTCCAAGGGCGTGCTGCGCGACCCATTCAATCCCCCGGAAATCGCCTCCACCTATGCGGTGCACGGCGCGGCCTGCCTGTCGGTGCTGACCGACGTGCAGTTCTTCCAGGGTTCCCACGACCACCTGCGCCAGGCGCGCGCCGCCTGCTCGCTGCCTGTGCTGCGCAAGGACTTCGTGATCGATCCGTACCAGATCATCGCCGCGCGCGCCATGGGCGCGGACTGCGTGCTGCTGATCGTGGCCGCGCTCAGCCCCGCGCAATTGCGCGACTATGAAACGCTGGCGATGGAACTGGGCATGGACGTGCTGGTGGAAGTGCACGACGCCAAGGAACTGGAAATCGCGCTGACCATGAAGACGCCGCTGCTCGGCATCAACAACCGCAATCTGCGCACCTTCGAAACCAGCCTGTCGAATACGCTGGACCTGCTGCCGCAGATCCCCGCGGGCAAACGCGTCGTGACCGAAAGCGGCATCCTCAAGCCCGAAGACGTGCAGCTGATGCGCCAGCACAAGGTCGACGCCTTCCTGGTGGGCGAAGCCTTCATGCGCGCCAAGGATCCGGGCGCGGAGCTTGCGCGCCTGGTGGGCTAGGCAGCAACGCTATCTTGCACGCGGCGCGGCCAGTGCCGCGGCGCGCCGGTACAGCGTGCTGCGGTGCACGCCCAATGCGCGCGCCGCGCGGCTGACGTTGCCGCCGTGAGCGGCCAGGGCGTCGCGAATCGCGACGTCCGTCATGGCTTGCAGATTTGCCGAATCGGCGTTGCCGCTTGTGGATTGCGGCGCTGCTGCCGCGCTGCGGATGTCAGCAGGCAACATGTCCACGTCGACCACGCCGGCAGGCCCGGCCAGCACATGCAGCGTGCGCAGCACGGCCACCAGTTGCCGGTAGTTGCCAGGCCAGGCATAGGCGCCCAGGATGACTTCGATATCGGGCGGCAGGACCGGCCCCGCGCCCTGCGCCGCCCACAGGCCGCGCAGCAATTCCAGGCGGTCGGCGCGTGCGCGCAGCGGCTCCAGCGTGACGGTGTATTCGGCGATGCGGAAATACAGGTCTGCCCGCACCGGCGCATCGGGCCCTTCGTGAGCCAGCGGCCGATGGGTCGCGCACACCAGCGCAAAGTCCACGGACACCGGCCGCGCCGCGCCCAACGGCGAGACTTCACGCGTCTGCAGCACCCGCAACAGGCGCGATTGCAGCATCAGCGGCATGTCGCCGATCTCATCCAGGAACAGCACGCCGCCGTGCGCCTGGCGCAGCAGCCCCTTGCTGCCCTGGCGGCGCGCGCCGGTGAAGGCGCCGTCTTCGTAGCCGAACAGTTCGGATTCGATCAGGCTTTCAGGCAGCGCCGCGCAGTTCACCGCCACGAATGGCCCGGACGCGCGCTTGCTGCGCGCATGCAGCTGGCGCGCGAACACTTCCTTGCCCACGCCGGTTTCGCCCTGCAGCAAGATGGATACGCCCGCGTCCGACAGGTGCACGGCGCGCGCCAGCGCGCCCAGGGTCGCGGCATCGAAATTCGACGCAGCGGGGCGCGGGCCTGCCGCGGGCGGTAGCGTCGGCCGTGCC
>NZ_JBARYB010000252.1:0-2443 GCF_049647645.1 Achromobacter sp.
TGGCCGGACGCCGCGCCGCGCTCTGGCTGGGCGCCCTGGCCTTGCTCGCCGCGACCGCCGGCGGCATCGGCCGGCTCAGCATCCAGGACGATCTGCGGCAGTGGCTGAGCCTGCCCGCGCCTTTGCTGCAACAAGCCCGCCAGATCGGCGAAATCACCGGTTTCATGCCGACCAGCCAATTCTTCCTGGTGCGCGCGCCCGATGCCGACGAACTGCTGCGCAGGCAGGCGCTGGTGTCGCAGGCGCTGGACAGCCTGGTTGCGCGCGGCGATCTCGCCGCCTACAACGCCCTGAGCCAGCTCGTCTCGCCGGCCGCCGAGCAGAAGGCGCTGGGTTCGAAGCTGGCTGGACTGGCCGCGCAGCCCGACGCCTGGAAGCCGGTCACCGACATCGGCATCCCCTACGACGCCTTGCGCCAAGAGCTGCAGTCCATGGCCGCGCTGCCGCCGCAGACGATCGAGGAAGCGCTGCAAGGCCCGTTGGCGGAACGCTGGCGGCCGCTGTGGCTGGGCCTGCGCGATGGACAGGCCGCAGGCATGGTGACATTGCTGGGCCTGCGCGATGCGTCCACGCTGCAGGCCATCGCCCAGGCTGCGCCTGACGTCACGCTGGTGGATCGCAGCGGTGAACTGAACCGCATGTTCGCTGCAACGCGGATCGAAGCCGCCGAACTCAAGCTGCTGTCGTACGTCGTCGCGGCGCTGTTGCTGTTGCTGACCCTGGGACGCGCCGCCGCCTGGCGCATCCTGGCCGTGCCGCTGGCGGCCACCGCATGCAGCCTGGCGGCGTTGGGCTATCTGGGCCAGCCGCTCACCCTGTTCAGCCTGTTCGGCCTGTTGCTGGTTTCCGCGATCGGCGTGGACTACGCCATCTTCATGTACGAACGGGTCGCGGGCGCGGCCGCCAGCCTGGTCGGCATCCTGCTGGGCGCCGCCACCACCTTGCTGTCCTTCGGCCTGCTCGCCGTCAGCCAAACCCCCGCCATCGCCAACTTCGGACTGGCGGTGGCCCTGGGCGTGGCCTTCTCGCTGCTGTGGGCGCCCTGGATCAACCCGCCGCGCGAGGCCGCGCCGCATCCTGCTTTCAATAACTAAATGGACAAACCTGGCATGGAACATCGGGAAGTTGTAGTCATCGGCGCGGGCCCCGCGGGCGCGGTCGCCGCCGCCCTGTTGAAGCGGCAGGGACATGATGTCCTGATGCTGGAACGCCAGCAGTTCCCGCGCTTTTCCATAGGCGAAAGCCTGCTGGCCCATTGCCTGGAATTCGTGGAAGAAGCGGGCATGCTGCCGGCGGTGCAAGCCGCCGGCTTCCAGGTCAAGAACGGCGCGGCCTTCGCCTGCGGCGACCGCTACACCCACTTCGATTTCCGCGACAAGTTCAGCGCCGGTCCCGGCACCACGTTCCAGGTGCAGCGCGCGCACTTCGACCAGGTGCTGGCGGATGATGCCGCCCGCCAGGGCGTGGAGGTGCGCTACCTGCAGGAAGTGACGGCGGCGGACTTTGGCGGCGACGGCCCCTTGCTGGACGTGCGCCGCGCCGACGGCACGCCTTACCAGGTGCGGAGCCGGTTCGTGCTCGACGCCAGCGGCTACGGCCGAGTGCTGGCGCGCCTGCTGGACCTGGAACGCCCGTCGTCGATGCCGCCGCGCAAGGCCATCTTTACCCATATCGAAGACCGTATCGACGATCCCGGCTTCGACCGCGAGAAGATCCTGATCAGCGTGCACCCGGAAGAACGCGGCATCTGGTATTGGCTGATCCCCTTCTCCAACGGCCGCTGCTCGTTCGGCGTCGTCGGCGGCGAGAACCTCTTCGGCGGTCCCGGCCAGGACTTGATGGCCACGCTGCGCCAGATGGCCGACGCCGCGCCCAACCTCAAGCGCGTCTTGAAGAACGCGGTCTGGGACACGCCCGCCAACACCATCGGCGGCTATTCGGCCAGCGTGCGGCAACTGCACGGCCCCGGGTACGCGCTGCTGGGCAACGCGGCGGAGTTCCTGGACCCGGTCTTTTCCTCCGGCGTCACCATCGCCCTGCGCTCGTCCAAGCTGGCGGCCGACGCCTTGCATCGCCAATTGAGCGGCGACCAGGTCGACTGGCAAGCCGATTTCGCCGATCCGCTGATGGTGGGCGTGGAAACCTTCCGCGCCTATGTCCAGGGCTGGTACAGCGGCGAATTCCAGGACGTGGTCTTCTACGAGAACGCGCAGCCCGAGATCCGCCGCATGATCAGCTCCATCCTGGCGGGGTATGCCTGGGACCAGAACAACCCCTTTGTCGCCAACCCGCAGCGCCGCCTGCGCATGCTGAGCGAACTTTGCCGCGGCGCCGAAACGCAGCCGCTGCCCGCCTGATCCTGGCCATGACCACCGCCCGCTCCTCTTTCCTGTCCGCCGCGCGCACCCTGGCCGCGGCGCTGGCGCTCGCCCTGCTGGCGGGC
>NZ_JBARYB010000253.1:0-24679 GCF_049647645.1 Achromobacter sp.
ACCGCCGGCAAGCTGCCCGCCGACCCCTGGGACGCGCGCGACGGCTGGCGCCTGGGCAACCGCTACCAGCGCCAGCTGCAATGGGTGGACAACGGCGAAGCCCGCCGCGTCACCGTGGCCCGCCAGGGCGGCGCCTGGACCCTGGACAGCGGCGCGGACCCGCAAGCCTTCCTATGGCGCGCCCACGCCAGCGCCAACCCCAACCTGGCCTATGGCCTGCGCATCACGCTGGACGGCCATGAAAGCGCCGGCACGGTCGTGCTGCACGCCGACCGCGCCCACGTCTTCGGCGAGGCCGGCGTGCACGTGCTGGACCTGTACGATCCGCTCGCGCATTCGCAGGACACCCAGGGCGAACACGGCGGCGGCCTCACCGCCCCCATGCCCGGCAAGATCATCTCGATCTCGGTCAAGGCCGGCGACACCGTGGAAAAAGGTCAGCCTCTGCTGGTGATGGAAGCCATGAAGATGGAACACACCATTTCCGCGCCCGCCGACGGCAAGGTGACGGAAGTCTTCTACGGCGTGGGCGATCAGGTGACGGAAGGGGCCGAGCTGGTCGCCATCGGCGAGTAGCCAGGCGCGCAGTAACAAAATCGTCACCCGTCCCGCCGGCCGCGGGTTCATCATGGGCGCTCCTGCTTATCCACGGGAGTACCCATGATGAGTTCAATGCCATCCGAATCGGCGGCGCCCCGCCTGTTTCCAACCCTGCGCTGCCGCGACGCGGAGGCGATGCTGCGCTGGCTTACCGGCGTGCTGGGATTCACCGAGCATGCCGTCTACCGCGACGACGGCACTGTGCAGCATGCGGAACTGGCCTACGGCAGCTCCCTCTTGATGCTGGGCCCGGACCGCGACGACGCCCATGGCAAGCTGGTGGGCGACCTGCAAGGACGCCGCACCGATGCGCTGTATCTGGCCGTGGACGATCCGGACGCCCTGCACGCGCAGGTCCAGGCCAGCGGCGCCACCATCGAAACCCCACCGTACGACACGGCCTATGGCAGCCGCGAATTCGCCTGCCGCGATCCGGAAGGCAATTTGTGGAGCTTCGGGACTTACTGGCCCAAGGCGTAGCGGCAGGCGCGTCCGAGCTTCGCGTGATTTATGCGTTTTCCGCAATCATTTATAGAAATAGATTGTTCTTGTTATAAATAAGCAAGGACTCCTATCCTCCTCGTAACGTCATTCGACAGCCACGAGGAGATTCTGATGAGTGCGGTTCTGCAAGCGAAGGCATCGCCGGCAAACATGGTGCCGGCCGGCGTGGACCTGGTCGAGTACTACTACGAGCGCGGCTTCACGGACGGGTTGCCGGTCGTCCCGCCGACCCAGGAGAAGATCGACGAGATCGTGGCCCGGCTGGGCGGCGATGCCAGCTTCGTCGAAGCGCGGGTGGCGCCGCGCTGGGGCGAGCTGACGCGCGAAGTGCTGGCCATCAACATGGTGATGGCCGGCTGCAAGCCCGAGTACGCGCCGGTGGTGCTGGCAGCGGTAAAGGCCGTCACCGATCAAGCCTTCAACCTGAACGGCGTGCAGGCCACCACGCATGTGGCCGCGCCCCTGTTGATCGTGAACGGGCCGATCGCCCGCGAGATCGGCATGAACGGCGGCGTCAACGCGTTCGGCTCCGGCAACCGCGCCAACGCCACCATCGGCCGGGCCCTGCGCCTGATCATGTTGAACGTGGGCGGCGGCTGGCCGGGAGACCTGGACAAGAGCACGCTGGGGCATCCCGGCAAGTACACCTACTGCGTCTGCGAGAACGAGCAGCAGAGCCCGTTGGCGCCCTATCACGTGGAACACGGCTACAAGGCCGAAGACTCCACGGTGTTCGCCATGGCGGCCGAGGCGCCACACAGCGTGACGAATCACATCTCCAACGACCCCGAGGGCATCCTCGACACCATGTGTTCGGCCATGAGCACCATCGCGTCCAACAGCGCGGTGCTGGGCGGCCACATCGCCGTGGTGCTGGGCCTGGAACACGCGCAGACCATCGGCAAACACGGCTGGTCGCGCGCCGACGTACGCAACTACCTGTACGTCAATCACGGCAACCGCTTCATCGACCTGGCTTACGGCCACCGCTACGGCAAGGTCTACAACCGCAACCTGCCCAAGTACTACAAGCGCAACGACGACACCCGCATCCCCATCGTGCACAGCCCCGACCATATCCATCTGTTCGTGATGGGCGGCGAGGCCGGCCGTTTTTCCGTGCTGATACCGGGCTGGGGGCATATGAGCACGCCCGTGCTGCGCGCCATCGATGGCGCCAACGCCGACAGCGGCGATTGCACCAGCGGCGCCTGCGCCATCTGAGACGGCATCCGGAACCGACAACCAGGAGATTGGAAATGTTGATGAACAATGGGGAAAAAGTCGCGGTGTACGACCCGCGCGGCGCGCTGCGCTTCGAAGACGTGCCGGTATCGGCGCGCAAGAAGCACCTGGCCGGATTGCGGCTGGGCATCCTCGACAACTCCAAATGGAACGCCAACAAGCTGCTGCGCGGCGCGGCAGCGGCCTTGGGCGAGGACATCGAATTCGCCGAGGTGAACTACTACGTCAAGCACAGCTTCTCCAAGGATGCTGCGCCCGAGCTGATCGAGCGCATCGCGGCCGAGAACGACGTGGTGCTGACCGCCATCGGCGATTGCGGCTCCTGCTGCTCGGCCTGCGTGCGCGACTCGATCGCGCTGGAGCGGCTGGGTGTTCCCAGCGCCGTCATCATCACGACCGAGTTCGCCCGCGAGACGGAGTTGACGCGGCAGGCCATCGGCATGAAGGCGCTGGAGCCCGTCGTGATCGCGCACCCGGTCAGTTCCATCACCGCCGAAGAAGTGGCGCAGCGCGTCGTCCAGATCAAGGAACAGGCGCAGCAGGTGTGGCTGGGTACGAAGGCGCCGATGCAGGTCCGGGTAGAGCTGCAATAACAGCGGCCGCCAAGGCGGCGTCTTGGGCGCCGCCGCCGACGGCGCGGCGACAACGGGAGACAGATCGATGGGCGCACTATCGCATTTGCGGGTGCTGGACCTTTCGCGCGTGTTGGCGGGCCCCTGGGCCAGCCAGCTGCTTGCGGATCTGGGCGCGGAGGTCATCAAGATCGAGCGGCCCGGCCAGGGCGATGACACACGCGGCTGGGGCCCGCCGTGGATCAGCGACCCGCAATGGGGCGACGTGGCGCAGTCGGCTTACTTCGCCGGCGCCAACCGCAACAAGAAGTCCGTGGCGGTCGACATCGCCACGTCCGACGGCCAGCGGCTGGTAGCGGCGCTGGCCGCGCAATGCGACGTGCTGATCGAGAACTTCAAGGTGGGCGGTCTGCAGGCCTATGGCCTGGACTACGACACGCTCAGGCGCGGCCATCCCGGGCTGGTGTATTGCTCCATCACCGGCTTCGGCCAGGACGGCCCCTATGCCAACCGGCCGGGCTACGACTTCCTGATCCAGGGCATGGGCGGCCTGATGAGCATCACCGGCCGAGGCGACGGCCAGCCCGGCGCCGGTCCCTTGAAGGTCGGCGTGGCGCTGACGGACATCCTGACCGGCCTGTACGCCACCGCCGGCATCCAGGCGGCACTGGCGCATCGCGACCGCACGGGCGAGGGGCAGCACGTCGACGTGGCCCTGCTGGACGTGCAGGTGGCCGCGCTGGCGAACCAGGCCATGAACTTCCTGGCCAGCGGCTGCGAACCTGCGCGCCTGGGCAACGCCCACCCCAACATCGTGCCATACCAGGACTTCGCCACCCGCGACGGCCACGTCATCGTCACCGTGGGCAACGACGCGCAATTCCGCCGCTTTTGCGGCGCCATCGGCCGACCGGACCTGGCGGACGATCCGCGCTACGCCACCAACACGGCGCGGTTGGCGTCGCGCGACACGCTGATTCCGCAAATCCAGGCGCAGATGGCGGAGCAGCCCAGCGCGCACTGGCTGGCCACGCTTGAAGCGCTGGGCGTGCCTTGCGGCCCCATCAACGGCCTGGCTGAAGTATTCGCCGATCCGCAAGTTCTGCAACGCGGCATGCGCGTGCCTATGCCCGACGCGCAATCGGGCTGCGCCGAACTGGTCGGCAATCCGTTGCATCTGTCGGGCACGCCTGTGGAGTACCGCAGCGCGCCTCCTGTACTGGGCGCCCATACGGAACCGGTCCTGCGCGACATGCTGGGACTGGCGCCAGAGGCGCTCGCCGAACTGCGGCGCAACGGCGCGATAGCCGCCGCATCCTGAGTAGCTGTGCCTTACACAAGAATGAGACTAGGGAGACAAACCATGGAACCATGCCTTCTGGCGCAGGACCCCTCAAACCCGCTCAGACGCCGCCTGTTGATCGGAGCCGCCGGCGCAACCCTGGGCACGCTCTGCGGCGGCGCCCGGGCGCTGGCCTCGTCCGGCTACCCGTCCAAGCCGTTGCGCGTCGTCATTCCCTATCCGCCCGGCGGCCCCACCGACATCGTGGGCCGCATCGTCGCCGCAACGCTGGCCGACAAGCTGGGGCAATCGGTCGTCATCGACAACCGGCCCGGCGCCAGCGGCATGATAGGCGCGGACGCCGTGGCCAAGGCGGCGCCGGATGGCTACGTGCTGCTGATCAATGTCTCTGGCCAGCTGGTCAACCCGGCGCTCTACGCCAACATGTCGCATGATCCGCTCAAGGATTTCCGCGGCATCACCAATCTGGCCTCCACGCCCATCCAGCTGGTGATCAGCGCCAATTCACCGGTGCGCTCGGTCGCCGACCTGGTTGCGCTGGTGCGCTCGCAACCCGGCCGCCACAACTTCGCCTCGTCCAGCAACGGCACGCCCGGGCATCTGGCCGGAGAGGTGTTCAAGGCGGCGGCCAAGCTCGATGTCACACACATCCCCTACAAAGGCAGCGCGCCGGCGCTGACCGACGTGATCGGCGGCCAGGTCACCTACATGCTGGACTCGATGCCGTCATCCATCAGCCTGGTCAAGGGCGGCAAGCTGCGCGCGCTGGCGGTCACTTCGGATCAACGCGTGGCCGCGCTGCCAGACGTGCCCACCTTTGCCGAATTGGGCTATCCAGGCGTCAACCTGACCACCTGGTACGGCATGTGGGCGCCAGCGCAAACGCCGCCGGAACTGGTCGCGCGCATCTACCAGCAAGTGAATGCGGTGCTGCAACAACCCGACGTGCGCGCGCGCCTGGCCGACGCACAGGCCATGCCGGTGGGCGATACGCCGGAACACTTCGATGCCTATTGCCGGTCCGAGGCGCAGCGCTATGCCGAGATCGTGCGGCTGGCGGGGATCCGGCTGCAATGAGCGCCATCGACTCCCACCGCCATGCGCGGCTGCTCATCCTGGGTTCCGGACCGGCGGGCTACGCCGCCGCCGTCTATGCCGCACGCGCCAATCTGAACCCGGTGCTGATCGCGGGCATGGCGCGGGGCGGCCAGCTCATGACCACCACCGATGTCGACAACTGGCCCGCCGACGTGCACGGCGTGCAGGGCCCCGACCTGATGCAGCGATTCCAGGACCATGCGCTGCGCTTCGGCACCGAGGTCATCGCCGACCACGTGCAAAGCGTGGACCTGTCGCAGCGACCCTTCACCTTGCGCGGCGAACGCGCGACCTATACCTGCGACGCCTTGATCGTGGCAACAGGCGCGGTCGCGCGCTATCTGGGACTGGACTCCGAACAGGCCTACATGGGCCGGGGCGTGTCCGGCTGCGCCACCTGCGACGGCTTCTTCCATCGCGGCCGCGACGTATGCGTGGTGGGCGGCGGCAACACGGCGATCGAGGAAGCGCTGTACCTGTCGAACATCGCCCGTTCCGTAACGCTCATCCACAGGCGTGGCGCCTTCCGCGCCGAGGCCATCATGTTGGACAAACTCAAGGCCAAGGTCGAACAAGGCCTGATCCGGTTGAAGCTGGACAGTGTGTTGGACGAGGTGCTGGGCGACGCAGGCGGCGTGACGGGCGTGCGCGTCCGGCACCTGGCCGACGGAAGTTGCGTGGATCTGGAGGTGAGCGGGTGCTTTGTCGCCATCGGCCATCGTCCCAGCACGGAGCTGTTCGAAGGCCAGCTTGCGCTGGAGGATGGCTACATCGTGACGCAAGCGGGACGCAAGGGACTCGCCACCATGACCAGCGTAGGCGGCGTATTCGCCGCTGGCGACGTACAGGACACCGTGTACCGACAAGCCATCACCAGCGCCGGCAGCGGTTGCATGGCCGCGCTGGACGCGCAGCGCTTCCTGGAACAGTCGGCGGCCTGAGGCCAGTTGCTCTATGCGCCGTTGCGGCGGCCGCGGCGCGCGGGCGCAACCACCTGCACCCAATCGCTGCGCAATTGAGCCAGGAAGCCGCTGGCGCTGGGAGTCAGGCCGCGCTCCTTGAGAAACACCACGCCGATAGCCTGGCTCAGCTCAGGTTTGGTCAGCGGCCGCGCCACCAGGTCCGCGCTCAGCGCGGCCGGCACCGCGCCGCCCGGCACGATGGCAATGCCCACGCCGGCCCAGACGCATTGCATCACGGTGGCGAACTGGCTGACCGTGACCGCGTGCCGCAACGGCACGCCCGCAATCGATGCATGGCTGTCGATCAGGCGGCGTGTCTGCGCTTCGCGCGGTAGAGAAACCAGCGCGTACGGCGCCAGCTGCTCCAGCGTCACGCCGCCTTGCGTTGACAGCGGATGCTTGCGCGGCATCACCACGTGAAAGGCTTCGCGGCCCAGCGACACCACCGAAAAATCGCCCGGCACTTCGTCGATGTAGGTAATGCCCATGTCGGCCACGCCGCTGCGCACATCGTCCAGCACGGTGCCGTGCACGCCCTCGCGGATTTGCAGTTCGATGCGGGGCCGAGATTCGCGGTAGCGGGCGACGATGCCGGGCAGCTGCGTGTAGGCCACCGACATCACCGCGGACACGATGCTGCGGCCACGCTGTTCATCCGAAATCTCGCGCATGTTCTCGTAGGAAATGCGCAGGTCGGACAGCATGCGGTTCGCCAGCGACACGAACTCCAGGCCCGCTGGCGTGGTTTCAACACGGCGGGTGGAACGATGGAACAGCTCGACGCCCAAGGCCTTCTCCACGCGCTGCACCGTGCGCGTGAGCGCGGGTTGCGAGATGTTCAGCGTCAGCGCGGCGGCGACGAAACTGCCGCACTCGGCGACGGTGCTGATCGCCTGCAATTCGCGCGAACTCAGATCGGGAAGCGTAGCCATGGGTGGTTTTCCCTGTGCGGGTCGATTTATGCAGGAATCGGAATTATAGATTTCACGCATCCGCCTTGCGCATGAATGGGAGGCTCTATCTTCAGACACAAACGGGATTTCCGAAACTCGTCTGCTGGCAGGCTCTTAGTTTCCCGTCAGCGACTTATCCCTAGAATGCGGGGTCCGGCGCCCGTCACGCGCCCCAAGCGCCATCCCTCATGCCCGCCCCCGACTCTCCCAGTCCGCTTCAACGTCCCGCCTTCCTGCATTACCTGTTCGCGCGCATCGGCGCGTCGCTGGCCTTCCAGATCGTCTCGGTCGCTGTGGGTTGGCAGATCTATGCGCTGAGCGGCAGCGCCCTGGATCTGGGCCTGATCGGCCTGGCGCAGTTCCTGCCCATGGCGGCACTGACACTGGTAGTGGGCCATGTGGCCGACCGCTACGACCGCCGCAAGATCGTGGCCATATGCATGGCGCTGGAGGCGCTGGCCACGCTGGTGCTGGCCATCGCGGCGTTGCATGGCGTGGGCGGCAAGACGCTGATCTACGCCACCATCATCATCATGAGTTCGGCCCGCGCCTTTGAAGCGCCGACCCTGGCCACGCTGATCCCGGCAGTGGTGCCGCGCGAATGGCTGCCGCGCGCGACCGCGCTGGCTTCATCCGGCGGGCAGATCGCGCAGATCGCCGGCCCCGCGCTGGGCGGCGTCGGCTACGGGCTGGGAGCAGGGTGGATCTATTGCGTGGCGGCGGCGCTCTACCTGTCCGCCTTCGCGTCTATCGCCACGCTCGTCATCGAACGCGCGCCCCCGCGCAAGGAGCCGACCACCTGGCGCACGCTGTTCGCCGGCATCACCTTCATCTTCCAGCGCCGCCTGCTGCTGGGCACCTTGTCGCTGGACCTGTTCGCCGTGCTGCTGGGCGGGGCCACAGCGCTCCTGCCCATCTTCGCCAAGGACATCCTGAACGCCGGCCCCTGGGCGCTGGGCGCGCTGCGCGCCGCCCCCGCCTGCGGCGCTGCCTTGATGTCCCTGACCCTGGCCCGCCTGAGCCTGGGCGAACATGTGGGCCGCCTGCTGTTCGGCGCGCTGATCGTGTTCGGGCTGGCCACCACGGTGTTCGGCCTGTCGACCTCGATCCCGCTGTCCGTCGGCGCGCTGGTACTGCTGGGCGCGGCGGACGCGGTCAGCGTAGTGGTGCGTTCATCCCTAGTGCAGCTGAACACACCCGATCACATGCTGGGCCGCGTCAGCGCCGTGAACACACTATTCATCGGCGCCTCGAACCAGTTGGGCGAATTCGAATCCGGCGTCATGGCCGCGGCGTTCGGCGCGGTGCCTGCGGTGGTGATCGGGGGGGTAGGCACCATCGCCGTGGCGGGGTTGTGGATGCGGTGGTTTCCGGAACTGAGGAAGCTCAGGAGCTTGCACGCGCCCTGAGCCCATACGCGTGTTGCACGGTGCATCGAAGCCATCGACCAATTCCGCCTAGAGATAGCGCTGCACAGATCCCCCGCGGCAGCACTTGATAATCTTGATACAATAAGAATCATTATCATTTGATCAAGCCATGCCTACGCGCCCCGGCCGCAGAACCGGGCGCCAGACATCGACAGGGGCATCATGGGGGAGCGGTTCTTCGGCGTCATCGCCGAGGCGTACAAGGCATGGAACGCGGAGCTGGTCGGTTTCCTGAACCGGCAGCTCAAGCGTTCGCCCGAGGCCGCCCAGGATTTGGCGCAGGAGACCTTCGCCAAGTGGCTGGCAACGCATGACGGCGCCGAGCCGCCAGAGAAGCCGCGCGCCTATCTGTACGAGATCGCCCGCAACCTGTTGCGCGACCACTGGCGTCGCGAGAGCGTGCGCGACGAGCATGTGGTGGCCAGCCTGGACGACCAAGGTTTCGAACCCACCGCCGTGGGCCTGGCCGCGCCCGCCGGCCTGCAGCCCGAGGCGCGCGCGGACGCCAGCCAGCGCCTGCGGCTGTTGCAGGCCGCTATCGACGAGATGCCCCCGCGCCAGCGCGAGGCCTTCCTGCTATATCGGTATGATGAGCTCCGCTGCGAGGACATTGCCGACCACATGGGCATCACCGTGCGGGCGGTAGAGAAGCATCTGCAACTGGCGCTGGCGCACTGCAAGCGCCGTGTCCACGGCGAAACGCCATGACCCGATCCCTACCTTTATCCGCTGTCGAAGAGGCCGCGAGCGCATGGTTCATGCGCCGCCGGGAACGCGCGTCCGATGCCGGCGCCGAACAGGCTTTCCAGGCGTGGCTGCAAGCGTCATCCGCGCACCGGCGGGAGTACGAGCGGCTGGAACTGGTGTGGGAGGACATGGCGGCGCTGCCGCGGCCGGACTCCGCGCCGACGCGGACACACGATCAGACGCCGATGCACACTCACGTCCCGCCGCGCGGCCGGCCCCAGCCCGGCGCAATGCCCGCGCCCGCTCGCCGCCCGGCCTTCCAGCGCTGGGGCGGCGCGCTGGCCGCGATGCTGCTGGTGGCGGCTGCCGTCTACCAATACATGCCCGTCAGCTACGAATCCGTGGCCAATGCATCCACCCAGACCCGCAACCTGGACCTGCCGGACGGCACACGGCTGCACGCCAACGTCGGCACGCGCGTGAGCGTGCGCTACACCCTGGCCGAACGCCACATCCGCGTCGACGGCGGCGAGGTCTACATCGATGCCGCACCCGACCGTCGGCCGCTGATCGTGGCCGCGGGCGATGCGGAACTGCGCGACATCGGCACCGAGTTCAACGTGCTGCTGCTGCCCGACGTGCTGCAGGTCGGCGTGCGCAGCGGCGAAGTCAGGCTCGGCGCCAAGGGCGAGAATGCCCCGCCCACGCAGACACTGCGCGCCGGCGACACAGTACTGCTATCGCGCGCCGACGCGCGCCTGTTGCGCCGCCAGCAGGTGCCCGCCAGCGAGATCGGCGCCTGGCAGGGCGGCGTGGCGGTGATGCACGACGCCACCTTGCAACAGCTGGCGGGCTACCTGGCCCTGTACCGCGACACGCCGCTGCGATTCGCCGACGAGCGCGCCCGCGGGTTGCGCCTGTCCGGCACGCTGGATCTGCGCCAGCCCGACGCGGTCCTGGACATGCTGCCCGGCCTGCTGCCGGTGACGGTAAGCCGGCGGTCGGATGGCGCCGCGGTGATCAGCAGCCGCTGAAGATAAGAATTATTTTTAATTAAACAGGTTCGGGTTTTGGCGGCTGGCGCGTCTTCCCCAGTTGAAGATCCACTTCCAGACTGGGGAAAGTCCATGGCGCAACGCCATTTTCATCGTCGGCTAAGCGCCGGCCGTTACGCGCTGCTGTGCGCGCTGTCCATGACTGCCGCCTTCGCGGTACAGGCGCTGGCGCCATCCGCCGCGCACGCGCAAGGCGCGGCCGCGCAAACCTTCGACCTGCCCGCCGGCAACCTGGCCGACGCGCTGGTGGCGCTGGGCCGGCAGGCGCAGCTGCAGGTGCTGTTCAGCCCCGACACGGTGGCCGGCCTGAGCGCCCCCGCAGTATCCGGCGCCATGACGCCGCAGGTCGCGTTGAACCGCCTGCTGGCGCGCAGCGGGCTGGTCGCCGTACCCAGCGGCTCGGGCTTCGTGGTGCGGCGGCCGGCCGACCCATCCTCCACCGACGCCACCACGCTGGCGCCCGTGACGGTCACCGGCCGCGACCTCACCGTCACCGAAGGCACGGGGTCCTACACATCCCCCGCCGTCACCATCGGCAAGAACGCGCAAAGCCTGCGCGAGATCCCGCAATCGGTCTCGGTGGTGACGCGCCAACTGCTGGACGACCAGAACCTGACCAACCTGGACGACGCCATGCGCACCGTCACCGGCATCACGGTGGAAGCCGGCAGCATCGGCGGCAACCATGGCAACTTCTACTCGCGCGGGTATGCGCTGGACACCATCCAGGTCGACGGCGTGAACACGCCCGCCAGCACCGGCAACGACCTGTCCTCGGGCTTCGGGCTGGCCATCTACGACCACATCGAAGTGCTGCGCGGCCCCTCGGGCCTGTACCAGGGCGCGGGCGATCCCGGCGGCACCGTGAACCTGGTGCGCAAGCGCGCGCAAAAGGAATTCGCCTTCAGCGGCCAAGTCATGACGGGTTCCTGGGATCGGTACTACACCGAGGCCGACATCACCGGCCCGCTGGACAGCGACGGTCGCCTGCGCGGCCGCCTGGTGGCGTCCTATGACGACCGCAAATCCTTCGTCGACGGCGTGTACACCGAAAAGCCGCTGTTCTACGGCACCCTGAGCTTCGATCTAACGCCCGACACCATCTTGACCGCCGGCGCCACGTACCAGCAATACAAAGGCCGCCCCTTCTTCGGCCTGCCCGGCTACACCGACGGCCGCTTGCTGGACGTGCGCCGCTCCACCAACCTGGACCCCAGCTGGAACCACATCACTGAAGAAGTCACCGAGTACTTCGCCGACGTGGACCACCGCCTGGCCAACGGCGGCCGCATCAAGGTCAGCGGCATCTACCGCGAACAGGACGAGCCCAGCCGCGAATTCGGCTGGTCCGATTGCGCCGTGGACCCGATCACCGGCGACACCTGCCTCGTCAGCTGGAAGTATCGCAGCCACTGGAAGACCTACGGCCTCGACGCCTTCGTAGCCACGCCCTTCGAGGCCTTCGGCCGCCAGCACGAACTGACCGTGGGCGCCGACTACCGCAACACCCACAAGAACTTCCGCTACGGCGGCGGCGACAACGCCGACACCAACCTCTACCACCCCAACAACAACATCCCCAAGCCCGACTACCAGTACACCAACGGCAACGACAGCAAGACCGACCAGTACGGCCTGTATGCGCGCACCAATCTGCGCGTGACCGACGCCGCCACCATCATCGCCGGCGGCCGTTTTACCTGGTGGGAAAACCACACGCAGAACCGCAACGCCTACTTCAACCAGTTCACCAATACCAGCAGCAAGATCAACGGCAAGTTCACACCGTACCTGGGCCTGGTGGTGGACCTGAACGAACAGTTGTCGGCCTACGCCAGCTACACCAGCATCTTCACGCCGCAGACCACCACCGACGTAAACGGCCAACTGCTGGATCCGCGCACCGGCAAGCAATTCGAAATCGGCCTGAAGGGCGAATTCCTGGACAAGCGCCTGAACGGCCACGCCGCGCTGTTCCGCATGGAAGACGAGAACCGCGCCATGACGGACCCGGACAATCCGCTGTTCTCCATGGCCGCAGGAAAGATGCGCAGCCAGGGTTTCGAAGCGGAAATCAGCGGCAGCCCCGCGCCGGGCTGGGACATCACCGCCGGCTACGCCTACACCACCACCAAGACTTTGAAGGGCACGGACGAGCAGAAGTCGCAGCAATACGCCTTCATCACGCCACGCCACACCTTCAATCTGTGGACCAAGTACACCTTCGCCACCGGCACGCTGGAAGGCCTGTCGCTGGGCGCGGGACTGCGCAGCGTCAGCAGCATGTACCGCCTGAACGGCCCGGTGAAGTTCGAACAGCGCCCCTACACCACCGTGTCCGCGCAAGCCGGCTATCGCTTCAACAAGCATCTGGAAGGCACGCTGACGGTGAACAACCTGTTCGACAAGGTCTACTACCAGCGTGTATGGGCCGCCTTTGGATCGAACTACTACGGCGAACCGCGCAGCGTGATGCTGAACCTGAGGGCAAGGTACTGATTCGATCAGTGTGCGGCTCGCGCCGGCGAGCCGCACACCGATACCTACCTACGTCTATCTATTGGCGCGCAAAAGCCGTCGATATCATGGGCACATGGAAGCGCCTTTCCCGCCGAAACGCGCACGATCCGCATAAGGAGAAGCCCATGTCCCATCACCTGTCCAGTGAAGAAACCACGGCTTTCGAACAAGACGGATTCCTCGTCGTCCACGGCTTGTTCGACCGTGACGCCGTTGCCTCGATGCGAAGCGCCATCGACGCGGTCGTCGCCAACGCCTCCGATCTGCGCCAGATCGCCGAACTGGAACCCGGCGATGCGCGCATCATCCGCCGCATCTGGCAACCATCCAAGAAACACGAGGCATTCCGCCGGACCCAGGAAGACGCGCGCCTGCTCGATCGCCTGGAGTCATTGATCGGACCCGATATCGTCTTTCATCACAGCAAGCTCAACATGAAGGGACCGCGCATCGGTTCCCCGGTGGAATGGCACCAGGATTTCTCGTACTACCCGCATACCAATTCCAAGCTGGTGGCCTGCCTGACCTACCTGGACGACGCCACCGAAGACAACGGCTGTCTGCGGCTGCTGGCCGGTTCCCACAAGGCCAGCGTCTATGACCATACCGAGGACGGCGCTTTCCGCGGCAAGGTCAGTCCCGCCAACCTGCCATCCGGGTGCCAGGAAGTAGTGGCCGCCGGCAAGGCCGGCACAGTCGTCTTCCTGCACTGCAAGGTGCTGCACCGGTCCGACGCCAACCACTCCGACCAGTACCGCCGCGTCTTCATCCCGGCCTATCGCGCCGCCGACGCGCTGCCGATCTATTTCGGCCCGCACGCCGCGCACAACGAGCCGGACGTCTACCTGCTGCGCGGCCGCAACCGCGCCGAAGTGACGATGGAGGGCGGCCGCTACCCGCTGCCGATCGCCGCCAAGGCGTTCAACTCGCTGTACGCCCTGCAACAGGGCGAGCACCTGCTCAAGGAAGAACTACACACCCGCGCCAGCGGCTACGCCACTCGGGTCTGATCTCGCCCCCAAGGAGACCGGCGTGAAACCGCATATCCTGGTACTCAACCGCTGGCCCCAAAACCGGGGCGGCCCGATGTGGGACCACGAACTGTGCCGCTATGACGAGATCATTCCAGCGGACTGCGACGTCTCTTACTTGTGCGACCCGGAAGGGACGATCGGGCTGCCGGCCTCGGTCGACAGCTCGCGCGTCAGGGTCGCTGACGATCTAGGCAACGCCACCGATGCCACCGCGCACGCGGCGCGCCTGGCCGCCCTGCACGGCCCCATCACACACGTCTTCGCCTGCTCCGAGTACCTGCTCGACACGGCGGCGGCGATCCGCGCGCGGCTCGGCATCGCCGGTCACACGCCCGAGCAGGCGGACCGATTCCGCGACAAGACCACCATGAAGCGCATCCTGGACGCGGCGAACCTGCGCGTGCCGCGCTGGTACCTCTGCAGGAATGCCGCCCAGGTCACCGCGCGGGCCGGGGAACTGGGCTTTCCGCTGATCATCAAACCGGTGCGCGGCGCATCCAGCAAAGGCGTGCGCCGGATCGACTCGCCCGAGCAGCTAGCGGCCTTCCTGCAAGCCACGGATCTGGCCGGCCATGAGATCGAGGAGTACATCGACGGCGACATTCTCCATGTCGACGGCGTCATCGACCTGGCCGGCGACTGCCCCTTTATCTGCGCCAGCCGCTACATCTCGTCCTGTCTGGGTTTCGAGACTGGCGGCCAGCCGCTGGGCTCGGTGATCCAGCGCGACACGCCACTGGCCGAGCAGTGCAAGGCCTACGCGCTCGCCTGCCTGCGAGCGCTGCAACTGCGCGGCTCCGCCTTCCACCTGGAACTGTTCCACCGCGACGGCGAGCTGGTCTTCCTGGAGGTGGGCGCGCGCGTGCCGGGCGCCGATGTGCCGTACACCATCCACCGCGCCTACGGCGTCAATCTGTTCCAGCTGTGGATCGATGTGATGCTGGGCCAGCCGGCCCGCCCCAGCCTGCCCGCGGCGGCCAGGACGGCCGGCTGGATCACATTTCCCCGACCGCGGCCGTTGCCGCGCAGGGTGGTGTCGGTCAACTCGCTGATCGGCGCCGTGCCCGGCCTGTATCGCGAGCTCATCCCCGCGCCCGAACAACTCCTCAAGGACACGGGCGGCGGCTACACGCACATGCAGGGCGGCCGGTTCCTGGTCGAGGGAGAAGACGAGGCCCAGGTGCTGGCCGCGCTGGACGCCATCAAACAGCGGTACGTACTGAAGACTCTGCCCGCCTGAGCCCAGCTCCGGCAACCACCTTTGGGAGATTTGAATGGACACGCTTTCTCATGCTGAATTGCTTGCCAGGCCTTGCGTGGTGTTCGCGGAAGGCTGCTTCGGATTGTTCACCAGCAAGGTCGCAGCCTCGTTCCTGCGTTATCGCCCTGAAAACTGCCTGGCCGTGATCGACAGCACGCAGGCGGGAAAGCGTGTGCAGGATGTGATCGGCTGGGGCGGCGACATCCCCATCGTCAAGGACATGGAAAGCGCCCTGGCGTTCAGGCCCGAGGTGCTGGTGATCGGCAAGGGCCTGCATTCGGCGCAATTGCCGCCCGCCTGGAAGGCGCCCATCAAGACCGCGATACTCAATGGCATGCACGTCATCAACTGCATCCACTTCAGGCTGCGCGCCGATCCGGACCTGGCGCAGGCCGCGGACCAGACCGGCATCACCATCTGGGAGACCAAGGAGCCGGTGCCGCTGGAACTGAACAAGGCGCGGGTGCTGGACCTGCCATGCTTCGTGGTGCATACCTGCGGCAGCGATTCCAATATCGGCAAGAAGACCACGGCCCTGGAAATCACCCGGGAAGCCACGCGCCGCGGCATCGCCACGGGCTTCGCGGCAACAGGCCAGACCGGCATGCTGATCTCCGGCGCGGGCATCGTAGTCGACTGCATCCCCAGCGACTTCGTCGCAGGCGCCGCCGAAAAGGTGGTGCTGGACGCCGCTCAGGGCAACGACTGGGTGGTGCTGGAGGGGCAGGGCTCCCTCAACCACATCGGCGCCAGCGGCATCGCCCTGGCCCTGCTGCACGGCGGCCTGCCGCATGCGTTGGTGTTCTGTCACCGGCTCGGGCTGGAACGCACCAAGGTCTGGAACACCCCGCTGCGGCCGATCCCCGAACTGATCCGCCTGAACGAAGCGCTGACCGTATTCGAACGCCCAGCCAAGGTGGTGGCCATCAGCGTCAACAGCGCCGGCGTCAGCGACGCGGACTACCGCGCGCAGGCCAAGCAGCTCGAACAGGAGACCGGCCTGCCGGTGGTGGACCCGTGTCGCGAAAGCGCCGCCATCCTGGTCGATGCCCTGCAAGCCTGCCAGCGCAGCCTGCCAAGGCGCGAACAGCCGGCCGAGGTCTGACCATGAAGAATGCCGTGCTGCTCCTGATGCACCAGGGCAATTCCTTTACCGCCGAACTGCACCAGCAGCTGGCCGCGCGCGGCATCGCGTTGGTCGCCATCAGCTCCCGTCCTGCGGACATGGCGGTGCTGGAACGCAACCTGCCGCTGCTGGA
Source organism: Achromobacter sp. (assembly GCF_049647645.1). GTDB lineage: Bacteria > Pseudomonadota > Gammaproteobacteria > Burkholderiales > Burkholderiaceae_B > Achromobacter. The sequence goes on from NZ_JBARYB010000253.1 coordinate 16,484, forward strand.
CGCCTGGGTCGCAGGCGATGCTCCCGAACTATCCCAAGACGACGTGCAGGCAGGCGTGGCGCAACTGGAACAGCGAGGCTACCGCTTCCTGGCAGCCATCGCCACCTTCGAAGGCTACCGCCTGTTCATGGCCGGGCTGAACCAGGCCTTCGGCGCGGCCGACGCGCCGCTGGCGGCGCTGGAACTGGCGCTGCACAAGCATCGCTGTCGCGAATTTCTGCTGATGCACGGGCTGAGCGCCACCACTTGCCGCTTGATTCCGGCCGGCAGCAATGCCGATGCCGCCGGCCTGGATCCTCAGCGCAAGTGGTTCATCAAGCCCGTGCGCGGCGCGGCCTCGTTCGGCTGCTTCATCCTCGAGAACCGCGACGACCTGGCAGACGTACCGGCGATGCAGGCGCAGATGCTGAAGGACGGAAAATTGGCGGCGATCTTCATGGGCCGCCACGACTTCTTCGCCGAGGAATACATCGAAGGCCCGGAATTCAGCTACGAAATCGTAGCCGCGGCCGGCCGGCCGCGCGTTCTCTGCGTCCACGAAAAGGCGCGGGTCGAACGCCTGCCGCGCACGACGCTGGAAAGCATGTCGATATCGCCACCGATCTCGCTACCCGTCGACACGCTGCGCGAAGGCGAGCGCTTCGTATCCGAATGCCTGACGCGGATAGGGCTGACCGAAGGCGCGTTTCACGTCGAAATGAAATATTGGGAAGCCCGGCGACGTTGGGAGATTATCGAGATCAATCCCCGCATGGGCGGCAGCCTGATCAACGCCAGCACCAAGCGCGTCACGGGCGCGTCCATCCTCGACCTGTGGCTGCAAGCCCTGCTGGCCCGCGAACCGGGCGACATTGCGACGTTCCACGCGCAGGCCGACCGCGTGGCGCAGCTCGATCGCCTGGACCGCTTCGACGATCGCCGCGCGGTCGTCTTCATCAGCAAGTACGGAAAAAAGGGGGCCGTCGTGGATTCCATCGCTTACGACACGGGCGCACATGCGCCGGACCTGTTGGAGTTCCATGTCCAACCCGGCACGCGCCTCGAGGATTCCGACCGCGCCATCTGCGTGATGGACGCGCTCTGGCAGGTCGACCGAGCCGCGCTGGCTGCAGCGGTCGAATCCATTGACCGCGAATCGGGCGAGAACTTCCGCATCACCTATCAGGCTGCCCAAGGGATATGACCCAGCCTCGCCTCTGCTCGACCCCACCGTTGGGAGACGACTCATGACCGAAGCCTTGTTGCCACAGCAAGACCTGACGCATCCCGCCTTCGCCGTCCATCTGGGCGGCAAGCTGGAAGTCTGCGGCCGCGTCGCCATCGACTCGCGCGAGGATCTGGCGCGCGCCTATACGCCCGGCTTCGCCTACGTGGCCGCCGCGATCCAGCGCGACCCTACACTGCTCGGGCGCTACACCATGCGCCAGAATACGGTGGCCATCGTCACCGACGGCACCGCCGTATCCGGCATCGGTGACGTCGGTCCAAAGGCCGCCTTGCCGGTCATGGAGGGCAAGGCGCTGGTATTCAAGCGTTTCGCCGGCATCAACGCCATCCCGATCTGCCTGGACACCACGCACAGCGGCGAAATCATCGACACGGTGCGGCGCATCGCGCCCGGCTTCGGCGCCATCATGTTGGAAGACATTTCGGCGCCGCGCTGCTTCGCGATCGAGGACGCGCTGCACCGCGAGCTGCAGATCCCGGTGCTGCACGACGACCAACACGCCACCGCCATCTCGGCGGGCGCCGCGCTGATCAATGCCCTGAAGCGGGTCGGCAAGCGCCTGGACCAGATCAAGGTGGTGATGGTGGGCGCAGGCGCCGCAGGCACCGGCTGCGCCAAGATCTTCCTGAGCCTGGGCGTGCGGCGCCTGATCGCCTGCGACCGGACCGGGGCCATCCACCGCAAGCGCGCCGACCTGAATCCCGCCAAGGCCTGGTTCGCCGCGCATACCAACCCGTTGCAGGAAACCGGCAGCCTGCGCGAGATCATGGCCGGCGCCGACGTTTTCCTGGGCGTCTCCGGCCCCAAGGTCGTCACCGCGGAGGATGTGGCGCGGATGGCGCGCGACCCGATCATCTTCGCGCTGGCCAACCCCAACCCCGAGATCCTGCCCAGCGAGGTAGCTGGCCTGGCCGCCATCATCGCCACCGGCCGCAGCGACTTGCCCAACCAGATCGACGGCGGCCTGGCATACCCAGGCCTGTTCAAGGGCGTGCTCAACAGCGGCGCCGCGCGTTTTACCGATGCGATGAAATGCGCGGCAGTCTACGCCCTGGCCGGACTGGTCGACGCCGCCGCACTGGATTCCGGACGCATCATCCCCGATATCTTCGACGAACTGGTGATGCCGTCGGTCGCTGCCGCGGTGATCGCGGCAGCGTGAGGGCGCGCATGCCGGACGCCGTCCGATCAGACGGCCCGGCGATCCCTCAGGACTGGTCGAGCAACGCCGTCTGCTGCGCACGCGCCGGCAGTGCATAGTCATCCGAACCCGCGCGTACCTTGGCGCCGCGATGGCCGCGGCTGTAATACCGAGAGCCGACTCCCTCGACAACGCTCAGCAACTCCACGCCCCGTACCGCCGCCATGGTCCGGTTGGTCACGCCTAGCTTCTTGAACAGCAAGCCGACATGCATCTTTACCGTCACCAATTCGATGCCGAGCAAATCGGCGATGGTCTTGTTCTGACGCCCTTCGATGATGTACTGGAGTATCTGCTGCTGACGGGACGACAGGGGAACAAAGGCGGGGCCAGCCTCCGCGTCCTGATCGGGCTCGGGCTCGCCATGGTCGCGCGGAGCGCCGCGACGTTCCGCGTCTTCGGGGGCATCGCCGGGCTGCGCCGGTTCGTCCGGCGGGCAGCCATGTATCGCATTCGTGTAGAGCTTGATTTGTCTGGCCACGTGTACCTCCCACATCGCCTTTACGAAGTTGCGTTCAAGTCGCAGGCGGCGCCGCCTGCGATGCGCTACTCATCGGCCGCTTCCAGGTAATACTGCCTGGCCGTGGCGCAGGAAACGCCCAAGCCTCGGAACTGGTCGATGAAGTCAGGAAAGGAACAGATCACGTCAGCGTAGCCATCGAGGTGGCAAGCTTCCTCGCAGCGTAGCGATGCGACGAACAAGGACATGAAATTACGGTGGTCGCCGCGGCTGCTTAGCATCGCCCCGCCAGCGTACTGCGGCCGGCCTTGCGTGACGAAGCCGTCGATATGGCCCTCGGCGTTGCGGATCATCTCGATATCGGCGCCCAGTTTGCGCACCTCGCCGATCATCGATTCCACCCGCGACGACTTGTGGAAGCGCGTCACCGAGCCCCCCGTCACGGTGAACGTGCCGCGCACGAACAGGCTCAGCGCCACCAACGTGGGAATGACATTGGGACCATTGCGCACGTCGAAGCTGTAGCTGCCCTCCAGGCGCACGGCGGTACTGTCGACGTGCAGCGTGCCGGCGTCGTAGTGCAGCCGCACGCCCAACGACTGCACGATATCCGCGAACAGCTTTTCGCCCTGCAGCGTCTGTTCCTCGATACCCCCGATGCGATAACGGGCCGGAAAGAGCGTACACGCCATCAGCAGGTAGGACAGCGAGGTGTAGTCGGCGTTGATGCGGGTCTCGAAGGGCTGGTACGCCCCCGGCCCGACGTGATACTGCGTGTAATCGGCGTTGACCCGCGCCTCGATACCGCAACGGCGCAGCGTATCCACCGTTTGCGCCAGGTAGGACTGCGACAGCACCGGCGGCGTCACGCCCAGGCTGATGCCATGCCGGGTCAAGGGAGCCGCCATCAGGATCGCGGTGATGAACTGCGAGCTGATGTCGCCCGCCAGCCGGCAATGCTTGCCACTCAGCGACGCCCCCCAGTTGATCACCGGCGCCTTGCCGTCATCACCCAGGTAGGTGAAGCTCGCTCCCAGATGCCGCAGACCGTCCAGCAGCGGCTGCATCACCCTGCGGCGCAAGGTTGCGTCGCCCGTCAGGATGGTCGGGGTCGCTTTCATGCAGCTCAACGCCATCATCGTGCGGAACACCAGGCCCGACCCTTTGGCATCGATGACCTCGATGCCCGATGCGAAGCGCCCGCCAGTACCGGTGATGAAGAGGGAATCGCCGGCCTCCTCGAAGCGCGCCCCGAGCTGGCAACAGGCGATCTTCATGGTCTCGGTCTCGGTGCAGCGCAGGTCATTTCTGATGATGGACGTGCCATCGGCCAAGGTGGCGGCGAGGATGGCGCGTTGGGTTTCGGGCTTCGACGCCGGGACGCTCATCCGGGTGCCCAGTTGCTTGATCGGTTCGACGCGTAGATACATGCTTTCTCCACGTAAGTTGAAGGCTGACAGGGCTCTGCGGCAACGGTTCCCCGAGCGCGCCGGCCAACGCCACCGGCCCCGCGGCCGCGCCTGCCGGGGCGCGCCGCTCGGGGTTAGGTCATGCGCCTTGTCAGGCGGCGGCCTTCTCGGCCGGCCGCTGCACCGTGTCCTCATAGATCTCGCGGAAGAACATCGCCAGGATGGCCTGGACATCGTCGATGTACTTGAAGACGGCGTTGTAGTCGTCTTCGCTCAGGATGAGCTGGTTCAGGATCTTCCACATTTCCATCGAATGGTCGTCGCGCGTATCGACCGTCAGATGGGCCTCCTGACCTTTGACCATGTCGTGGCCCAACGTGGCGCGCAGGTTCTTGACGATGTCGGGCTGCAGCTTGGCCTGGGTGTACTCGACCAGGTAGTTCGACACCACCGGCGCCATGGGATGCTCATGTTCCAGCGTGTAGTAGAAGAACCCCTCGAACAGCCGTGTCGACAGGTACGGCTCGGTTTGGAGTACCTCGTCCATCGTCACCCCGGCCGCGTCGCAGTCATGGATGTACAGCTTGTCGTGCAGCATCTCGTCGGCCTGGTAGTGCGCGTAGTCTTGCGCGGCCGAGGGTGAAATCTGGGCGATCTTGTAGATCGCCTTGGATTGGCTGGCTCGTGACAAGCGGATGCGCCAGATGTGCTCGATCAAGGTACGACGGTAGTACGCCATATTGATATTGCTGTCTTTCATATGGGACGCGTATGGGATGGTCTGCCGCCACTCCTCCATCTTCTTGTCCAGGTAGCGGTCGATCTTGGCTTTGCGCTTGAGACCTTCCGCTTCATCGAAGTAGGGAGTGGGATGCTGTATGCCGGAATGACGCACTCGATTCATGTGTGGCTCCGTGGATGACTGGAGATGCAACGTGACGATGTATGGCTTATCGCATGGACCGGCGGATTTCCCTGGAGCCGACCTTCCGGCCCCACGCCGCTGAAGGGCGCACAAGGGTGCAACGCTGTACTTGCCGGGACGAGATGGGACTGTCGCGGTGGATCCGATGCCATTCTCTGGAAGCGGGACAGCCGTTGGCGGGCACGGAACATGCACTGCCTGCAACGCTGAAAATCTGCTCTCGATGGCTGACTAGTCCAATCGCATGACACATGATAGGCGTCCTATCTGGGCGGAAAAGCTATCCATAGGTATAGGCGTACGCACGATGTCAACGGCTTCTTTGCGCATGGCTGCAACGCATTCCTTGCGTCGTACGCGCGCCATCGCTCTGCGTCATTCCCGTGCAAGAATCCGTAGAAAACTCACGACACACGCAACGCCGCCCAACACGGCGCCGATCCACAACGCGGCATGGGCGCCGTCCGCCCCAACCAAGGTGAAGCAGGCAGCCACCAGCGCCGCGCCCGTTGCCTGCCCGATCAGGCGAGCGGTGGGAATGATGCCGCTTGCCGCGCCGCTGCGCTCGGCCGGCGCGCTCGTCGTCAAGGCCTTCAGGTTGGGCGATTGAAAGAACCCGAAGCCCGCGCCGCACACCGCCAGCCGCCAGATGATGTCGGCATTCGAGGCCTGCGCCGGCAACAACGCCATCAGCACCATGCCGATGCATAACACCAGCAGCCCGGCGCCGCCCAGCAACGCCACCGAATGGCGTTCGGACAGAAAGCCTGCCAGCGGCGCGGTCACCGCCACCACGATCGGCCATGCGGTCAGCAGCAAGCCGGTCTGCACATCGGACCGCCCGAGGCTCATCTGGAACAGGAACGGCAGCGCCACCAGCGCCAGGCCTTGCGCCGCGTAGGACAGCACGGACGTAGCCACCGACATTGCGAACAGCGGTCGGCGGAATAGATCGACCGGCAGCATGGGCGCGGGATGCCCGCGTTGCCGGCGCAGCAGCAAGGCGCAGCACAACGCCGCGGCGGCGGCTTCGGGCAGGATGCGCCCCCAGCCGGCATGATGGGCAGCATCGCCCAGCGCCAGCACAGCCAGCGCGAAGGTCGCACCCAGCAGCACCGCCGCCACGCCGTCGAAACGCGGCGGCGTCTTGCGCGGCGCGTTGTACGGCAACGTGCGCCAGGCCATCGCCATGGCCAGCGCCCCAAGCGGAATATTGATCAGGAACAGCCAGTGCCAGGTGCTGACCGCCAGCACGGCCGACGCCACCGACGGCCCCACGACATAGAACACTGCCACCGTAAATGCGTTGATACCTTGCGCACGGCCGATCTGGCTGTGGGGAAACGTCAACCGTATCAGCGCAGTGCCCACGCCGAGGATGCCAGACGCGCCCACGCCTTGCAGCACGCGCGCCGCCGTCAGCATCGGCAGTGAGTCCGCCACGCCGCAGGCCAGCGACGCCAGCGTGAACACCAGCAGGCCATACAGGTAGACGCGCCGATGACCGACCAGGTCGCCCAGCGCGGCGAATGGTAGCAGCGTGGCGACCATCGCGATCTGGTAGGCGTTGATGATCCAAATCGAGGCGTCCGGCGTGGTGCGCAGGTCCGCCGAGATGGTCGGCAACGCGGTATTGGCGATGGAAGTATCGAGCGTGGCGATCGCGCTGCCCAGGATGAGCGTGGAGACCGCCCAGAGCCTTTGACGGCCCGGCAGGCCGTCTTCGATTTGCGGCAACGCCTGAGTGCTTTCAGGGGAAGGCGGCATGCGGGACGGCTCCTTGGCGCATGGCGGATACGGCCGTACCTGGGCGCGGAAAAGGCGTTAAGTTGTCAGGCTGTAAGACAGCATAGCAAGGCATAATTCAACATGCAACGGGGCCGCGCCCGGTCCCCGGGCGAAGCGATATCATGACGCCATGGCGCCACAGGCCGGCGTCGTTTCGCCTTTGGATAGGAAGCAGACATGCACGTTATCGAGCGTCCGCTGACGCTGGTGGACCAGGTCATCGCGGCCCTGCGCAAGGAGATCGCCGAGGGCCGCTTCGCGCCCGCCTCGCGCCTGCCGGCCGAACAGGAACTGGCGCGGACCCTGGGCTGTAGCCGGCCGGTGATCCGCGAGGCCGTCTCGCAACTGAAGGCCGATGGCATCCTCGTCACCACCAAGGGCGTAGGCGCCTACGTCGCCGCCAACCCCGCCGGCCGCGTGTTCCGCCTGCCGCGCGGCGACGCCTCGGCCAAGGACCTGGCGCAGCTGTTCGAACTGCGCTTCTGGATGGAAACCGCCGCTGCCGAAGCCGCCGCGCTGCGCCGCAAGAACGCCGACCTGGCCCGGATGCGCGACGCGCTCAAGCGCATGGAAATACACGCCGACGACTATCCCGCAGCGTCCAAGGCTGACGTCGACTTCCACGCCGCCATCGCCGGTTCCACCCGGAACGCCTATCTGGTGGCCTTCAGCAGCTTCATCGAATGCCAGTTGCTGAAGGTGCGCGAAATGGGCTGGCAAAATTCCGCCGGTCTCGCTGGCGGCCCTCGGTCCACCCAGCAGGAACACCAGCGCCTGTTCGAGGCCATCCGCGACCAGGATCCCGAGGCCGCGCGGCAGGCCGCCGCCGCTCATTTGCTGGCCTCGGGCCGGCGCATGAGCCTGGACGTCCAGAAGTTGGAAATCATCGGCCCCGCCGCAGGGCGTTAATCTCCCAAACCAGCACCTGGCCGGCGCGCGATTGCAGTCCGACACAATTGGCAAACTGCTGTCGGACGCCAACCAGGGCAGGCCACTAAGATGGCGCCGCAGATTGCGCGGTAGCGCGTCTTTTATCGAACGCCGACAAGAAAATGCGTCCAACATGAAAACGAGTCCGCAAGCCACTTCTTCCCGCGCCGCCCGCCTGCTGCGCAGCACGCTGGCCAGCCTGTTCGCCGCCGGCCTGACCGCCGTATGCAGCGCTGCCGCCATGGCCGCCGATCC
>NZ_JBARYB010000254.1:0-5638 GCF_049647645.1 Achromobacter sp.
GGGCGCTGCGCTGCGGGCGCGTGACGGCGCTCCAGGCCTCGGGGTTGGCGGCCGGCGTCAGCCCGGAATACATGCGGGCCAGCGCGTCGGCGAAATCCGCCAGGCCGCGATAGCAATGCGCGACCGCATGGGTGGCGTCCTTCCAAGGTCGCCTGCGCCACACCAGCGCGGTCATCAGGATGGCCCAGGCCGCGCCGGCCAGGAAGAACAGCGTGTATGAAAGGCTTTCGAACCAGGTCGGAGCGGGCAGTTCGGCCGCCACCACGAAGCCTGCGGACAACAGCGTGCCGACGATGGCCGCGGCCGGTCCCAGCACGCGCAACAAGCCGCCGAAGGTGCAGCACACGAAGGTCAGCGGCAGCAGCAGCCACAGATGGGTGGCGCTGACGCTGGCCAGGAAGCAGAACAGCGCGCCGATCAGCCCCAACGCCAGCATCGCGCCAGCGCGCTGGCGCAAGGGGCCGCCGGGATCGCCGAAGCAGGCCCAGAACGCCGCGATGGCGCTCCAGCCCAGGCGCGGTTCATGCGCCAGCACGGCCAGGATGACGGGCGCGGCGCTGATGGCCGCGGCTTGGAGGGCGTCCAGCCACAAGACGTTGCGCAAGGAAGCGCGCCAACGGGAAAACAGGTTCTTCACGCTAGGAATACAACGGCGGCGGTGGGCCCGGCAGGGCAAATGAGGCCAACCCTACCATGTCGACAAGGCATTCCGGCGAGGGGCGGCGGGGCATCGGAGATACCGGCTTCGTTCATGAATCCGAGCAGCTTAATACGTATGGATACACATATGTGACTTTGCCGCCGCAGGGGCGCAGAATTGCCTGGAACAAAGTCTGGAAATGGCATACAAAAAGCGCTGTAGCTGGGAATACTCAGTCCAATGTGCCTCTTTCTGCGCCCGGACAGCGCAGGTTGCGCCCAGGGGCACGCAAGGAGTGTCGACATGATGTCGAATCACGAGGCTTCCACAGACTCGGTGGCGAGCGACGATGAGATCGCCGCCATGATCACCGGCAAGGATGGCCTGCGCATGCTGTTGCAGCCGCAGGTGGACTTGCTGACAGGCAGGATCGTGTCAGCCGAAGCGCTGGCGCGCTGGCGGCATCGCCGCCTGGGCATCATCATGCCCTCCGAATTCATCCCGGCGGTCAATCGCCTGGGGCTGGACAAGATGCTGTTCGAGCGCGTCTGCCTGCGGGTGATAGACATGCTGCTGACCATGCGGCGCGCCGGCATCGCAATTCCGGTGGCCATCAATGCGCCTGCCTCCACCTTGTCGGATGAGGCCGCGGTCGACTTCCTGCTGGACCGCATCTATGCGGCGGAACTGCCGGCGTCCCTGGTGCGGGTGGAACTGACGGAAGACCAGCCCATCCGCGAACTCGACGTGCTGCGCGCCACGCTGCTTAAGCTCGAAAACGCAGGCTGCGAAGTCAGCCTGGACGATTTCGGCACCGGCCATGCGTCGCTCAAGCTGCTGTCGGCGCTGCCGCTGTCGGAAGTCAAGATCGACCAGTATTTCGTCACGCGCATGCGGCGCAGCGCCGTCGCGTTCGAAGTGCTGCGCACCGCCGCCGAACTTGCCAACCGCTTGGGCCGGCGCGTGGTGGCCGAAGGCGTCGAGAACGTGGCGGACATTCCCGCCTTGCGGGCGGCCGGCTGCCGCTACGGGCAAGGCTTCGCGCTGGGCCGCCCCATGCCGCTGGACGAATTGATGGTCCGCCTGCGCACGCAGCGCGACCAGGGCGAACCGCTGGCCGCGCCCGCCGCTTACACCTCGTCCTGGCTTGACACCTACGATGCCTCCGCCCAGGAGCCGCAGTCGGTGCGCGGCAAGCGGCACGCGACCACGCAATAGGGCCGCAAAGCGCATTTTTTACCGACGCGGCGCGACTCTGCCCTCCGGCCTTGCGTCCCCCCAGGCAGGCCGGATAGCGGGCCGCCTGTGGCCAGGGTTTGGGCACGCCGGTTGCTGTATGGAAGGTGGCGGAGTTTTTTCCGTCTTCCAGGAGACTTGCAATGCCCAATCAGAACCAGCCCGACCAGCAGAAGCAGCAGCAGAAGCAACAGGCCCAGGAAAACCCCAAGGACCGCGATCAGCCTGGGCAGCAACAGCCCGGCCAATCCGGCCAGCATGCCGATAAAGACCGGCAGCAACCTGGCCAGAACCCCGGGCAGCAAAGCAAGATGCCGCGCTGACTCGTAGACCGCGTGTTCCGGACCCTATAGTCGGGCGGGCATCGCGGTGCCAAGACGGCCTTGTCCCGCTGTGGGCGGACAAGGCCGTTTTTTCATGAAAGGCAGCCACGCTGGAACGCCATCATGAGGAATGGGGAGACAGGCACAGCGCTACCCGGCAGGTCGCGCAACAGGTCTTGCAGACGCAGCACACCATCCGGGCCGGGCTGCACCACCTCAGCGCTCACAGCGTTGCGCTACGCCAAGTTTTTATGCCATCAGCATGGCGATCCGCCGCGGATAGTCTACCGCGCGCCAATTGTCGGGATTGACCAGGCGACAGGCAAGCGCCGTGCCCGCTGTGGGTCGGCCGCAGGCGCCAGGCTGCCGGGCATGGCAATTGCTGATGCCGGCGTTCAGCCGGATTGCGGGTGACCCATGGAGGCTCGAATGAAGACTGTGGCACGTGACTTGCGTCATTTTTCCAAACGACGTGCAGGATTTGCCGGCAGTCAAAAAGGCCGCTCGTGGGCAGGATGAAGCCCACCCCCATGCCCGGGCAGGATCCCCAGCAGACGTCCGGCATCGACCGGCTCGATGGACCGCGCTACGCGCCAGTTCGGAACGCACGTTTTTTTCACCAGGAGCACGTATGAGCAAGCACCATGGATTGCGGGACTTCTTTCAACCGGCTGATAATTCCACGCGCACGATACGCGAGCTGATCTCCGGAACCGAAGCCTTGCTGCGCAGCACTGCCAGCTACGGCGGATCGGAGATCGAAGCGGCGCGCGACGGCCTCAAGCAGCAACTGGAAGCTGCGCGCGAACACGCCAAAGGCTGGGACCGGGCGGCCTGGGACCGGGCCCGGCATGCCTCCCAAGCGGCGGACGAGTATGTCCACGAGAACGCATGGAAAAGCCTGGCCGGCGCGGCGCTCATAGGCGTGCTGGCTGGCGTATGCTTCATGTCAGACCTGAAGCGCCGCTGAGCGTCTAATCCTTTTTGCCCATTGATAGGGCGCGGCGTTTCCAGGAGCATGCTCGGATTGCGCCGCACCTCCGGAATCCACGATGAGCCTCGACCCGTCCGTGCCACGCCGCAAGTCGCCATGGGGCAACGCCTTGGCGGTCTTGACCCTGATTGCGGCCGTGGCCGTGGTGCTGGCATTTGCCGCCTTGCGCATCGCCGAACAGCGCATCGCGAACATGCTGGGCCCGCGCGGCCAGGTCGGCCACGTCGAGGTGGGGTACTCGCGGGTGATCCTCAAGGACGTGACGATATCCGGCGGCACCGGCCAGGCGGGCGCCACGGCGCGCGAGGTGATCCTGGAGCCCGAATGGTCCGCCTTCCTGCGGCATGAGGCGGTCTTCAAGACCGTCACCATCGAAGGCTTCGACTTCACCGTGGTGCGCAGGACCAACGGCGACATGGACATCGCGCCCGCCCTGCAGTCCTCCTTGCGCGCCGGAGACGGCGGCGACGGCCAGCCCCGGCCCAGGACGCCGATCCGCATCGCCGAGCTGATCCTGCGCGACGGCCGCCTGGATTTCGAGGACGCGGCGGTCTCCAGGCCCGCGCACAAGATCCCGTTTTCGGACGTCCAGGCGCGCCTGCGTCCGCTGGCCATACCCGGCGACGGCGCCCGCAGCGACATGGAGTTCAGCGGCAACATCGAAGGCAACCGCAATGGCGCCGCCACGGTGCGCGCGGAAGGCTGGCTGGTGGTCGGCGGGACGGATGCCGACATCAAGGTCGCGGTGCGCAACATGGACATCAAGCATGCCGCTCCCTACCTGGCGGACAATGGCGCGACGTCGCTGGCCGCAGGCGCCATGGACCTGGACATGCGCACGGCCATTGCCAAGCGCCAGCTTCAGGCCACCGGCGCGGTGGCCTTGCGCGGCTTGCGCTTCAGCGGCGACGGCAGCCTGTTTTCATTGCCGCGCAAGGCGGTGCTGGCGGCGCTGAAGGACCAGAGCGGGACGCTGCGATTCGACTTCGCGCTGGCGGGCGACCTGGACAATCCCAAGTTCTCGGTCACGCGCGGTTTTACCGCGCAGGTTGCCCGGGGCTTCGGCCATGCGATAGGGGTGGGCGCCGAGGGCGCGGCGGAGGGCGTCACTGGCGCCGTGAAGGATTTGGGCAACGCCTTGTCGGACCTGCTCACGCCTAAGCCTTGAACTTTGCTGCGCGCAGCGCCGATCGCTGCCAGCACCGCCGGAAAATAGCGGGTGCCGTTTTCCAGCAGCGTGTAGCAGTTGTGCTCGCGCCAGCGCAGGTTCATAGCGCGATCTCCACGCAGATCGGTAAATGGCGGACAGCCGCGACCAGACCCGGGAGGCCAGCGGCACCGGCTGCCAATCGCGGACATTGCGCACATAGATGCGGTCCAGCCGCAACAGGAGCCAACGCGCCGGAAACGTGCGGGCAGGGCGGCCCAGGCTCGTGGTGCAGACCTCGCGCGTGCCGCAGCCCACCATCAGCGCGGCGCCACGGCAGCTATGCGCCACTACAGCCGTGCGCCACAACAACCGTGCGCCACAAAAGCCGTGCGCCACAAACCGCATGAGCAAATGAGAAATGCGCAGTTCCCACGCGGCCCGGGCGAGCCTACGATCCAGGGCTTCTTCCTGGTGGACGACTCATGACCGAATTGCTGCGCATCCAGAACCTGACCGTGGACCTGCCGCCGGGCGCCGACCGTCCGTACGCGCTGAAAGACTTGTCGCTGAGCATCAGCGCGGGCGAAATCGTGTGCGTGGTGGGGGAAAGCGGCTCGGGCAAGTCGCTCACGGCCGGCGCGATCCTGGGGCTGTTGCCGCAGGAGGTGCGCGCAAGCGGCGGCCAGGTGCTATGGGAAGGGCAGGATCTGCTGCGGTTGACGCCCGAGGCGCTGCGGCGGCTGCGGGGCCAACGCATCGGCATGATCTTCCAGGAACCGATGACGGCGCTCAATCCGCTACGCACCATCGGCGACCAGATCGCGGAAGTCTTCCGCACCCATACCCGCCTGGGACGGGCCGAGATCCGGCGCCGCACGCTGGAACTGCTGGACGCCGTGCGGCTGCCGGACCCGGCGCGGGCGTTGGGCGCATATCCGCACGAATTGTCCGGCGGCCAGCGCCAGCGCGCCATGATCGCCATGGCCCTGGCGCTGGAGCCGGCTTTGCTGATCGCGGACGAACCGACCACGGCGCTGGACGTGACCACACAGGCGCAGATCCTGCACTTGATCCACGACCTGCAGCGCCGCAAGGGCACGGCCGTGCTGTTCATCACGCACGACTTCGGCGTGGTCGCGGAGATCGCCGACCGCGTCGCGGTCATGCAGCGCGGCGTACTGGTGGAAAGCGGCGCGGCGCAACAGGTGCTGGAACATCCGCGGCACCCGTACACGCGCGCCTTGATCGCGGCGGTGCCGCCCTTGGCGCCGGCCGCGGCGCGGCCGGCCTTGCAG
>NZ_JBARYB010000255.1:0-2728 GCF_049647645.1 Achromobacter sp.
GAGTCGCGGACGCCCGCCGCGGCCAGCGCCTGCGACGGGGCCACGGCGATGAGCGCCGGGTCCAGCGCGGGCAGGTGCGCCAGGCGTTCCTGCGGCGTGAGCTTGGGATAGCCCACGTACATCATCACCACGCCGGAGACGAACCACATGGCGAAGAACAGGCACAGCACGATGCCCGCCCAGCGATGGATCAGGTACAGCCAGCGCTTGGCGCGCGCCGACAGCGGCGGTCCGGCGCGATGCCGGGACGGGGAGGGAAGTGTCGTGTTCATGGCGGTCTGTCCCGGCGCGCCGCTCAGAAGCGGGCCTGCAAGGTGCGCTCGACCGAGCGCGGCGCGCCCAGGTAGTACATGGTCGGCGTTGCGTTCGCGGCATAGACCTTGTCGGTCAGGTTGCGCACGCGCGCCGTCACGCTGAGGTTGCGGTTGATCCGGTGCGACAGCGCCGCGTCGAACACGGTGTAGGACGGCGTCCAGACGGTGTTGGCGGCATCGGCATACATGCGGCCCACGTAGCGCGCAGCCATGCTGGCGGTCCAGTCGGGCAGGAAGGCGTAATCCAGCCAGACGTTGGCGACGCGGCGCGGGGTGTTGGTCGGCACGTTGCCGTTGCGCGAGACCGCCACGCCGCCCACGGATTGCGAGAAGTCGTCGTACTTGGGATCGACGAAGGCGACGTTGCCTTGCAAGGACAGCTGGGACGTCAGCTGCAGGCCGCCGGCCAATTCGATGCCGCGCGCCGATTGCGCGCCCACCGGCACGCTGACGCCGGGATTGTTCGGGTCCGAGGTGGCGATGTTCTTGCGCTTGATCTCATAGACCGCCACGGTGGCGGTGCCGCGGCCGTCCCAGAAGTTGAACTTGCCGCCCACTTCGGCCTGTCTGCCGGTGCTCAGCTTGTCATTGCTCAGCACGTCGGCGAACGAGGCCGTCGCCAAGATGCCCGAAGGGGGATCCGCCGCGGTCGCGTACTGCGCGTACAGCGAGGCCTCCGGGCTCAGTTCCCAGTTCACGCCCAGCCGTCCGGTCAGCGGCGAGTAGCTGCGCTGCGCGCTGGCGGGCGAGGCGGCCGTGATCGCGCGGCGGTTGGTCAGGTCCAGGTCGATGAAGTCCTTGCGCAGCGCCGACACGATGGCCACGCCCGGCAGCACCGTGGTGCGGTTCTCCATCGTCATTGCCAGCGTGCGGATGCGGTTGTCGCGATCGGCGACGTGGCCGCGCTTCATGCCGGGGATGTCGTAGAAGTCGCCGGGCGAGAAGTCGTAGGGATCGACTGCATCCACCTGGGCGGGCAGGCTGGTGGGGTAGCGCGTGATCTTGTTCTGGCTGATGTCGACGCCGAACGACCAGTCGCTGGGCAGGCCGGCCAGGGTCGAGCGGTACAGGCCTTCCACGCGGTTGCCGATCAGGCTTTGCTCGTGGCGCTGAAGCAGCGCGCCGGACCGCAGCACCAGGCTGTTGCCGGCGTTCAGGCGGTAGTTCTCCAGGTTGCGGTAATCGCGTTCGGCGCGATAGTAGTAGAGCGTGTTCTTGAAGGTCAGGTTGGAGCCGGCGCGCCATTCCGTCAGGGAGCGCGCCCACAGCACCGACTGCTCATACAGGCCGTCGTTGACGTTGTAGTTCTTGAAGCGCGTGCCATCCAGGATATGGCCCGCGCCCTGCACCACGCCGTTGGCGCCGGTTTTCAGCGGCGTGCCCCAATAGGGACGGTCGACTTGTTCGCGCTGGTATTCGAAGGCAAAGGTCTGGGTCACGTCCGCGCCCAGGTCCGACAGCAGCGAGGCGGCGACCTGGCTGGCGCGGGAATGGTTGCCGTCGACCCAGCCGTGGCTGGAATCGGTGTTGGCGTCGATGCGCAGATAGTGACCGCGGCCGCCGGGCTCGCCCGCCAGTTGCTGGTTCAGGCCGACCGACAGCTGGCGGCTGTCGAACGAGCCGAGCCGCAGTTGGCCATCGTAGAAAGTGTCGCGTTCGGGCAGCTTGGTGACGTAGTTGATGGCGCCGCCCACCGCGCCCGCGCCGAACAGGAAGGTGGAGGGGCCGCCTATCGCTTCGACCCGGTCGTAGATCCAGCTATCCACCGGCCGCGCGGCGATGGAGTCGTACTGCACGGAGATGCCGTTGAACAGCTGCGAGACCTGGCCGCCGGAGAAGCCGCGGTAGCTGACCGCGCCGGCGTTGCCAGGCGGTGAGGCATTGTCCACGCCGGGAATGCCGCGGGCGATCTCCTGCGTGTTCAGGGAGCCGCGCGCCTCGATCTGCTGGCGCGAGATCACGGTGACGCTGGCCGGCGTTTCGCGCAGGGTCAGGCCCAGGCGGCTGCCGGTGCTGTCGCGCGCGTTCAGGTTGATAGGGCCGTTGGGGGCGGGTTCTTCGGCGGCCGCGCCGTGCACGGTGGTGGGCGCCAGGGTTTGCACGGCGGGGTCCGTGGGCTGGGCATGGGCGGAGCCGCTGGCGAGCGCGCTCAGCAGCAGGGTGTATATCGTGGTTTTCTTCATGTCTGGAACCGGTGGTCCGGCCCGCGCGCCCCGCGGCCCGCCCAGGTACGGGCGGAGCTGGCTGGGGCGCATGAGCCTGAATGACGGCACGCCTCCGGACGCGCGGGCGGCGCGAACGGAACGTGGCGGCGAGATGACGGCGTGCGGACGCGGACCAGCCGCCATCAGGCGGCGGGCTGCGCAGGCTCAGGCGGCTGGCGGTGCGCGCGGCTGCGCCGCGCTCCAGGCGGG
>NZ_JBARYB010000256.1:0-24795 GCF_049647645.1 Achromobacter sp.
GCTACGGCCTGCTCGGCCCGCTGGACGGCCTGCCCGTGGCCGTCAAGGACCTGTGCGACATCGAGGGCCAGATCACCACGGCCGGCTCGCAAGCCTGGCGCGAGCGCCGCAGCACAGTCACCGCCACCGCCGTAACGCGCCTGATCGATGCCGGCATGGTGGTGCTGGGCAAGACGCACATGGTGGAATTCGCTTTCGGCGGCTGGGGCACCAACCCCGTCATGGGCACCCCGCGCAATCCCTGGGACCTGGTGCGCGCCCGCATCCCCGGCGGTTCCTCCAGCGGCTCCGGCGTAGCCGTGGCCGCGGGCCTGGCGCCCGCCGCGCTGGGCTCGGACACCGGCGGCTCGGTACGGATTCCCGCCGCCCTCAACGGCATCACCGGACTGAAAACCACGCGCGGACTCATCAGCCTGTACGGCTCGGTGGCGCTGTCCCACACCCTGGATTCGATCGGTCCGTTGACCCGCGACACCCGCGATTCGTTGCTGCTGACCGCTGCCATGTCCGGCCCAGATCCGCGCGATCCGGTGACGCGCGGCGTGCCCGCCTACCGCTACCGCGATCTGCGCGCGGGCGCAAAACCGCTCGCCGGCATGCGCATCGCCCTCATGCCGCAGGCGCAGTACCCCATCGCCATCGATGCCGCGGTACAGAACGCACTGGACGATACGCGGCGCGCGCTGGCGGACCTGGGCGCGGAATGCGTGGAAGCGCCCTTCCCCTTCGATTTCCACGACATGATGCTGCGCAACGGCCTGATCATCGCGGCCGAAGCCTACGCCCAGCACCGCGACTATATCGAGGACGACAGCCTGCCCCTGGGCCGCTACGTGCGCGCCCGCGTGCTGGGCGGCAAGCAGACAAGCGCCGCCGATTACGTGCTGGCGCTACAGGCCCACGCCCGCGCCTGCGCGGCCTGGCAGGACTGGATGCGCGACTACGACGCGGTCCTGGCGCCCTGCCTGCCGTTTGCCGCCTGCCCGCTGGAGGAAGTGGACGAGGCCGCCACGCCGCTGGCGGCGTTCACCCGGCCCGGCAATTACGTCAATGCCTCGGGCCTGGCCCTGCCCGCCGGATTTTCCGCGGACGGCATGCCCATCGGCGTGCAACTGCTGGGCAAGCCCAACGGCGAAGACGCGCTGGGCCGCCTCGGCATGGCGTTCCAGGCGGCGACCGACTGGCACCTTCGGCGTCCGGACCTGTCGGCGATCCAGCTGTAGTTCCTGCGGCTACAGGCCAGGCGGCGGTCAGTCCACCGCCTACAAGGCCGGCCCGTCAGCACGACGGCCGGTCTTTTTTTGCCTTCAGCCCAGGCCGCAAGCTGGCCGCAGCAGCGCTTCCAGCCAGTCCGCGAACACCTGCAGCCGCCGCGACGGCGAGCGGCGCTGCGGATAGAGCAGCGTCATCGGCATGGGCGCAGGCTGATAGTCCGGCATGACTTCGACCAGTTCGCCCGCAGCGATCTGCGGCTGCACGTCGTAGGCCGGAATCTGGATCAGGCCCAGCCCCGCGACGCAGCTGGCGATGTAGGCTTCGGCGCTGTTGACCGTGACCCGCCCGCCCAGCTGCACGGTGCGGGACGCGCCGCCATCCAGCCATTCCCAAGGCGCCAGCCGGCCAGTCGATGGCGAGGCGTAGTTCACGCAGGCATGCCCCGCCGCCAGGTCGTCCGGCGTCGCCGGCACGCCATGGCGTGCAAGGTAGGCCGGGCTGGCGACGTTGATCAGCCGCAGCATGCCTATCGGCCGCGCCACCAGGCCCGAGTCCGGCAGCACACCGACCCGCAGCACGCAGTCCACCCCTTCCTCGATCAGATTGACGGCCCGGTCCGTCACGCCCAGCGTGACGTCGATCTGCGGATAGGCTTCCAAAAATGCCGGCAGCGCCGGCGCCACGATGAGGCGGCCGATGCGGCCAGGCACGTCGATGCGCAGCATGCCGCTGGGGCCGACCGAGGCGTGGCGGAAAAGGTTCTCGGCCTCTTCCATGTCGGCCACCAAGCGCAGGCAGCGCTCATAGAAGGCCGCGCCCTCCTGCGTGGGCGCCACTTGCCGCGTGGTGCGGTTCAACAGCCGCGCGCCCAGCCGACCCTCCAGTTCCTGCACGGCGGCGGACACGGTGGAGCGCGGCAGGCCCAGCGTATCCGCCGCGCGCGAAAAGTTCGCGCACTCGACGACGCGGGCGTACACCCGGAACAGGTCTATGCGGTCCATGGGATGGGCAGCTCCTGCGAGGGCTAACCTCACTGTTCGTTATTTCTGGATAGAGATACCAGAAATAGCAGTTTTATGCGGATTTTGTGGAATATATCATCGTCTGCATTGGGGTTCGCATTCGGCGGCCCGATAGCGGAGAGGACCATGGCAGACCACGGAATCAAAGGCAAAACCGTCATCATCGCGGGCGGCGCGAAGAACCTGGGCGGACTGATCGCGCGCGACCTGGCGCAGCAAGGCGCGCGGGCGGTGGCGGTGCACTACAACAGCGCGGGAACCAAGGCCGACGCGGACGCGACGGTCGCCGCCGTCAAGGCGGCGGGTGCGCAGGCTGTCGCCCTGCAGGCCGACCTGACCTCGGCCGGCGCGATGGAAAAATTGTTTGCAGACGCGGTAACCGCGGTAGGCCGGCCGGACATTGCGATCAATACCGTCGGCAAAGTGCTGAAGAAGCCCTTCACCGAAATCACGGAGGCGGAATACGACGAGATGACCGCGGTGAACTCGAAGTCCGCATTTTTCTTCTTGAAGGAGGCCGGCCGCCACGTCAACGACAACGGCAAGATCTGCACGCTGGTGACCTCGCTGTTGGGCGCCTACACGCCCTTCTACGCGGCCTATGCCGGCACCAAGGCGCCGGTGGAACACTACACCCGCGCCGCCTCCAAGGAATTCGGCGCGCGCGGCATTTCGGTGACGGCGGTAGGCCCCGGCCCCATGGACACGCCTTTCTTTTATCCGGCCGAAGGCGCCGACGCGGTGGCGTACCATAAGACCGCGGCCGCCCTGTCGCCGTTCTCGAAAACCGGGCTGACCGACATCGAAGACGTCGTACCCTTCATCCGGTTCCTGGTATCGGACGGCTGGTGGATCACCGGACAGACGGTCCTGATCAACGGCGGCTACACCACCAAATAGGAGCGTCGCCATGCACGTACTGTTGACCATCGTCGGAGGCCTGCTGCTGCTGGCCGTGTTCGCGCTGTTCGGCAAGCAATGGGGCGGCGACGCGGCCGGCTCGATTGCCGCCGCCAAATGGTTCCTGCCCGCGTGGCTGCTGATGTCGGTCGTCAACATGTGGGTCGGCGTGACGCGCGCCGGCTACACGGTGCGCGAGGAGCTGCCCATCCTGCTGCTGGTGTTCGCGGTGCCGGCGGCGGCGGCCTGGCTGGTCGTCGCCTTCATGCCGCGCGGCTGAGGCGCCACTGGCGTTGACCACGCCAGTGTTCCATCAGGCACCCGCGCGGCGGAACATCAGGGCTGCGCGGGCGCTGCTGCCGCAGGCGCGGCCTGATTGTCCGCGCGCGCCTGCGCCCCGGCGGGAGGCAAGCCCTCCCAGCCCCCGCCCAGCGCCACGATCAGATTGACACTGGCCGCGAAGCGGTTGCCCAGCAAGCTCAGCGCATTGCGTTCGCTGTTGAGCGCGGTGGCGTCCACCACCGCCACGCTCAGGTAATCGACCAGACCGGCCTTGTACTGGTTCTGGGTCAGGCGCAGCGATTCGCGCGCCGATTCGAGGGCACGGCGCTGCACCACCTGTTCGTTTTCCATGACGCGCAACTGGATCAGGTAATCCTCGACCTCGCGCAGTCCGGTCAAGGCCGCCTGACGGTAGGCGGCCGCCTGTGCGTCGTAGGACGCGCGGGCCTGTTCCACTTGCGCTTCGCGCGCGCCGCCGTCGAATATCGTTAGCGCCAGCGCCGGCCCCAGCGACCAGAAACGCGCAGGCGCCGTCAGCAGTTCCGCGAACTGGCCGTTGCGGAAACCGCCGTCGGCCGACAGGATCAGGTTGGGAAACCATGCCGCCTGCGCCACCCCGATCTGCGCATTGGCGGCGGCCGCGCGGCGCTCGGCGGCCGCCACATCGGGACGGCGCTCCAGCAGTTCGGACGGCAGGCCCACCGGGATCTGCGGCAATTGCAGCGCGAACACCGTGGGCGGCAGGCTGAATTGCGACGGCGCCTGGCCCATCAGCACGGCGATGGCGTGTTCGAGCTGGCCGCGCTGCCAATCCAGGTCGATGGACTGCGCGCGCGTGCTTTCCACCTGCGTGCGCGCCACGGCCACGTCGGCCTGCCCAGCCACGCCCACGGCGTAGCGGTTCTGCGTCAGCTGCAAGGATTTTTCGTAGGCCGCCACGGTGGCGTCCAGCAGGCGCTTCTGCTCGTCCAGCACGCGCAGTTGCAGGTAGGCCTGCACCAGCGCGGCCTGCGCGCTCAGGCGCGTGGCGCCCAGGTCGGCCAGGCTGGCCGCGGCGCTGGCTTCCGAGGATTCCACGCTGCGGCGCACGCGGCCCCACAGGTCCACTTCCCAGCTGACGTTGCCGGTCAGCGAATACTGGTTCGAGACATTGCTGCCGGAAGCAGAGGTGGAACCGCTCTGCCCGCCGCCGCTGCCCGAGCGCGTCATGCCCGCGCCCGCGCCCACCGTCGGGAAGAAACCGGCGCGCGCGCCGCGCACCAGGCCCAACGCCTGCCGGTAGTTGGCCTCGGCCTGGGCCACGGTCTGGTTGGAAGCGTTCAGGCGCTCCACCAGGCCGTTCAAGGTCACGTCGTCATAGACCCGCCACCACGCGCCGCGCTCGGCCTGATCCTGCGGCCGGGCAGGCTTCCAGCCCTCGACTTCGCCCTGGCCTTCCTTGTAGGCCGCGCCCACGTCCAGCGCCGGGCGCTGGTAATCGGGGCCGACCGCGCAAGCGCCCAGCAGCGCGCACAGCGCGGCCGCGGCGATGCTGCGGGGAAGAAACAGGTTCGGGACAGGCTTGGCGATGCGCATCATGTAGGTTCTATGGAAGCGGAGGACCCGTCCTTGGGCGCACGCCTGCGCGCGGCCCAGAGACGGAAGCGGTCCAGGTAAAGATAGACCACGGGCGTGGTGTACAGCGTCAGGATCTGGCTCAGGACCAGGCCGCCGACTATGGTAATGCCGAGCGGCTGGCGCATCTCGACCCCCGCGCCGGTGGCCAGCACCAGCGGCAGCGCGCCGAAGATGGCAGCCATGGTCGTCATCATGATGGGGCGAAAGCGCGTCAGGCATGCCTGGAAGATCGCGTCGCGCGGACTCATGCCCTGGGTGCGCTCGGCATCCAGCGCAAAGTCCACCATCATGATGGCGTTCTTCTTGACGATGCCGATCAGCAGGAACACCCCGATCAGCGCGATCAACGTGAAGTCGTAGCGCACCAGCAGCAGCGCCAGCAACGCCCCCAGGCCGGCCGACGGCAGGGTCGACAGAATGGTCAGCGGATGGACGAAGCTCTCGTACAGGATGCCCAGCACGATGTACATGGTGACCAGCGCGGCCAGGATCAGCCAGGGCTGCTGCGCCAGCGTCTGCTGCAGGGCCGCGGCCGTGCCCTGGAAGCCGGCCTGGATCTGGTCGGACGGCAGGCCGATGCGCGCCACCGCCGCATCGATGGCGCTGGTGGCCTGGCCCAGCGACACGCCCGGCGCCAGGCTGAACGAGATGGTATCGGCCACGAACAGCCCCTGGTGCTGCACGCTGAGCGGCGCGTTGGCATTTTCCAGGCGGGTGAAGGCCGACAGCGGCACGCGCGCGCCGGCCGCGGTGATGACCTCGACCTGCCGGAGCGATTCGATGTCCTGCGCGAATTTCGGATCCACGCCCAGCACCACGTGGTACTGGTTCAGCGGCCCGTACATTACCGACACCTGGCGCTGGCTGAACGAATTGTTCAGCACCGTGGAGATGGTGGACATGCTCACGCCCAGGCGGGTAGCGGCCTCGCGATCGATCACCAGGTTGATCTGGCGGCCCTTGTCTTCGACGTCGGTATCGACGTCGGTGATCTCGGGAATCTGCGCCATGGCCTGCTGCACCTTGGGCATCCAGGTGCGCAGCAATTGCAGGTCGCCGGCCATCAGCGAGTAGTCGTAGGAGCCCTGGCTCTGGCGGCCGCCAATGCGGATGTCCTGCTGCGACACCAGGAACATGCGCGCGCCCGGCATGTTTTGCAGCTTGCCGCGCAGCCGGTTGATGACCACGTCCGCCGAGACCTGCCGCTCTTCCAGGGGCTTCAACTGAATCTGCATGAAGCTACTGTTGCTGCCGCCGCGTCCGCCGGCATAGCCCGTCATGCTCTGCACCGCCGGATCCGCCAACACCACCTTGCGCAACGCCTCCAGCTTGGGCAGCGTGGCCTGGAACGAGGTCCCCTGGTCCACCCGGAAAAAGCCCAGCAGCTGGCCCGTGTCCTGCTGCGGGAAGAAGCCCTTGGGCACCACGGTGTACAGGTAGACGTTCAAGCCCACGGCAACGGCCAGGATCAGCATCATCAGGCGGCTGTGCGTCAGCGCCCAGCGCAGGCTGCGGCGGTAGCCGTCCAGCATCGCGTCAAAGCCGCGCTCGGACCAGCGCGCCAGCCGTCCGGGCGGCTTCTCTTCGGGCGCTTCCTGGCGCAACAGGCGCGCGCACATCATCGGCGTCAAGGTCAGCGACACCACCAGCGACACCATGATGGCGGCCGACAGCGTCACCGCGAATTCGCGGAACAGCCTGCCCACCACGCCGCCCATCAAGAGGATGGGAATGAACACCGCCACCAGCGACAAGCTCATCGACAGCACGGTAAAGCCCACTTCGCGCGAGCCGCGCAGCGCCGCGCGCATCGGCGACATGCCGCGCTCCACATGGCGCATGATGTTCTCGAGCACCACGATGGCGTCGTCCACCACGAAGCCGGTCGCCACGATCAGCGCCATCAATGAAATGGTGTTCAGCGTGAAGCCGCTGAGATACATGACGCAGAAGGTGCCGATCAGCGACACCGGCACCGCCACGCTGGGGATGATGGCCGCGCGCCAGCGCCGCAGGAACAGCAGCACCACCAGCACCACCAGGCCCACGGCAATGATCAGCGTCAGTTCGGCTTCATGCAACGACGCGCGGATGCTGGGCGTGCGGTCCTGCGCCACCGTCATGTGGGCGTCCGCCGGCATCAGGGCCTGCAGAATGGGCAACTGGGCGCGCACCGCGTCCACCGCCTCGATGATGTTGGCGTCGGCCTGGCGCCGTACGATCATCAGGATGGCCTTGCGGTCGTTATAGAAGCCGGTCTGGTACAGGTCTTCGACCGAATCCTCGACCCGGGCCACGTCGGATACGCGCACCGGCGCGCCGTCCTTCCAGGCGACGATCAGCGGCCGGTACTGCTCGGCACGGCTGAGCTGGTCGCTGGCCATGATCTGCCAGTGGTAGCGGTCATTCTCCAGCACGCCCTTGGGGCGGTTGGCGTTGGCATTGGCCAGCGTGGCGCGCAGCTGGTCCAGCGACACCCCGCGGTTGGCCAGCGCGCCCGGCAGCACGGTGACGCGCACCGCCGGCAGCGAACTGCCGCCCACCGTCACTTCGCCCACGCCGTCCACCTGCGACAGCTTCTGCGCCACGATGGTCGAAGCGATGTCGTACAGCTGGCCCTGGCTGAGCGTGTCGGACGTCAGCGCCAGGGTCATGATGGGCGCATCGGACGGATTGGACTTATGGTATGTGGGATTGCTGCGCAGGCTGGTCGGCAGTAGCGAACGCGCCGCATTGATGGCGGCCTGCACGTCGCGGGCCGCGCCGTTGATGTCGCGCGAAAGATCGAATTGCAGCGTGATGCGGGTGGAACCCTGCGAACTGCTGGAGGTCATCTCGGTGACGCCGGCAATGCTGCCCAGCGAACGCTCCAGCGGCGTGGCCACGCTGGACGCCATGGTTTCGGGACTGGCGCCCGGCAGGCTGGCCGAGACCGAAATGGTGGGAATGTCCACCTGCGGCAGCGGCGCCACCGGCAAGAGGAAGAACGACAGCAAGCCTGCCAGCACAACCGCCAGGCTCAGCAGCGTGGTCGCCACCGGCCTGACGATGAAGGGTGCCGACAGGATCATGACGCATCCCCCGCCTGCGCCTGGTCCACGCCGCGCCAGCGGCGCGACATGCGGTCGAACATCAGGTAGATGACCGGCGTGGTGAACAGCGTCAGCACCTGCGACAGCAGCAGCCCGCCCACCATCACCAGGCCCAGCGGCTGGCGCAGCTCCGCGCCCGTGCCGGTCGACAGCATCAGCGGCAGCGCGCCGAACAGCGCGGCCAGAGTGGTCATCAGAATGGGCCGGAAGCGCAGCAGCGCCGCCTCGTGGATGGCCGCGCGCGGGCTCAAGCCGCGCTTGCGCTCCGCGTCCAACGCGAAGTCAATCATCATGATGGCGTTCTTCTTGACGATGCCGATCAGGAGGATGATGCCGATGATCCCTATCATGTCCAGCTCGGTCCCGCTGATCAGCAGCGCTAGCAGCGCGCCCACGCCTGCCGAAGGCAGCGTCGACAGGATGGTGATGGGGTGGATATAGCTTTCGTACAGCACCCCCAGCACGATGTACATCGTCACCACCGCGGCCAGAATCAGCCACAACGTGCTGGACAGCGAATTCTGGAACGCCAGCGCCGCGCCCTGGAAGCGCGTCTCAACGCCGGCGGGCAGGCCGATCTCGGCCTCGGCCGCGATGATGTCCTCCACCGCGCCGGAGAGCGACGCGCCCGGCGCCAGGTTGAAGGACACCGTCACCATGGGGAACTGGTCCAGCCGGTTCACGGCCAGCACGGTCTTGCCCTCGCTGATGTGCGCCACCGACGACAGCGGCACCTGCGCCCCGGTCGAAGTGGGCACGTGGATCTGCCCCAGCGAGGCCGGCGTCACCTGGAACTGCGGCTCGACCTCCAGCACCACG
This sequence comes from Achromobacter sp., assembly GCF_049647645.1. Classification (GTDB taxonomy): domain Bacteria; phylum Pseudomonadota; class Gammaproteobacteria; order Burkholderiales; family Burkholderiaceae_B; genus Achromobacter. Next base: position 8,948 of record NZ_JBARYB010000256.1, read on the forward strand.
CGGTACTGGTTGGACTGCGTGAAGATGGTGGAAATCAGCCGCTGGCCGAAGGCGTTGTACAGCGCCTCGTCGATCACCGCCGCCGTGATGCCCAGCCGCGACGCGGCGTCGCGGTCGATCTCGACCCAGGTTTGCAGGCCGTCGTCCTGCAGGTCGTCGGTCACGTCCTTCAGGCCAGGCACCTGCCGCAAGCGGTTCACCAGCTTGGGCGTCCATTCGCTCAGGACTTTCAGATCGGGATTGGACAAGGTCATCTGGTACTGCGTGCGGCTCACGCGGTCCTCGATGGTCAGGTCCTGCACCGGCTGCATGTAGACGGTCAGGCCGTCCTGCTTCGCCAGGGCCTGCTCCAGCCGCGCCATCACCGTGCGCAGGTTGCCGTTGCGCTCGGATTGCGGTTTAAGCGCGATCTGCATGCGCCCGGCGCTGAGCGTGGCGTTGCTGCCGTCCACCCCGATGAAGGACGACACCGCCTGCACGTCGGGATCCTCCAGCACCAGGCGCGCCGCCGTGCGCTGACGCTCGGCCATGGCCGGGAACGAAATCGATTGCGGCGCCTGGGTGATGGCCTGGATCAGGCCGGTATCCTGCTGCGGGAAGAAGCCTTTGGGAATCACCATGTAAAGCAGCACGGTCAACGCGAAGGTTGCCAGCGCCACGATCAGCGTCAGCGTCTGGTGGCGCAGCACTACCTGCAGCCAGCGGTCGTAGCCGGCGATGACGCGGTCGATGAAGGCGCCCGTTGCCTGATGGAAGCGGCCATGCTTCTGCTCGGACTCGGCGCGCAGGAGGCGCGCGCACATCATGGGCGTCAGGGTCAGCGATACCACCAGCGATATCAGGATGGACACCGCCAGCGTGATGGCGAACTCGCGGAACAGCCGCCCCACCACTTCGGTCATGAAGAGCAGCGGAATCAGCACCGCGATCAGCGAGAAGGTCAGCGAGATCAGCGTGAAGCCGATCTGCGAAGCGCCCTTGAGCGCGGCCTGCAGCGGCGTTTCGCCTTCCTCGATGTGGCGGGCGATGTTCTCGATCATGACGATGGCGTCGTCCACCACGAAGCCGGTGGCGATCGTCAGCGCCATCAGGGTCAGGTTGTTGATGGAGAAGCCGGCCAGATACATGATGCCGAAGGTGCCCACCAGCGACAGGGGCACGACCACGCTGGGAATCAGGGTGGCCGTCAGGCTGCGCAGGAACACGAAGGTCACCATGACCACCAGGGCCACGGCCAGCATCATCTCGAACTGCACGTCGGCCACCGAATCGCGGATGGTCTGGGTGCGGTCGGACACCACGCTCACGTCCAGGGTCGCGGGCAAGGCGCCGCGCAACTGCGGCAACAGCGCCTGGATCCGGTTGACCACGTCGATCACGTTGGCGCCCGGTTGGCGCTGGATGTTGAGCAGGATGGCGGGTTTATCGCCGGCCCAGGCCGCCTGGCGCGTGTCCTCGGCGCCTTCGACCGCGCGCGCCACGTCGGACAGGCGCAGCGGCGCGTTGTTCTTGTACGCGATGATCAGGTCGTTGTAGTCGGTGGGCGTCTTGAGCTGATCGTTGGCATTGATGGTGGTGGAACGCTGCGGCCCGTCCAGATTGCCTTTGGGCTGATTGACGTTGGCGCCGACGATAGCCGTGCGCAAGTCCGACATGGCCAGACCATTGGCCGCCAGCGCCTGCGGATTGACCTGCACCCGCACCGCTGGCCGCTGCCCGCCCGCCACGCTGACCAGGCCCACGCCAGGAATCTGCGACAGCTTCTGCGCCACCCGCGTATCGACCAGGTCGCGCACCTGCGGCAAGGGCATGGTGGGCGAAGTGATCGCCAGCGTCAGCACCGCCGCGTCCGCCGGGTTCACCTTGTTGTAGGTCGGCGGCACCGGCAGGTCGCTGGGCAGCAGGTTGGAGGCCGCGTTGATCGCCGCCTGCACCTGCTGCTCGGCCACGTCCAGCGGCAGGGTCAGGTTGAACTGCAAGGTGATGACCGAGGCGCCGCCCGAACTGGTGGACGACATCTGGTTCAGGCCCGGCATCTGCCCGAACTGCCGCTCCAATGGCGAGGTGACCAGCGAGGTCATCACGTCGGGGCTGGCGCCGGGGTACAGCGTCACCACCTGGATCGTCGGATAGTCCACTTCCGGCAGGGCCGAAACGGGCAGCAGCCGGTAGGCGATGAAACCGGCAATCAGGATGGCCACCATCGACAGCGTGGTGGCCACCGGACGCAGAATGAACAGGCGCGACGGACTCACGGCGTTTCCCGGCTTACTTCGACGGCGGCGTGGTGCCGGCCGGGGCGCCCGCGCCCAGGTTCTTGTCGCGGGCGGCGGGGACCACGTCCGAGCCGCCAGCCACTTCCACCTTGGCCCCCGCGCGCAGGCGGTCGGTGCCTTCGACCACCACCCGGTCGCCGGGCTGCAGACCTTCGTTGACGGCCACCATGCCATTGTTGACCGCGCCCAGCTTCAGCTGGCGCACCTGCACGGTGTCGTCCGGCTGCACCAGGAACACGAAGGCGCCAGCCGAGCCTTGCTGGATGGCGGCGGTGGGGATCGCGGTCACGTCCTTGCGCGTCAGCACGTGCAGGCGCACGTTGACGAACTGGTTGGGGAAGAGCGCGTCGTCGGCGTTGTCAAAGCGCGCCTTCAGCTTCAAGGTGCCGGTGGTCACGTCGATCTGGTTGTCCATGGTTTCCAGCTGGCCGGTGGCGATGCGCCGGGTGTCGGCACGGTCATAGGCGTCCACGGCCAGCGTTTTGCCGGCCGCGATCTCGGCGCGCACTTCGGGCAGCTGGGTCTCCGGCAGCGTGAACACCACGGAAATCGGCTGGGTCTGCGTGATCACCACCAGGCCGTTGGCGTCCGAGCTGGACACCAGATTGCCGCGGTCCACCTGGCGCAGGCCCAGGCGGCCGCTGATCGGCGCCGTGATCCGCGCGTAATCCAGCTGCAGGCGGGCATTGTCCACATTGGCCTGGTCGCTCTTGACCGTGCCCTCGTACTGACGCACCAGCGCCGCCTGCGTGTCGACCTGCTGCTTGGCGATCGAGTCCTGCTTGAACAGCGCCTGATAGCGCTGCAGGTCGCGCCGGGCGTTCTCCAGCTGCGCCAGATTCTGCATCTGCGTGCCGCGCGCCTGATCCAGGGCCACCTGAAACGCGCGCGGGTCCACCTGCGCCAGCAGGTCCCCAGCCTTCACGCGCTGGCCTTCCTGGAAGGCCACTTCCACCAGTTCGCCGCTGACCCGGCTGCGTACGGTAACGGTGTTGTAGGCGGTGACCGTGCCCAGCGATTTCAGGTAGATGTCGATGTCTTGCTTGGTGGCCGTGGCAACGCGCACCGGCACCGCCGGCGTCATCATGGCGCCCGCCGGCGGCCTGCCGCCGCGCCCTCCTGGCCCGCCTGCTCCACCCGGCTTGGCCGCGGGCCGCAGCACCAGCCAGGCGATGCCCGCCGCAACTAGCAATACCAACGCCAGCCCAACAAGGCGGCGGCGGGTCCAACGGGTGGGCGGAGATACGGGACGGCTATCAGGCATGGAACGGTTCCGGCACGGGCGGAGAAAGCCGTATTGTGTACCAGACCGTCCCGGTTTCCGGCGCCGCGATCCCTAGTTGAAACTGGGAGCAACAGGAATCTGGCCGGGAGGGAAGCGTGGCGCGGCCTCGCCCCCTGTGCCCGACGGGTCCTGCCCAGCCCGGGCGCGGCCTGACGGGCATGTTTTCCAGCCTGGGCGCTGGCGCGGGGTTCCCCCGCCAGCCCATCCTATGAGCTGCAGAGGGTCATCTGGAAGGGCACGTCGCGCGCGACCTGCTGGGGCTTGAATTCGCCGTCCTGGGTGGAAAAACGTATCCAGATCATGTACTTATTGGCGCTGATCTCGGGAAACACGCCCTGGGACGGGTCCAGCCAGACCCGCAGCAGCTGGAACTGCTTGCCGCCCAGCATCTGTTGGTACGCCCCCTGCTCGCCCACGATATCGGACTTGCGGCCGGATTCGCGCAGCAGGCGCAAGGCCAGGGTCAGGCCGTCATACAAAGGGATGAAGGGCGCGACCCAGGCCTGCAGGTCCGCGCAGCGCGCGGCCTCGGATTTGTTCTGCCAGGCAAAGTACGACGGCATGTCGACCTGCGTGGCGCTACCCGGCACGGACAAACGTCCGCGCAGGCTGGTCAGCCATTCGTTTTCGCGCAGGGACTGGCCGGTCTTTCCGGGCGCGGCCAGCGCCGTGGTCACCTTTTCCATTTCGCGCAGCATGGCTTCGAGCGCGTCCTGCGCCACGCCGGGGTGGTCGCGCAGCCCGACCAGCGCCATGCGCTGACGCTCCAGGTCTTGCAGGACCGAGCCTTTCACGTCGGTGCGTTCGCAGGCATCGAGCAGATCGAACAGGGAGGTAACGGCAACCTGGTGCAGGCGCGAGTCCCCCTCGCGGACAAAGAAGAACAACCTGTCGAACAGGTATTCCAGCCGCAGATAAGCGCGGATGCGCTCATTGAAGGGGTATTCGTAAACAATCACGCTTCTTTACAGGCCCATCTGTGTTGGCCGGCTGGCCAATGTTTATCAGGGGTGCCGGCTTAGCCCGGGGCTTGCCGGCCCGTCGTGCTCGCCAGCGCCAGCCAGCGGTCATGCAGGGTCTTCGCCTGCGCGCGCAATTGGTCCGGCGTAGTGCCGCCGTCATTGACGATGACGTCGTCGGCGACTTCCAGACGGCTTGCCCGCGCAGCCTGTGCCGCCATGATACGCCGTATGGCTGGCTCCGTCAGCCCGCTGCGCTGGCGCACCCGCGCCACCTGCGTGTCGGGGTCGCAGTCGACCACGCAGATGCGGTCCAGGCGCGTCCGCCAGCGCGGCAGCGACTCCACTAGCAGTGGCACCACGAAGACCAGGTACGCGCCGCTCGCGGCATCGGCCTGGCGCTCGGTCTCCTGGCCAATAACGGGATGCAGCACGGCTTCCAGCCGCAAGCGCACCTGCGGATCCGAGAACGCCTGATCGCGCATCCAGGCGCGGTCCAGCGCGCCGTCCGGCGTCAGCGCGCGGCGGCCGAACTCGCGTTCGATCGCAGGCATGGCCGCCCCGCCCGCAGCGGTCAGCTCGCGCGCGATCTCGTCGGTATCGACCAGCGTGGCGCCCCATTCCGCGAGCATGTCCGCCACCCTGGACTTGCCCGACCCGATGCCGCCCGTCAGACCTATTTTCAACATACCGCCCACCCCATGCAGGGCATGAACCGCCCTATTGCAAAAACTGCCCCAGCCCTTGTTCGCCGCCCACCAGCAGCGTCACGACGCCCGCCAGCGCAAGATAGGGCCCGAATGGCAACGGCTGTCCGCGGCCGGCGCGGCCGCTCAAGGTCAACGCGCCGCCGATCAGCACGCCCAGCAGCGATGCGCTCAGCAGCAGCGTCGGCAGGGCCTCCACGCCGAACCACGCGCCCAGTGCCGCAAGCAGCTTGAAGTCGCCGTAGCCCATGCCCTCGCGCCCCGTCAGCAGGCGGAATACATGAAAGATAACCCACAGAAAGACGTAGCCCGCCACCGCCCCCACCACCGCCATCTGCAGGCTGGCATAGGCGCCGAACAAATTGACCAGCAGCCCGGCCCAGAGCAGCGGCTGGGTCAGCGCATCGGGCAGCAGCGTGGATTCGAAATCGATCCAGGCCAACGCCACCAGCGTGGCAGACAGGCCCATGGCGGAGATGGCGAGCGGCGTGGCGCCGAAACGCCAGGCGCAAGCGGCGAACAGAGCACAGGTCAGCAATTCGATGGCCGGGTAGCGCCAGCCTATGGCCGCTTCGCAAGCGCGGCAGCGGCCCCGCAGCAACAGCCAGCCCAGCAACGGCAGCCGCTGCCAGCCGGTCACCGGGGTATTGCAGGCGGGGCAGTGCGAGGCCGGCGACCACAAGCCATAGCGGCCCGCGGCAGGCGGCTTGCCTGCCGCTTCCTGGCAGTGCGCCTGCCATTCCTGTTCCATCATGCGCGGCAGCCGGTGCGTCAGCACCGTCAGCCAGTTGCCGACGAACAGGCCGGCCAATGCCGCCAGGCCGATGAACACGCCCAGAGGCAGATCGAAGACATGCCGCATCGCCGTCATCCGCCCGCGCGACGCAGCGCCGCAGCGGCGCCGCACCGGGAGCTGGCGGCAGTGCGCGTGGCAGGCCTGCGGCGGCCGTGTCGTAAATAGTGCATAAAGTGTTGACGATGCCCAAGAGCGGCTAAGGGGAACGTATCGAATCTTCGCATAAGTGCGTAAAATCGGAGACAGACTCAACATACGGATAAGCTGCCATGACCGCGCGCGTAGAAATCGGTACCCGCTCCCGCAAACTCAGCGTCATGGGGCTGCTGCTCGCAGGCACCGCATTGGGCGCGGCTGGCTGTGCCCAACAGAAGACCGAAGGCTATTACGACCCTCCGGCCGAAAGCACCGTGACCGACGCGCAGTACCAGGGGTCGGGCGCAGGTTACCGCAGCGTCATCCGCGCGCCGTCGCAAGTGCAGATCGCGCTCAAGCCGGACGCCCCCCGCAAGAACCAGAATCAGGCCGCCCAGGCTGCCGCCGGCGGTCAGACCACCGAGGACGGCCAGGCCGTTCCGGCCGACACCGAACATACCACCACCGCCTCTGCCGCGAGCGCACCCGCCGCAGCCAGTCCTGGCGCGCCCAACGCGGCCGTGCAGAGCCTGGTACCGCAACCGCAGACCTACATGGGCACCTTGCCGTGCTTCTCGCCCGCCATGCAGTGCACGGCGCAGCGCGTAACGCTGACGCTTGCGCCCAACGGCCGCTGGCGTGGCCGCGTGGCCTATCTGGAAAACGATCCCAAGAAAGGCCCGCCGGTCACCGAGCAAGGCTGCTGGGACGCCACCGAGGAACGCCCGCCGCGCGTCATCCTGATGGATGGCCAGGGCAATGGCCGCGCGGAATTCGTGGTTGCGGCCAACAACGTGCTGCGCGTGCGTTCCATCGACGGCCAAACGCCCAACCTGAACTACAACCTGACCCGCCAGCCGGATCTGGACCCGATCGACGAATTAGCCAAGGCGGCAGCGCCCAAGTGCCCTTGAGGCCCGCCGGCGGCCGTTGAACACGCTGCCGCGCAAGCGCCCTACCTCCGGGCCCGACGAATATTGCGTTCGTCGGGCCCGGTGCTTTTGCGCTACCCGGCATCGCGGCCTGGATCGCCACCACGATCAGGATGGGGTGGCGCGAGGCTCGCCAGACATCGGCCGTATTCCGGCCTCGGCGCCTCGTGCAGCACGTAGCTCGGACTGGCGCTGCCGGGCAGCGGCCTGGGAATCAGCGCATGTTCGCGGTCCGCGCCCGCTGCGCCCGGCACGGGCGACGCGCCAGAACGTCCGTGCTCGCACAGCCGGCAGGCCAGTTGCATGGCATTGCGGACCTGCAGCTTGGTGAAAATGCGGGAGCGGTGGGCTTCCACGGTGCGCAGCGAAATACCCAGGTCTATGGCGATGACCTTGTTGGGACGGCCGGCGGCCACGTAGGTGACGATCTGCCGTTCGCGAGGCGTGAGCGAGGAAAGAACGGCTTCCAGGTCGGGACGGGGAGCTTGCATGGGGCGGCTCGCTTGCAATGTAGGATTGCGCCGAGTCTGATCCGCCGCCCGCCACGACGTAAGCTGGTAATTCTTTCAGGGGTGGACATGGACGCCACCCCCAAGAACCTGGCCGCCTCAGGCCGTGTAGGCCAGTTCCAGATTGTCGATCAGGCGGGTCGCGCCCAGCTTCGCCGCCGCCAGGGCTACCAGCGGTTCGCCGGCCTGCAGGTCGGCGGCTTCGGGGCGCTTCAGGTCGCGCTGGCGGCGCAAGGCCACGTAGTCCACCTGCCAGCCGCGCCGAGCCAGGGTCTCGGTGGCTTCGCGCTCCAGGGCGGCGGCATCGCGTTCGCCCTGGGCCAGACGCTGGTTGGCGTGCTGCAGCGCGGCGTACAGCGCGGGCGCCTCGGCGCGGTCGGCCTCGCTCAGATAGCGGTTGCGCGAGGACAGCGCCAGGCCGTCCTCGGCGCGCACGGTCTCGTGCGCCAGCACTTCCACCGGCAGCTGGAACTGGCGGCACATGTTGCGCACCACCATCAGCTGCTGGTAATCCTTCTTGCCGAACACGGCCACGCGCGGCTGCACGCAGGAAAACAGCTTCAGCACCACGGTGCTGACGCCTTCGAAGAAACCGGGGCGGAACTCGCCTTCCAGGATGTCGCCCAGGTCATCGGGCGGCTGCACGCGGAAGTTCTGCGGCTCGGGATACATCTCGCGCTCGTTCGGCGCGAACAGCACATAGACGTCGCGCTCGCGCTCGAGCTTCTCGATGTCGGCGGCGAGCGTGCGGGGATATTGGTCGAAATCCTCGTTGGGGCCGAATTGCAGGCGGTTCACGAAGATGCTGGCCACCACCGGGTCGCCATGCTGGCGCGCCAGCTTCATCAGGGACAGGTGGCCTTCGTGCAGGTTGCCCATGGTGGGCACGAACGACACGCGGTTCTGGCCGCGCAGGTGATCACGCAATTCCTGGATGGTGTGTACGACTTTCAAGAGGAGTCTCCGGGGTTGGGGGCAGCCCGGTCAGGATCAGGCCGCGACCGCCGCCACGCTGGTGTAGGCCAGGCGCACGTAGATGGGAGCATAGGGCTCGGCCTGCGTAATTTCCAGCAAGGACTCGCGGGCCAGTTCCAGCATGGCGATGAAATGCACGACGACCACCGCCGCGGGCGCGCCTTCGCGGACGCGCTCCATGAACAGATCGCCGAATTCCATGAAGCGCACGTCGTTCAGGCGCCGCAGGATGTGCGTCATGTGATCGCGCACGGACAACTGCTCGCGCGTGATGTGGTGATGCTGGTTCAGCTTGGCCCGCTTCATGATGTCGGCCCAGGCCGCGCGCAGGTCGTCGACGCTGACCTCGGGCAGCATGCGTTCCACGCTCAGGTCGGCCACCGCCTGGCTGCTGACGAAATCGCGGCCCAGCTGCGGCATCGCGTCCAGCTTCTTGGCCGCCAGCTTCATCTGTTCGTACTCGAGCAGGCGGCGCACCAGTTCGGCGCGCGGATCTTCCGCCTCTTCGCCGGTGTCGCTCTTCTTGACCGGCAGCAGCATGCGCGACTTGATCTCGATGAGCATCGCCGCCATCAGCAGGTACTCGGCGGCCAGCTCCAGGTTGTGGATGCGGATCTGGTCCACATACGACAGGTACTGCCGCGTGACATCCGCCATGGGGATGTCCAGCACATTGAAGTTCTGCTTGCGGATCAGGTAGAGCAGCAGGTCCAGCGGCCCTTCAAACGCTTCCAGGAACACTTCCAGCGCATCCGGCGGGATGTACAGGTCCGTGGGCATCTGGAACAGCGGCTCGCCATACAGGCGCGCGAACGCCACGCTGTCGATGGTGTCAGGAGTGCTGTCGACGGGCGGTTCCACTAGCGCGGCCAGGGCGTCGCCCGGGACGGAAGCGTGTTGGGCCATGATTGCCGCAATGGGCTCAGTCGGCCTGGTAGACGTACGGCCTTTGCGGCACGCGGGCCGCACGGAAGCCTTCCAGCAGTTCCGAATCCTGCGGTTTGTCCCAAAGACGGGCGCGGCCCTCGCGCTGGCGCTCTTCGGTGCCAGGGTGCGATTGCTTGAAGTCTTTCAGGAAAAGAGTGATCTCGGATTCGTAGTTGGTCGCCATGGCACCAATTTCAATGGGTTTCGGATGTGGGGAGTTTACTTCACGGCGGCCTCCCCCCCGGCGTTACAATCTCGCGGCACCCATCGCCCCCTCCCGCCATGTCCGCAGAATCCGCAGCAGCAGCCCGTCCCGCTCCTCTTTCCAGTGAGCAAGCAGCGCGCGCGGCGCGCATGATTCCCTTCATCGTAGGCTGCGCGCTGTTCATGCAGATGCTGGACGCCACCGTGGTGGCCACCGCCCTGCCGGCCATGGCCCGCGCCCTGGGATCCACCCCGGTGCGGCTGAACGTGGCCATTACGTCCTATCTGCTTTCGGTGGCGGTTTTCGTGCCCGTCAGCGGCTGGGCGGCCGACCGCTACGGGGCGCGGCGGGTGTTCGTGGCGGCGATCGGCCTGTTCACGCTCAGTTCCGTGGCCTGTGCGCTGTCCCAGGACCTGCCCCAACTAGTCCTGGCCCGCATCGTCCAGGGGATGGCGGGCGCGATGATGGTGCCGGTGGGGCGGATCATCCTGCTGCGCACCGTGCCCAAGCAGGACCTGCTAAAGGCCATGTCCTTCCTCTCCATTCCGGCCCTGTTGGGCCCGGTGATCGGACCGCCGCTGGGCGGCTTCATGGTCACCTATATGTCCTGGCACTGGATTTTCCTGATCAATATCCCCATCGGAATCCTGGGCATTTTCCTGGTTCTGCGCTATGTCGCCGAGATCCGCGAGGAATCCGCCCCGCGCCTGGACTGGCCGGGCTTCCTGCTCAGCGCGATCTGCCTGGCGACCCTGGTCAGCGGCTTCGAGGCCATCGGCCGCGACGTCATGCCGCTGTCCATGCTGCTGGGGCTGATCGCCGTGGGTACGGTCTGCGGCCTGCTCTACGGCTGGCATGCCAAGCGTACGGAGCACCCCATCATCGACCTGTCCTTGATGCGGATCCCCACCTTCGCCATCTCCACGCTGGGCGGCAACCTGTGCCGCTTCGCCGTGGGCGCCACGCCTTTCCTGCTGGCCATGCTGCTGCAGGTAGGCTTCGGGCTCACCCCGTTCGCGGCCGGCCTGATCACCTTCGCCAGCGCTGCGGGCGCGCTGCTGATGAAGTTCGTGGCCACCCCCATCGTTCGGTATTTCGGCTTTCGCCGGGTGCTGACCGTGAACGCCCTGCTGGCGGGCGCGTTCATCGTGGTCTGCGGCGCCTTCACGCCCACCACGCCGGTGTGGCTGATGATCGCCATCCTGCTGGTCGGCGGCTTTTTCCGCTCGCTGCAATTCACTGGGGTAAATACGCTAACCTATGCCGACATTCCCCCGTCCAAGATGAGCCGCGCCAGCAGTTTCGCCGCCATGGCGCAGCAGCTCGGCATCAGCCTGGGCGTGGGCGTGGCCGCGGTGACGCTGAACATCAGCATGTCGTTGCGCGGCGCGGAAACGCTGGCGATCCGCGACGTCGTCGCGGGCTTCATCGTCGTCGGGGTGCTGTGCATGGCCTCGACCTTCTCCTTTAGACGCCTCGAGCCTCTGGCCGGGGCACACCTGAACGGCGCCAAACAAAGTGACGACGAATGAATTTGTCCTAGCCCTGGACCAGGGCACGACCAGCTCCCGCGCCATCGTGTTCGACCGCGAAGGCGTGGTGCGCGGCGTCGGCCAGCGCGAATTCCGCCAGCACTATCCGCGGCCAGGCTGGGTCGAGCACGATGCCAGCGAGATCTGGCACAGCCAGCTGGACGTGGCCCGCGAGGCCTTGCGCAACGCCGGCGCGACCGCCGCCGATATCGCCGCCATCGGCATCACCAACCAGCGCGAAACCACCCTGATCTGGGAACGCGCCACGGGCCGCCCGCTGGCCCGCGCCATCGTCTGGCAGGACCGCCGCACGGCGCCGATGTGCGACCAGCTGCGCCAGGACGGCCACGCCGATTTCCTGCAATCGCGGACCGGCCTGGTGCTGGACGCCTATTTCTCCGGCACCAAGCTTGCCTGGCTGCTGGACCACGTACCCGGGGCGCGCCAGATGGCCGAGCGCGGCGAACTGGCCTTCGGCACCGTGGACACCTGGCTGATCTGGCAACTGACCGGCGGCGCGGTGCACAGCACCGATCCGAGCAATGCGTCGCGCACCATGTTGTTCGACCTGCACACCCAGGACTGGAACGACGAGATCCTGGCGCTGCTCAAGATCCCGCGCGGCGTGCTGCCGACAATCGCGCCCAGCAGCGCGGTGGTGGGCGAAGCCCTGCCCGAATGGCTGGGCGGCTCCATCCCCATCGCCGGCGTGGCCGGCGACCAACAGGCCGCCACCTTCGGCCAGGCCTGCTTCACGCCGGGCATGGCCAAGAACACCTACGGCACCGGCTGCTTCATGCTGATGAACGTGGGCGAAAAACCGGTGCAATCCCGCAACCACCTGCTGTCCACGGTAGGCTGGGGCCTGCCCCAGGCCAGCCATGGCGGCTGGCGCCCGACCTACATGCTGGAAGGCGGCGTGTTCGTGGCGGGCGCCGCGGTGCAATGGTTGCGCGACGGGCTGGGCATCATCCAGCGCTCGGAAGAAATCGAATCCCTGGCCGCCAGCGTGGCCGACACCGACGACGTCTTCATGGTCCCGGCCTTCGCCGGCCTGGGCGCGCCACACTGGGACCCCTATGCGCGCGGCACGCTGGTGGGCCTGACCCGCGGCACCACCCGCGCCCACATCGCCCGCGCCACGCTGGAATCCATCGCGCTGCAAAGCGCGGAACTGCTGACCTGCATGAACGGCGACAGCGGCATCGCGCTGACCGAACTGCGCGTGGACGGCGGCGCGGCCCGCAACGACCTGCTGATGCAGATGCAGGCGGACCTGCTGGGCGTCCCGGTGGTGCGTCCACGCGTATCGGAATCGACTGCGCTGGGGGCTGCGGGGTTGGCCGGACTGGCGGTGGGATTCTGGTCGGGACTGGATGAGTTTGCCTCGAAGTGGCAGGCGGAGCGGACGTTCGAGCCGACTTGGCCGGAGTCCGTGCGGGCTGCGCGGATGAAGCGGTGGAGGCAGGCTGTGGAGTTGTCCAAGGGCTGGTCGGATAGTGCTGGGAAGTAGGCGGGATTTGTAGCTTCCTGGCTATGTGGCTGGCTGGTGTTGAGTTCGTCCGAGGCTTCGTTGGCATAGTTTTGGCTACCGTTACAGGGCTTCGTAGGCCGCCCATCGGCGCGGGTGCCTGGGTGGCGGGCGCCCACGATTGCGGTCCGGAGCCTTCGCTCCGGGCTACCCCTTCGTCATCTTCGTCCAGGCCTGCGGCCTTCCCTTCAGATTCCCTCGGGCGCATCGAGGTTGCCCGCCACCCAGGCACCCGCGCCGATGGGCTACTTGTGTCTTGGCCTGGTGCGCCGCTAGAGCCGTGGTCGGGGACGAGCCTTGAGCTGCCCGTCATTCTCGGCCGCGCGGGCGGCCGAGAATGACATACATGATTTTTTAAACTTCGATTGTGTTCGCTTGCGCGAATACGGCGAGCGGTTTGCTGATGGTCCCCAGTCTTTTGGGGGTGGGCGGTGATGGGTGGCGCGCGGCGAATAGCCGCTTGCGCATGTAGACCCGGGCGCGCGCCACCCATCCGGCATCTGCGTTGAAGTGACGATTACTGGCCGACGCGCGCGCTTAACCATCGCCCCAACGCAGCGCCCCACCAAATTCGGACCCCATTTTCACTTGCCATACACGTCACCACGAGAACACCCCCGCCACCTGCGCGCAGCGCCATCGTGCGACGCGCGACACCGCGTAAGCCCCAAAAGGCCGCCCGCGCGGCCGGCCTGGGGCTGGCCCCGCAAGACACGCCAACACCCACTATCCGTGGCCAGAACGCCAAGCACACTGACCGGCCCAGCGCCCGTGAAGATTCAATCAGCAGAGCCTGTCGCGTCGGTGGCCTGCGGGGCGCGGGGCGTCGATAAGCCCGAGGGAATCTGAAGGGAAGGCCGTAGGCCTGGACGAAGATGACGAAGGGGAAGTCCGGAGCGAAGGCTCCGGACCGCAATCGTTGCCCCGCGCCCCGCAGGCCACCGACGCGACAGGCGCCTTAAGAAGCAACCACCACCGCAAGCACCAAACCCACAGAACCATCCCAGCCCTTTACACTCCCCGAAAGCCACAAAAAAACACGGAGACAACACATGCGCATTTTGCTGGTCGAGGACAATCTCGATCTCGGCGATGCCGTGGAAAGCAAGCTGCGTTCCGCCGGCCACAGCGTGCAATGGGTGCGCGACGGCGTGGCGGCGTTGCGTTGGGGACTGGACGAAACCTGGGACGCGCTCGTGCTGGACATCAATCTGCCTGGCAAGGACGGATTTACCGTCATCCGCGAACTGCGCGCCGCCGGGCTGGAAGCGCCCGTGCTGGTCATGACCGCGCGTTCCGAAATCGAAGACAAGATCGACATGCTGGACTTGGGCGCCGACGACTACCTGGTCAAGCCCTTCGACCTGCGGGAACTCGAAGCCCGGCTGCGCGCGCTGATGCGCCGCCCGGCCGGCCAGACCAGCAGCGTCACCGTCTATGGCAACCTCAGCCTGGATCTCGCCAACCGCAACGTCAGCGTGGCCGGCGCGCCGCTGGAGTTAGGACGGCGCGAATTCCGCCTGCTGGAGATCCTGCTCGGCAAGCTGGGCCAGACCGTCGCCAAGGAACGGCTGATGAATCAGCTCTTCGACCTGGACGACGGCACGCTCAATGCGCTGGAGCTGCTGATCTCGCGGCTGCGCAAGAAGCTGGCGGGCGCCTCGATCGATATCGTCACCGTGCGCGGCGTCGGCTATCAGGCCCGCAGCCATGAACAGCCCTGAAAATTTCTCCATCCGCCGTCGCGTCTTCGCGCTGGGCGTGCTGCTGCTGGCCTGCGCGCTGATCGGGCTGGTGTTTTTCCTGCGCGGCTACGCGCAGCGCGCGGCGGAGCAGGCTTTCGACCGGCTGCTGGCGGCCTCGGCGCTGACCATTGCCGGCTCGGTGCAGATCGAAGACAACAACGTCACCGTCGAACCGCCCGTGTCCTCGCTGGCCATGCTGTCCGGCGGCGAACGCGTGTTCTACGAGGCCCGTACCTCCAACGGCCGCCTTATTACTGGCTACGACGACCTGGCGCCCGGCATGCCGCTGGCGCAATCGGCCACGCCGGTGTTCGCCTACCTGCGCTATCACGACGAACCGGTGCGTGTCGCCACCGTGGGCCGGCTGGTGTCGGCCAGCCAGCATGCGGGCTGGGTCACGGTACGCGTGGCCGAGACGCTGGGCTCGCGCGAGGCGCTGGCCGACGAGATCCTGGGACGCACCGCGCTGCCGCTGGTGGTGGTGTCGCTGGTGGCGCTGGGCCTGCTGTGGTTCGGCGTGCAGCGCGCCTTCGCCCCGCTTGCCGTAGTCGAGCGCGAATTGCGCAGCCGCGCGCCGGACGATCTGGCGCCGCTGGTGACGCCCGTGCCGCGCGAGGTGCGCCGGCTGGTCGAGGCGCTGAACGGCTTCATGCAGCGCCTGTCCGGCGTCATGGGCACGCTCAATACCCTGGTGGCGGATGCCGCGCACCAGGTCCGCACGCCGCTGGCCTCGCTGCGCGCGCAGGCGGAGGTGGCGCTGGACGAAACCGATCCGCAGCGGCTGCATGCGCGCCTGGAACGCATCCACCTGAACGCCATGCACGCCAGCCAGTTGATCAACCAGCTGCTGATGGACGCCACCATCACCCATCGCCTGGGCAAAGGCTCGCGCACCCTGGTGGGCGTGGCCGAAACCGTCAACGAAACGCGGCGCCGCATCGGCCCGCTGGAAGCGCAGCGCCTGCGCATCGAAATCGCGCCCGAGGTCCGCCGCGCCCGCATCGCTGGCGACCGGATCGCCTTGCGCGAGATGCTGCGCAATCTGGTGGACAACGCGCTGCGCTACGCGCCCGACGGCCCCGTGGACATCCAGGCCACGCCGGTGGCGGGTTTCCGCGTGGCGCTGACCGTGTCCGACCGCGGCCCGGGCGTGGCCGACGACGAGAAAGACGCCGTACAGCAGCGCTTCACCCGCGGCCGCGCCGGCGAAGCGCAGCCCGGATCCGGGCTGGGGCTGTCCATCGTGCGCTCGGTGGCCGTCGCCCACGGCGGCTCGCTGTGGCTGCAGGACCGTCCGGGCGGCGGCCTGACGGCGCGCGTGATCCTGCCGCTGG
>NZ_JBARYB010000257.1:0-16563 GCF_049647645.1 Achromobacter sp.
GCGAACTGCCCGTGACGGCATTGCTGGCGGCGCAGCAGGCGCCCGCCGTAGCCGAAGCGCTGCGCGCCGAGGGCAGCAGCCGCAGCCTGTTCGCGCCGGTGCTGGATGGCCAGGTACTGCCGCAAGACATCGCGCCCGCACTCGCGCAGGCCGCGTCCCGCGCCGACGTGCTGGTCTGCTATACCCGCGACGAAATGGCCGCCTTTCCCGGCAACGGCCGGGCTGCGTCCGACCAGGAACTGGGCGACGAGGTATTCGGCGCGCCTTCGCGCCAGTGGGCGCGCGACGCCGCTGCCCAGGGCCGCCAGGCCTGGCTGGCGCGCTTTGACGTGGCGCCGACCGCGAACTTCGGCGCCTGCCATTGCATCGAGCTGCCCTTCGTCTTCGACACGCTGCCGGCGTACGCCGGCGCGCCCATGCTTGCCGGACTGCCGCCTGCGCAGGCGCGGCAACTGGCGCAGGCCACGCAGCAGGCATGGATCGCGTTCATCCGCGGCGACGGCCCCGGCTGGCCGGCAGCCCCGCATATGCAGATCCTGGCCTGAACGCGGACTGCATGCGTATCGGCGCGGGCGCACTCGGCTCGCGCCCCAAACATATCAAAACAAGGGGAACTCCATGTTCAAGCAAACCGCGCTGGCGCTGGCGCTGCTGGCGCCGCTGGCGGCTACCGCCGCCTATCCCGACAAGCCCGTCAAGATCATCGTCTCCAATCCGCCTGGCGGTCCCGTGGACGTCATGCTGCGCGTGCTGGCCAGCAAGCTCGGCGCCGCCTGGGGGCAGCCGGTGGTGGTGGAGAACAAGCCCGGCGCCTCCGGCATCATCAGCACGGGCGCGCTGGTCAAATCCGCGCCCGACGGCTATACCCTGGGCATGGTGGTGGCGTCGTCCGTCACCATCGTGCCCTTCGCGGTGGACAGCCTGCCGTTCGATACGCAGAAAGACCTCAAGCCGATCTCGCTGGTCGCACGCACGCCTTTCATCTTCATCGTGCCCAAGGACAGCCCGCTCAAGACCTGGGAAGACTTCGTGCGCGAAAGCAAGGCTCGCAATCTGAGCGTGGGCTCGTTCTCCATCGGCACCGCCTTCCACCTGGTCTGGGAACAGACGGCCCGCCGCGCCGGCATCAAAGCCCTGTACGTGCCCTCGTCCTCGTCCGGCAAGACGCAGAACGATCTGATCGGCGGCCAGCTCGATGTGGGCCTGGACGCGCCGTCGAGTTCCAAGGGCCTGATCGACAGCGGCCGCCTGCGCGCCCTGGCAATCACCAGCCCGGAACGCTTCGGCGGCCTGCCGGACACGCCCACGCTGAAAGAATCCGGTCTCAAGGACTATGCGCCGCAGCCCTGGATCGGGCTGATGGCCCCCGCCGGCATCGCCGATGACCGCGTGGCGCTGATTCAGAAGTCGGTCGCGGACATCCTGAAGGAACCCGCGATGCGGGCGCAGATGGAAACCCTGGGCATGATCCCCATCGGCAGCACGCCGGAAGAGCTGGCCGCCACCATCGAGGCCGACCGCGCCGACATGGGGCCGCTGATCAAGGAACTGGGTATCAAGCTGCAATAGCCGGGACTGCCGCAGCAGGCCAGCGCGCGGGCCTTCAGTCCGCGCGCGCGCCCAGCGTGCGCAGGAACATGGCCGCCAAGGGCCCGGACAGTGCCTGCGCGTCGTGCCGACCCTGTGCGATGCTGGCGTCCACGGCGCCATGCATGCCGTGGTACAGCACGATGGCGGTCAACGCCACATCGTCCAGCTTCCAGCAGCCGGCGCGCGCGCCCGCCTCAAGAATGGCTTCCAGCTGTTCCAACGCAGCGTTCTTCTCTGCCACGCCGCGGTCGGGATGCTGGGCGTCGTGGAACACCACGTCATGCAGTTCATAGCCGTCGAAGTAGACCTGGACTCCCGCCCGGGTCCAGGCGCGCAGCCGCGCCACGCCGTCTTCCGGCGCACAGGCGTCCATTTCGCGCTGGATCTGGTCCAGGAATCCCTGCGAGAACTTGGCGCGCAACGCCGCCAGCATGTCGTTCTTGGACGTGAAGTAGTGATAGAACGTGCCTTTGGCCACGCCGGCACGCTCGACGATCTCATTGATGGTGGTCGTCTCGACGCCTTTCTGGATGAAAAGCGCTTCCGCGGCCGCCATCAGTTCGTCCAGCCGCACGGCGGCCGGCTTGGTGCGGGGCTTGGGAGCGGCGTCCGGGCCTGGCAAGGCAGACGGCTCGACGGGAGCGGGCATATCGTTCAGGGTCGTTTCAGTAGCAAGGCGCCAGTGTAGAGGAGGCGCAGGGACGGGATCAAAAGTTGGCTTTTTTCCATTGACCGACGGTCGGTCGATGAATAGAATACCCCATCCCATACTCTGCATCCCCGCCATGCATCCCACACGCCGCCGCGCCCTGGCCATTGCCGTCAATCTGGGCAGCTTCATCACCATCCTGGACATCAGCATCGTCAACGTGGCGCTGCCCACCATGCAGACGGCCCTGCGCATCGACATGGCCGGGCTGCAATGGGTGGTGGACGCCTACGCCCTGTTCCTGTCGGCCTTCATGCTGTCGGCCGGGCCGCTGGGCGACCGCTACGGCCGCAAGCGTTCCTGGCTGGCGGGCGTGCTGCTGTTCACCGCCGGTTCCGCCCTGTGCGGCCTGGCGGACAACCTGACCGCGCTGCTGATCGGCCGCGCGGTGCAGGGGGTCGCCGGCGCCCTGCTGGTGCCGGGCGCGCTGTCGCTCTTGACCCAGGCCTTTCCCGATCCCAAGGAACGCGCCCAGGCCATCGGCGTGTGGGCTTCCTGCAATGCGATTTCGCTCATCGTGGGCCCCATGCTGGGCGGCGTGCTGGTGGCCCACTTCAACTGGCAGAGCATCTTTCTCATCAACCTGCCGGTCGGCGCGCTGGCCATCGCGCTGGGCGCCTGGAGCATCAAGGAAAGCGCCCATCCCGAACACGCCGCCTTCGACCCCGCGGGCCAGGCCCTCAGCGTGCTGTGGCTGGGTGCGCTGACCTATGGCCTGATCGCTGCGGGCGAACATGGCTGGGCCGCGCCGCAAGCCATGGTTGCGCTCGCCATCGCGGCCGCCGGCCTGCTCGCCTTCCTGTGGGTCGAGCACCACGCGGCGCGGCCCATCCTGCCACTGGGGCTGTTTCGCGACGCCGGCTTCGCCATCACCAACTTCGCGTCCTTCGTGCTGGGTTTTTCCGCCTACAGCAGCCTGTTCTTTTTCTCGCTCTACCTGCAGCACGTGCAGGGACTGTCGCCCCTGGCCGCTGGCTGGCAATTGGCGCCGCAGTTCGCCGCTGCCGGGCTGGTGTCCGTGGTGTTCGGGCGGCTCAATCTGCGCTTTGGGCTGCCGCGGCTGATGATCGCCGGCTTTACGTTCATCGGCACGGCCATGCTGGGCATGACCAGCTTCGAAGCCCACACGTCTTATGCGGTGTCCGGATCCCTGCTGGTACTGCTGGGCCTGGGCACTGGACTGGCGGTGCCGTCGACCAGCATGGCCGTGATGGCCACGGTGCCGCGCGAGCGTTCCGGCATGGCGTCGGCCACCATGAACGCGCTGCGCCAGACCGGCATGACGATAGGCATCGCGCTGCTGGGCGCGCTGATGAGCGGACGCGCCATCGAAGCGCTGACGGCGTCGCTGTCGCAGTTGGGCGCGCCCGATGCGCAAGTCTTGGCGCGGGATGCCATCACGCGCCACGTCATGCCCGGCGAACCCGTCAACGCGGCCGTGCTCGCCGCCGATGCCCTGGCCGGCGGCTTCCATGCCGCCATGCTCGCTGCAGGCGTGGCTTCGCTCCTGGCGGCACTGTTGCTGCTGATCCTCGCGCGCGGCTCCCGCCGCGTTTTGCGCGCGGCCTGAAGCGCTGTTTCCGGCACGCGGAATTCCATCGGCCGGAATCAAAACAGCCTGTTTTTAAGCGTTGGTAACAAACGCGCCGGCCGTCATGCGCTTCGGTAAGATCCTCGTCCAATAACAGGTTAACAACCAAGAGGAGAGCAAAGCATGCCTTACCGTCAATCGATATTCCGCCTGGCGCCGCTGGCGCTCGCCGCCCATTTGCTGATGGCCGGTCCGGCCGCCGCGCAAAGCGCGCCTGGCACCCAAGGACCGCTGGTTCCAGCGCCCAACCCCGCGCTGGCCGCACAGATCGATCAGCGCGCCAAGGCGATCGAAGACAAGCTTATCGCCTGGCGCCGCGACATCCACGAACACCCCGAACTGGGCAACCAGGAGAACCGCACGGCCAAGCTGGTCGCGGACCACTTGCGCGCCTTGGGCATGGACGTGAAGACCGGCGTGGCCGGCACCGGCGTGGTCGCCGTGCTCAAGGGCGGCAAGCCCGGCCCGGTGGTGGCGCTGCGCGCCGACATGGACGCGCTGCCCGTCAAGGAACAGGTGGACCTGCCCTTCGCGTCCAAGGCCAAGGGCACTTACCTGGGCAAGGAAGTGGACGTGATGCACGCCTGCGGCCACGACACCCACACCGCCATCCTGATGGCCACGGCCGAAGTGCTGGCCGGCATGAAGGACCAGCTTCCCGGCAGCGTGAAATTCATCTTCCAGCCCGCCGAGGAAAGCCCCGCCGACTTCGAGCCCGACGGCAAGAAGATCTGGGGCGCGAAGATGATGGTGCAGGAAGGCGTGCTGGAGAATCCCAAGGTGGACGCCATCTTCGGCCTGCACGTGTCCAGCTCGTATCCGGTGGGCAAACTGTCGTGGCGCAGCGGCCCCGCGATGGCCGCCGCCGACCAGTTCTGGATCGACGTTACCGGCAAGCAAACTCATGGCGCGCGCCCCTGGTCCGGTATCGACCCGATCGTGGTCAGCTCGCAGATCATCCTGGGATTGCAGACCATTCCCAGCCGCCAGATCAACAGCATGCTGGAGCCCGCCGTCATCACCGTGGGCGCGATCCACGGCGGCAACCGCATGAATATCGTGCCGGACAACGTCGCCATGACCGGCACCATCCGCACCTATGACGAAGGCATGAAGAAAGACATCCACCAGCGCATCACGCGTACTGCCGACATGATCGCGCAGAGCGCGGGCGCCAAGGCCGACGTGCGCGTGGTGGAGCTGTACAACGCCACCGTCAACAATCCCGCGCTGACCGAGCAGATGGGTCCGACGCTGCGGCGCGTGGCGGGCGAAGGCAATTACGGCCTGCAGCCGAAGTCCACCGCATCGGAGGACTTCTCCTTCTACCAGGAGAAGGTGCCGGGCATGTTCTTCTATCTGGGCGTGACGCCCAAGGGCACCGACGTGGAGAAGGCCGCGCCCAATCATTCGCCGCGCTTCTACGTCGATGAGTCCGGCCTCATCAACGGCGTGCGCGCGCTGTCGAACCTGACCGTGGACTACATGGCGCAGGCGCAGAAAGGCAGTTGAGCCGCGCGGGCTACGCGGTCGCTTCGAATGCCTTGTGATGCGTGACCCGGCCTTGCGCCGGGCGCGTGAATACCAACGCCATGAAGTACCGCGCCGGCACGCCGGGGTACGTCAGCGCCGGCATCTGCGCAAAGCCGAAGCGCGAGTAGTACGACGGCTCTCCCATCACCACGCAGCCGGCCGCGCCCAGCGCCTTCAGGCGCTCCAGGCCTTCCCGGACCAACGCCGCGCCGATGCCCTGGCCTTGCAAGGCGGGCTCCACCGCGACAGGTCCCAGCGCGTACCAGTCCGCCGAGCCATCGCTGACCGTCACCGGAGAAAACGCGACGTGGCCCACGATGCGCCCATCCATCCGCGCCACCAGCGACAGCGTCAGCGTGCCGGCCTCGCGTAGCGCGTCGATGATGTAACCCTCGGTCTGCTGACTGTGCGGATGGTCTTTGAACGCGGCTTGCGTCAGCGTGAAGATCGCGTCGCGGTCGCCCGGTGTTTCCGGAAGGATATGCATGCCTGTGCTCCTGTAGGCTGGGACGCAAAGTGTAGCCGGGCATGGTCGCCATTCCGCATTGACGCCCGCCGGCACGGTGGCTACAGTGGCCGGCAGCTCGGCGCCTCGTCATCGCATAGTCGCCCAGCCCTTTCCGAACCGCCCGCGGCGCGCCGCGGCCCTACTCTGGACCCTTATGAACAGCTACCGCGTCGGCATCGCCGGCTTCGGCGCCATCGGCCAGGCCGTGGCGCAATCCCTGGACGCCGGCCTGCCCGGCCTGACGCTCACCGCCGTGGCGGTGCGCGATCCCAAGGCCCCGCCGGCCTTTGCCTGGACCCAGGCCGCGCCTGCCTACACCACCGTCGACGCCCTGCACGAGCATTGCGACGTGGTGGTGGAATGCGCGCCCGCCGCGGTGTTCCGCGACATCGCCGAGCCCGTGCTGCGCGCCGGCAAGAAGATGGTGGTGCTCAGTTCCGGCGCCCTGCTGCGCCATGACGACCTGATCGAACTCGCCCGCCAGCACCACGGCCAGATCCTGGTGCCCTCGGGCGCCATCCTGGGCCTGGACGCCATTACCGCCGCGGCCGAAGGCGTCATCCATTCCGTCACCATGATCACCCGCAAGCCCGTGCGCGGCCTGTTGGGCGCGCCCTACCTGACCGACAACAACATCGACATCGCGGACATCACCGAACCGCGCCTGATCTTCCGCGGCTCGCCGCGCGAAGCGGCGGTGGGCTTTCCGGCCAACCTGAACGTGGCGGTCAGCGTGTCGCTGGCCGGCATCGGTCCGGACAAGACCACCCTGGAAATCTGGGCCGATCCCTCGCTGGAACGCAATCTCCACCGCGTCGAAGTCGTGTCCGACTCGGCCTCGTTCTCGATGGAAATCCAGAACATTCCGTCGGCCAATCCCAAGACCGGCCGCATCACCGCGCAAAGCGTGATCGCCGCGCTGCGCAAGCTGACCGGTCCGCTGCGCGTGGGCACCTGATCACTGCAGGGCGGCCGGCTAGGCCGCCGCCCGCTGCTGCCGGCCCGACCGGCCATCCACAGGCCGGCGAAGCTGCGCGGGGCCATCGGCCACGGCCATCGGCCCGACCCGCCAGTTCCCCGCCCCATCCAGATCCAGCCTGTCCGTGTGGAAAGCATCGAGCGTGCTGCGATGCCCCACGCTGACCAGCATGCAGGATGGCAGTTCCCCCCGCAGCAGGCTGTACAACGCATGCTCCAGCCCTTCATCCGTGGCGGACGTGGCCTCGTCCAGGAAGACGATGGCGGGCCGGTTGTACAGCACCCGCGCGAACGCCACGCGCTGCTGCTCGCCTATGGACAGGATGCGGGACCAATCGGCCACCTCATCCAGCCGGCCGGCCAGATGCCCCAGGTTGACCTGCCGCAGCGCTTCGGCCAGGCGCGCATCGTCCTCGGGTTGCGCCAGCCCCGGATATGCGACCGCGCCGCGCAGATCGCCCAACGGCAGATACGGCCGTTGCGACAGGAACAAGGCGCAAGCGCCCTGCGGCCGGCGCACCGAGCCCTGCGCATAGGGCCACAGGCCTGCCAGCGCGCGCAGCAAGGTGGTCTTGCCGCTACCCGACGGCCCTTTGATCAGCAGGGCCTGGCCCGGCCGCAAGCTCAGGTTCAGATCGCGCAGCAGGACCGTGCCGTCGGGCCGCGCCACCTGCACGTCTTCGATATCCAGGCCGTCGGGCAAGGGTTCGGTCTGTACCGCGGGCAACGCGCGCGCGGCCTCGTTGGCGTCCAGAAAGCCGTTCAGCCGGTCCAGCGTGGCGCGGTATTGCGCAAAGGTGTCGTATGAAGTACGGAAGAAGGACAGGGAATCCTGCACCTGCCCGAAAGCCTGCGACGTCTGGATGACATCACCCAGCTTGATCGCGCCGCTGAAGAAACGCGGCGCCTGCAGGATGAAGGGGAACACCACCGCGACCTGGCTCACCGACAGGTTGAAGCCGTCGAACTTCAGCCCCCGGTACACGCGCGCCCACAAGTTGGCGATGTAGGCCGAGAAACGTGTCCATAAGGTGGCCCGCTCCACGTTCTCGCCTTGATAGAACGCCACGTTCTCGGCGTTCTCGCGCAGGCGGACCAGCGCGTAGCGGAAGTTCGCCGTCAGCCGCTCGGACAGGAAATTCAGCTTGATCAGCGGACGCCCGATCTTGAAGGCGAACAAGGTCGCCACGATCACATACAGGTACACCATGAACACCATGGCGCGCGGGATCTCCACGCCGGCCACGGTCAAGGCGCCGGACAGGCCCCAAAGGATGGAGGTGAACGCCACCAGCGAGACGACCGCGCTCAGCGCGCCGATCGCCAGCGTGCGCGAGCCCGTCACGAACATGGCGATGTCCTGCTCGATGCGCTGGTCGGGATTGTCGACCGGCGCGTCGACGAAATGGCCGCGGTAGTAGGCGCCCGCGCCCAGCCAGTCGCGGGTCAGGCGATCGTTGAGCCACACGCGCCAGCGGATATCGAAGGCCTGCCCGGCATAGCTGTCGACCAGCGTGCGCACCACGTGCACACAGGCCAGCACCGAGAATATGCCCAGGAAGCGCCAGAATGCGCCCTGGTCCAGCGCCTGCAGCGCACTGTAGAAACCGTTGTACCAGAACGAAAACAGCACCGTCATGCGCACGGCGAACATCGCCAGGAACAACAGCAGCGCCAGCATCAACAAGGGACGCCAGCTGCGCCGGGGATCCAGATACGGCCACGCCAGACGCCAAAACTTGCGTCCCCAGTCCGTATAGCGCGCCAGCAAGCCCGCCGTCAGCACCAGCACGACGGCTGAGATGCCGAAGGCGCGCGCCAGCCAGAGCCCGCTTTCCGCCAGTTGCTGCTGCCAGTTCAGGTCCATGAGTCGATTGCCCTCCGATACGCGTTTCTGGTTAGACGAGGCATTCGCATCGAGTTCCGGCGCACAGGCCGTTTTAAGCCTGGCTTAAGCGTTCCGGCAGGGTGAACGCAAGGTCGCTGAAAGCAAGAGGCCGGATCGCGGGAGGGACGGCGCGCCGCGGGCGGAACGTTCCCCTGGCGGCTATCATTGGCGCTTGGGCAGCAATGCCGCGGGAACAAAGAAAATGGACAGGATCAGGCTGGACAAATGGCTGTGGGCCGCGCGCTTCTACAAGACACGCAGCCTGGCCGTGCAGGAAATCGGCAAGGGCCGGGTGTTGGTGAACGACCAGCCCGCCAAGCCGGCGCGCGAGGTCGCACCCGGCGACCTGGTCACGGTCCGCAAGGAAGACCCGGCGCTGCATGTGCGGGTGATGGGCGTCAGCGGGGTGCGCGGCCCCGCCCCTGTCGCGCGCCAGCTCTACGAGGAAACGCCCGAAAGCGTCGCGGCCCGCGAGCGCGCCGCCGAAATGCGCCGCCTGGCGCCCGAGCCTGCGCTGGGCATAGAGGCCGGCCGCCCGACCAAGCGCGACCGGCGGCTGATAGACCAGATGCGCGGCAAGTAGATCCGCCCGCGCCGACGACCATCAACTTTCTTATGCGCAAGCCCATCATGAAAAGCAGTTCGACAGGCGGCCTGGTCTATTCCACCGACGGCGGCCGCATGTGCCCCGAGTGCCGCAAGCCGCTGGTGCAGTGCCTGTGCAAGCAGACCGCCCAGGCGGTTGCCGCCGGCGACGGCGTGGCGCGCGTATCGCGCGAAACCAAGGGACGCGGCGGCAAGAGCGTCACCGTGGTCAAGGGCCTGGCGCTGGACGGCGCGGCGTTGAACGCGCTGGGCAAGCAGTTGCGCAACGCCTGCGGCTCGGGCGGAACGGTGAAGGACGGCGTGATCGAAATCCAGGGCGACCACTGCGAGCGCGTCATGGACACCCTGCAAAAACAAGGCTTCCGCGCCAAGCGCGCGGGCGGCTGACAGCGACGGAGTATCAACAATGACCGATCTGCAAACAAGCGATGTCGCCAGCTGGCACGCCCATGTGTATTTCGATGCCGCCAGCCGCGATGCGGCGCACGCGCTGCGCGAAAGGATTGCCGCGCGCTTTGCCGGCAAGATGGAACTGGGGCGCTTCCATGAGCGCCCCGTCGGCCCGCATCCCCAATGGAGCTACCAGATCGCCTTCACGCCCGGGCACTTCGCGGAGCTCGCCACCTGGCTGACGCTGCATCACGGGACGCTGGATATCTTCATGCACCCCAACACCGGCGACTCGATCCGCGACCACCGCGACTGCGCCGTCTGGATCGGCCGCAGCTACACTCTGAACCTGCAGGCGCTGGGCGCCTGAACGGCTACAGCGCGCGGCCCACGATCAGCGAATCCAGGGCCATCATGGGATCGCCGCTCTTGCCTTCATACGGCAGACGGCTGAGCACGTAGCGCATCGCATTGATCCGCGCGCGCTTCTTGCAGTCGGACTTGACCACCACCCAGGGCGCGTCGGCCGTGTCGGTATGCGCGAACATGGCTTCCTTGGCTCGGGTGTAATCGTCCCACTTGTCCAGTGAAGCCAGGTCCACCGGGCTGAGCTTCCACTGCTTGAGCGGATGCACCTTGCGCTGCAGGAAGCGGCGGCGCTGTTCTTCCTGGCTGACCGAGAACCAGAACTTGATCAGGTGAATGCCGCTGCTGACCAGGTGGCGTTCAAAATCCGGCACCTGGCGCAGGAAGTCCAGGTATTCATTCTGGGTGCAGAAGCCCATCACACGCTCCACCCCCGCGCGGTTGTACCAGGAACGGTCGAACATGACGATCTCGCCCGCGGTCGGCAGGTGCTGCACGTAGCGCTGGAAGTACCACTGGCCCTTTTCCGTGTCGGACGGCTTCTCCAGGGCGACCACGCGCGCGCCGCGCGGATTCAGGTGTTCCATCATGCGCTTGATGGTGCCGCCCTTGCCGGCGGCGTCGCGGCCCTCGAACAGGATCACGACGCGCTGGCCAGTGGCCTTGACCCAGGCCTGCAGCTTCAGCAGTTCGACCTGCAGGCTGTATTTCTGCTTTTCGTAGTTGCGGCGCAGCATGCGGTGGCGATAGGGATAGGTGCCTTCGCGCCAGTCCGCGGCCAGCTCGTCGTCGGGATTGCGGCGCGTGCGCGGCACCACCGAATTGGCTTCCAGCAGCGCACGATGCACCGCCTGCGCGTCGTCCGGCGACAATTCCTCGATGACCGAGCGCAGCGCCTCGCGCGCCTGGGCCGGCGCGCTGACGTTATAGCGGCGGGCAATGTCGGCCAACACGGCCACGGACTCCTGGCGCGCGGCGTCCTGGCGGGCAACGACGCGCTTGCGCACATCGAGGGCCGACTCGGCGGCGGCCGCGGCGGACACGGGATCGGCGGCGGGCGTCGATGTCTTCGCGGCGCGCGGCTTGCGGCTGGTGGTCACCGGCGTGACCACGGTCTTGACGACCGGTTGCGCGGGCGCGCTGGCGGCGCGCTTGCGCGGCGCTTCGGCTACGGCTTGTTCGTGGGCTGGGGTGGTCTTGTCTGTCATCGATCCTGTCCTCGCTGCGCTGATCGTCCTGCCCGCGGCTGCCAGGCTTGCGCCTGCGGCCCTTATCGGGAAAAGCGCAAACGCTACTCCGAGCCCTGCCCCGCGGATTTGACTTCGATCAAACGTTGTAACATTTTTGCAGCGACGAAGGCCGCTACACTGGCCTCCCTTCATCCGCCCCTGCGCCATGTGGTCATTCATCAAACGGCTGCTAGCCGGTCCGACGCCGCCCGAGGATCCCCTGCGCGAGCGCGTGGGCTTCGACGACGCTGGCTTCACGCGCAGCAGTGAGCTGGCGCGCGCCCTGGGCCAGCAGGAGTTCTGGCCCTGGAGCGACATCCTGGAATTCGGCTTCCGCTACACGCAGGCCATCTATCCCGACCCCTGGGCGGGCGACTACATGGAAGGCCTGTGGTTCCTGCGCGTGCCCAGCGATGGCGGCGGGCTGATGGCCATGGAATTCGACGCCGCCATGCTCGACGTCGAGCACCTGCCTCCCGCCCTGCTGCACAACATGCCCGGACTGGACAGGGGCGCGCTGCGCGCGGGGCTGGCAGCCGCCGCGCGCGGACCGCGCAACTTCGAAGAGCAAGGGGAATGGGTGGGATGGCGCGCGGCCGCTACACCCGGTCCAGGCCCTGCTTGAGATCGGCCAGGATGTCCTCGGGCGTCTCCAGTCCCACCGACAGGCGCAGCAAGCCCTCGGATAGCCCGTAGCGTTCGCGGTCCTCGGCCGTGTAGCTGGCGTGCGTCATGGACGCGGGATGCTGGATCAGGGTTTCGGGATCGCCCAGGCTGACCGCGATGCGGGCCAGCTTCAGGCTGTTGAGCAGGTTACGCCCGGCGGCCAGCCCGCCCTTCAGCTCGAACGCGACCAGGCCGCCGCCGGCCGATTGCTGGCGGCGCGCGATCGCCGCGCCCGCCGTATCCGCCAGCCCGGGATAGAACACCTCTGCTACCGCGGAATGCGCGCGCAGCAGCCTGGCCACTTTCAAGGCGGATTCGCTGTGGCGCGCCACGCGCAGCTCCAGCGTCTTGATCCCGCGCAGCACCAGGAAAGCGGTGAACGGAGACAAGGTGGCGCCGGTGAAGTAGCGCAGCCCCTGCAGCCGGATCGCGTCGATGTGTTGCTTGCGGCCCAGCACCGCGCCGGCCAGCAGGTCGCCATGGCCGCCCAGGTACTTGGTGGCCGAATGCAGCACGATGTCGGCGCCATGCTCCAGCGGACGCTGCAGCACCGGCGTGGCGAAGGTATTGTCGACGATGGTCAGCAGGCCCTTGCCGCGGGCGATGGCGGACACCGCCGCGATATCCACCAGGCGCAGGTTCGGATTGGCGGGCGTCTCGAAATAGACGGCGCGCGTCTTGGGGCCGATGGCCGCCGCCACGGACTCGGGGCGGGTGAAGTCGGCGAACACCGCGCGCACGCCAAAACGCGTCAGACCTTGCGTAAACAGCGTGAAGGCGGTGCCGTACACGATCTGGTCCACCACGATCTCGTCGCCGCTTTGCAGGAGCGAGAACAAGGTGGCCGAAATCGCCGCCATGCCGGAAGCGGTCACGACGCCCGCTTCGGCGCCCTCCAGCGACGCCAGCCGCTCTTCCAGCAGCGCCTGCGTCGGATTGCGGGTGCGGCCGTAGACGTAGCCCTGCTTCTCGCCCAGGCGGATCTGGTCGAAGGCCTCGATGCTGTCCTGGGTGTAGGTGGAGGTCAGGTAGAGGGGGGGCGCCAGCGCGCCCTGCTCGTCCAGCGGGTCGTAGCCCAGGTGGATGGCGCGCGTGGCGAAGCCGTGTTGCGTGGACTCGGTCATGTCAATGTTCCTGTGTTTGCGAATATGGCCGGAGCATCGGGCTGCGGCATAGAGTCAGCGTTTGTGGTCGGCGCGGCGCGACAACCATTCGCCGGTGAACTGCACAATGGAGACCAGCGCGATCAGGATCACGATCACCTCGAACATGACGCGGGTCTCGTAGCGTTCGTAGCCATAGCGAATCGCCAGGTCGCCCAGGCCGCCGGCGCCGACCGCGCCGGCCATGGCCGAGGCGTTGATCATGGCGATGACGCTGACCGTCATGCCGCCGATGATGCCCGGCAAGGCTTCCGGCAACAGCACGTGGCGCACGATGTGCCAGCGGCGGCAGCCCATGGCCCTGGCCGCTTCCACCAGGCCGTGGTCCACGTCGTTCAGGCTGACCTGGGCGACGCGCGCGAAGAACGGCACCAGATTGGCCGACAGCGGCACGATGGCGGCCCAGGTGCCCAGCGTGGTGCCCACCAGGAAGCGCGTGAACGGCAGCATCGCCACCAGCAAAATGATGAAGGGGATGGCGCGAAAGGTATTCACCGTTACCGACAAGACCTTGTTGAAGCGCGGCCTGGGATACAGGTTGCCGGGCGCGGTGACGGTCAGCACCACGGCCAGCGCCAGGCCGAGAACAATCGCGATGACGGCGGATACGCCCACCATGGCCAGGGTCTGCAGGAAGGCCTGCAGGTATTTATCAAGCATCGGCAGCGACATAACCCAGCACCTTGATCTGATCGGCCACCAGCGCGGCGCGCGTGGCCTCTTCCTGTAATGCGCCCGCAGGCACGGATACCAGCAGGCTGCCTTGGGCATGGCCGCGCAGGCGGTCCAGGCCGCCATGCAGCAGCGTCGCGCCAGGACCGAGCGCCGCCAGCGCCTGCAAGGACACGCCATCCGGGCGTCCCTGCCCCGTGAAGCGCAACCGCAGCACCGCCACGCCCGTCCGGCCTTGCAGGTCAGGCACGAGCCTGACCGCCAGGTCGGCCGGCAGATCGTGTTGCAAGGGCCGCAGCAAGGCCCGCGTGGCGTCGGCCTGGGGGTTGCCGAACACGCGCCAGACCTCGCCTTCCTCGACCTTGCGGCCGCCGTCCAGCACCAGCACCTTGTGGCAGACCTCGCGGATCACCGCCATGTCATGCGTGATCAGCACCACGGTCAGGCCCAGCTTGCGGTTGATGTCCAGCAGCAAGGCCAGGATCGACTGCGTGGTCTCGGGGTCCAGCGCCGAGGTGGCTTCGTCGCACAGCAGGATCTCCGGTTCGTGCACCAACGCGCGGGCGATGCCGACGCGCTGCTTCTGGCCGCCGGACAGCTTTGCCGGATAAGCGTCGGCCTTGTCGCGCAGCCCCACCAGTTCCAGCAGTTCCTCCACCCGGGCCCGCGCGGCGGCGGGCTTCACGCCTGCCACGCGCAAGGGCAAGGCCACGTTCTCGGCCACCGTCTTGGCCGACAGCAGGTTGAAGTGCTGGAAGATCATGCCGATGCGGCGGCGCAGGCCCACCAGCGCATTCTCTTGCAGGCCGCCCACATCGACGCCGTCCACCAGCACGCGGCCGGCGCTGGGCCGCTCCAGCATGTTGATGGAACGCAGCAGCGTGGACTTGCCCGCGCCGCTGCGTCCGATGATGCCGAAGACCTCGCCGCGGGCGATGGAGAACGACACATCGGAGAGCGCGGCTACCGGCCCCTGCGCGCCCTCGTAGCGTTTTTGCAAGCCCTCGAACACGATGTGCGCGTCGATGGCCTGCGTACGCGGCGCGGCGTCGGCCAGCCCGTCCATGGAAAATTCGTGTTGCATCATTGCCCGATTCCAGCCTCAGAAAACCGGGATGACCGAACCTTCGTACTTGCTCAGGATGAACTGGCGCACCTCCTCGGAGTGGTAGGCCTTGACCAGTTCAGGCACCCAGGGCGCGTTCTTGTCCTGTTCGCGCACCGCGATGATGTTCACGTAGGGATTGTTTTCCTTCTTCTCCACCGCGATGCCGTCGCGCGTGGCGATCAGCCCCGCCTGATAGGCAAAACTGTTGACGATGGCCGCGGTGTCCACGTCGGGCAGCGAGCGCGCCAGCACCACCGAGGCGCTTTCCACGAAGTTGAGCTTCCTGGGGTTGGACGTCACGTCCGCCAGCGTCGCCGTGCCGGTGGCCGGATCGAATCCGTCCTTCAGCGTGATCAAGCCCTGGTCGCGCAGGATGACCAGGGCGCGCGTCTGGTTGCTGGGGTCGTTGGGAATGCCGACGCGGGCGCCCTCGGGCAGCGCCTCCAGCGACTTGTACTTTTTGGAGTAGAACGCGATCGGCGAGATCAGCGTGTTGGCCACGGGTACGAGCTTGTAGCCGCGTTGCTTGATCTGGTCATTCAGGAAAGGAACGTGCTGGAAGGCGTTGGCGTTCAGGTCACCGTTGTTGAGCGCTTCGTTGGGGCTGGCGGTGCCCGTGATCACCACGGGTTCCACGGCCAGGCCGTTCTTCTTGGCGACCTGGGCCACCACCTCCCAGATCTGCTCGTCGACACCGCCGCGCACGCCCACCTTGAGGGGCTTGGGATCGGCCGAAAACGCCGGGCCATGGAACATTGCCGCCGAAGCCAGCACCGCGCCCAGCAGGCGCTTGAAGAAACGGGAAGTCATATTGGAATCGCCTCTCAGGCTATGCGGTTATGAGAGCAACGATTCTAGGGAGGGGGACGGACCGGGCGAACGAATAGTTCGTTGAGTCCTTATTACAAGGGCGTTTGGTTATGGCGGCTGGGCATATGGTCCCGGCGGATGCCCGGCCGCGCGAATCAGAAGGGCTTGACGACCACCAGCGTCACGATGGCCGCGGAAGCGATGACGGTGAACGGCGCGTACAGGTCCACCAGCGGCGGGCGCTTGGGGCTGCCATCGGCCATGCGGCGCAACGCCGCGCTCTGGATGCCGAGCAGCGCCGACAGCGCCAGCGCGAAGACCAGCTTGACCCAGATCCAGGTCATGGCAAACCAGCCGAAGGCCATGGCCAGGTGCAAGCCGACCAGCCAGGTCAGCACCATGGCCGGCGTGGTCACGTACAGCGTCCAGCGGCGCAAGGCGCCCAGCATCTTGCGTTCTTTCGGCGCTTCTTCACTGTCCTGCGGTTGCGAGGACAGCAGGAAGAGCGACACGAACAGCGATCCGCCCAGCCAGGCGACCACGGCCGCGACGTGGAGCATTTTCAGGAGTTGATAGGTCATGATGCCCGGCATTATCGCCGGATGCGGACCGCGCCGTGTATCGGCGCGGCGCATCTGTTTGCGCTACGGCAACCCGGCGCGGCGACGCGGCCCTACTTGGCCGTCTCGGAGTTGGCCGGCGCAGCGGGCGGTGGCGCTGGCGTTGGCGTTGCCGCGGGCGCGCTGGACGCTGGGG